>JAWKYX010000052.1:0-24947 GCA_041396265.1 Rhodocyclaceae bacterium
GACGCGCAGTCGGCACCGCGGCGCGACCTGCTCGGCCTGACCGCCGGCGGCGACCAATGGCTGGTCGATCTGGGCGACGCGGGCGAAATCCTGCCCGTTCCCCCGCTGGCGACCGTACCCCTGGCCAAGGCCTGGTTCCGCGGCCTGGCCAACGTGCGTGGCACCCTGTTCGGCGTCATCGACCTGTCCGCCTTTTGTGGCGGCGCACTCACACCGCTGACCGGCAGTGCGCGGCTGGTGCTTGTCGGTGCACGCCACGGCGCCAACTGCGCCCTGCTGGTGAGCAGCACGGTCGGCTTGCGCAGCCCGGAAGACTTCGAACCAGACAACACCAGCGAATCGCCGCACGCGTGGGTTCCCCGGCAAGTCCGCGATCTGCATGGTCGCCGCTGGAAGCACATCGACGTCCCCCGCCTGCTCGCTGACAACACCTTCCTAGAGGCCGGCATCGTTTGACCCGCCCCTCCTTCTGACCTCGCCCATCCACACGGAGCGAACGCCATGGCATCAACTTCCACCGCATCCCTGCAAGGCGCCACCGCCCAGGACCCGACCATCATGGAGTCCGCAGCGGCAGCCAAGACCGGCAACAAGCCGGCGGCGCACCCAGGGCTGTCATTTCTCGGCAAACGGCCAATCGCCGACCAGTTGCGACTGCTCGGCGTCGTGCTGTTCATCCTGGTCCTCGCCCTCGG
This sequence comes from Rhodocyclaceae bacterium, assembly GCA_041396265.1. Classification (GTDB taxonomy): domain Bacteria; phylum Pseudomonadota; class Gammaproteobacteria; order Burkholderiales; family Rhodocyclaceae; genus Nitrogeniibacter. Next base: position 696 of record JAWKYX010000052.1, read on the forward strand.
CGTCCTGATCTACCAGCAGACGCGCCAGGCGGCCAACGCCACCTCCTACCTGTTTGCGGCCGGTGAAATGCGGACCCTGTCGGAACAGACCGCCAAGTCCGGTCAGCTCTCCTTGCAGGGTGACGCCGCGGCCTTTACCGAACTGCGCAACGGCCGGGCGGAATTCGACCGCGTGCTGACGGCAGTGACCGCCGGCGGACAGGTCAACCTGGCCGTTGCCGACAGCACGGTGCCCGCCAGCCCCGCCGCCTTCGCCGCGCCGCTCGAGAGCCTTGCCGCCACCTGGGCCAAGACCGACAAGGACACCCAGCTGCTGCTCGCCCAGGAGAAGAACCTCACCACGCTCAGCACGTCGGTGGAAACCATTAACGAGAAGAACGCCCTGCTGCTCGACATCACCGAGCAGGTCGCCGCGCTCAAGCTGCAAGGCGGCGCCAGCGCCCGCGAGATCGCCACCGCCAACCGGCTGGTGATGCTGACCCAGCGGATCGCCAAGAACGCCAACGCCCTGCTCGTGGCCGACGCCATCGACCCGGAAGTGGCCTTCCTGCTGGGCAAGGACACCAACTCCTTCCGCGAAATTCTCGGCCAGCTCAAGGACATGACGCCCGACGCCACCACGCAGGGCAAGCTGGGCGAGCTGGAGACCATCGCCAACGAGAGCCTGACCGCCGTCTCGGGCATCCTGGGCAACATCCAGTACCTCGTGCAGGCCAAGCAGGCCGGCCGCCGCATCATCGACAACGCCCGTCCGCTGTCCGACCAGGCCAGCGCCCTGGCCGCCGCCTACGCCAACTACTACGGCGGTTTCGGCACCCTGCCGCTGGCCATCGCCGTGATCGGTGCGCTGGCCGTGCTGACCCTCATCGCCATGGTCAAGATGTACCGCGACGACCTCGCCGCCCGCCGGGTCGAAGCCGAGGGCCAGAAGAAGTCCGCCGAAGACGAACGGAACCAGACCCAGCAGGCCATTCTTCGCCTGATGAACGAGATGGGCGACCTGGCCGACGGTGACCTCACCATCCGCGCCACGGTGACCGAAGACATCACCGGCGCCATTGCCGACTCGGTGAACTACACCGTCGAAGAACTTGCCGTGCTGGTGCGCCGGATCAACGACGCCGCCGGCCGCGTGACCAGCGCCACCGAAGCCGCCCGCCGCACCTCCAACGAGCTGCTCAACGCCGCCCAGCGCCAGTCCGAAGAGCTCGAAGAAGTCGGCGAAACGGTGCAGTCGATGGCCCGCTCCATGTCCGAGGCGTCCGAACGCGCCATGCAGTCCGCCCAGGTGGCCCGTCGCTCGCTCGATTCGGCCAACAAGGGCCGCGATGCGGTGGAAAACACCATCAAGGGCATGAACGAGATTCGCGAAAAAATCCAGGAAACCTCCAAGCGCATCAAGCGCCTCGGTGAGTCGTCCCAGGAGATTGGCGAGATCGTGGAACTGATTTCCGACATTACCGAGCAGACCAACGTGCTGGCCCTCAACGCCGCCATCCAGGCCGCCTCCGCCGGTGAAGCCGGGCGAGGCTTCACCGTGGTTGCCGAAGAAGTGCAGCGCCTGGCCGAACGCTCCGCCGAAGCCACCAAACAGATCTCTGCGATTGTGAAGACCATTCAGACCGACACCCAGGACGCTGTCTCCGCCATGGAAACCGCCACCCGCGACGTGGTCGCCGGAGCCGCGCTGTCCGACTCCGCCGGTCAGGCCCTGGTCGAGATCCGCAGCGTGTCCTCCGAAGCGGCCTCACTGATCGAACAGATTTCCACCGACACCCAGCGCCAGGCCGCCAGCGCCACCCGTGTGGCCGAATCGATGCGCGGCATCCAGGCCATTACCGAGCAGACCACCCGGGGCACCAAGCAAACCGCCGTATCCATCGGCGAACTGGCCGACCTGGCCGTCGAACTGAAAGGGTCCGTTTCCGGCTTCAAGGTTTGAGCCGGGGCACCCGCGCCACGAGGCAGCATTCATGAGTCATGTCATTGAGCACGACCTTGGCCCACTGACATGGGTCAAGGGAGAAATCGACCAGGCGCTCGACCGCGCCATGGCGGCCATCGACAAGGCCGCAGCCGACGAGGAGCGCGGCACCCAGTTGCAGTTCGCGCAGTCGCATGTGCACCAGGCGCGCGGCGCGCTGTCGATCATCGGGCTCGACGGCCTGACCCAGTTCACCGACAGCGTCGACAAGCTGCTCGGTGAGCTGGCGCGTGAGGAGCTCGATTTCTCCGAAGACATCGCCGACCTGTGTCGACGCGCCATCGCGGCGATCGGCAACTACCTCGACGAACTGTCGCATGGCGCCCCCGACCAAGCGCTGCGCCTGTCACGCCTGCACGCCCGCATCGCCCTGGCGCGCGGGGTCGAGGCGCCCAGCGAGAGCGACCTGTTCTATCCCGACCTGAGCGCGGTCATCCCCCGCCGACCGGCACCGCAACCGCTCGACGCGGCGAGCGAGACCCGCCTGCTGCGTGGCCTGCGCATTCAGTTCCAGCGCGGCATGCTCGCCTGGCTGAAGAAGCCCGACGATCCGCGCGGCCCGCAGCAGATGCGCGACGCCGTCGCCGGTATCGAGTCGCGCCAGACGCAATCGAACGGCCGCGCCCTGTGGCTGGCCGCCACGGCCTTCTTCGACGTGCTGTCCGAAGGCCATGTCCAGAGCTCGCCCTACATCCGCCGCCTCGGCGGCCGCATCGACGCGCAGATCCGGCGCCTGCTGGCCGGCAGCGGCCAAGTGTCCGAACGCCTGCATCGCGACGCGCTGCACATCGTCGCCCGGGCCCCGGCCACCACCCCGCTGATCAAGGCCCTGCACGCCCTCTACCGCCTTCCCGCCCTGCTGCCGGCACCCAACGCCGCCGTCAGCGAGCTGCCGCTGGCACCGCTGCTCGCCGAACTGCGCAGCCAACTCGGTCTGGCCAAGGAAGCGTGGGACCAGTTCGCCGAAGGCGCCGCCGCCGCGCTGCCCGGCTTCGAAGAGCGCATGGGCGCCCTCGCCGCGGCGGCACGCAAGCTGGGTCGCCCGGCCTTCGTGCGCCTGATGACGACGCTGTCGGCATTTGCCCAGTGGCTGCGCAAAGACCCGCTGCGCCTGAACGAAGCCATCTCGATGGAGGTAGCCTCTGCCCTGCTGCTGGCCGAGCACGCCCTCAACTCCGGCCGTGTGCCCGACCCCGCCTTTTCCACCCAGGTCGAAGAGACCATCGCCCGCATCGAAGCCTGCTCCCGTGGCGAGCCGGTGTCGCGCGGCGAGGTCAGCGACTCGGCACGCCAGGCGCAGGAACACAGCGCCGTCAGCCAGTTGTGCAAGGAAATGCAGGCCAGCCTGGCACAGGTCGAGCAAGCCCTCGACAGCTTCTTCCGGGCACCAGAGAAACGCGAGCTGTTGGCCGGCATCCGCACACCGGTCCAGCAAGTCGAGGCGATCCTCACGCTGCTCGACGAGCCGCTCGCCCATGACACGCTGAGCGATTGCGACACCATGATCGCCCAGCTCACCGATCCGGATCAGACGCCCGACACCGAGCTGTTCGAGCCGCTGGCCGATCAGCTCTCCGCGCTCGGCTTCTATATCGACAGCCTGCGCCGCGGCCGCCCCGAGCCCCACCACCTGACCGGTAGCCTCGACGAGGACGAAGAAAACGCCCCGCCCACAGCCACCGACACCCTGCCCGAACTGCCGCTACCGGAGCTTCCCACCGACGCCCCCTCGCCGGAACCGGATACCGAACCCGCGCCAACCGCGGGCAACGCCGCCGAGCCGGCCATCGAGCACGAAGAGGACCGCCCCGAAGCCCCGGTGCCGGTCCCCGCGCCATCGGCAGAAGCCACACAACTGCTCGCGGCCAGCGACGAGGAGATCGACGCCGAACTGCTCGACATCTTCATCGAAGAAGCTCGCGAAGTCCTGTCGAACATCGCCACGCACCTGGCCGCCTCGCGTGCCAACCCGGGCGACAGCGAGGCGCTCACCACCATCCGCCGCGGCTTCCACACCCTCAAGGGCTCCGGCCGCATGGTCGGCCTGAACGGCCTGGGCGAAGCCGCCTGGGCCATGGAACAGGCGCTCAACCGCTGGCTGCAGTTCGAATGGACACCCACCGCGGGGCTGCACGGCCTCATCGATGACGCTCACCGGGTGTTCTCCGCCTGGGTCGAGCAACTCGCCAGCGGCGGCAGCACCGCCTACGACGCCCAGGCCATGGTGGCCGAGGCCACACGCATCCTGGGCATCGAACGCCCGGAAGACAGCGACGCCGCCACGGCCACCGCGGCGGACACCACGGCCGACACAATGGCGGACGACGCCGGGTTTGCCGAAACTCCGAACGCCGAGCCCCCGACGGCACTCGCCGACACCGAGCCGGCCGAGCCCGAGGACAGCGCGGATACGCTGACCGAAAGCGATCTCGATATCTCCGACCTCGAGAGCACCGATCTGTCGCTCCCGACGCTCGACGGCTTCCAGATCGATGAGCTCCCCGACACGCCGCTCACTCTCGCCACCGGCGCGGATACCGCGGACGACTCCGACGAAGAGCTCGCCGATCTCGAACAGCTCGAAGACACCACCGACGTCGTCGCACCGGAACCGACACCGCCCACTGCAGCCGAGGTGCCGTCCGACGATACCGAGCACGCCCCCCTCGCCGACCTCGACACCACCGAGGCCGAAGCCGAGCACGTGGCCGAGTCCGAGACGACCGAACCGCGCACCGACACACAGCCGCTCGATGACGAAGACAAAGACGACGACGCAACGACCGCTGAGACGGCCCCGCCCGCCAGCGAGCCGGCAGCGCCCGTCGTGGCGGACGCGCCCGATGACGAACCCGCCCCGGTCGAGAGCGACACCCTCACCGTCGGGTCCATCACCCTGTCGCGCCCCCTCTACAACCTCTATGTCAACGAGGCCCGGCAGCATCTCGACGCACTGCACCGGGAGACCCACCAGCTGCGGGGCAATCCCACCCGAGTGCCGCAGGAAGAAGCGCTGCGCGCCGCCCACACGCTGGCCGGCATCTCCGGCACCGCCGGTTTTGTCAGCACGCTCAGCCTCGGACGGGCGCTCGAACACGCGCTGGCGCGCCTGATCGACACCAACTGCGCCCCCTCGGCCGAGCAAACCGCCCTGCTGGCGACGGCGTCGGACACCCTCGACGCCATGATCGCCGAGATCACCAAAGGCATCGAACCGCTCGCCGCGCCGATGCTCGAAGCCCAGCTCGACGCCCTGCTGCGCCCGCACACCCTGGCCGAACCGGCCGAATCGCTCGGCGAGCCGGTCACCGACCTGGCCGACAACGACATGCCGCCGGCCAGCACCACGCCCGCCACGACCGACACCGACGCCGGCGAAGCGCCCGAAGCGCTCGATGTCCATGACGACATCGACGAGCAGCTCTTGCCGATCTTCCTCGAAGAGAGTGCCGACCTGCTCAAGGAGCTGGGCACCGCCTTGCGCAACTGGCGTGCGGACCTCACTGACACCGAGGCCGCCGCGGCCGTTGCCCGCCTGCTGCACACCCTCAAGGGCAGCGCGCGGATGACCGGCGCCATGAGTCTCGGCGAGCATCTGCACGCGCTCGAAGGTCGGCTCGAAGCCACCGAGAACGTCACCGACGCCCTGCTCGACAGCCTCGACCAGGGTGCCGACATCGCCCAGCAGTACCTCGACCGCCTCGCCCATGGCGAGTCGACGCTCGACACCGCAGCGGCCAGCACAGCCGACGCACCGGCAGCCCAGGCCGTTGCCATCACCGCCGACGACACCAGCCTCGCCACCAGCGGGACCCTGCGCGTACGCGCCGATCTGGTCGATCGCTTCGTCAACGACGCTGGCGAAATCGGCATTACCCGTACCCGCATCGAAGGCGAGCTGCGCACCCAGCGCCGCGCCCTGCTCGACCTCACCGAAAACGTCATCCGCCTGCGCAACCAGCTGCGCGAACTCGAGATCCAGGCCGACACACAGATGCAGACGCGCATCGCCCAGGCCGAGTCCGAGCACACCGAGTTCGACCCGCTCGAGATGGACCGCTACACCCGGCTGCAGGAACTGACCCGGATGATGGCCGAGAGCGTCAACGACGTCACCACCGTCCAGCACGCCCTGCTGCGCAACCTCGACGGCGCCGACGCCGCCCTCACCTCGCAGGGCCGCCTCAACCGCGACCTGCAGCAGGCGCTGATGTCGGTACGCATGACGCCCTTCGACAGCCTCGCCGACCGCCTCTACCGGGTGGTCCGCCAGAGCGCCAAAGAATTAGGCAAGCGCGCCAACCTCGACCTGCGCGGCGGCCGCATCGAGCTCGACCGCTCGGTGCTCGAGCGCATCACCAGCCCGATCGAGCACCTGCTGCGCAACGCCATCGCCCACGGCATCGAAACTCCCGAGGCGCGCAAGCAGGCCGGCAAACCGGAGATCGGCGAGATCCAGCTCTCGGTTCGCCATGAAAACAACGAAGTGGTCATCGACATGGCCGATGACGGCGCCGGCCTCGACTACGCGCGCATCGAAGCGCGCGCGCGCGCAAACGGTCTGCTCGACCCCGATGAACCGGCCGACGAGAACCGCCTCACCAACCTGATCTTCCTGCCCGGCTTCTCCACCGCCAGCAGCCTGTCGGCCGTCTCCGGCCGCGGGGTGGGCATGGATGTGGTCAAGTCCGAGACCGCCTCGGTCGGCGGCCGGATCGACGTGGCCTCCACCCCGGGGCATGGCACCCGCTTCCGCCTGTTCCTGCCACTCACGCTGGCCATGACGCAGGCCCTGCTGGTCCGGGCGGCCGGGCGCACCTACGCCATTCCGTCCAACACCGTGGCCCAGGTCATGGAGCTGAAGGCTGACGCACTCAGTGCGCTGCAGGCCGAGGGCGGCACCACCTGGCAAGGGGCCGACTACCGCTACTGCTACCTGCCCCGCCTGCTCGGCGACCACGACACCCAGCCCGAGGTCCATCGTTTCAACTGGGTGCTGTTGCTGCACTCGGGCACCCAGACGCTGGCACTGCATGTCGACGCCCTGCGTGGCAACCAGGAAATCGTGGTCAAGAAGGCCGGGCCGCAGCTGGCGCGCCTGGTCGGCTACGCTGGCGCCACCGTGCTCGGCGATGGCGAAATCGTACTCATCATCAACCCGATCGCACTCGCCGGCACCCAGGCCGGCCAGGACGCCACGGCGCAGCCGCACGCAACGGCACCGGCCGCAACAGCCGCACCGGCCGCGCTCGAACCGACCGTCATGGTGGTGGACGATTCGCTGACTGTGCGCAAGATCACCGGTCGCCTGCTCGAACGCGAGGGCTTCCGGGTGGTGACCGCCAAGGACGGCGTCGACGCGCTGGAGCAGTTGCTCGACACCGACCCCGACGTCATCCTCTCCGACATCGAAATGCCGCGCATGGACGGCTTCGACCTGGCGCGCAACATCCGCAATGACGCACGCCACAAGGATGTGCCGATCATCATGATCACCTCGCGCCTGGCCGACAAGCACCGCGAATACGCCCGCCAGATCGGCGTCAACCACTACCTCGGCAAGCCCTACCAGGAAGAAGAACTGCTCGCCCTCATCCGCGAGTACACCGAACCGGCCACGGCCTGACCGGTGCGGCCGGCGCCCTACCGGGTGCCGGCGCTCGCCGGCGCCACCGCCCGAAAGCGCGCCAGCGTGCGTTCACGCGCCTCGGCGTGGTCCACGATCGGCGCCGGGTAGTCCTGCCCGATACGAACGCCCAGCGCCTGCTGGTCGACCGGCGCCAGCGTCCAGGGCGCATGAATGCTGCGCTCCGGCACGGCCGCCAGTTCTGGCACATAGCGACGGATGAAGCGCCCCGACGAGTCAAACCGCTGCGACTGGGTCACCGGGTTGAAGATCCGGAACCACGGCTGCGCGTCACAGCCGGTCGACGCCGCCCATTGCCAGCCGCCATTGTTGGCGGCCAGGTCATAGTCGTTCAGGTGCGCGGCAAAGTGGCGCTCGCCGGCACGCCAGTCGATGCCCAGGTCCTTGGTAAGGAAGGATGCGGTAATCATGCGCAGGCGGTTGTGCATGTAGCCGGTCTGCGCCAGCTGGCGCATGGCCGCATCGACCAGCGGATAGCCGGTACGCCCCTCGCACCAGGCCGCAAAGCCCGCCGGCCAGTCATCCCACACCAATGCGTCGTACTCGGGCCGGAAGCAGTGGTCCACCACCTCGGGGCGATGCCACAGCACCATCTGGTAGAACTCCCGCCAGATCAGTTCGCTCAACCAGGTCTCCGCCCCCCGGCCACCGTGAAAGTGCGCATAACTTGCCAGTTGCCGGATCGACACGGTGCCGAAGCGCAGGTGCGCCGACAGATACGACACCCCCTTCCTGGCCGGGAAGTCGCGCTGCTCATGGTAACGGTCGATACGATCGCGGAAGTCAGCGAACAGCTGCTCACCGCCCGACATGCCGGTCGGTAGCGACAGCGCCGACAGATTCCCCGCCGAGAACCCCAGCTCGGCCAGCGTCGGCACCCCCTGCGCGTCCGGCGGCGGCGCCAGGTGCTGCGCCAGAGAGGCCACGTCGAAGGACTGCAGGTGCGCCGGCGTGAGCGCCGCCTGCCAGGCACGCCGATACGGGGTGAACACGCTGTAGGGCGTGCCGCTCTTGGTCAGGATCTCGTCCCGCTCGAAGATCACCTGGTCCTTGAACGCATGCAGGGCGCGCCCGGCGCTGGCCAGCGCCTCGCCCACCGCGGCATCGCGGGCGATCGCGGCCGGCTCGTAGTCACGATTCACGTAGACCGCATCCACCCCCAACTCCGCCGCCAGCGCCGGCACAACCTCGACCGCCCGACCGTGGCGGACGATCAGACCGCCGCCGAGCGCGCGCAGGGCCGCATCGAGCTCGCCCACCGCGGCATGGATGAATCCGACCCGACGATCGGCCCGCGACGGCAGCGCGTCGAGGATGTCGCGGTCGAACACGAACACGCAGAACACCCGAGCGCCCGCCTGCAGCGCCTGTGAGAGCGCCGCATGATCGAAGTGGCGCAGGTCGCGCCGAAACCACACCAATGCTGTCTGTTCCATTCGCCCTGCTTCCGCCATCGAGGCCTGTTGCTGCGTTGGGCACACGTCCGGGCGCACCGCCGCCGCCCCCAACTCCCGCTTCAGTGTAAATTGTGTCCGACAAGGCACCCAAATCGGTGTGTCGCGCTTTCCCCCAAAATACCCTGCGTTTAAAATGCGCGGTGTGACGACCTCCGACATGAACCTGACCCACCACTTTCTGATCGCCATGCCCAGCATGGCCGACACCAATTTCGCCCGCACGCTGACCTACATCGCGGAGCACAACGAAGGCGGTGCGCTCGGCGTGATCGTCAACCGCCCCATCGACATGAGCCTGGCCACGCTGTTCGACCGTGTCGACATGGCGCTCGACAACGAACGCTACGCCCAGCAGCCGGTGTATTTCGGCGGCCCGGTGCAGACCGACCGCGGTTTCGTGCTGCATCGCCCGGCCGGCGAGTGGAGCGCCACGCTCAAGGTCAACGAGCAGGTCGGTCTCACCAGCTCCAAGGACATCCTCCAGGCCATGACCGTCGAGGGCTTCGACCTCGACGTGCTGGTCACCCTCGGTTACGCCGGCTGGGACGCGGGTCAGCTTGAGCAGGAGCTGGCCGAGAACGCCTGGCTGACCGCACCGGCCGATCTCGGCATCGTCTTCGACCTGCCCGCCGAAGAACGCCTCGCAGCGGCCATGCAGCTGCTGGGGGTCGACTTCGCCAACCTGTCCGAGTCCGCCGGTCATGCCTGAGGCGCCGGCGCGCGGTACCGTGCTGGGCTTCGATTTCGGCCTCGCGCGCATCGGCGTCGCAGTGGGCGAATTCGAAACCCGCCGGGCCAGCGCGCTGACCACCATCGCCACTGAAGCCAACACCGAGCGCTTTGCCGCCATTGCCCGGCTGATCGACGAATGGCGCCCGGTGCAGCTCGTCGTCGGTTTGCCGCTGTCGGTCGAGGGCAACCCGCAAGAACATACCCCGCGCTGCCGCCGCTTCGGCAACCAGCTCCACGGCCGCTTCGGCCTGCCCGTGGCGATGGTCGACGAACGCTTCAGCTCGGCCGAGGCCGAGCGCCAGCTCGCCGACGCCGGCCACCACCGCTGGACCGACCGCAAACCGGTCCTCGATGCGGTGGCCGCCCAGATCATCCTGCAGCATTTCCTGGACTCATCCGCCCATGCCCCAACTGCCTGACGCAGATACCCTGTTCGCCGCGCTGATCGACCAGATGGCGCCTCATGTGACCGACGACACCGCCCTCGTCGGCATCCACACTGGCGGCGCCTGGCTGGCCGAGCGGCTGCACCAGGCGCTGGGCATCCGCGAGCCGCTGGGCACCATCGACGTCTCGTTCTACCGCGACGACTACGGCGCCAAGGGCCTGCACCCGCAGCTGCGCCGCTCGGACATCCCCTTCGACATGGAAGGGCGCCCCGTCATCCTCGTCGATGACGTGCTGTTCACCGGCCGCACCACGCGCGCCGCGCTCAACGAGCTGTTCGACTACGGTCGCCCCGCCCGGGTCGACCTGGCCGTGCTGGTCGACCGCGGCGAACGCCAGCTGCCGATCTACCCGCGCTTCTGCGCGCACACCCTGGCCGCGCCGCTGGGCAGCGGCCAGCGCCTGCAACTGAAAAAGGCCGATGACGGCACGCTGTCCCTGAGGTTGATCGATGCATAACCCCCAACTCAACGCCCATGGCGAATTGCAGCACCTGCTGTCCCTCGACGGCCTGCCGCGCGAGATCCTCACCGCCATCCTCGACACCGCCGCGCCCTTCACCGAAGTGGCCGAGCGCGAGGTCAAGAAGCTGCCCATCCTGCGCGGCAAGAGCATCTTCAACCTGTTCTTCGAGAACTCCACGCGCACCCGCACCACCTTCGAGATCGCGGCCAAGCGGCTGTCGGCCGACGTCATCAACCTCAACGTATCGACCTCCTCGACCAACAAGGGCGAGACCCTGCTCGATACCGTCGACAACCTGTGCGCCATGCAGGCCGACATGTTCGTGGTGCGCCACGCCTCGTCCGGCGCGCCCTACCTGATCGCCGATCACCTGCGCAACACCGGCCGCCACGACATCCATGTGGTCAATGCCGGCGACGGGCGCCACGCGCACCCCACGCAGGGCCTGCTCGACATGTACACCATCCGCCACTACAAGCGCGACTTCACCGGGCTGGTGGTGGCCATCGTCGGCGACGTGCTGCACTCGCGCGTGGCGCGCTCGCAGATCGCCGCGCTGACCACACTCGGCGTACCCGAAGTACGCGTCATCGGCCCCAAGACCCTGATGCCCACCGACCTCGACAAGCTCGGCGTGCGGGTCTTCCACGACATGCGCGAAGGCCTGCGCGATGTCGATGTAGTGATGATGCTGCGCCTGCAGAACGAACGCATGAACGGCCCGCTGCTGCCCTCCGGCCAGGAGTTCTTCAAGGTCTGGGGCCTGACCCCCGAGAAGCTCGCCCTCGCCCGCCCGGACGCCATCGTGATGCACCCGGGGCCCATGAACCGCGGTGTCGAGATCGACTCCACCGTGGCGGACGGCGCGCAGGCGGTGATCCTCCCGCAGGTCACCTTCGGTATCGCCGTGCGCATGGCGGTGATGAGCATGCTGGGTCGCGGCTGAGCGACCCGAGAGAACGAGCACACAGATGAAGATCCATATTGCCAACGGCCGGTTCATCGATCCGGCGCACCACATCGACCAGTCCGCCGACCTGTTCATTGCCAGCGGCAAGATCGTCGGCATCGGCAGCGCCCCCGACGGCTTCGCCGCGGCCCGCAGCATCGACGCCACGGGCAAGATCGTCTGCCCCGGCCTGGTTGACCTTGCCGCACGGCTGCGCGAACCCGGCTTCGAGTACCTCGCCACACTCGAGTCCGAGATGGAAGCGGCCATGGCCGGCGGCGTCACCAGCCTGGCCATCCCGCCCGATACCGACCCGCCGCTCGACGAACCCGGCCTGGTCGAAATGCTGTGCTACCGCGCCAAGAAGCTCAATCGCGCCCATGTCTACCCGGTCGGCGCCCTGACCGAGCGGCTCGAGGGCAAACGCCTGTCCGAAATGGCCGAGCTGGTCGACGCCGGCTGCGTTGCCTTCAGCCAGGCCAATACCCCCATCGCCGACACCCAGGTGCTGTTCTGCGCACTGCAGTACGCCGCCACCTTCGGCTACCGGGTGTGGCTGCAGCCGATCGCGCCGCGCTTTGGCCAGGAAGGCGTCGCCCATGATGGCGAAGTGGCCACCCGCCTCGGCCTGCCCGGCATCCCCACGGCGGCTGAGACCATCGCCCTGTTCACCTACATCGAACTCGCCCGCCTGACCGGCGCCAGGCTGCACATCACCCGCTTGTCGAGCGCCGAGGGCCTGGCCCTGGTGCGCGCGGCCAAGGCCGAGGGGCTGGACATCACCTGCGATGTGTCGATCAACCATCTGCACCTGTCGGACATGGACATCGGCTATTTCAACGCCCACTGCCGCCTCAACCCCCCCCTGCGCAGCCAGCGCGACCGCGACGCGCTGCAGGCTGCGCTTGCCGAGGGCGACATCGACGCACTGTGCTCGAACCACTCGCCGGTCGATGACGACGGCAAGCAACTGCCCTTCTCCGAGGCGGAAGCCGGCGCCACCGGCCTCGAACTGCTCTTGCCGCTCGCACTCAAATGGGGGCAGCAGCGCGGCCTGCCCCTGATCGACGTGCTGCGCCGCATCACCATCAATCCGGCGCGCATCATCGGCTCCAAGGCCGGACAACTGTCGGTCGGTGCACGGGCCGACGTCTGCATCTTCGACCCCGAGGGCGAGACCACCGTCACCCGCGAGGCCTTGCGCAGCCAAGGCAAGAACACCCCTTTCCTGGGCCTGAACCTGCCCGGGCGGGTGTGTGCCACGCTCGTCGAAGGCAAGGTGATGTTCGGCGCCTGAGGCGCACCCGCGTCGTCACCGAAGTGCACACGTCGCGGCGACGCGGTGCACGATGGCCGCGACCGCCGCGGCCCGGATCGCCATGGCGCCGCGCCGGCGCCAGCCATCCGCTCGGCCAACACACGGGCGCCAGGCCCAGGCCCGCGCGCAGCCAGGCCGACCACCCGAGACTCCCGGGCCAGCGCATGGACGCGCCGGTGGCGCCAGACGGCCCGCCGGCCGTCGGCCAGCCCCTTGCGGCCACTGCCCGCCGCGGCAATGGCGCTGGCAGCAACCGGCCGTCCGTGTTGATCACAACTTGCATTCGCGCAGGCCGGGCGACATGACATGCTTATGACGGCGATCAGGCGACGGTCCTGTTCCCGGCGGGAGACAACCGATTGTCGGCGCATTTGTTGCACCGCACAATTTTTTTATCTATAGTGGACCTGTCTCCTCCACGCGCATCGACATGGTGTGGAATTCGCCCGAGCCTTCGACGCTCGGGCGTTTTTTTGCCCTGGCGCCTCACCGCCGCGAGCGCAACGGCCGGATCGCGGTCCGCAGCCCTCAGCGGACGTCAACGATCAAGAAGCGCAACACCTTCGCAAACACGCCAAAGACCTCGTCGCGGCGCAGGTCGGGATGGCGGACACCGCGGACGGTCATGCCATCGAACAAGGCGGCGACCATATCGGCTACCGCATCGATGATCGCTTCGCTGTCGTCGAGCCCCAGGTCGCGACGCAGGCTGCGCACGACATGCTTGAAGTTGCGCCGCACCTCGCCGTCAGCGGCGCTCACGATGCGCGCCACCCCCGGACTGCGGCAGGCCTCGGCAAGGATTTCAAGATCCAGCGACGCAAAATCGTGCTCGAGTTTTTCAGCCACGCTCTCACCCGCGCGCCCCAGCGTGGCGTCGAGCATGTCGGGCGCGGTGCGCATCGATTCAACACGCGCCAGAATGACATCGGCCTTTCTTCGCACGATGCCTTCGATGATCGCCTCCTTGTTCTCGAAATAATGGTAGACATGCCCAGGGCTCATCGCAGCACGTTTGCATATCTTCGAAATGCTCGCATTGTGGAAGCCGAATTCGCGGAAGCACGCCTCCGCGGCCTCGAGAATCTGCTCGCGTCGTGCATCGGCACGAGCGCTTACGACGGGAACGCGGGACTCTATGCTCATGTCTGCCTGTGAAAAGTTGGCGAACGCGTTGCCCTGCACGGGGTCAACGCGGCGTAATCGATCTTATTATAGAATGATCGCTCGAACTAAAAACCCCGTCTATCTGCGCCCCTGGCCGCCTCAGAGATTTCTCCCATGACGACCTACCGACACCTCGCCCATGCCGCCCTGGCCCTCGCCAGCGCCCTCGTCCTGTCCGCTTGCGGCGAACCGGGCGGGCAGGCCAATGCCCAGTCCGGCGGTGCCCCCAAGCCCACCGTCACGGTCATCGAAACGCAGGCCACCGCGGTGCCGCTGACCACCGAGCTGGCCGGGCGCACCAGCGCCTACCTCGTCGCCGAGATCCGCCCCCAGGTCAGCGGCATCATCCAGAAGCGGGTGTTCACCGAGGGCAGCGAGGTCAAGGCCGGCCAGGTGCTGTATCAGATCGACCCGGCCACCTATCAGGCCAGCTACGACAGCGCACGTGCCGGCCTCGCCCGTGCCGAAGCGGCCCTGGGGCAGGCCCGCCTGAGCGCCCGCCGTCACGCCGAACTGGTCAAGATCGAAGCCGTCAGCATCCAGGCCAACGATGACGCGCAGGCCGCACTGGCGCTGGCCGAGGCCGACGTGGCCGCGGCACGTGCGGCGGTCAAGAGCAGCAAGGTCAACCTCGACTACACCCGCATCACCAGTCCGATCAGCGGGCGTATCGGCCGGTCGACGGTGACTCGGGGGGCCTTGGTCACCGCCAGCCAGACGGCCGCCTTGGCCACGGTGCAGCAACTCGACCCGATCTACGTCGATCTGACGCAATCGACCACCGAATTGCTCGCGCTGCGCGACAAGGTGGCCTCCGGCAAGGTCCAGGCCGCCAACGGCGCAATCCCGGTCACGCTGATGCTCGAAAATGGCCGCCAGTACGCGCACACCGGCACGCTCGCCTTCTCTGAGGTCACCGTGGACGAAGGCACCGGCAGCGTCACCCTGCGTGCCGAGGTGCCCAACCCGGACGGCCACCTCCTCCCCGGCATGTATGTCCGCGCCCGCATCGAACAGGGGCAGGCCACCCAGGCCGTGCTGGTGCCTCACAAGGCCGTATCGCGCGACTCCCGCGGCCAGGCGGTGGTGATGGTGGTCACCGACGCGGGCAAGGTGGAGGCGCGTCAGGTGCGTGCCGAACAGAGCCGCGCCGACCAGTGGGTGATCACCGACGGGCTGACCGGCGGCGAACGGGTGATCGTCGAGGGCCTGCAGAAGGTGCGCGCCGGCGCCGAGGTGAGCGCCGAGCTTGCGCCGCCCCAGGCCGATGCTGCAAACAGTGGTGCTGCGGCGACGCAGCCGGCGAACTGAGGGCGCGACCATGGCCCGTTTTTTCATCGACCGCCCCATCTTCGCGTGGGTGATCGCCATCGTCATCATGCTGGCCGGCGTGCTCGCGATCACCAACCTGCCCGTCGCCCAATATCCGTCCATCGCGCCTCCGGCCATCGCCATCAATGCCAGCTACCCCGGCGCGTCGGCCAAGACCGCCGAGGACTCGGTCACCCAGGTCATCGAGCAGAAGCTCACCGGCATCGACGGTCTGCTCTACATCAGCTCGACCACCGACTCGTTCGGCAATGTCACCCTCACCCTGACCTTCGACGCCGACACCAATCCGGACATCGCCCAGGTGCAGACCCAGAACAAGGTGCAGCAGGCGCTGCCCTTGCTGCCGCAGGCGGTGCAGAACCAGGGGGTCACCGTCGCCAAGTCGGCGCGCAACTTCCTGATGGTCGCCGGCTTCGTGTCGGAAGACGGTCGTCTCGACGGCGTCGACCTGGCCGACTTCCTCGTCTCCACCGTGCAGGACGCCATTTCGCGAGTTGACGGGGTCGGCGAGGTGACCGTGTTCGGCTCGCAGTACGCCATGCGCATCTGGCTCGATCCGGACAAGCTCAACAAGTACCAGCTCACCACCGGCGACGTCACCGCCGCGGTGGCGGCGCAGAACACCCAGGTGTCCGCCGGCCAGCTCGGCGGCGCGCCCGCCGTCCCCGGCCAGGGCTTCAGCGCCACGGTCACCGCCCAGAGCCGTCTGCAGACGGTGTCGCAGTTCGAGAACATCCTGCTGCGCAGCGCCCGCAACGGCGGCGAGGTTCGCCTGCGCGACGTGGCACGCATCGAGATCGGCGCGCAGAGCTACGAGACCGTCGCCCGCTTCAACGGCCAACCGGCCGCCGGCATGGGCATCCGGCTGGCCTCGGGCGCCAACGCCCTCGACACCGCCGACCGCATCCGCGCCAAGCTGGACGACATGGCGCCCTACTTCCCCGCCGGGGTGAAGTACGTCATTCCCTACGACACCACGCCCTTCGTGCGCATCTCGATCGAGGAAGTGGTCAAGACCCTGGTCGAGGCCGTCGTCCTCGTCTTCCTGGTCATGTACCTGTTCCTGCAGAACTTCCGCGCCACGCTGATTCCCACCATCGCCGTGCCGGTGGTGCTGCTGGGCACCTTTGCCGTCATGCAGGCCTTCGGCTTCTCCATCAACACGCTGACCATGTTCGGCATGGTGCTGGCCATCGGCCTGCTGGTCGACGACGCCATCGTGGTGGTGGAGAACGTCGAGCGGGTGATGAGCGAAGAAGGCCTGCCGCCCAAGGAGGCAACCAAGCGCTCCATGGGCCAGATCACCGGCGCACTGGTGGGCATTGGCCTGGTGCTGTCGGCCGTGTTCGTGCCGATGGCCTTCTTTGGCGGCTCCACCGGCGTCATCTATCGCCAGTTCTCGATCACCATCGTCGCTGCCATGGCCTTGTCGGTGCTGGTGGCCATCGTGTTCACGCCGGCGCTGTGCGCGACCATGCTCAAGCCGGTCAAGAAGGGCCACGAGCATGGCGAAGGCAGCCTCTTCAGCGGCTTCTTCCACTGGTTCAACATCAAGTTCGAGCGGGCCACGCTGCGTTACGAGTCGGCCGTGGCCGGCATGATCAAGCGCTCGCTGCGCTTCCTGCTGATCTTCGGCGTCATCGTCGGCCTGCTCGGTTTTCTCTTCGTGCGCCTGCCCACGGCCTTCCTGCCCGAGGAAGACCAGGGCGTCATGTTCACCCAGGTGGTGCTGCCCGCCGGCGCCACGCAGGAGCGCACCCTGGAGACCCTGCGCAAGGTCGAGAAACACTTTCTGGTGGACGAGAAGGAGACCGTGCGCGCGCTGTTCACCGTCGCCGGCTTCAGTTTCTCCGGCCGCGGCCAGAACATGGGCATCGGCTTCGTGAACCTCCAGCCCTGGGACGCACGCACCGCGCCGGGCCAGGACGTGGTCTCGCTGCAAGGCCGGGCCATGGCCGCGTTCTCAAAGATCCGCGAAGCCATGGTGTTCGCCTTCGTGCCCCCTGCCGTGCTTGAACTGGGCACCTCCGGCGGCTTCACGCTGGAGCTGCAGGACCGCTCCGGCCTCGGCCACGATGCGCTGCTGCAGGCGCGCAACCAGCTCCTCGGGCTGGCCGCGAAGGACCCGCGACTGGCCGGCGTGCGCCCCAACGGCCAGGAAGATACGCCGCAGTTCAAACTCGACATCGACTTGCAAAAGGCTGGGGCGCTGGGCGTCAGCCCGGCTGACATCAACAGCACCCTGGCCACGGCCTGGGGCGGCACCTATGTGAATGACTTCATCGACCGCGGCCGCATCAAGCGGGTCTACGTCCAGTCCGACGCGCCGGCGCGCATGGCGCCGGCCGACATCAACAAGTGGTACGTGCGCAACAGCGACGGCGAGATGGTGCCCTTCTCCGCCTTCACCACCACCCGCTGGGTGTTCGGCCCGCAGCGCCTCGAGCGCTTCAACGGCCAGCCCTCGATGCAGATCCAGGGCGCGGCGGCACCGGGCTATTCGTCGGGCGAGGCCATGAACGCCATGGCCGAGCTCGTCGGCAAGCTGCCCGCCGGCATCGGCTACGCGTGGTCCGGCACGTCCTACCAAGAGCGCCAGTCCGGCGACCAGGCACCCGCCCTGCTCGCCCTGTCGCTGCTCATCGTGTTCCTGTGCCTGGCCGCGTTGTACGAGAGCTGGTCGATTCCGTTCGCGGTCATGCTGGTGGTGCCGCTCGGCGTGCTCGGCGCCGTGCTGGCCGCGACCGGGCGCGGGCTGTCCAACGACATCTATTTCCAGGTCGGCCTGCTGGCCACCATCGGCCTATCGGCGAAGAACGCGATCCTGATCGTGGAATTCGCCAAGGCGCAGATCGAGGAGGCCGGCAAGCCGGTCATTGAGGCCACCCTCGAAGCGGTGCGCATGCGCCTGCGCCCCATCCTCATGACCTCGCTGGCCTTTGGCTTCGGTGTGCTGCCCCTGGCGCTGGCCAGCGGCGCCGGCGCCGGCAGCCAGAACGCCATCGGCACCGGCGTGCTCGGCGGCGTGATTACCGCCACCGCGCTGGGCATCTTCTTCGTGCCGCTGTTCTTCGTGGTCATCAAGCGCGTCTTCTCGCGCCAGCCGCAAGCGCCGGCCAGCGAAGTACAGCCACAGGAGGGCAACTGACATGAACCGCAGCCATCACACCCTGCGCCCGACATGGATCGCCTTGCTGGCACTGACCCTGTCGGCCTGCACCTCGCTGGCACCGACCTACACCCGCCCGGCGGCCCCCGTCGCCGCCCACTGGCCCACCGACACGTCG
This sequence comes from Rhodocyclaceae bacterium, assembly GCA_041396265.1. GTDB lineage: Bacteria > Pseudomonadota > Gammaproteobacteria > Burkholderiales > Rhodocyclaceae > Nitrogeniibacter. The sequence goes on from JAWKYX010000052.1 coordinate 19,481, forward strand.
CCTGACACCGCCGGCCGGGTCGCGGCGGACCAGCTCGCCTGGCGCGACTACTTCCCCGACGCACGCCTGCAACAGCTCATCGCCCAGGCCCTGGACAACAACCGCGACCTGCGCGTTGCCGCACTCAATATCGACTCGGCCCGCGCCCAGTACCGCATCCGCCGCGCCGACGGCGTACCCGCGGTAAGCGGTGAAGCCAGCCAGAGTGCCACGCGCACCCCCGGCGATCTGACCAGTTCCGGCCAGCCGGTCATCAGCCGCCAATACAACGTCGGCCTGGCGGCGAGTTGGGAAATCGACCTGTTCGGCCGCATCCGCAGCCTGGCGGCGCAAGCGCTGGAGACCTACCTGGCCACCGAGGCGGCCCGCAGCGCCACCCAGGTGAGCCTGATCGCCGAAGTGGCCAACGCCTGGCTCACGCTGGCGGCCGACCGCGCACAGGCTGAGCTTGCCCAGCGCACCTACGACACCCAGACCCAGTCGCTCGCGCTGACACAGCGGCGGCTCGAGTTGGGCGCCGCCTCGCGCCTGGCGTTGAGCCAGTTGCAGACCACCACGGCCCGCGCACGCGCCGACCTGGCCGCCGCCCGGGCGCGGGTGCAGCAGGACCGCAATGCGCTCGAACTGCTCGTCGGTGCGCCGCTCGATGCCACCCTGCTGCCCGCCACCCTGGCCGATATCGAGCACCCGACGGCGGCGCTGCCCGCCGGCCTCCCCGCCGAGGTATTGGTCACACGCCCGGACGTGCGCCAGGCCGAGCACCAGCTGCGCGCCGCCAACGCCAACATCGGCGCCGCGCGCGCGGCCTTCTTCCCCAGCATTCACCTCACCGGCGGGCTGGGAACGGCCAGCGCCAGCCTCGACGGCCTGTTCGAATCGGGCAGCCGCAGCTGGCGCTTCGCGCCCAGCCTGAGCGTGCCGATCTTCAATGCCGGCGCGCTGCGCGCCAGCCTCGACGTCGCCGAGCTGCAGCGCGACATCAACGTGGCCCGCTACGAGCAGGCCATCCAGACCGCCTTCGCCGAGGTGGCCGACGCGCTCGCCGAGCACGCCAGCCTCACCGAACGGGCCGACGCGGTCGAGGCCCTGGTGAGCGCCGCCCGCGAGTCGTTCCGGCTGGCCGACGCCCGCTATCGCAACGGACTGGACAGCTATCTGACTCAACTCGACGCCCAGCGCACGCTGTACGCGGCTGAGCAGGAATGGATCGCCGTGCAGCGGCTCGCCGCTGCCAACAAGGTGGACCTGTACAAGGTGCTGGGCGGCGGCTGGCAGGCGCCCTGAACCGCGCCGGCGCGGCCGCGGTGCCGCCTCAGCCGCCCGCGGCCCGCTCGGCCTCGCGCAGGCGCAGCACGCGCCGCTGCACTTTGCCGGTGGTGGTCATCGGCAAGGCGTCGAGAAATTCGATTTCCTTCGGATACTCATACGGCGCCAGCTGGCCGCGCACATGCTGCTGCAACGCATCGACCAGCTCGGGGCTGGCCGTATAGCCCTCGGCCAGCACCACGAAGGCCTTGACCACGGCTCCCCGCTCGGGATCGGGCTTGGGCACCACCGCCGCATTGGCCACCGCCGGATGCTTGACCAGGCAGTTTTCCACCTCGCCCGGGCCAATCCGGTAGCCCGCCGCCTTGAACACATCGTCCGCCCGGCCCTTGTACCAGAGGTAGCCGTCGGCATCCTGGGTCGCCAGGTCGCCGGTACGGCACCAGCCGTCGGTGTACTTGCGCTCGGTGGCCTCGGGGTTTTTCCAGTAGCCGAGGAAGAACACCGGGTCCGGGTCGCCATGGATGTCGTTGCGGTGGACCGCCACCTCCCCCTCCTCACCCGGCGGCAGCACCTGCCCGGCCTCGTCGATCACCGCCACGCGATGACCGGGATAGGCCCGCCCCATCGAGCCGGGGCGCGCCGGCCACTCGGTGGCACTGTTGCCGACGATGTAGTTGATCTCGGTCTGGCCGAACATCTCGTTGACCGTCACCCCCAGCGCCTGCTGGCACCAGTCGAACACCGCATCGCCCACCGCCTCGCCGGCGCTCATGATGGCGCGCAGGTGCAGGTCGAACCGGGTGCGCGGCGCGGGAAAGGCTTTCATCATCGCCTTGAGCGCAGTCGGGAACAGGAAGGTGTGGGTGACCCGGTAGCGCGCCATCAGCGAAAACGCCGTCTCGGGCGAGAAGCGACCGCTGAAGGCGACGATCGGCTGGCCGAAATAGAGCGTGGGCAGCAGCGCATCCCACAGGCCGCCGGTCCACGCCCAGTCGGCCGGCGACCAGAACACCGCGTCCACCTGCGGAAAACCGTTCTGGCTGGCGACGAAGCCCGGCAAGTTGCCCAGCATGGCCCGGTGCGGCACCAGCGCCCCCTTGGGTGCGCCGGTGGTGCCGCTGGTGTAGATCAGCACCGCCGGGTCGTCCGGCGCGGTGACTTCGCAGGGGAACGCGTCGTTCGCCGCTGCCAGCAGACCCGCCCAGTCCAGGCTGTCCGGTGCCGCGCAACCGACGCAAATCAGGGTCGTCAGCGCCGGGCACTGGCCACGCACGGCGATCAGGCTGTCGACACCCCGGTCATCGACCAGCGCCGCCACCGCAGCGCTATCCTGCAGCCGATAGGCCATCGCCTCGGGGCCGAACAGCGTCGACAAGGGCATGGCGACGGCACCGAGCTGGAATATCGCGATCAGCGACACCGCCGCCTCGAAGCGCTGCGGCATCACCATCGCTACCCGGTCACCGGCCTGGATACCCCGCGCACGCAGCGCGTTCGACAACCGGTTGGCGGCCTGCATCAGCTCGATATAACTGTGGCTGGCCGTATTGCCCTCAGCGTCTTCGGCGAGGATGGCCGTGCGCTCGGGCGCATCGGCCCAGCGCCGGCAGCAGGCATCGGCAATATTGAACGCGTGGGGAATTTTCCAGCGGTGCGCCGTGTAGCGCGCCGCGTAATGATCCTGAACCATGCACCCTCTCCGTCACCGCACTGTCATGACGTGCAGCGTATCACGGTCGCCGGATGCTATCCGAGCGCGCGCAAACGCGCCTGCAGCGCGCCATCGACGCCGTCGAGCCGTACCCGCTTGGTTCGCGCGCTCTGGCCGCTGAGCAGGGTCACGGCGCGTTTGGGCAGCGCGCAATAGTCGGCCAGAAACGCCAGCAGCGCCGCGTTGGCCTTGCCGTCGACCGGCGGCGCGGCCAGGCGCAGCTTCATCGCCTCGCCATGCAGGCCGACAAACTCGGTGACCTTCGCGTTGGGCTGGACATGCAGGCTGAGGATCAGCGCGCCGTCGGCCTCGGCGCGCAGCCACGCGCTCATCAGGAGAACATCATCCCCGAGAAGCCGGCCGCGAAATTGGACAGCAGCATGAGCACGATCTGCAGCAACAGCAGCAGGATCAGCGGCGAGATGTCGACATTGGCGATTGGCGGGATCACCTTGCGCAGCGGTCGCAGGAAGGGCGCCGACAGGCTGTAGAACAGCGGCGCCATCGGCGCGTGCGGATTGATCCACGAGAACACCGCCGAGATCAGCACGATACCGATCACCATGTACACCATCATCTTGAGCAGGCCGACCAGGCCAACGCCCCACAGCCCGAGCAGCAAGGCGGCCGGGTTGCCGTCCAGGCTAGCGCCGAAGAGCATCGCCTGGAGAAACACCAGCAGCGTCTGGATCACCCAGGCCGGCAGCAGGCTGGCCAGATCGAGGCCGAACAGCCCGGGCAACACCCGGCGCAGCGGCCGCACGCACCAGTCGGTGGTGGCCAGCACGAACTGGCCGAGCTGGTTGTGGAAGCTCACCCGCTGCCACTGCATGAAGAAGCGCGCCAGCAGCATCAGCGTGGCAAAACTGGCCGCCGCTTCGATGATGAAGAGAAAGAGGTTGGACATCATGGACTCCGGCCCCCCGCGCTCAGTCGGCGCCCAGGGCGTCGCCCAGCGCCTTGCCCCGCGCCTCGGCGGCGTCGACGGCCCGGCCAATCAGGCCCAGCAGGTCGCCCTCGGCCATCACGGCCAGCGCCGCGGCAGTGGTGCCGCCCTTGGAGGTGACCCGCTCGCGCAGCACCGCCGGGCTCTCGTCGCTGCCGGCGGCCAGCTTGGCGGCACCCAGCACGGTGCCGATGGCCAGCTTGCGCGCCGTCTCGCCGTCAAAACCCAGCGACACACCCGCCGCCTCCAGCGCTTCGATGAAGTGGAACACATAGGCCGGGCCGCTGCCGGACACCGCCGTCACCGCATCCATCTGCGCTTCGTCGGCAATCCACACGATCTCGCCAACCGAGGCCAGCACCTGCCCCACGGCCTCGCGCTCTGCCGCGTTCACCGAGGCATCGGCAAACAGGCCGGTCACACCAGCGCCGATCAGCGCCGGGGTGTTGGGCATGCAGCGCACTAGGCGCGTGTAGCCACCCAGCCAGCGCGCCATGTCGCCAAGGCGCAGGCCGGCGGCAATGCTCACCACCACCTGGCGGGTCAGCTTGCCGGCTGCCGGCGCCAGCGCCTCACGCATCTGCTGGGGCTTGACCGCCAGCACGAGCAGGTCGCAGGCCAGGGCGTCGGCATCGAGCGCGGCATGGGTGTGCACTCCGAAGCGTTCGGCCAGGCGCGCACGCGCCTCGGCCTGCAGCTCGACCACGGCGATATCCGCCGCCGCATAACCCTTAGCCAGCATGCCGCCGATCAAGGCGGAAGCCATGTTGCCGCCACCCACAAAACAGATTTTCATAGTCGGTTCCATAAATTGAACAGCTCAGTGGCGCGCGCCAAAGATGGCCGTGCCCACGCGAACGATGGTCGCCCCTTCGGCGATGGCCGCTTCCAGATCATGCGACATACCCATCGACAGGGTATCGAGCGCCAGCCCCGCCGCGTTGAGTGCGTCACGTTGCTCGCGCAGTCCGGCAAAGCGGCTGCGCAACAGGGCGACATCGTCGGTCGGCTCGGGGATGGCCATCAGACCACGCAGCCGCAGCCCCGGCAAGCCCGCCACCGCCTCGGCCAGCGCCGGCACCGCGTCGGGCGCGACACCGCTCTTACTCGCCTCGCCGCTGACGTTCACCTGCAGACAAACATTGAGCGGCGGCCGCGCCGGATCGCGCTGGGCCGACAGGCGCTCGGCGATCTTCAGCCGGTCGACGCTGTGCACCCAGTCAAAGGCGTTGGCCACCAGCCGGGTCTTGTTGCTCTGCAGCGGGCCGATGAAGTGCCACTCGAGCGCGCGCGCGCGCAGGGCTTCGGCCTTGTCCGAGCCTTCGGGCACATAGTTTTCACCGAAGGCGTGTTGCCCCGCGTCGGCCGCCTCGGCCACACACTCGGCAGGCCAGGTCTTGCTCACCGCCAGCAGCCGGACGTCATCCGGCCGGCGTCCGCAGGCCTGCGCGGCCGCGCCAATGCGCGCGATCACGGCTTGCAAGTTGGATGCGATTGATGTCATATAGAAATCGATTTGCCCCGGGTGTGCCGTAATTCTA
>JAWKYX010000053.1:0-24679 GCA_041396265.1 Rhodocyclaceae bacterium
GCATGCCGTCACGCAGGGTCATGTCATGCACGGTAATTTTCTTGCCTTTGAGTGTCATGGCACGCTCCTTTAAGCGGTAACGGGTTCGAGCGTGAGTTCGCCCTTGAGGATTTCTTCGGCGAACATCTCGGCGGTGCGCGCGGCGGCGGCGGTCATGATGTCGAGGTTGCCGGCGTACTTGGGCAGGTAGTCGCCCAAGCCTTCAACCTCCATGAACACCGACACGCGATTGCCGTCGAACACCGGGCCATTGACCAGCCGGTAGCCGGGCACGTATTTCTGCACCTCGGCGATCATGGCGTGGATGGACTCGGTGATCTTCTGCTGGTCCGGTTCGGTCTCGGTCAGGCAGTGCACGGTGTCGCGCATGATCAGCGGTGGCTCGGCCGGGTTGACGATGATGATCGCCTTGCCGCGCTTGGCGCCACCCACCTTCTCCACCGCACCGGCGGTGGTGCGGGTGAATTCGTCGATGTTCTTGCGCGTGCCGGGGCCGACCGACTTGCTGCCGACGGTGGCGACGATCTCGCCATAGGCCACAGGCTGCACCCGCGACACGGCGGCAACCATCGGGATGGTCGCCTGGCCACCGCAGGTGACCATATTGACGTTCATTTCCCGCTGGCCGACGTGCTGCTTGAGATTGACCGGCGGCACGCAGTAGGGGCCGATGGCCGCGGGCGTGAGGTCGATCATCATCGCGCCCTCGGCATTGACCTTGCGCGAGTTCTCGGCGTGCACATAGGCCGAGGTGGCATCGAAGACGATCTGCACGCCGTCGGCCTTCATGTGCGGGATCAAGCCGTCCACACCCTCGGCGGTGGTCTTGAGCCCCATCTCGGCGGCGCGCTTGAGGCCGTCCGACTCCGGGTCGATGCCGACCATCCACACCGCCTCGAGCACCGGGCTGCGTTGCAGTTTGTAGAGCAGATCGGTGCCGATGTTGCCCGGCCCGATCAGCGCACATTTGATCTTGTTCATCCGTGTCCTTCCTCTTGGTTGGGGCCATGCTTGCCGACGTTCCAGCCGGTCGGGCCCAGCGTCTTGCTTGCGTTTTGCAGGGGCTCGGCCTCCAGCGTGGTGGCGAGCGAATCGTTCCAGCGGTTGAAGAAGCCGAACAGGCCGATCACGCCGAGCATCTCGACGATCTGCCCCTCGCTCCAGTGCGCGCGCAACTGGGCGAACAGCGCATCGGTCAGGCTATCGTTCGGCTGGCTGGCCGCGGCCAGGGCGAAGTCCAGCGCGACCCGCTCGGCCTCGCTGAACAGCGCACTGCTGCGGTACTCGGCAATCGCCGCCAGCTTGTCGGCACCCACGCCGTGGCGCATGGCGCTGGGTGGCGGTGTGGGCCCGGCAATACATGCAGCCGGCAGCCATGCTGGCCACATGCCCGATGAGCCGTTTGAGGCTCAGATCGACCTCGCCTGTCGGGTCATACACCCCTTTGCTCAGGGCGATCGACCCCGTGCGAGACTCGGACGGTGTGCCATGGTGAGCAGGCTGTTGTGCACGAAACCAAGCTGCCTTCGAAGAAGGCGAAGTCCGCCGCCAGTTCGTGCGACGCATCGGGATGATCAGGGTCGAGTCGCGCCATGGTTGTGTCCTCAGACGAAGCGCACCGAGCACCGCCAATACCGCCGATGCTCACGCGCAGGTTGACGCCAGCAGCCACTGGTACCATCGCGCCGAGCGCCAGAGAGCACCACTTCGCCGGCCTTGAGGCCGATGCCGAGCGAACCGAGCATACTGACCAGCCACACCACGGCATTGACCGGGTGCGCCAGGGTGGCGGCGCTGGCGCCGGTAACGACGATCTCGCCGTTCTTCTCGAGCACCATGCCGGTAGCCAGATCGACCTCGCGCGGTCGACCATGCGATCACCGAGCACGAACACGCCGCAGGCGTTGTCCGCCACGGTGCAAGTCCTGGATCTTGATTTTCCAGTCGCGAATACGCGAATCGACGATCTCGAAGCAGGCCATCACGCCCTCGGTGGCGCGCAGCACATCGGCCGCGGTCACGCCCGGCCCCTGCAGATCGTGCTTGAGCACAAAGGCGATCTCGCCCTCGGCCTTGGGCTGGATCAGCGTGCTCATGGGGACTGACCGCCTTCGTTGAACACCATGCCGTCAGTCAGCCAGCCGAAGTCGGGTTGATGCACGCCGAGCATGTTCATCACCGCCTTCGAGGTGACGCCGATCTTCTTGCCGATCACCGTTTCGCCCGCGTCGATGCGGCGCGCGAGCATGCGCTGCTGAATCTGGTGGTGTCTTCGATGGTGATCTCGATGGCGCTCGTATCAGCGGTGTAAGCACCTCTTCGCCGGTGGTCAGCGCGGTATAGAGCTCGCCGCCGAGGCGCGGTTGATCAGGTCCTGTTCCATGGGTCTTCCTCAGTGCGTGGATTCGGGGTGGCTTCGGCGAGGAAATCGCCCACCAGGGCGGGCGAAACGCGCGGTGTGTTCGATCTGTCCAGTGGCTGCAGCGGCCAAAGACATGCAGCTGGGCGCGGTCGATCCACTGCGCCAGGGTCAGCGAGTTGGCCAGCGGAATGATCTTGTCGTCGCGGCCGTGGATCACCAGCGTCTCGTGGGCAATGGCGCGGATGTCAGCCTTCGGCGCTCGCCATGGCGTCCACCCAGGCTGGCGCGGGGCCGGGAACATGGCGGCGAAGCTCTCCCGAAAGCCGGGCGGATGCCTGCGTCGTAACGCAATTGGGCCAGCTCGTCGTTCACCAGCGTGCGATCCCAGGCAAACAGGTCGAGCAGCGCGCGCATGTTGTCGAGGCTCGGCGTGTAGCCCCACACCGCGTCCAGCCCGGCGGTGATCTCGAAGGGCACGCGCCGACGCTGCCCATCAGCACCAGCCGCCGCACGCGCTGCGGATGGCGAATCGCCAGCGCCAGGGCCAGCGCGCCACCGAAGGAATTCTCCGACCAGATCGGCCTGATCGATATCGAGCGCATCGAGCACGCCGACGGCCTGGGCCACCCAGTTGTCCATGGTGCGGTCGTAGCCGTCGGCCCGGGCGGAGAAGCCGAAGCTGTTTCGCGTCCGGCGCGATCACCCGCGCCTGCCTGGCCAGCGTGGGCATCACCAGGTGCCAGTTGGCCCAGGCCGGACACACCCGGCCCGGAGCCGTGGATCATCAGCACCGGAAAGCCCGTGCCCATGTCAGGTACATTGGTCTCGATGCCGGCCGCGACAATGCGCTGGCCGATCTCAAAGGTGGTGTGAACAGCGAAGGCGCCTGCAGCTTGATGCACACGTTCTTGAGTTCGGTAGAACTCGAGCGAATGCACCTGCGGCCTCGCGGCCGATGCCTGATTGCTTGGCGCCGCCGAAAGGAGTGCGCAGATCACGCAAGAACCAGCTGGTTGACCCACACCAGGCCCACATCAGCCGTTTGCCACGCGGTGGGCGCGGGTCAGATCCTGAGTCCACACCGAAGCGGCCAGCCCGTACTGCGTGTCGCGCTGGCGCGACGGACGATTTCGTCCTCGCTGTCAAAGGGCTGGATCAGGGCACAGGGGCCGAAGATCTCTTCGCGCGCAATCGCGGAATCGTCGTCCAGTCCGGTCCAAAGCGTCGGCTGCACCCAGGCGCCTTCGCCATCACCCCTGGCATCTGCGCTGCGCCGCCCCCGGTCACCACGGTCGCGCCCAACTCCCGGGCCTTGGCGTAATACGACAACACCTTGTTTTTGTGTTCTTGCGAAATCAGCGGGCCAAGACCGGTGTCCGGCTCGTCCGGCGCCCCATGCGCAGACCTTCGGCGCCGGCCTTCAGCGCCGCAACGAAGCGGTCGAAGATGGGTCGCTCGACATACACCTGCTCGGTGCCCAGGCAGACCTGGCCGCAGTTGGCGAACACCGAGCGCATGGTGCCCTCGATGGCAGCGTCGGAAATCAGCAGTCGGCAAACACGATGGCCGGGTTCTTGCCGCCCATCTCCAGCGACACCGGGCGCGAGCCGGTGGCCGCGGCCTTCATGATGGCCTCGGCCGGTGCGCGTCTCGCCGGTAAAGGTGATGGCATCGACCTGCGGACGGGTTGCACGAATTCGCCCGCCGAACCCGGCCCGAACCAGGCACCACGCCAGTAGGGACGCCCTTGGGCACGCCGGCCGCGTTCATCACCTCGCCGAGCAGCGCGGCGGTCTGCGGCGTCTCCTCGGAGGGTTTGACCACCACCGTTGCCGCAGGCCAGTGCCGGGCCGACCTTCCAGGTCATCAACAGCAGCGGCAGGTTCCACGGCAGATCGCCGACCACGCCCACCGGCCGGCGCAGCGCATAGTTGAGCGCGCCGCGCCCGTCGGGCGTGGCCATCTCGAAGAACTCGCTCGGCACGTTCTTGACCACGTCGGCAAAGATCTTGAAGTTCGCCGCGCCGCGCGGGATGTCGATATGCCGCGCCAGGCTCATCGGCTTGCCGGTGTCGGCACACTCAGCGGCCAGGAACTCGTCGAAGCGGGCGGTGATGCCATCGGCCACGGCATAGAGGATGTCGACCCGCTCGGCCACGGTCATGCGCCCCCATGGGCCGTCGAGCGCGGCGCGGGCCGCGGCCACGGCGGCGTCCACCTCGGCCTTGCCGGCTTCGTGCACCGCGCCGATCACGGTGTTGTCGAGCGGCGAGCGCTTCTCGAAGGTCTGCGCGGTGCTGACGTATTCGCCGTTGATGAAATTGCAGATCTGCTTCATGTGTCGTTCAACCCTGTTCGTTGTCCTGTGTCACTTCCGCCCCGATGGCCGCCAAAGCGGCCCGGGCGCAAGCCTCGTCCTGTTCCTCGGAAGCGCCTGAGACGCCCACCCCGCCAATCAGTACGCCGTCGATGCGGATCGGCAGCCCGCCGCCGAACACCACCAGCCGCGGCCGCGCCGAAAAGCCGAGCTTCATGCCTTCGTCGTGGCCGATCACCTGCATCCAGTCACCGGTCGAAAAGCCGAATCCAGCGGCGGTGTAGGCCTTGTCGATGGCGATGTCGATCGACTGCACGAAGGCGCCCGGCATGCGCAGAAAGGCCGCCAGGTTGCCACCGCTGTCGGCCACCGCCACGTTGATGCGCACCCCGAGCTGCCGGGCATGCACCACCGCGGCCTCAAGCACCCGTGCGGCGGCATCGCAGCCGATGACGGCCTGGGAGACGACGACGGATTCGTGTGGATCGGATGCCATGAGCGAGTGCCCTTCGTGTGTGTTGATATGAACAATATTTCTGTTTATTCTCGACGTCAACACTTTTTCTCGAGATTTTTATATTTCACCGAACATAGCTGTTTCGCTAGAATGAGATCGTCATCCGCGCCCCCCGTTGAGGAACACGAATCGCCATGAGCGACGCTGCCTTGCACCACTCCGCCGCCCCCGAGGCGGCCATGGAACCCAAGACCCTGGTCGAAGGCGCCTACCGGCGCCTGCGCCGCAACATCGTCGAAGGCGTGCACCCGCCTGGCGAGAAGCTCCGGGTCGAACACCTCAAGGAGCAGTACGACGTGGGCGCGGGCACGCTACGCGAGGCGCTGCAGCTGCTCGTCACCGACGCCCTGGTGGTGGCCCAGGGCCAGCGTGGCTTTCGCGTCGCGCCCATTTCGCTGAAGGATTTCGAGGACATCACCCGCACCCGCGTGCTGATCGAGACCGAGGCGCTGCGCCAGTCCATCGCCCTGGGCGACGACGACTGGGAAGGCCGGGTGCTGGCCGCCTTCCACCGCCTGTCGCGCGCCGAGGAGCGCCTCGACGACGAGGCCAGTGCCCGCGAGGACTGGGAGGAGCGCAACCGGGTCTTCCATGAGGTGCTGATCAGCGCCTGTCCGTCGCGCTGGATCCAGCACTTCCAGCAGATCCTGTACCGCCAGTCGGAGCGCTACCGGCGCCTGAGCCTGTTCCGCAACCCGATCCCGCGCGATGTGCACGCCGAACACCAGCTGCTGTGCGACGCCACCGTCGCGCGCGACAGCGAGGCGGCCTGCAAGGTGCTCACCGAGCACATCCTGCGCACCCTCGACGCCGTCCGGCACATGCCGACCGAGTTCCTGAACGCGGCGGAGAATGGGCCCAAGGTGCGCCCGGCGTGAGCCCGCCCGTCGTCCGGGTCGCCCACCGGCGCGTCCGGCCACACTGCGCCAAGGCCTACGAGGCCGTGGTGCGCGGCATGTTTGACGATGCCCGCCAGCTGCCGGGTTTTCTCGGCGCGGAGCTGACCCCGCCGCTGGGCGACGGCGACGAATACCGGGTGGCGCTGAAATTCGCCACCGATGCCGACCTCGAGCGCTGGAACCGCTCGGACGCGCGGGCGCAGTGGCACGCGCGCCTCGCCCCGCTGGCCGACGGCGCCCCGGAATATCACCTGCTGTCGGGCATGGAAGCATGGTTCGTACCGCCGCCGGTGCCGGCCGCGCATCCGCCCTCGCGGGCGCGCATGACAGCCGTCACCTGGCTGGGCATTTTCCCCACCGTGTCGCTGCTGCTCTATGTTCTCGGCCCGGTGCTCGCGCCCCTGCCGTTTTTGCTGCGCACGGCCATCCTCACCGCCGTCGTGGTGCCGTGCATGACCTACCTCGTCATGCCGCGGCTGACCCGCGCACTGCGCGAGTGGTTGCAGGCGGGCCGCTGACGACGCGTCGCGCGGCCCGCCTCCGCTCAGGACACCACGCTCAGGAAGCGCTCGTTGAGCTTGCGGTCGTGATAGAAGACCGCCGGCCCGACCTGGTCGAAGGTCCACTTGATCGGCTGCTGGTCCGGATAGGTCTGGTAGCCGCCACAGAAGGTCTCGAAGCGGTTGCCTGAGGGGTCGAAGGCGTAGATGGTGGTGCCGCGCGTGACGCCATGGCGGGTCGGGCCGATGTCGATCGACACCCGGTTCATGGACATGATGTCGGCCGCCCGCAGCACCTGCTCCCAGCTCTCGAGCAAAAACGACACATGGTGCAGCTTGCCCGGCTCCGGGTGGCGCACGAAGGCGATGTCGTGCGCCTTGTTCGAGCAGGTCAGCCAGATCGCCAGGTCGGCCTCGCCGTCGTCCATCAGCACATGCTCGACCAGGTAGAAGCCCAGCACGTCTTCGAAGATGCGGCGCGCGCCGTCGATGTCCGGCCCGTACAGCAGGCAGTGGTCGAAGCGCACCGGGTTGATGCCCCGGGCGTCGGGCACCCAGACTTCCGGATTGACGTAGGGCATGCCGTTGCCGACATCGGTCTTCTCGGCATACAGCTCGATCTGGTGACCGGTGGGAATCTCGAAGCGCACGCGCACGCCGGTCTCGAGCATCTCGCCCGCGGCGATGCGCTCGGTGTGCACGCCGTAGGCACGCAGGTCGGCATCGAGTTTGTCGAGCGTCGCTTGGTCGGCCACCTTGAAGCCGACGAAGTCGACGCCGGCTTCATCGGCCTCGCGGATGATGAAGCTGTTGTGGTCCCGCTCGTCCTGGGTCTTGAAGTAGACCCGGCCCTGCGTATCGCGGCCCATCTCCTTCAGGCCGATAACGTTGGTGTAGAAATCGATGCTTTGCTGGAGGTCCAGCACCCGCATCTGAAAATGGCCTGGGCGCAACACGCCGGTCACTGCCATGATGGTCTCCTTCCGTTATGCCGTCCCCGTCCGGGCGCGGGGCAATGCCCGTTGTAATCTGCTGCCGTCCCGTGGTGGCCGCTTGTGTCGGGCGTGGCGGTCGCGTCCGGCTCACACCAACGCGACATCTCTCTCTCTGCAGGGAAGTGAGCCCCCGGGGCCGCCTCGCGACCGGCCCCGGTGCTGCCATCGATCAGCTCACCACCGACAGGAAGCGCTCGTTGAGCACGCGGTCGTGGTAGAAGATCGCCGGCCCGACCTGATCGAAAGTCCAGGTCAGCGGGTGGTTGTCCGGGTAGGTCTGGTAGCCGCCCGAGAAGGTCTCGAAGCGATTGCCACTCGGGTCGAAAGCGTAGATGGTCGTCCCGCGCGTGATGCCGTGGCGGGTCGGGCCGATGTCGATCGACACCCGGTTCATGGACATGATGTCGGCCGCCCGCAGTACCTGCTCCCAGCTCTCGAGCAGGAAGGACACATGATGCAGCTTGCCCGGCTCCGGGTGCATCACGAAGGCGATGTCGTGCGCCTTGTTCGAGCACGACAGGAACACCGCCAGGTTGCTCTTGCCGTCTTCCATCAACACGTTCTCGGTGGTGTAGAAGCCCAGCACCTCGGTGAACAGCTTCTCCACCTCGCTGACGTTCGGGCCATAGAGCAGGCAGTGGTCGAAGCGCACCGGGTTGATGCCCTTCTGATCCTGCACCCACACCTCGGGGTTGGTGTAAGGCATGCCATTGCCCACGTCGGTCTTGTCGGCATACAGCTCGAAGTGATGGCCTGTCGGCGCCTGGAAGATCACACGCTCACCGGTCTCGAGCATTTCGCCCGCCGGGATGCGCTCGGTGCCGAGCCCGAAGGCGCGAATATCGGCCTCCAGCCGGTCCAGCGTGGCCGCATCGGCGACCTTGAAGGCCATCGCGTCGATGCCCGCCTCGTCGGCCTCACGTAGCACCACCGAGTTGTGGTCGCGCTCGTCCCAGGCCTTGAAGTAGACACGGCCCTGATCGTCACGCCCCATTTCCTGCAGGCCGAGCACATCGCGGTAGTGCTGGACGCCCGCGTCGAGATCGAGGACGCGAAGCCGGACGTGGCCGGGTCTGAGTACACCATTGATCGCCATCTTGAGTCTCCTCCTGCCGTGTCAGACGCCCTGGTCGGGTCGCCTGCCGCAGTTCTTATGTCGTAGTGGGGGAACGATATTTGTCTATTTTCTCGACGTCAACACTTTTTCTCGAGATTTTAGATTCGTTTGAACAGCGGACTGCGTACCTGCTGCGCGTCTGCCGCAGAAATGAACTTCTCGGTGTAGATGTCATTCTCGAACAGCCGCCCCTGCATCAGCGCGCCGATGCAGGCGTCGATCATCAACGGCGGGCCGCACAGGTAGGCCTTGTGGCCGCGGAAGTCGTTGTCGAAGTGGGCCGTCGCCGCCTCGTGCACATAGCCGCGAAAACCGCCCCAGTCCGAGCCAGCCGGCTCGTCGGACAGCGCCGGCACATAGCTGAAATTGGCATGGCGCTCGGCCAGCGCGAGGAAGTCGTCGTGGTAGTACAGCTCGGCGCGGGTACGCTGGCCATACACCAGCGTGATGGGCAGTTCGCAGCCCGAGTCGAGCAAGTCGAGAATCATGCTGCGCGGACTCGACAGGCCCGAGCCGCCAGCCATGAAGATCAGCGGCACCTGAGCCGACTTGCGCACGAAGAAACGCCCGTAAGGCCCGGACAGCGTCAGTCGGTCGCCGACCGCCAGCCGCTCGTGCAGCCAGGTGGTGCCCGCCCCGCCGGGCACAATGCGCACATTGAGTTCAACCTCACGGCCGCTGCTCGGCGCATTGGCCAGCGAAAAGGCGCGCGAGCCGACATCGCCAGGAATCTCGAGGTTGATGTACTGCCCGGCCTGGAAGTGCATTGGCGCATCGAGGGTGAGGAAGATGCCCTTGATGGTCGGCGTGAGCGCTTCGATACGGCTCACCGTGCCGGGAAAGTCGCGCACCGGAATCGATTCGGCGTCGGGCTCTTCATCGACATCGGCCTCGATGGTGACATCGCTTTGCAAGGTGGCACAGCAGGCCAGCGTCTTGCCTTCGTCTCGCTCAAAGTCCATCAAGGCGAAACTCGACGCTTCACCATGCTCGACTTCGCCTTCGAGCACGTCGATCTTGCAGGTCGCGCACAGACCGTGACAACAGGCGTGCGGCAACCAGATGCCGGCACGCAGCGCGGCATCGAGAATGGTCTGATCGTCCTCGACCTCGATGGTCGTGCCGAGCGGTTCAATGGTCAGTTCGTAGCTCATTCCTGTTCTCTCTCGGGGGTCCGGTCCGGCGCCCTGCATCAGACAGGGCACACGGCACGGATCAGCTGCATGCGCCCTTGATGCCGGTCAGCCCGGGCGTGCGAAAGCGGATCACATCCTTGTGGCCCAGGCCGTTGTCCGCCAGCGACTTGTTGAAGTCAGGCGTCCAGGGCTGGCCGGACTTGAACCACTGCGCCGCCGCCCAGTCGATCTTTGCGAAATCGGGGTGGTAGCCGAAGGCCGCGGGCAAGACCTGCCCCACCACGTCGCCAAAGCGCATGGCCGGCGGAAACGGAAAGGCAAACGGTGCGCAAAACAGCAAGTGGTCTTCCCAGCCGACGTAGAGCAACTGGTTGCCGTGGAAATTCTCGACCCGGTCGGCCGGCTCGAACTGGTAGTCCTTGAGGGCAGTCACTGCCATGGATGTCTCCTTGATTCTCATGACCGACCCCGTTACCGGGGCCGGCATCGTCGGTCAGTCGTTCGAGGTGGCCACACCGCGCCAGGCGTCAAAGTTCTTCTGGTCTTCGGAGCCTTCGAAGTCGAGGTTGTCGCGCCCGAAATTCATGTGGTAGTACGCAAGCACGGCGGCCAGCGGGTCAAAGCCCTCGGCGGTCGGGTCGGTGCCTTCGGGGAAGCAATTGCCCTGATAGATCTGGTGCACCGGCAGCCAGGACTGGATGTACTTCTCCGGCTCGTGCTCGAAGATCGCTTTGCAGTGATCGGAACAGAAGTGGTACTTGTCGTCCTTGTACTGCGTCTCGCGGTAGCAGATCTTGGTCGGGTCATCCGGCTCGGTGAAGAGCATCGGGATCTGGCACACCTGGCACAGCATGGGCAGCGTCTTGTTGTAGAAACGGTTGCCCTTGGCGGCCTCGTCGCGCCAGTACTCCAGACGCGGCCGGTAGTACTTGTCGAAGCTGTCGGGGTACTTCTCGGACAGCCAGTTCATCTCGTCTTCGTCCGGCGTCCAGGTGTGGAAGGCCGCTGCCGCGCCATAGTTGTAGAAGGTCGCCCAGGCCTGGTGCGAGAGGTGCTCCTTCTCCTTGGTGATGTCTTCGATGCACTTGGGCATGGTGATGCCGTAGCGGGCCAGGTCCTTGAACAGCGCACCGCCGTTTTCCTCGAAGTACACCTCCCAGGCTTCCTTCCAGCTCATGATCCGCTTGGGCAGCATGTAGTCCATCATCATCGCCACCAGGGTCAGCACGCGGGTGCCGCGCCAGGCCCACTTGTCGATCCAGCGCTGCACGATGGGCAGGTTGTCCGGGTCCTGCTCGAGCATGAACTTGATGACTTCGAGACCGAGCGTCATATGCCGCGCTTCGTCCGACTGCGCCGAAAATCCGAAGGTCATCGCGCTCATGTCGCCGTTGTAGGCCGCGCCCGACACAAAGGGCACGAACAGCAAATTGGTGAGCACGTATTCAAAGCTGAAGCCGATCGCCACCATGAACTCGAAGGGGCCGGCCGTGATGGCGTCATCGAAGAAGCTCTTCGGCACCGACAGGTACCACACACGGTCATGCATGTGACGGAAGTCGTGCAGGCCGTTGTAGTACTTGTTGTAGTTCGACAGTGAGTGCACCTGCGTCTGGGCGTGGCGGATCTCGTCGATCGATTGCATCAGGCAGGCCACCCGCGGGCCGGCTCCCGGCAGCTGACGGCCCACATGCGCAAAGCCGCGGTGCGCCATGTATTCGAGCGGCGACACCCCGGTGAGGAACAGCTTGACGGTGTTGATGTAGCGCGCGTCGGTCACCGACAGGTGGCCATTGTTCTGCGCATAGGCGTCGATGATGGCGTAGAGCTTGCGTTCCTTCTCGGCCTGGTATTTCCAGTAGGCATCCATGGTCAGACGGAAGGGGTCTTCCCACTTGTCCCAGTCATGGATCTTGATGCCTTCGTACTTGGCGTACGGATACACATCGTCCATCGACTGATAGGAGGTTTCCCAGTCCAGCCCACGCGTCATGTGGCTGTACTTTTCCTTCAGGCTGAGCTTCTTCTTCGGTACGTTCATGTCCATGAGTGTTCTCCTCGCCCTCAGGCATTCCAGTGCAGGGTCAGTTCGTCGTCCGTCTCGTCGATGTGGCCGGACAGGGAGATGAGATTGATGTGCAGCTCCTGCAGATCGAAGCTGCGGCCGATCAGGGCCTCGATGGTTTCGCGGCGCACCGTGAGCGAGCCCTCGGCATCGATCTTCACCATCGCCGGCGAGGGATGGACCACCGCATGCGGGTTGTCCTCGGTAATCGCCTCGATGATGGCGCGGGTGTCTTCATTGGCTTGCAGCGCCAGGAATACGTTTGACATGGCGAGGCCTCCTCAGACCGTCATGCCGGCTTTCGCCAGACGGGTGTTGAACTGCTCGACCTGCTCGGCCACGACCGTGTCGGCACGCCCGCCGACGGCGATCTGCGCCACCGGCATCAGCGCGCTGGCGGCGCGATCACGCCAATGGGTGGTCCACTTTTCGAGCAAAGCCTTGTTCTCGGCGGATTCGCCGGCAGCCGTCTTGAGCGTCGCATCGACCCAGCGTCGGGTCTCGCCAAACCACTCGGTCATGAACTGGGTCAGCAGCGCGATGGCCGTCCCCCCCTCGGACGAGAGCACGTCATCGACAATGGTTTCGTACACCAGCGGGTAGAGCAGGCCGTCGAGCGCCACGTTCTGCGCGACGAACAACTCGATCGGGTCCTTGAGAACAAAACTGTCCTCCACGTAGCGCCGCAGCCCCTGCCACGCGTCGCCCGTCATCCAGGCGTCTTTTGCCGCATCCAGTTCCTCTTCCGAACCGAGCAACAAACCGACCCGCGTCAGGTACTGGGCAATGCCGAGGTGATCCATGGCGTGATAGATGCACGGCTGGGTAAACGCCGTGCCATAGCCATAGGCGCACATTGAGGCGTTGTTCAGATTGCCGCCCCATGCCACATGCCGCAAAGGCACCAGCAACTTCAGCGACGTCGCCTTCACTTCATCATTGAGCATCGCGGCCAGACCACGGGTCTCGACGAAATTGAAGTTCGCTTCCGCCGTGTCCTGCTGCTTGGCGCGAGCCAGCGTATAAGTCCCGTAATAGAACTGGCGCGGATCCTTGAACGCATACCAGTCGGCCATCTTGATCGCCGTGCGCGTGGCATCGAAGATCTCGTGCTCCGGGTCCCAGGTCGGGCGGTAGTGGAAATTCGCCGCCGCCTGCATGTCGAAAGTCCCCTCCTGGTAGCGAGACGCCGGCTTGTCGGCACCCAGCCGACGGGCCACATGATCAAAAGTGTTACGCAGCGGCTTGATCGATACCGTTCGCAGATCCATCTGCATCTATGTCTCCTCTTATTGCTCTGGCCGGAAATGCCGGTTCATTGCTTGTCGCGAAAACGCTCATGGGTGGCATCACGCAGGCGCCACTCCCAATCCGCCCCGGTGTCGGCCAGCGGCCGCGGGCCTTCCAGAAAAATCACATCGTTATTGCTGCAAAAGGCCTCGAAGGCCTCCGCCGGCAGCAGCATCTCGGCGTACAGCTCCGGCAGGCCGATGGAAAACTCGAAGTCCACCAGGCCGCCCGGCCGCCGCGCCACCACGCGCACATACTTCTTGCTCACATCGATCGGTTGATCTTCCTGCGCCATCCCTGTCTCCATTTGGTCAGCACCCCAGCGCCGCCAGGGAGGAATCACACAAGTGGCGTGCCAGTTGCGGCAAGCATCTGTTTTTTAGCGGATATTTCCATTTTTCTCGAGATTTCTAATTGATAACTGGCTTTATGATGTGATCAATTGATCAAATGGCTGGGGCGAGCTTTACCAAATGATCACTTCGGTTTTGTGCTTTGCAACAAGGGCTTGGCGCATCGGCAGCACACAAAAAACCCGGCATCTGCCGGGTCGGAAGCATTCGGAGTGGGCCGGCGACCGGCCGCACACCATCAGGGGTCGGGGTCGGCACACGGGTCAGCCACCACGGCCGACTGGCAGGGCAACGCCTTGCGCATCTTGCCCACCACCGCCAGGGTCAGAGACGAACGGGGGAACAGCTTGCAGGCGAGCACCACGCCCTGCGCCTCCTCGGCCTCGCTCACACACGCCCGGCTCATCTTGCCCACGGTGTACTCACCCGCAAGCACCCGGACCTTGCAGACACCGCAGCCACCACCGCGACAGCCGACCGGAATGCCCCGATAGCCCAGGCGCTCCATGCCGCACAAAACGCTCTCGTCCGC
The DNA here is from genome assembly GCA_041396265.1 of Rhodocyclaceae bacterium. Lineage (GTDB taxonomy): Bacteria > Pseudomonadota > Gammaproteobacteria > Burkholderiales > Rhodocyclaceae > Nitrogeniibacter. The sequence goes on from JAWKYX010000053.1 coordinate 14,084, forward strand.
ACGGCCGGCAAAACAATCGCCGGTGTCGTCCAGCCGGATGGTCAACGGACCGACCTTGTGAAAGTTCATGTTTGCCTCGCTTTTTTCTCGAGATTTTATACAATACTCGGAAACTCTTCGCATGCAAACCGCTATCACCGCGCCCCCTCGGCGCGATGAATTTGCCACACGCCCCACCGCACGGTTCCTGCGACAGCGACAATCGATGCTATAAGAAGGGACTCGGCCAAAGCATCCAACACAGAACAGACCGAGCCCCAGAGGAGACACTGTGGCGGGAATTCCCTACCCGGAAATCAACGACTTGCGCAGCCTGGTGCGCTTCTCGTCCGACGACGGCCTGATCTGGCTCGACCAGAACCGCATGGTGCTGATGCACGCGGCTGCGCTGGGCGAATTGCGCAAGGAGCTGATCACCTCGCTCGGCACCGAACAGGCCCGGCGCGTCCTCACCCGCATGGGCTACGCCGCCGGCGTGCGCGACGCCGAACTGGCCCGCAAGATCCGCGGCAAGCAGAGCCTGAAAGACGCCTTTGTCGTCGGCCCGCAACTGCACATGCTCGAAGGCAGCGTTCAGGTCGAAGCGGTGCGCCTCGAGATGAACGCCGAGACGGGTGAATTCGACGGCGAGTTCATCTGGCACAACACCTGGGAGGCCGACGTCCACCTGAAGGAGTTTGGCCATGCCGACGCGCCGGTGTGCTGGATGGAAATCGGCTATGCCTCCGGCTACACCAGCGCGTTCATGGGGCGCTTCATCCTCTTCAAGGAGGTCGAATGCGCCGCCACCGGCACCAACCACTGCCGCATCGTCGGCCGCCCCGCCGAGGCCTGGCCCGATGCCGACGCCTACCTGCCCTACTTCGAAGAAGACTCCATCCTCGGCAAGCTGCTCGAATTGCGCGACCAGGTCGACCAGCTGCGCTCGACGCTGTGCCAGCGCCGCCCCGCCACCAACCTCATCGGCGCCTCACCCGGGTTCCAGGGCGCCATCGGGCTGATCACCAAGGCCGCCGCCACCAATGTCACGGTGCTGCTGCTCGGCGAGACCGGCGTCGGCAAGGAGCGCTTTGCGCGCACCCTGCATGAGCTGAGCGCCCGCCAGGCGGCCCCCTTCGTCGCCGTCAACTGCGCGGCGCTCCCCCACGATCTGATCGAATCGGAACTGTTTGGCGTAGAAAAGGGTGCCTACACCGGCGCCGAACACTCCCGCGCCGGCAAGTTCGAACGTGCCGACGGCGGCACCCTCTTTCTCGACGAGATCGGCGAGTTGCCGCTCGCCGCCCAGGCAAAGCTGCTGCGTGCGCTGCAGGAGGGGGAGATCGAGCGCCTCGGCGACGACCGGGTGCGCAAGGTCAACGTGCGGCTCGTTGCCGCCACCAATGTCAACCTGCACGACGCGGTCAAGGACGGCCGGTTTCGCAACGATCTCTACTACCGGCTCAACGTTTACCCCGTCACCATCCCGCCCCTGCGCGAACGGGCCTCAGATATCCCGCTTCTCGTCGATGCAATGATCAAGCGCTTCTGCGCACTGCACGACAAAAAACTCCTTGGCATCACTGACAAGGCCCGCCGTGCGCTGACCAATCACAACTGGCCGGGCAATATCCGCGAACTCGAAAACACCATCGAACGCGGCGTCATCCTCGCCCCCCAACACGACTGGATCGAACTCGAACACCTCTTCGCCGGCCCCGTCCGGGCGGATGACGCGCCGGTCGGCGTCGGCGCCGACGGCGAGTTGCGCGCAGGAGAGGCGCAGGACACCATCGCGCTGGCCGACGCACTCCTCCAGCACGGCCGCACGCTCGATGACATCGAGGACATGTTCATCCGCCACGCGGTCGCGCAAGCCGGCGGCAACCTGGCCAGCGCCGCCAGACGACTTGGCATCACCCGTCCGCAGCTGTCCTACCGTCTGAAAAAGCGCGAGCGCACGTCCGCGGCTGACTGAGCGCAGCTCAACGAAACAGCTGACGGAAAAGAAAAACGCGGCGTGAGCCGCGTTTTGTCTGAATATCTGGCGGAGAGGGCGGGATTCGAACCCGCGTCAGGGTATTACCCTGAACACGCTTTCCAGGCGTGCGACTTAAACCACTCATCCACCTCTCCGTGGAAGAGGCGGAAGTTTAGCAGAATCCGGTCGCGTTGGAACCCCTCGCGGGCGACAAATTCTGGCATCTTCGTTCAACGGTCTGGCGTCTCGGTGAGGCTGGGATAGCGGACGAAATCGACCAGAGATTGCACCTCCACCGAGGGCGGCGGGGTGAGCAGGCTGATGATGACGGTGACGACGAAGCCGAGCGGGACGCCGAACACGCCGGCCGAGATCGGTTCGATGTCGAACCAGGCGTTGGCCATGGAGCCCTTGAAAAACGGATGGGTCTGGGCAACGTAGTAGAGGGTGATGGCAAGCCCGGCGACCATGCCGCTGACCGCGCCCCATTTGTTGGCCCGCTTCCAGAAAATGCCCAGCACCAGCGCGGGGAAGAAGGAGGCGGCGGCGATGGAGAAGGCCAGGCCGACCATGAAGAGGATGTTGTCGGGCCGCATCGACGCCACCCACGCAGCGATGGCAGCCACCAGGAGCAGTTGCGACTTGGAGATGACGAGGCGGCGCTGCGTGGTGGCGCGCGGGTTGATGACCTTGAAGTAGAGGTCATGCGACAGCGCGTTGGAGATGGTCAGCAACAGACCGTCGGCAGTCGACAGTGCGGCGGCCAGGCCGCCGGCGGCAACCAGGCCGGAGACGACATAGGGCAGCCCGGCGATTTCGGGGGTGGCGAGCACGATGACGTCGGTGTTGAGCGTCAGTTCGGCCAGCTGCAACAGGCCATCGCCGTTGATGTCTTCGACGCTGACGAGGCCGATCTTGCCCCATGAGGCGACCCAGTCGGGCAGGAAGGCGATGCTGCTGCCCACCAGGTTGCTGTACACCTCCCACTTGGCAAACACCGCATAGGCCGGCGCGGTGATGTAGAGCAAGGAGATGAACAGCAGCGACCACATCACGGAGCGACGCGCTTCAGAGACGCCGGGCGTGGTGTAGTAGCGCATCAGCACATGCGGCAAGGCGGCGGTGCCGACCATGAGGACGAACATCAGGGCCAGGAAATTGCGCCGTGCGGCGTTGCTCTCTGCGTGGGTTTCACCGGGGTGCGCCTCGGCGTGGCGTGGGGGGGCGCGGGAGCGTTCGAGCGCGGCGGCGCGGTCGGCGTCCCAGCGTACCCGGGCTTCGGCTTCGGTGCGCGGCAGGTCGCGCATGTCGCGTTCGGCCATGGCCACTTCGCGGGCCGAGGCGTTTTCGTTGCGCAGCTGTTTGACGCGGTCGGTGAGCGCGTCGCGCTCGGCGTCCATGGAGTTGGGCAAGTCGGCAATTTTCTGCTCAAAGGCCTGCGCGCGGTAGCGGTACTGGTTGCGCACGTCGATTTCGACCGGGTCATTGAACAGCGCCTCTTCCTTGGCGCTGATCTTTTGCAGCACCGTGCCATAGGCGATCTGCGGCACGGGCACGCCGGTGACCTTCCAGGACAGCAGCACGACCGGTGCCAGGTAGGCGATGATCAGGATGATGTACTGGGCAACCTGCGTCCAGGTCACCGCGCGCATGCCGCCGAGGAACGAGCACACCAGGATGCCAGCCAGGCCGACGAAGAGGCCGATCTCGAACTCCACGCCAACGAAACGGCTGGCGATCAGGCCGACGCCGTAGATCTGCGCCACCACATACACGAAACTGGCCAGGATGGTGGCGGCCAGACCAACCAGCCGCGCGGTGTTGCCCTCGTAGCGCGCGCCGAGAAAATCGGGGATGGTGTATTGACCGAACTTGCGCAGGTAGGGCGCCAGCAACAAGGCCACCAGCACATAGCCGCCGGTCCAGCCGGTGACGAAGGCCAGGCCCTGAAAGCCGGAGAAATACAGCGTCCCGGCCAGGCCGATGAAGGAGGCGGCGCTCATCCAGTCGGCCGCCGTGGCCATGCCATTGAACACCGCGGGCACTCGCCGACCGGCCACATAGTATTCGGCCACATCGGCCGTGCGGCTCATGACGCCGATGGCCGCATAGATGGCGATGGTGGCAAAGAGAAAGACATGGCCGATCACACGCTGCGACAGGCCGAGCTGCTCGCCGACGGCCAGCAGCAGCACGAGGGCGACAAAGGCGCCGGTGTACCAGCCGTAGTATCGACGCAGTTGCTGCGAAAACCCGGAATCCGCCACGCGTGCCGCCTCTCCTTTTGCGTTCGCGCTGCCGGCGCCCGCCAGTTCGCGAAAGTATACCGTGCCCGCCGCGGCTTACCGCAGCGGGCGCCGGCGCCATGGGCTCAACCGCTCAATATTTCAGACGGGCATAGTAGGTCTTCTGCGCCGCCTCGCGCGCCTCGCCCAGTGTGCGGATGCCTTTCTCGGCGAGCAGTGGAATCATCTTGAGGAACACCTCGGCGGTGACGATCGCATCCCCCATGGCGGTGTGCCTGCCAATCACCGTCACACCGAAGCGTTCGGCGATCGCCTCGAGCCGGTGACTGTCCTGGTTGGGGTGGATGATCGCCGACAACAGCAAGGTGTCGAGCACCGGTTGATCGAACCTGATCCCGGTGGCCGCTTCCTTGAGCTGCAGGAAGCGCATGTCGAACGCCGCGTTGTGCGCCACCAGCACGGTGTCGGCTGCAAAATCATGCAGCGCTGGCAGCACCTTGGTGATGACCGGTTGGCCAACGAGCATCTCGGGGGTGATGCCGTGGATCTTGGATGACTCCGGCGGCAGGCTGCGCTGCGGGTCGACCAGCTGCTCGAAGCCCTCGCCCTGCAACAACTTGCCGTTGAGAATACGCGTGGCGCCGATCTGGATGATTTCGTCGCCCTTTGAGGGGTTGAGCCCCGTCGTTTCGGTATCGAACACGGTATAGGCCAGCTCGGACAGCAACTGATCGTCATGCTCATGGCTGCGCTCCGACCAGCTGAAGAGGTCGAAGTCATAGTATTCGGGCCGGCTTTCGCCGCGCAGGTAGGCCTCGGGCTGGATTTCTTCCTGCGGTGTGGCCGACGGCAACACCAGGCGGAAGAAGGCGCGGTGCTTGACCTTCTCGCGCTCGAGCCACATTTCGCCATCATGGCGCTCGATCACGTCGCGCACGGTCAGCGGGCTGTTCTCGCCGGCGAAGCGCATCGGCTCGAGCTCCCAGTTCATCACCGTTTCGGTGCTCATCGCCTGGCCCGACCAGATCAGGTCGAGGTGCACCAGCCGCCCCGCCCCCGACAGGCGGAAACGCAGCTCGCGGATCTCGAACTCGTCCGACAGGCGACTGGCCAGATAGGTGATAGCCTGCAGCAGGGAGAAGCTGTCGACTTTCACCCACAGTGTTTCGTCGACATCCTCGAGCTTGGTGCGCAGCGACAGCCGGCTTTCGGCCCGCCGCTGGGCGGCCGCCACCAGATCGGCGCCGAGCATGTCTTCGAGCTGCCAGCGCGCCTTGAGCGAGTCAGCAAAGGCCGAGGCGCTGTGGTCGAGTCGGTCGCTCATGGCCTTGACCTCGTCGCGGATCACTTTGCGGAAGCGCTGGCGCAAGTCGTCGTCGAGATCGGAGAAGTCGAGCATCTCGGCCGCCGCCCGCACATTGGCCAGTGAGGCGCGGTTGCCCTCGGTGAGGGTGTGCAGGATTTCATCGCGCCGTGCTTCGTTCTCGATGGTGCGGGTAATGTTGTCCAGCATCAGGATGAAGCCCGACACCGGGCGATCGGCCCCCTCTTCCGGTGCGGCGCCGAGCACCGGGGCCATCTGCACCCGCAGCAGCTGCCCGGCCCGGGTCGTGGTGACGAAATTGGTGACCGGCTGGGCCGCGCTCTTGCGCAGGCGGTGCTGGATGTTCTCCAGCGCATGGGCAATCAGGTGGCGGTCCATCACCGCGTATATCGAACGCCCCAGGCCGATCAGTTCCCCCCCGCCCGCCGCGCCGGGCGCGTCGGACATGGCACGGAACTGCAGTCGCGCACGGTTGTTGTAGAGCAGGATGCGGCCGTCGAGGTTGCACACCACCACGCTCTGGGTCAGTTCGGACATCAATGCGCCGAGTCGGTTTTTTTCCTCCTCGACCGAGCGGCGGGCGTCGGCCACGCGGACCTCGACATCATCCTGCAGGCTTTGGCGCTGGTCGGCCAGGGCGTTGATGATATCGACAAAGGCCTGCGTTTCGGCGTTGCCATCGGCCTTGAGGCGGCGGGTCGGTTCGGCCTTGAGCAAGGTGCGGCCGTCTTCGGCGAGGCGCACGGGGATGGCGATGTAGCGCCGGTGCAAGTCGCGCAGCACGATGGCGCTGACCGCCATGGCCATGATCAGCATGGCACCGATCAGCGCCCCGCGCGGCGACAGGATCGGTAGCAGCGCCGAGCGCTCGTCGGGAGACAGGTCGGCCCACACCACCCAGCCGGTGACGCCAGCGATGATCAACAACCATGCACAGACCAGCCCGACGCCGAGCAGAAGTCGGTTCTTCGGACTCATGCAGTCAGCCCGAGCAACTGGCGCACCTGCTCGACCAGGTCCTTGGTGGAGAACGGCTTGGTCATGTAGGCATCGGCGCCGAGCGCCAGGCCCTTGGCCATTTCGGTGTCGCGCCCCTTGGCGGTGAGCATGAGGATGCGCGTGGCGGCCAGCGACGGGTCACCCTTGACCTCCTGGCACACCTCGAAGCCGCTCTTTTTCGGCATCATCACGTCGAGGAGCACCAGATCGGGCGACTCGCTGCGGATCTTGTCGATGGCCTCTTCGCCGTCGACCGCAATCGACACCGCAAAACCCTCGCGTTTCATCAGAAACTCCAATGAAATGACAATGTTCGGCTCGTCGTCGGCGATCAGTATTTTTTTGGTATCCGTCATCTGCGCTCCCTCCCCCTTGCACACCATTCTAAGTCATTGTCCTGCACTGCTTGCATCACGACGCCGCGGCCGCCTGCGCCGCTGGTGACGCCAGCGTCCGCGGCAGTTCAAAAGAGAACACCGCCCCCTCGCCCGGTGTACTCGTCACCCACAAGTGCCCGCCAAAGTGTTCGATGATCTGGCGGCTGATCGGCAAACCCAGCCCGGTGCCGGTCGGCTTGCCACCACTGCCGCTGGCCTGCCGGAATTTCTCGAAGATCTCCGCCTGTGCCTCGGCCGGGATACCCGGGCCGTTGTCACAGACATCGACCCGCACCACCGATTCAGTCTGGCGCAGCACCACCCGCACCTCGCCCCCCGCGTCCGGCACAAAGCGCGCGGCATTGCCGATGAGATTGGTCAGCACCTGAATCAGGCGGTCCCGGTCGACCCGCAGCAGCGTCACCGCCGGCGGCAGGTCGAGCACCAGTTCGGCCTGCCGGTTCTTCACCAGTTGCCCGGCAGAGACGGCGACATGCTTGATCAGATCGATCAGGTCGACATCGGTTTCATGCCATTGCGCGTGCCCGGACTCGATCTTGGCCAGATCCAGCACCTGATTGACCAGCCGGGTGAGGCGCTCGGTTTCCTCGACGATGATGCCGAGAAAGCGCTTGCGCTCGGCCAGATCGATCTTCGGGTCCTCGAGCAGCATCTCGGAAAAGGCCCGGATCGAGGTCAGCGGCGTACGCAACTCGTGGGTTACCGAAGACATGAAATCGTCCTTGACCCGGTCCAGCTCCTGCAGCCGCTCGTTGGCCGCGCGCAGGTCTTCGGTGGCCGCCTGCAAGGCCTGCGATTTTTCCTCCAGCTCGCGCGAGTAGGCGCGCACCTGCGAGGCCTCATCGAGGATGTTCATCACCTCTTCGATACCGAGCGTCTCCTCCTGCACCACAGAGGCAATCATCACCCGCGCCGACACACTGCCAATGGCACCGGCAAGCAGGGTCTCGGCAAAGTGCACCAGATCGCCATCGGCCTCCAGCTCTTCGATGTGCGCCACACCCCGGCTACGCGCATAGGTCGAGAAGTTCGCGCGCACCCGCTCTGCACCCAGGAAGCGCGCCAGCAGCGCCAGCAGATCGTCGATCTTCGCCTGGCCACGCCAGAACCGCGCGGCGCCGCGCGGCTCGCGCTTGAGGATGTCGACGAACACACTTGCCTGCCCCGCCTCGACAGCGGTTGGTGGCCGCCACAGCGACACTGCCACGAAGGCCCCGATGTTCGCCGTCATGCTCCAGAACAGGGCGTGCGTCGTGGCGTTGACTTCATCGAAGCCGAACAGCCGCTCGGGCATCAGCAACTCGATGCCGAAAATGCCCGATTCGACAAACGCCATGGGCAACCAGCCGGACTTGGCAAACGAAGGCAGCAGCAAGGTGTACAACCACACCGCGAACCCGGCCGCCAGGCCCGCCACGGCGCCGTTGCGGGTCGCCCCGCGCCAGTACATGCCGCCGAGCAGGGCCGGCGCAAACTGCACCACGGCGGCGAAGCTGATCAGGCCGATGGACACCAGCGCATAGGCCTGGCCGGCCAGGCGAAAATAGAGGTAGCCGAGCAGCAGGATGACCACGATCGCGCCGCGCCGGATCAGCAACAGCAAGCCGGTCAGGTCGTGCGGCGCCCAGCGCCGGAAGCGCGGGTTCGACAGCAGCAGCGGCATAACCAGGTCGTTGCAGACCATGGTGGACAAGGCGATGGTCTCGACGATCACCATGCTCGTGGCCGCCGACAGACCGCCAATGAAGGCCAGCAGCGTCAGCGTGGCGTAGCCCTCCGACAGCGGCAGCGTGAGCACGAAGGAGTCCGGGTCGATGACATCGGCCGGGAAGCGCAGCATGCCCCCCAGCGCGATCGGCAGCACGAAGATGTTGATCAGCAGCAGATACAGCGGAAACAGCCAGGTGGCGCGCTTGAGATGGCGCTCATCGACGTTCTCGACCACGGCGATCTGAAACTGCCGCGGCAGCATCAGGAAGGCCAGCGCCGAGAGCACCGTCAGCGCAAACCAGTCGGCCTTGCTGCCCACGTTGTCCATGCTCAGCAAACCGGCCAGATCGGGCGCGATAGCGGCGCTGACGAACAGGTCTTCCCAGCCGTCGAAAATGAAATAGGTCACCACGACGCCCACCGCCAGGAAGGCGATGAGCTTGACGATGGATTCGAAGGCGATCGCCGCCACCATGCCCTCGTGTCGCTCGGTGGCGTCGAGGTGGCGGGTGCCGAAAATCATGGTAAACGCCGCCAGCACCAGCGCCATGTAGAGCGCGGTGTCACGATACCAGTCACCGCTGGTGCCCGGATGCGCGCCGGTCAGCAAGCCATACTCGCTGGACACGGCCTTGAGCTGCAGCGCGATGTAGGGGACGATGCCGATCACCGCCACCAGCGTGACCATGCTCGCCAGCAGGCGGCTCTTGCCATAGCGTGAGGCGATGAAGTCGGCGATCGAGGTGATGCGGTAGGCCTTGCTGATCCGCACCATCTTCAGCAAGACCAGCCACGACACCCCCATCACCAGCGTGGGCCCCAGGTAGACCGGCAAGAAGCCCAGCCCGGCGGTCGCGGCCCGACCCACACTGCCGTAATAGGTCCACGCCGTGCAATAGACCGCCAGCGACAGCGCATACACCCAGGGGTTGGCAATCAGCGAGCGGCCGGCGTCGGCACGGCGGTCGCCGTACAGCGCGACGCCGAACAACACCACCAGATAGGCAAACGAGGCGCCGACGATGACACTGCCCGACAGCATCGCGCCCTCCTATCGGTGACCGACTTCGACAACCCAGGCGAGCACCGCAATCACGGCGGCCCAGATGCCGAACACATAGAGAAAGACGAGCGGAACGCCAAACACGGCAACGGCAGTATCGAACAGCCACAACAGCGGGGCGTTGAAGGCCAGCGCCGCGAACAGGGTACAGGCGACCAGGCGTTGCCGCGCGAGCGCTTTACGCATCACCGCACCTCGTCCGGAAAACGGAAAACCATTATAGCCCGCCCCCAACGCCCGCCCGCCCCGCTCCGGCGGGGCAACCCGGCAAAAAAAAGAAGGCGCGTTCCCGCGCCTTCGTCTCCTCGTTATCGGCCCGCTCTGCGGCAGGCTCCCCTCTTTGTTCTGTGGCGGCGCGCTGTCGGCGCAGCGCGTCCGCGGAGGTCAGGCGCTTATCCCTTGAGCTGGTCCAGAATGGCCGGGTTCTCGAGGGTGGAGGTGTCCTGCGTGATCTCCTCGCCCTTGGCCAGCTGGCGCAGCAGGCGGCGCATGATCTTGCCCGAGCGGGTCTTGGGCAGGTTCTCACCGAAACGGATGTCCTTCGGCTTGGCGATCGGCCCGATCTCCTTGGCCACCCAGGCCGACAGCTCCTTGATCACCGCCTGCGCCTCGGCACCGGATGGCCGCGAGCCCTTGAGCACCACGAAGGCCACGATGGCCTCGCCAGTGGTGTCGTCTGGACGACCAACCACGGCCGCTTCGGCAACCTTCTCGTGCGCCACCAGCGCGGATTCGATTTCCATCGTGCCCATGCGGTGACCGGAGACGTTCAGCACGTCGTCGATACGGCCAGTGATGGTGAAGTAGCCGGTCTCGACGTCACGAATCGCCCCGTCGCCTGCCAGGTAGTACTTGCCCTGGAAGTCGGCCGGATAGTAGGAGGACTTGAAGCGCTC
>JAWKYX010000054.1:0-24500 GCA_041396265.1 Rhodocyclaceae bacterium
GGTGAAGTGCAGCGTGGCGAGCACGTCGGAGAGCCCCACCTGGTGCGGCGAGAGCTTGGTGCGGAAGAAGGCGGGTACATCGTCGTCCTTGAGCACCACCACGCTGGCCGGCGGGCGGCCGGTGCGCACGCAGTCGGCGATCACCAGCAGGTCGAGGTTTTCGAGCTCTTCGAGCATTTCCATGGCGCAGGTGCCGCCGTCGAGCACGGTGACCCACTCGGGCAGGCGGTAGCCGGCCTCGATGCGCTCGACGAGGCGCACGCCCACGCCTTCGTCCGACAGGAGGATGTTGCCCACGCCGAGCAGGGCCACTCGGCGCGGGGCATCCGGGGAGGCGGTGGCGGCGTGCATGTCAGACCGCCTTCACGGTGACCACTTCGGTGTGCTCGGTGTCGAGGATATGCACCGCGCAGGCCAGGCAGGGGTCGAAGGAATGCACCGTGCGCAGCACTTCGAGCGGCTGCTCGGGGTCGGCCACCGGGTTGTCGAGCAGGCAGGCCTCGTAGGCACCCGGCGCGTCGTGCTCGTTGCGCGGGGCGGCATTCCAGGTGGTGGGCACCACGCACTGGTAGTTGTCGATCTTGCCGTCCTTGATGACCACCCAGTGCGAGAGCACGCCGCGCGGCGCTTCGTGGAAGCCCACGCCGCGCTGCTCGCCCTTGGGGAAGGTGGGCGGGTTGAAGGTGGTGAGGTCGCCCTTGCCCATGTTGTCGACCAGGCGGTCCCACTGCGCGGCGAGCTCGTCCACCTGCACCGCGCAGGCGACGGCGCGTGCGGCATGGCGGCCGATGGTGGAGTGCATGGCGTCGAGCCCGACCTTGATGCCGGCGATGGACGATACGCGCTCGAGCGTAGCGGTGGCGTAGCGCGCGGTCGGTTCGTGGCCGGCGGCCAGGCCGGCGAGCACACGCGCCAGCGGGCCGACCTGCATCGGCTTGCCGTAGAAGGTGGGCGACTTGAGCCAGGAGTATTTGCCCTCGTCCTGGAAGTCGGTGTAGTTCGGGGTGGTTTCGCCCTCGTAGGGATGCAGGCTCTTGTCGTTGCCCGCCTTGTAGTCGTACCACGAATGCTTGACCGCCTCGCTCACGCCGTCGAGGAAGTATTGATCGTGGAAGGTGTTGATCGCCTTGAAGGTCGACAGGTCCCCACCCGCGATATGGCCGCCCGGGATGGCGAATTTCTCGCCCTTGCCGTCGAGCGGGATGTCGGGCACGCACAGGTAGTCGGTGATGCCGCGGCCAACCTGGGTCCACTCGGGGTAGAAGGCGCCGATGGCGGCCACATCCACCAGATAGACGTTCTTCACAAAGTCGTCGAGCTTGCCGATCCACTCCTTGACCGCAAGCAAGCGCTCCATGGTGAGCACCGACTGCGAATCGAGCGCCAGTGGGTTGGCCACGCCGCCCACCGCCACGTTCTGGATGTGCGGTGATTTCGAACCGAGCACCGACACGATCTTGTTGGCGTAGCGCTGCACTTCGAGCGCCTGCAGGTAGTGCGACACGGCGAGCAGGTTCACCTCGGGCGTGAGCTTCATGGCCGGGTGGCCCCAGTAGCCGTTGGTGAAGATGCCGAGCTGGCCGGTGCCGACGAAGCCGGTCAGGCGTTCCTTGACCTTGGCGAACTCGTGCTTCGAGTTACCCGACCAGTTCGACAGGCTCTCGGCGAGGGCGCTGGTCTTGGTCGGGTCGGCCTTGAGGGCGCTGGTGACATCCACCCAGTCGAGCGCCGAGAGGTGGTAGAAATGCACGATGTGATCATGGATCGCGTGCGCCAGGATGATCAGGTTGCGGATGCTGTTGGCATTGACCGGGATCTCCAGGTTCAGCGCGTTTTCCACCGCGCGCACCGAGGCGATGGCGTGCACCGTGGTGCACACCCCGCAGATGCGCTGGGTGATGGCCCAGGCGTCACGCGGGTCGCGCCCGGTGAGGATGTTCTCCACCCCGCGCCACATCTGGCCCGAGGCCCAGGCCTTGGAGACGCGGCCGTCATTCACTTCCACGTCGACACGCAGATGGCCTTCGATGCGGGTGACGGGGTCGATGGTGATGCGTTGGCTCATGACTGGGTTCTCCTCAATGGGCAGCGCCGTGCGCTGCGTCTTCGCGCGGCAGCACCGGGAAGCGGCGGGTAATGACGATGTAGGCAAGAATCTCGATGGCGAACATGCCGAAGGTGACCAGCATCTCGGGCACGGACGGGAAGTAGCTCCAGCCCTCGCCGGTGTCGTAGCCGACCAGGAAGGCGTTGATCCGCAGCAGCACGCCGCCGAGCATCAGCAGGCCGCCGGCCACGAACAGCCGGGCCGGGTTACGCCGTGCGGCCTCGGAGCGGAGCAGCACGAAGGGTGCCACGAAGCAGGCCGTCTCGAGCCAGAACATGGCCGCCTGCAGGCTGCCCTCGAAGGCGTAGCCGAGCGCACCGCGGAAGACCAGGTCACCGAAGCGCACCGCCAGGAACACGCCGAGCATGCCGAGCATGATCCTGGAGAGCGGCGTGAGCAGGTGCATCTCGATGGTGCGCCGGTAGCCGGCCGCCGCCAGGCAGGACTCGAACAGCACCACGGCGTAGCCCATGGTGATGGCCGAGATCAGGAAGATCAGCGGCAGCACGATGCTCTGCCACAGCGGGTGGATCTGCGTGCCGAAGACCACCAGCAAGGAGCCGAGCGAGCTCTGGTGCATCATCGGCAGCACGGTGCCCAGCGCGATGAAGAAGAACATCGCCTTGTTCACCTTGCGCTTGGCGTCTTTCATGCCCCACTTCTCGAAGAAGGTGGGCGAGAACTCGATCCACATCACGATGATGTAGAGCGAGATGCAGGCGGCCACCTCGAACATCACCGAGTTGGGCGAGGCATAGCCGGGCGCGAGGATGTGCCAGAAGTTCCACCAGCGGCCGAGGTCGAACAGCACCCCGACGCCGGCCAGCGTGTAGCCAAACAGGCTGGCCAGCAGCGCCGGGCGCACCAGTGGGTGGTACTCGCCCTTGTTGAAGATGTACACCAACATGGCCACCGAAAAGCCGCCGCAGGCGAAGGCCGAGCCGATCACCACGTCGGCCACCACCCAGATGCCCCAGGGGTAGCCGTCATTCAGGTTGGTGACCGCGCCGAGGCCGTAGATGAAGCGCACGGCAAGGATGGCCAGCGCGGCGAGGATCAGCACGCCGAGCACGAAGGTGACCGGCGACAACAGCCGCCCGCCGACCGGTGCCGGCGCGGCGTGTGCGTGATTACTCATGCTTGTCTCCTTCGCGCTGCGCGCGCTCGCCCCGTAGGGTCGGCTTCAGCCGGCCATCGCCCTCGGCCGCCGCTTGGCGGGTTGAAACCCGCCCTACATCCGCGTCTTCGTCGTCATGCTTCACGTTGCGCTTGGCCACCCAGGTCATCACGCCGAGCACCGTCAGCGGCAGCACCAGGCCGCCGTACAGCGTGTGCTGCAAGGTCTCGGACTGCGAGGAGAACGAGCGCTCGGGCAAGGGCTTGTGGCCCAACTTCTCGAAAGGCACCGCCGCCAGCTTGAGCATCTGCGTGCCGCCGACTTCCTTCTCGCCGTAGATGTGCTGCACGTAGGCCGGCGCCGGGCCGTTCCACGACGGCTGGTCACCGGTGGTGAGGTTGCCGCGCGGCCAGGTGGTCTCGGCGCCGGGGGTGAGCGCCAGCCGGCGCTTGGCCTCGGCCTTGAGTTCGCTGACCTTGCCGAACAGCGTCGCGCCGGTCGGGCACACCTCGGCACAGGCGGCGTATTTGCCCTCGGGCAGGCGGTGGCGGCACAGCTCGCACTTGCCGATCTTGCCGGTGGGCGAGTCGTAGTCGTACTTGGGGATGCCAAACGGGCAGGCCGCCACACAGTATCGGCAGCCGATGCAGGCGTCGGGGTCGTAGCCGACGATACCGGTCACCGGGTCCTTGGTCATCGCCGACACCGGGCAGGCCGACACGCAGCTCGGATCCACACAGTGCAGGCAGGAGCTCTTCATGAAGGCGTAGCCGTCCTGCACCTGATCCTTGTTCCGACCCGTGCCGTCGACATAGGCCTTGATCACGTTGAAGGTCTTGGCGGTGGTGTCGACCGGCACATCCCACGCCGCCTCGATCGGCGTCGCGTAATCCAGCGGCAGGCCGTTGGCGTCCTTGCAGGCGGCCACGCAGGCCTTGCAGCCGATGCACAGGGTCGAGTCGAAGAGCAGGCCCACCGCGTCGGGTGAGATCTGGGCATTACCGCGCGCACTGGCGTCGGTGCAGGTGGCGGCGCCCGCCACCGCTGCACTGCCGGCCAGGGCGCGCTTCAGAAAGTCGCGCCGGCTGGCCATGTCACACCTCGCTCTTGTCGGTGTTCGCCTCGGCCTCGGCGTGCTGCTTGCCGAGGTTGCGCGCCAGCACCGCGCCGGCGCCGGCGGCCGCACCGGCGACCCCGGCCAGCACCGCCGCCGAACCCAGCGTGGCGCCCTGCCCCTGCGATTCGTGCAGCCCCGGATACATCGCCGGCGGCTCGACGTTCTTCACCTTGGCGAGCATGTGGATCGGCTTGGTAAAGCCCACGCCCTCCTCGGTACAGCCAATGCACGGATGGCCACAGCCCACCGGCCAGGTGCCGGCACCGGCATCGCCAAACAACACGGTCGGGCAGTTGGCGTAGGTTTCCGGCCCCTTGCAGCCGAGCTTGTACAGGCAGTAGCCCTTGCGATGGCCGTCGTCGCCGAACTGCAGCGCGAAGCGCCCGGCGTCGAAGTGGGCGCGGCGCTCGCAGTTCTCATGCACCAGGCGCGAGTAGGCGAACAGCGGGCGGTTGAGGTGATCGACCGGCGGCAGGCTGCCGAAGGTGAGGAAGTGCACCACCGTGGCCAGGAAGTTGTAGGGGTTGGGCGGGCAGCCGGGGATGGTGACCACCGGCTTGTCGATGATCTTGTTTACCCCCACCGCGCCGGTCGGGTTCGGGTCGGTCGAGGGCATCCCGCCCCACGAGGCACAGGAGCCGATGGCGATCACCGCCGCGGCGTGCTCGGCGCACTCACGGGTCAGCTCGATCGCCGTCTTGTTGCCGACCTTGCAATACACCCCGCCGTCGCGCGTCGGGATGGCGCCTTCGACCACCAGCAGGTATTTGCCCTTGTTGGCCGACATGGCCGCATTGCGCGCGGCCTCCACCTGATGGCCGGCGGCGGCAAAGAGGGTCTCGTGGTAGTCGAGGGAGATGACATCGAGGATCAGCTTTTCGAGCGTGGGGTGCTCGGCGCGCAGCATCGACTCGGTACAGCCGGTGCATTCCTGAAAGTGCAGCCAGATCACCGACGGCCGCTTGGCCGCCTCCATGGCCTGCTGCACGGCGGCCTCGGCCCCCTTGGGCAGGCCCAGCGTGGTGGCCAGCGTGGCACAGAACTGCATGAAACTGCGCCGGCTCATCTCGAGGCGCTTCTCGACCGGGCGCGCGGTCGCGACAACGCCCGGATGGTCGTTCGAACTGGAAACCATGTCTCCCCCCTAGCAGATGCCGGTGCTCCACGGCACCGTTGGGAGGAGTCATTACCAAGAAGCGTGCCACCCGGGCGGCGGCCAGAAATCGCTGTTAATTCATCAACTTGATGCCAGCGTCCCGCCAGACGATCGACCGCGACATGGCCACACGGCGACAGAAACCGAAAACATGGTTACCACAATCAAAAATCGACGACTACGTATATTTTTGATACATATCAATTAGTTGCAACAACCAATCACAAACCACAAAGGGCCGCCGGAAGAAAACCGAAAAGCAGACTGTCGCTTTTCTTGATGCATGTCAATTTTCATCGACCCGACGACACTGCCAGCGCCGCCCCAGCCCCGACGAACAGGCTGCCGAACACCCGGTTCTGGATGCATTGGGCGCGGGCATCGGCCAGCCACGGCCGGAAACGGGTCGCCAGCAAGGCATAGCACGACATCACCAGCGTATCGATCACCACCGTCGTCGCGCACAGGATAGCGAACTGCAGCCACTGATTGCCGGCCGGGTCGATGAACTGCGGCACCAGCGCCGCCATGAAGATGATCGCCTTGGGATTGGTGAGGTTGACCAGCAGCGCGGTGCGAAACAGCCGCCGCACCTCGATCGGGGCTGTCGTTGCCGACACCGGCTCACCAGCGCTGCGCCATTTCTGGACGCCCAGCCACACCAGATAGCCCGCGCCGCAGATTTTCAACACCAGAAACGCCGTCGCCGAGGCAGCCAGCACCGCCCCCAGACCGGCGGCAACGATGGCCAACTGAATCATCAACGCGACCTGCAACCCGGCGATCGACCGCAGCGACACCCGATAGCCGTAACGCAACCCCACGCTCATGCTCACCACCGCCCCCGGCCCCGGTGTGACCGAGATGATGATCGATGCGGCCAAAAACGCCAGCCAGACTTGCCATGCCATATGTCATGCTCCCAACGATGAGCAAGGCCACCGCGTGGCCTGCAACCCACTATGATGCTGAAAACCGCAGTGGAGCGCTTTTTCGCGCCGGGATGCGCGCCAGGCAACACGCCAGGCGCACCCTTGGGCGCATCCACCTGCAGCTTCCAGAACGATTCAACTTGCGGAGACGCCGATGCTGACCGTCCATGGCTGCCCCAACACCCGATCCTTCCGTGCCGTGTGGGCACTCGAAGAGGCCGGGGCCGACTACGACTATGTGTTCGTCAATCTGTTCAAGGGCGAAGGCCGTCAGCCCGGCTTTCTTGCCATCAACCCCGGCGGCAAGGTGCCCGCCGTGCAGACCGAAGACGGCATTCTGACCGAAACCGGCGGCATCCTGCTATGGGCCGCCGAGCGGTTCCCCGACGCCGGGCTGATGCCCACCGCCCCGACAGCCCGTGCGCTCGCCTACCGCTGGCTGTGCTTCGGCCTGACGGAGCTGGAACAACCGCTGTGGACCATCGCCAAGCACCGCTTCGCGCTACCGGAGAAACGCCGCCTGCCGGCGATCGAAGACACCGCCCGCTGGGAGTTCAACAAGGCAGCCGCCCTGCTCGGCCAGCGACTGGCACAGTCGCCATGGCTGGCCGGCGAGCAGTTCAGCATCGCCGACATCGTCGCCAGCCACTGTCTGGCATGGGCGAAATCGGCCAAACTGTCTCTGGAAGACCCCTTGCTGTCGGCCTATCTTGAGCGCTGCTTTTCTCGTCCCGCCGCCCAGCGCGCTCAGGCCCGCGAAGCGGCCGCCAAGGAGACTGCACCATGAGCCCCACCACCACCCTGGCGCTGGCCGGCGCCGTGTTCATCCTGGCCGTCACGCCGGGCCCGGCGGTGGCGAGCATCACCGCGCGCACGCTCGGGGCCGGTCTGGCGGCGGCGCTGTGGCATGTAGCCGGCATTGCGCTGGGCGACATCGTGCTCATCTCGCTCGCCTGCCTGGGCATGAGCACCCTGGCGCAGAACTACGGCGAGGTGTTTCTGGCGGTCAAGTGGGCCGGCGCGGCCTATCTGATCTGGCTCGGGCTGTGCGCCTTCCGCAGCGACGACACCCCACCCGCCGATTTGCCCGCATCCTCGCCCGGCGGCCACCACAAGGATGCGCTGACCGGACTGCTGACCACCCTCGGCAACCCCAAGGCCATCCTCTTCTACGCCGCCTTTCTGCCGACCTTCGTCGATCTGGCCAACATCACCGTGGCCGACTACCTGCTGATCTGTACCGTGGCCTGCTCGGTGGTGTTCGCCGTGCTGGCGGGTTACGCCCTGCTCGCCGCGCGTGCACGCCGGCTGCTGCGCAGCCGCCGAACGGTGCGCGCCATGAACCGGGCCTCAGGCACGGTGCTGGTCGGCACTGGCGTGGTCATCGCCAGCCGGAGCTAACCCCTCGGCCACGCAGGGCTCACCCCACACGACCTGCCGGTAGTCGAAGCCGCTCTCGAGGGTTGGCTTGACGATGGCGAAATACGGCGAGATGTCGAAATCGCGCGGCGTGAACAGGCTGTGGTGGCGCATCCGCAACACCTCGGTCTCGCAGGTATTGCAGTGCCTGGGATCGCCCGGCCGCGACGGCCGGCGGATCACGGCGGGCAGGATCGGATAGCCGATGCTCTGGAAGGCCTGGGCGATCAGCGTCGAGCAGATCGCACGCGTCGGCTCACCACTGCCCAGCGACAGCAGCCGGCGCCGGAAGCGGGTCGGCACCGGCGGCGTCGGCAGCAGATAGCGCAGCAGATCGACGATGTTCTTCAGGTCGTACTGGTAACCGATACGGGCCTCGGCGTAGGCAATCACTGCCGCGCGATCGGCGTCGGAGAGCCCCACCGCCCGGCAGATGCGGGTGTGCATCCCGTCATACTTGGACAGCGGCACGGCCAACACCCCGTGCTCGGTATCGGCCTCGATCAACACCGGCGGGTCGTCCGCCGGCCCGGCAATCACGCCCGGACCGACATACAGCGCCGCATGTGACCAGGTCGATTGAGTCAGGTATTTGATCGCCGCACTGACCCGCCGGTTGCCTTCGACGAGCAGGATGTCGCCGG
Organism: Rhodocyclaceae bacterium; assembly: GCA_041396265.1. Taxonomy (GTDB): domain Bacteria; phylum Pseudomonadota; class Gammaproteobacteria; order Burkholderiales; family Rhodocyclaceae; genus Nitrogeniibacter. The sequence continues at coordinate 8,493 of JAWKYX010000054.1, forward strand.
GTCGCAAGCTGCGCCGCAGGTGTTCGGCGGAGTGCGTGGCGAGCGGCGTATAGCTGGGCAGTTCAGCATTGAGATAGGCGGCCAGCGCACGGCCGACACCACGCAGAATGCGGTTCGCCATCGCCCCTCCTCGTGTTGACCCGGCGTCCGCTCACATTACGACGGAACGTCCCTCGCCGACAACGAGCGCACCCCCGCTGCGTCGCCGGCGCCCGGCATGACGCACCACCCGCAGGCGGCGGCGCACCGACGGCTGGGCGAGCGCGGCGGTCAGCGGCAGGCGCGGGCCGCCATGCCATTCGCCACGCAGGCGGTCAGCTTGATGCAACCGCTGCCACAGCTGGCGGTACATCATTCGCATCAACACGGCCTGCATGGTCATGGCCACGCCGGCAGCGGCAAACAGCACCCACGCCTGGCTGTTGGCCAGTGCCGGATGCAGCACATGGCCAAAAACCGCGATGATCAGCGCGGCAAGGAAATTCAACCCGGCAACGCCCGCGGCGACAGCAATCGCCAGTGGCCAGACGCGTTCGAGCAGGACTTTGGGCGGCATGTCGGCAGGGCGCATGAGAGCCTCCGGTTCGACGTCTCGTCAACGTCAGAGGCTCGGCGCGGAGCGAGGTTCCCCCGGCACCGCGCCGGAAAAAGACACGGCCGCCCGCGGGCGGCCGTGCGATTCAGCCCTTGCCGGTTAGCGCTGCACTTGCGTTACATCACGCACCGCGCCGGTATCGGCACTGGTGGTCAGCGCGGCATAGGCCTGCAGCGCCGCAGACACCACGCGCTGGCGGCCAACCGGTTTCCAGGCGTCGGCGCCCTTGGCCTCCATGGCCTTGCGGCGAGCCGCCAGGGTGGCGTCGTCGATGGCCAGATTGATGCGCCGGTTCGGGATGTCGATGTCGACGGTGTCGCCCTCTTCGATCAGGCCGATCGCGCCGCCGCAGGCCGCTTCGGGCGACGCGTGGCCAATCGACAGACCCGAGGTGCCGCCGGAGAAGCGCCCGTCGGTGAGCAGTGCGCAGGCCTTGCCCAGGCCTTTGGACTTGAGATAGCTGGTCGGGTAGAGCATCTCCTGCATGCCCGGACCGCCCTTGGGCCCTTCGTAGCGGATGATGACCACGTCGCCGGCGACGATCTGATCGCCGAGGATGGCCGCCACGGCGGCGTCCTGGCTCTCGAACACGCGGGCGCGGCCGGAGAAGACCCAGATCGACTCATCCACCCCGGCGGTCTTGACGATGCAGCCCTTCTCGGCAATGTTGCCATAGAGCACGGCGAGGCCGCCCTCCTGGCTGAAGGCGTTGGCCTTGTCGCGGATCACGCCATGGCTGCGATCCATGTCGAGCTCGTTCCAGCGGCGGTCCTGGCTGAAGGCCACCTGCGTGGGCACGCCACCGGGGGCGGCACGGAAGAAATCGAACACCTTGTTGTCATGCGCCTGCATCACGTCCCAGCGCGCCAGGGCGTCCTTGAGCGTCTTGCTGTGCACGGTGTGGGCATTGCTGTGCAGCAGGCCGGCGCGGTCGAGTTCGCCGAGGATGCCCATGATGCCGCCGGCACGGTGCACGTCTTCGATATGCACATCCGGCACCGCCGGCGCCACCTTGGACAGGCAGGGCACCCTGCGCGAGATGCGGTCGATGTCGGCCATGGTGAAGTTGACTTCGGCCTCGCGCGCCGCGGCCAACAGGTGCAGCACGGTGTTGGTCGAGCCGCCCATGGCCACATCGAGGGTGATGGCGTTTTCAAACGCTTCGAAGGTGGCGATGCTGCGCGGCAGCACCGTGGCGTCATCCTGCTCGTAGTAGCGCCGCGCCAGCTCGACGATCTTGCGCCCGGCGGTGAGGAACAGCTGTTTGCGGTCGGCATGGGTGGCCACCACCGTGCCGTTGCCCGGCAGCGACAGGCCCAGCGCCTCGGTCAGGCAGTTCATGGAGTTGGCGGTAAACATGCCGGAGCACGACCCGCAGGTCGGGCAGGCGGAGCGCTCGACCGCAGCCACTTCTTCGTCCGAGCAGCTCGAATCGGCGGCCTTGACCATGGCGTCGACCAGGTCGAGGGAGATGACCTTGTTCTCCCACTTGACCTTGCCGGCCTCCATCGGGCCGCCGGAGACGAAGATCACCGGGATGTTCAGGCGCAGCGCGGCCATCAGCATGCCCGGGGTGATCTTGTCGCAGTTGGAGATGCACACCATGGCATCGGCGGTATGGCCGTTGACCATGTACTCGACCGAGTCGGCGATCAGGTCGCGCGAGGGCAGGCTGTAGAGCATGCCGCCATGGCCCATGGCGATACCGTCGTCGATGGCGATGGTGTTGAATTCCTTGGCCACGCCGCCGGCCGCTTCGATCTCGCGCGCCACCAGCTGGCCCATGTCCTTGAGGTGCACATGGCCCGGCACGAACTGCGTGAAGCTGTTGACCACGGCGATGATCGGCTTTTCAAAATCACCGTCTTTCATGCCGGTCGCCCGCCACAGGGCGCGAGCGCCTGCCATGTTGCGGCCGGCGGTGGAAGTGCGTGAACGGTACTGGGGCATGGGGTCGGTCTCCTGAATCCTGGGGCTGCCTGTGAACGAAGCATTGTAGCGCGAGCCGACCGATTCCGGATGCTGGACACACAACGCGACGCCGCGATACGCATGGCATAATGCGCGGCTATGGCCAATGACACGGTGCAACAGGATGACGCTGTAACATCGCTCCAGTACACTGATGACCGAACATGAACAGACCCACCACTCCCAACGCCCCTGCCGGGCTCGTCGCCGCGCCCGATCTCTGCTCTGACCCGTGGTCGCGGGTACAGCAGGCCGCCCACCGCCAGGCAGGCCGCCACCTGCGCGACCAGTTCGCCGCCGACCCCGGTCGCGCGGCACGCATGAGCGCGCGGGCCTGCGGGATCTTTGCCGACTACAGCAAGAACCGCCTCGACGACGCCGACCTGCAGCAGCTCTTTGCCCTGGCCGACGCCTGCGGCCTGCGCGGCGCCATCGACGCCATGTTTGCCGGCGAGCGCATCAACAGCACCGAGCACCGCGCCGTGCTGCACACTGCACTGCGCGCGCCGGCCGGAGCGAACATCCGCATCGATGGCCACAACGTGGTGCCGGATGTGCACGCCGAGCTCGCGCACATGGCCGTCTTCGCCGAGCAAGTGCGCAGCGGTCAATGGCGGGGCCACACCGGCGAGCCCATCACCAACATCGTCAACATCGGCATCGGCGGCTCCGACCTCGGCCCGCGGCTGGTCTGCGACGCCCTGCGCCCGATCGGCCATCCGCGGCTGCGCACCCATTTCGTGGCCAACGTCGACGCCGCCCGCCTCAATGGCCTGCTGCAGCAACTCGACCACCGCAGCACGCTGTTCGTGGTGTGCTCGAAGAGCTTCACCACGCAGGAGACACTCACCAACGCCCGCAGCGCGCGCGCCTGGTTTCTGCGCCAGGGGGCGACCGAGGCCGACGTGAGCCGGCATTTCGTCGCCGTATCAACCAACGCCGAGGCCGTCGCCGGCTTCGGCATCGACCCGGCCAACATGTTCGGCTTTTGGGACTGGGTCGGCGGGCGCTATTCGCTATGGTCGGCGGTGGGCCTGAGCATCATGCTGCAGATCGGCCCGATGGCCTTCCGCGAACTGCTCGCCGGCGCCCACGCCATGGACGAGCACTTCCGCCGCGCGCCTTGGTCGCAGAACCTGCCGGTGCTGCTCGCGCTGATCGGGGTGTGGTACGTCAACGGCTTCGGCACCGCCACTCACATGGTCGCCCCCTACGACCACGGCCTGCGCCAGCTGCCCGGCTACCTGCAGCAGCTCGACATGGAAAGCAACGGCAAGCAGACCACCCGCGACGGCACGCCCGTTGCCCGGGCCTCCGGGCCGGTGGTGTGGGGCAACAGTGGCATCAATGGCCAGCACGCCTTCTACCAACTGCTGCATCAGGGGTCGCAGCTGGTACCGGCCGATTTCGTCGCCACCTTGCACAGCCCCGACAACACCCGGCCGCATCACGACATCGTGCTGGCCAACTGCATTGCCCAGGCACAGGCCCTGATGATGGGCCGCACGGCCGACGAGGCGCGCGCCGAGATGGTGGCCGAAGGCCTGCCGCCCGAGCGCATCGCCGAACTGCTGCCGCACCGCTGTTTCGGCGGCAACCGCCCGACCAACGTCATCTTGCTCGACGCGCTCACCCCGCACACCCTGGGCGCCCTGCTCGCCATGTACGAGCACAAGGTGTTCGTGCAGGGCGTGCTATGGAACGTGAATAGCTTCGACCAATGGGGCGTGGAACTGGGCAAGCAGCTGGCCCGGCGCATCGAAGCCGCCTTCGCCAGCGGCGAGGCCCCGGCCGGCGCCGACAGCTCCACCTGCCAGCTCATCGCCCTGGCGCGTGCCGCGCTGCGCGCGCGCGACGACGGCGTCGCGTAACCGGCGCGAGCGATCCGCTATCATGGCAGGCTGCGCCACAGCCAGGACCGCTCCATGACCGACACCACCGAATCGACCGACGGCTTCGACCTCAGCCCGAACGAAGCCCGCGTGCTGGCCGTACTGATCGAAAAAGGCTTCACCACGCCCGACCAGTACCCGCTCAGCCTCAACGCCATCACCACCGGTTGCAACCAGCTCACCGGGCGAGAGCCGGTCATGCAACTGGACGAATCCGAGGTCAGCGAGGCAATCAGCAGCCTGCTGGCGCGCGGCCTGGTCGGCCGTTACGAAGGCGCCCGGGTGGTCAAGTATGAACACCGCATCCGCCTGCGCCACTCACTGCCGCCGGCCGAGCAGGCGATCATGGCGCTGCTCATGCTGCGCGGCCCGCAGACGGCCGGCGAGCTGCGCAGCCGCAGCGAGCGCATGCACCGCTTCGACGACATCCCCACCGTGCAGGCCGCGCTCGAACACCTGGGCGAAAAGTACCCGCCCATGGTCATGGCCCTGCCGCGCGCCCCCGGCACCAAGGAAACCCGCTACGCCCATCTGATGTGCGGCGAGGTGGATGTGGCCAGCGCCATGGCCGCATCGGCGCCGTCCGCCCCGGGCGGGCTGGCCGCACGGGTCGAAACGCTGGAGGCGGAAGTGGCCGCCCTGCGCGCCGAACTGCATCAACTCAAGATCAATCTGGGCGAAGCCGACTGAACCGATGCTGACGTACCCCAAGATCGACCCGGTCGCCCTCTCGATCGGCCCGCTGTCCGTGCACTGGTACGGGCTGATGTACCTGCTCGCCTTCGTGCTGTTCATCGGCCTCGGCCGCCTGCACCTCAAGCGCCGGCCCGAGCTGGGCTGGACACCGCCGCAGCTCGATGACCTGCTGTTCTACGGCGTGATCGGCGTGGTGGTGGGCGGTCGGCTGGGCGAAGTCCTGTTCTACCAGCCCGGCTACTACCTCAGCCATCCACTGGAGATCCTCGCCATCTGGAAAGGCGGCATGAGCTTTCATGGCGGCTTCCTCGGCGTGCTGGTGGCCATGTGGGTGTATGGCCGCAAGCACGGCAAGGGTTTCTGGCAGATCACCGACTTCATCGCGCCGCTGGTCCCCACCGGTCTGGCCGCGGGGCGCATCGGCAACTTCATCAACGGCGAGCTGGTGGGCCGCGTAGCCGACCCCGACCTGCCGTGGGCCATGGTGTTTCCGCATGTCGACGCCCTGCCGCGTCACCCCTCGCAGCTCTATCAGGCCGCGGGCGAGGGCCTGCTGCTGTTTGCGCTGCTGTGGTGGTATGCCCGCGCACCGCGACCGCTGCGCGCCACCTCGGCGCTGTTCCTGATCGGCTATGGTGCGCTGCGCTTTGGGGCTGAGTTCTTCCGCACGCCAGACCCGGGCATCTTCGGCACCCTCAGCGCAGGGCTGTCGACCGCGCAATGGCTGTGCGTACCGATGATCCTGATCGGCATTGCCATGCTCGCCCACGCCCACCGCCGCACACAGCGCTGAACCCGCAGCACGGCGGCCGGTCAGACCGAATCAGCCACACCGAGCACAAGAGGACGGCATGGTTTCCAACATTGTCACGCGCAGCCTGGAGCGGATGCGCAACATCATCTCCTGGGGCGGCAAGTCGCAGGCACAACTCGAGGCCCACGACCTCGACCGGCTGCGCGAGCAGATGCGCGAATGCGCTGAAGGCACCGGCGGCGAGGTGTCCACCCGCCAGCGCGCCGCGCGCCTCGCCCATACCTACCTGGAACTGGACGACGACGCCCGCCACGCCTTCCTGCGCATGATCGCGCTGGAGTTCGGGCCGGACCCCGCCCGCGTCGCCGAGGCCCATACGGCCTACCAGGCCAAGCTCGGCACGCCCGAGCAATGGGACGCCGAAGCCCGCCTGCGCGGCGCCATGCGCTCACGGCGCATCCGCATCCTGACGCAATTCAACGCCATTCCGGCCGGGGTCAAATTCCTCGTCGATCTGCGCGCCGACCTGCTGCGCTTCCTCAAGGACGACCCGGAACTCAAGGCACTCGACCGCGAGCTCGAAGCCCGGCTCAACGCCTGGTTCGACGTCGGCTTTCTCGAACTGCGCCGCATCACCTGGGAGTCGCCCGCCGCGCTGCTCGAAAAGCTGGTGCAATACGAGGCGGTGCACGAGATCCGCTCCTGGACCGACCTCAAGAACCGGCTCGACACCGACCGGCGCTGCTACGCCTTCTTTCACCCACGCATGCCGCTCGAGCCACTGATTTTTGTGGAAGTGGCGCTGGTCGACGACCTCGCCGACAACGTCCAGAAGCTGCTCGACGAGATGGCGCCGGTGGCCGACAACGCCCGCGCCAACACCGCCATCTTCTATTCGATCAGCAACACCCAGGTGGGCCTGCGTGGCGTGTCGTTCGGCAATTTCCTGCTCAAGCGGGTGGTGGATGATCTCAAGCGCGATCTGCCCGGCCTCAAGCAGTTCGCCACGCTCTCGCCCATCCCGCGCCTCAAGGACTGGGTGCGCGCCCACCCCGATGCGCTGGCCGAGGCCTTCACCGACGCGGACTGGAAAAAGCTCGCCCCGCTCGGCCTCGACGGACCCGAGGCGCCGGGCTTCAAGACCCTGCTCGACGACACCGCGCCATGGCTTGAAACGCCCGGCCTGGCGACCGCGCTCGCCGCCCCGCTCACCCGGCTGGCCGCGCGCTACCTGTGCCACGCCAAGTCGCGCGGCGCCCCCTTCGACCCGGTCGCCCGCTTTCACTTGGGCAATGGCGCGCGCATCGAACGGCTCAACTGGATGGGCGACACCGCCGCCAAGGGCCTGGCGCAGTCCTTCGGCCTGATGGTCAATTACCTGTACGACCCGGACAGCATCGAGGCCAATGTCGAAGCCTATGTCGCCGAGGGCACCATCGCCACCTCCGGCCCGATCAAGCGGCTGGCCAAACAGTAAGCCGGCAGGGCCGGACGCCCCGCCCGGCCCTCACACAATCTCGATCGCCAGCGTACCCACGCCGGCCACGCCACCGCTGAGCACATCGCCGCGCACCACGGCGCCGACGCCCGCCGGCGTGCCGGTCATCAGCAAGTCGCCCGGTTTGAGCTCGAAGTAGCGCGATAGCCCGGCCACCGCCTCGGCCACCGACCAGATCATGTCGGACAGGTCGCCGCTTTGGCGGCGCACGCCATTCACATCCAGCCAGATCTCGCCCGAGGCCGGGTGCCCGGTCTCACTCGCTGGCCGCAGCGCCGAGATCGGCGCCGCGTGGTCGAAGGCCTTGCCGATCTCCCAGCTGCGCCCCTGCGCCTTCATCTGGCCCTGCAGATCGCGACGCGTCATGTCCAGGCCAACCCCATACCCCCACACATGCGCCAGCGCATCGGCCACGGCAATGTCGCGCCCGCCCCGGCCGATCGCCGCGACCAGTTCGATCTCGTGGTGCAGGTCGGCCGTGATCGTCGGATACGGCCAGGCCACCGGCGCATCGCCCACCACGGCAAAGGCGGCGTCGGCCGGCTTGCAGAAGAAGAACGGCGGCTCGCGGTCGGGCGAACCACCCATCTCGCGGGCGTGGTCGGCATAGTTGCGGCCGATGCAATAGATGCGTCGGACCGGAAAGCGGGCCGCCGTCCCCACAACGGGGAGGCTGGCCTGTTCGGGTGCGGGAATCACGAAGCTCATGGCAGATCCTGACGGTGAATGCTCAAGCCAGCGACTATACCTGCCCGTCCGCCCCGCGACACAACCGCCCAGCCATGCCCCCCTCAACAGCAGTTGACGCCATCCGCCGAACATGCTGAAATGCGAATCGTTCTTGTTTGCATTGCAAAATCATGACGACCAACCCCACGCCCGACCGCCCTGCCGATGCAAGCCCGCAGCCCCGCGTCGAGGAGCCCCGCGAGGCAGCCATCGCCAGCGAGTCGCTGCTCAAGGGGCGCAATACCGTCACCATCGAACACAAGGGCGTCAGCTACCGCTTGCAGGAAACCCGCGCCGGCAAGCTGATCCTGACCAAATAGGCGATACCGAAGGGAGCCCGCACGCATGTACGTCTGCATCTGCAACGCAGTGACCGAAAAAGACATCCACCACGCCGCCGCCAATGGCGCACGGCGTGTGCGCGACCTGCGCACCCTGGGCGTGACCGTCGATTGCGGAAAATGCGCATGCGCGGCAAAGTGTTGTCTCGACCAGGCGGTGGCCAGCGCAAGCAACGCCGTGCGCCGCCCGAGCCCCACCCCGACGCGACTCCTGGAGGCCTACGCATGAAAGGCGACAAGACCATCATCAAACTGCTCAACCGCCAGCTCACCCATGAGCTGACGGCCATCAACCAGTACTTCCTGCATGCGCGCATGTACAAGAACTGGGGCCTGGCCAAGCTGGGCAAGCACGAATACGACGAGTCCATCGAAGAGATGCACCACGCCGACTGGCTGATCGAGCGCGTGCTCTTCCTCGAGGGCCTGCCCAACCTGCAGAACCTCGGCAAGCTGCTCATTGGCGAGAACGTGCCCGAGTGCATCAAGGGCGACCTGACGCTCGAGACCACGGCCCGCGGCGATCTGATCGATGCCATCAGCCAGTGTGAAGCCTGTAAGGACTATGTCTCCCGCGAGCTATTCGAGAAGATCCTCGAAGCCACGGAAGAGCACATCGACTACCTCGAAACCCAACTCGAGCTGATCGACCGCGTCACGTTACCCAACTACCTGCAATCGCAGATGGACCCCGGCCACCCGGCCAGCTGACCGCTGCACACCGAACCCGGGCGCCCGCGTGGCGCCCCGCCAGCCAGTTCCTGCGGAACCAGCCAGCCAACGACGATTTGCCTGGAGAACCGCATGAACACCCTGCATCGCCGAATTTTCTCCCGCATTCCGAGCGGATGGGGCACCTGCGCCATCCTTCTGGCTGTCGGTGCGGCCCTCGACGCGCTCATCTCCGCCAGCCTGAGCACGCCAGTCTGATTCATGAATTTCAGTACGACCCTGCGACCGGTTGTCGCGCTCAACCCCTCCCCGCGCACGGTAAAATGTGAGCCCATGCTCGCCAGCCCAGAATTCCTCGTGCCGGTCGCCACCGCGCCGCGCCGCGCTTCCTCGCGCGCGCGCCTGTCTGCCGCTGCGCGCCTGCTCGGCGTTGTGGCGCTTCACGCCGGCCTGCTGGCGCTCATCACCCAGCAGAACAGCGAGCCGGTCCAGACACCGGTGACCACCATCGAGGTCGCGCTGATCGCACCGCCGGCGCCACTGCCCGTGGCCCCGCCCGAGCCGGCGCCGGTCGTACCGCCGCCCAAGCCGCCCGAGCCCAAACCCGTGGCCAAGCCGCCTGCGCCGCCCAAACCAGTCGTGGTTCGCAAGCCGACGCCCAAACCGGCGCCACGCCCGGCGCCCATTCCCGCACCAACGGCCATCAACGAGCCCAAAGAGGAGGCGCCACCGCCGGCCGAGAGTTCGCCCGCCCCGGCGCAGACCGCCCCGGCAGCGCCGGCCAAGGTGGCCCCCGCGCCGGTCGCCGCCGCACCGCAGCCGATCATTGCCGCGCGCTTCGACGCCGCCTACCTGAACAACCCCAGTCCGCGCTACCCCCGGCTGTCCCGCCGTGTCGGCGAGCAGGGCAAGGTCCTGCTCCGCGTGCTGGTGAGCGAGAGCGGTGCGGCCAGCGAGGTGCGTCTGCACCAGTCCTCCGGACACAACCGCCTGGACGAAGCGGCCCGCAGCGCGGTCAGCAAGTGGACTTTCGAACCCGCCCGCCAGGGCGACCGGCCCATCGCCAACTGGGTGATCGTGCCGATTGAATTCAAACTGGAGAACTCCTGACCATGGACACCCCCAACGCCTTCGGCCTGAGCCAGCTCTGGGCCCAAGCCGACCTCATCATCCAGAGCGTCGCCATCCTGCTCATCGGCATGTCGGTGGCCAGCTGGTACCTCATCCTCAGCAAGGGGCTGCGTCTGTTCTCCACTCGTCGGCACGGCGACGTGGTTGAGCAGTTCTGGCAGGCCGCCTCGCTGGACGAAGGCCTGCGCCTGCTCGCCACCCGCGCCCCTGACGCCCCCTGCGAGCGACTCGCCCACCAGGCCGCTGCCGCCCACCTGCACTGCACCCGCCATGCCACCAGCACGCTCGGTGGCACGCTCGACGCCGGCGAGTTCGTCACCCGCGCCCTGCGCCGCTCCATTGCCGACGCCACCGCCCGCCTCGAAAGCGGCCTGACCGTGCTCGCCTCCATCGGCTCGACCGCGCCCTTCGTCGGCCTGTTCGGCACGGTGTGGGGCATCTACCATGCGCTGACCAGCATCAGCGTCAGCGGCATGGCCTCCATCGACAAGGTCGCCGGCCCGGTCGGCGAGGCGCTGATCATGACCGCCGTCGGCCTGTTCGTCGCCATCCCCGCGGTGCTCGCCTACAACGGCTTCAACCGCGCCAACCGGGTCGAGCTGTCGGAACTCGACGGCTTCGCCCATGATCTGCACGCCTACTTCACCACCGGCTCGCGCGTCGATGTTGCCTCGTCGGGCGCCGAGCGCCGGGCGGTGGCCAATCCGGCGGTTCGCCCGGTCACCGGGGTGGCGTAATGGCGTTCGGCGGATTCGACAATACGGGCAGCAATGCCCCGATGAGCGAGATCAACACCACGCCGCTGGTCGACGTGATGCTGGTGCTGCTGATCATCTTCATGATCACCGCGCCGCTGCTCACTCACTCGGTCAAGATCGACCTGCCCACCGCCAGCAGCGCGCCCACGGTGGAAACTCCCGACGCCATCACGCTCTCACTCGACGCCGCCGGCGCGCTCTACTGGAACGACGAGCCGATGCCCAAGGAAGCCCTTGCGCCCCGCATGGCCGACATCGCTGCCCAGGATCCACAACCGGAACTCCACCTGCGCGCCGACAAGGAAACGCGCTATGAAGCCATCGCCGAACTGATGGCCGCCGCGCGCGTGGCCGGGGTGCAAAAACTCGGTTTCGTGACGCTTCCGGCGGCACAGTAAGCCCGCCCGCCGCCCCGCACCCGCGGGGCACCTCCCGCCTGGGGATCCGGCCGATGACCGGATCCACCACACACACCCCGACCGCCCCCTGAGCATCCGGCAAACCCGCCGGACTGACCCCGCCGGGCGGTACACGGCATCACCTCACGTACGCCCCCGCACCGCACCGCAAGCGAAACATCCGCCTCGTCAGGCCAAGGTGAACAAATAATTGACCAACAGCAATGCGAGTCATTCTCATTCGCGCTATTATTGCTACACTTTTTTTGAACCTCTGGAGTTGATCCAATGTCGTTTGCCCGTCACGCCCTCGCCCTCGCCTTGCTCGCCGCCCCGTTGAGCAGCCAGGCGCTCGAGTACCCCATCGGCACCCCGCAGCATCTGCACGGCATGGAGATCGCCGCCGTTTATCTGCAACCGGTGGAGATGGAACCGGCCGGCATGATGACGCCCGCTGCCCAGAGCGATGTGCACATGGAGGCCGACATCCGCGCCCTGGCCAGCAACCCCAACGGCTTTGCCGAAGGCGACTGGATCCCCTACCTCGTCATCAACTACGAAATCAGCAAGAAAGGCAGCACCGAAGTGCTCAAGGGCGACTTCATGCCCATGGTCGCCAGCGACGGCCCGCACTACGGCAACAACATCAAGCTGATGGGCCCGGGCAAGTACACCGTCAAGTACAACATTGCCCCGCCGACCGCTAACGCCCACGCCCACTTCGGCCGCCACACCGACCGCGAGACCGGCGTGCGTCCGTGGTTCGCGCCCTTCACCGTCGAGTACGAATTCACCTACGCCGGCATCGGCAAGAAAGGGGGCTATTGATGCAGCGCTTCGCCCTGCCCCTGAGCGCAGCTGCGCTCACCGTGCTGGTCGGCATCACGCCGGCGCAGGCGGCCGACGATCCCGGCCTGCGCGCCATCGTCAAACAGCTGGCCGAGCGCATCGCCAAACTCGAAGCGCGCAACGCCAGCCTTGAGGGCCAGCTCAAGCAAGCGAGCAAACCGGCCGACCTCGAAGCCCGCGTCAAAACGCTGGAAGCGGAGAACCGCGCCCTGGCCACCGCGCTCGACAGTGATCGCATCAGCGACGCCGAGCCGGCCCTGGCCACCCGCCTGAAAGCGGTTGAGCAAAAGGCGGTCGCCACCGGCCCGGCCAATGCCCTGGCCGAAGCGCTCGACGGCATCTCGGCCGAAGTCAGCGTCGGCGCCGTGGCGCAGCATCTGTCGAAAGACGGCCGCACCGACAACAAGAGCGAGACCGTGCTCGGCTGGCGTGGCGATGTCGGCCTCACCCTGCCGGGCGGCCGTGTCGGCGACGGCGAAGGCCAGTTCTTCTTCCAGGCCCGCTTTGGCCAGGATGGCAGCCACAGCGACACCCGCCCCTTCTTCACCGGCGCCACCAACAGCATGGGCTTCGAACAGGAGAGCGTGCCGAGCGAGAATACCAATGCGGTGCTCGCCCAGGCCTGGTACCAGCTCGACACCCCGATCGGCGCCAGCCAGCTCGACGGCGCACCGGCGCGCGTGGAATTCACCATCGGCAAGATGGATCCGTTCGTGTTCTTCGACCAGAACGGCGCGGCGGACGACGAATCGAGCCGCTTCCTCAACAACGTGTTCGTGCACAACCCGCTGCTCGACTCCGGTGGCCAGGTCGGCGCCGACAGCTACGGCTTCACACCGGGCGTGCGCCTCGCCTATGTCAGCGAGCAGAACGGCTGGGGTGCCGCCATCGGCCTGTTCGGCGCGGGCGATTCGAGCACCTTCGGCAAGAGCTTCACCCAGCCGTTCGTGATCGCCCAGCTCGAGAAGACCGTGCGCGCCTTCGGCGGTTTCGACGGTACCTATCGCGTCTATGCCTGGAACAACCCGCAAGCCGAGGGTTACGACGGCGAGGAACGCGCCCACGCCGGCTGGGGCATCAGTGCCGACCAGCAGGTGAGCGAGTCGCTGACCCTGTTCACCCGCTACGGCCACGGCATGCGCGGCCGCGCCACCTTCGACCGCGCCCTCACCGTCGGCGGCGAGCTGACCGGCAACGCGTGGAAGCGCGGCAACGACGGCCTCGGCTTTGCCTGGGCCTGGCTGCGCAGTTCGAAAGGCTTCCGCGCCAACTCGGCCGGGCTGACCGACTGGGGCTATGACGCCAGCGGCGCCGAGCAGGTGGCGGAAATCTACTATCGCTACCAACTCAACGAACATCTCGCCCTCACGCCGGATCTGCAGTTCATCCGCCGTGCCGGTGCCGATGGCAGCGCCGACCTGGTCACCGCCGCGGGCGTACGCGCCCTGTATGCCTTCTGAGGCCACCGCTTGAAGTCCGCCCCGTCGCTTGATCGCGGCGGGGCGTCACCGTTTCTGGAGTCTGTATGCGCCGCACCGTCCTCGCCCTCTGTCTGACCGCCCTCGCCAGCACCGCCGCGTGGGCCGACAAGCCCACTATCACGCTCACCGCCGAGAACGGCCGCTTCACGCCCGAGGTGGTCGAGGTGCCGGCCAATACCCGCTTCCGCCTCGAAATCACCAACAAGAACGCCGGCCCGGAAGAATTCGAAAGCGTCGAGCTGCGCAAGGAAACCGTGCTCGCCCCGGGGGTCACGCGCACCATCGTCTTCGCCCCGCTCAAGCCGGGCCGCTATCCGTTCTTTGGTGAATTTCACCCCGACACCGCCAAGGGCGAGATCGTCGCCAAATAAGGAGCGCCGCCATGGGTAACGCAACCTTCATCGTCTGGCGCGAAAGCGTCGAGGCCATCCTGATCATCGCCATTCTGTATTCATGGATTCAGGCGCGCGGCGACGGCCGCATCCGCCTGCGCCACCTGTGGCTCGGCGTGGCCGGCGGCATTGGCCTGGCCGTGGCACTGGCGGCGGCGATGCTCGGCTTTCATTCACGACTGGCCGGCGCCACGCTGGAGGCCTTCCAGGCCAGCATCATGATCGTCGCCGCGCTACTGGTGACCCACATGGTGGTATGGATGCGCCACCACGGCCGCACGCTGAAGCGCGATCTGGAATCGGGCCTGGCCCGTGCCGCGGAAGAGACCGGGGGGCTGTCGGCAGCGCTGCTCGCTGCCATTGCCGTCGGCCGCGAGGGCGCCGAGACGGTGCTGTTTCTCTACGGCATCGTGGCCGAAAACCCCGACGGCGGCTGGGTCGACCTGATGCTCGGCGCCGCCTTCGGCGCCGGCCTGGCGGCGATGACGGCGGTGCTGTTCATGAAAGGCTCGCGCCTGTTGCCGCAGCGGGTGTTCTTCCGCATCAGCGAAGTACTGTTGCTGCTGCTCGCCTCGGGGCTACTGGTGTCGGGCCTCGAAGGTTTCCTCAATCTGGAGTGGTTGCCGCCGCTGGTCGAACCGGTGTGGGATAGCGGTGCCGTGCTCGAAGACAACGGCCTGCTCGGCACCTTTGCCGGCTATCGCGCGCGCCCGGCGCTGAGCGTGCTGGGGCTGTGGCTGCTGTACTGGATCGCGACGCTGTGGCTGCTCCGCTCGAAACCTGCCGCTAAAGGCGGGCGCTGGAGCGCCGCATGAGCTGTGCCGTTCCCGCCGCACCGCCGACGCGACTCGCCGCCTTCGGGCGATGGATGCAGCGCAATCGCAAGCTCGTCCTCGGCCTGCAGTGGGTAACGCTGTTTGCCTACCTGTTTCTGGTCGCCGTACCCGCCTTTTTGCCGCTGCCCGACACCCAGGCGCATATCTGGGACAACCTCACCCGCTTCGCCCAGTTTGTGTTCTGGGGCATCTGGTGGCCCTTCGTGCTGGTCAGCATGATGCTGATGGGGCGGGCCTGGTGCGGCGTGCTATGCCCGGAAGGCTTCGTCACCGAACAGGTCAGCCGGGTCGGGCTCGGCCGGCCGGTACCGCGCTGGATCAAGTGGGGCGGCTGGCCCTTCGTCGCCTTCCTGGGCACCACGGTGTACGGCCAGTTGGTGAGCGTGTATGAGTACCCCAAGGCCGTGCTGCTGGTGCTCGGCGGCTCGACCGTCGCAGCCATCGCCATCGGCCTGGTGTATGGCCGCAACAAGCGGGTGTGGTGCCGCCACCTGTGCCCGGTCAATGGCGTGTTCGGGCTGCTCTCGCGTCTGGCGCCGGTGCATTTTCGCACCGACCGCGATCGCTGGGACAAGGCCGCACCGGCCCGCGTCATTCCGGTCAACTGTGCGCCGCTGGTCGACATCCGCCGCATGGAAACCAGCGCCGGCTGCCATATGTGCGGCCGCTGCGCCGGCCACCGCGATGCAGTCGAGCTGGCCGGCCGCGCACCGGGCAGCGAGGTGGCGCGACTGAACGCCGACGACGCCAGCCCGTGGGAGGTCCGCCTGCTGGTGTATGGCCTGATCGGTACCGCGATTGGTGCATTTCAGTGGTCGGCCTCGCCCTGGTTCGTCCAGGCCAAGATGGCCGCCGCCGAATGGCTGATCGAGCGCGACAGCTACACCCTGCTCGGCGACAACGCGCCGTGGTGGCTGCTCACCCACTACCCCGAAGCCAGCGATGTGTTCACCTGGCTCGACGGCCTGATGATCCTCGCCTACATCGGCGTGGCCGCGCTGCTCATTGGCGGCTG
>JAWKYX010000055.1:0-23384 GCA_041396265.1 Rhodocyclaceae bacterium
GCCGCCACGGCGCGGGTGCTTGACGCGGTCGGCATCTCGCTGGTCCAGCTCGGCGGCACCGGTTGCTGCGGCGCGGTGCGCCATCACCTCAACGATCACGCCGGCGGCAAGGACGATGCGCGGCGCAACATCGACACCTGGTGGCCGATGATCGAGGCCGGCGAGATCGAGGCGATCGTCATGACCGCCTCGGGCTGCGGCGTGCAGGTCAAGGACTACGGCCATTTCCTGGCCTCGGACCCGGCCTATGCGGCCAAGGCCGCGCGGGTGTCGGAGTTGACCCGCGATGTGGCCGAGATCGTGGCCGACGAGCTCGAGGCGCTCAAGGCCTGCCTGCCGACGCCGCCCGAGACGCTCACGCCGCTGGCTTTTCATGCGCCATGCACCCTGCAGCACGGCCTGAAAGTCAGGGGCAAGGTCGAGGCGATCATGGCGGTGGCGGGCTATGCGCCCACGCCGGTGAAGGATGCGCATCTGTGCTGCGGCTCGGCGGGCACCTACTCGCTGCTGCAACCGGAGTTGTCGAAAACCCTGCGTGACAACAAGCTGGCGGCCTTGCAGGCCGGCGGCGCCAAACGCATCGCCTCGGCCAACATCGGCTGCATCACCCACCTGCAGACGGGCACCGACACGCCGGTGCAGCACTGGGTGGAACTGGTCGATGCGCGCCTGATTTCTCGCTGACCCGTCGCTGCCGGGTGTGACATCGCGCACGCCCGGCAGCGCAAAACGCTCAAGACGGCGCCCCCCGCGCCGTTACAGCGGGGCATGAAGCTCGTCTCTGCGTCCTCGCGCCCGGCTGGCGCCGCTTGTCCGGTGGCGGCAGGAGCGCGTCCATGCCCTGCGTGACGCCCCTAGCCGTTGTTGCCGATCAGCATGCTCGCTTCGGCCTCGGCGACGACCTCGCCGGCCTGGTTGGTACATACCCCGCTCAGCACCACAATGCCCGCATCATGCTTTGGCTTGGGGGTCAGCTCGGTGACCGTCCAGGCGATGGTGAGCGTGTCGCCAGCGCGCACCGGCGCCTTGAAGCGCGAGGTGTGCTCCAGGTAGGCGTGGGCCGTCCCGTGAAACAGCATCCCCAATGCCGCCGCCATGAACGAGGTGGTCAGGTAGCCGTGGGCAATGCGCCCGCCAAAACGGCTGCCCTCGGCCATGGTCTGGTTGACATGCAGGGGGTTGAAATCGCCGAACAGGCCGGCGCCGAGGACGAGATGGGTTTCCGTGAGGGTCATGCTGCTTTCGAAGCAGGTGCCGACCGAAACTTCGTTGAATCCGCGACCAAGTTGCATGGCGTATGTATTCCGGTAGATGCGAGTTGGGAGTCGACACGTTACCATGCGTTTCCGCCGCGCCGCGGTCGAACAAGAACAAGGCCCGATGCGGGCTGCCACCGAATTGAACAGCACGGCACACTCTATGGCACTGAAGGTTGAAACCTGCGTCGCCCGACATCAGGGCGATCGCGTCGAACAACAGGATCGCGTGTCGATCTTCGGTCACCCGGACCGCCCCGGCATGATGATGGCGGTGCTGGCCGATGGCATGGGTGGCCACACCGGCGGTGCCATGGCGGCCGAGCAGGTGTTGCTCAAGGCGAAGCAGAACTTCGAAGCCTTTGCGCCGCGTGAAGAGACGCCGGAGATGCTGCTGACCAGCATCGTTCACGAAAGCCATCTGGTCATCAAACTGACCCGCTTTACCAGCGAGCAGGACCCGCACAGCACCGCGGTGGCCTTCCTCTTGCAGCCGGACCGGGCCGACTGGGTGCATTGCGGCGATTCACGCTTCTATCATTACCGCGGCGACCAGCTGCTGTATCGCAGCCCCGACCACTCGCTGGTGGGCGAGTTGCAGCGCAAGGGGCGGCTCAACGAGGCCGGCGCCCTGACCCATCCGCACCGCAACGTGCTGCTCTCCTGCCTCGGCAGCGAGCGCGAGCCGCGGGTCGATCTGGGCGGCGTGGCGCCGCTGGTGGGCGGTGACAACTTCCTGCTGTGCTCGGACGGGGTGTGGGCCTACTTCACCGATCAGGAGATCGGCGCCATCCTGGCCACCATGAATGCGCGCGATGCCTGCCAGGCGCTGATCTCGCAGGCGCGCGAACGCGCCAAAGGCGAGGGCGACAACCTGTCGCTGGCGGTGGTGCGGCTGATCGACGTGGCCCCCGAGCTGCCGGCGTCAGGGCGGCTGCACTGACGCGGCTTACTCGCCCCTGGCATTGAGCCACTTGCGCCGCCAGAAAATGGTGGCCAGCACGGTGGCGGTGACGGCCATCAGGCTGATCGCCAGCCAGAAGCCGTCGTGGACATCGCGCCAGGGCATGTCCTGGAAGTTCATGCCGAAGATGCCGGCGATCAGTGATGCGGGCAGGAACAGCGTGGTCAGCACCGCCAGGATGCGCACTTCGAGGTTCAGCCGGTTGCTGACGCTCGACAGGTAGATCTCGAGCGCACCGCCGAGCACATCACGCAGGCTCTCGAGCCCTTCCTGGATGTGCATGGTGTGGTCGAGCACGTCCCGCAGATAGGGCCGGACATCATGGCCGAAGTACGGACTCTCCCCCCGGCTGAGCGTCATCAGCACTTCACGCAAGGGGGTGATCGCGCGGCGGATGGTCTGCACCTCGTGACGCAGCGCGTTGATGGTGCGCAACACCGTCGGGGACGGGTGCGCGAGCACGGCGTCTTCGACCGGCGCGGCGGCCGCGTCGAGGCTCTCGACGACCACGAAGTAGCGGTCGACGATGCTGTCGATCAGGGCGTGGGCCAGGTGGTCGATCGACTTGTTGCGCAGCGGGGTGCCGGCGGCGCGCAGGCGTTCGCGCACCGGCTCGAAGACGCCGGTCGAGCGTTCCTGGAACGACAGCACGAAGTTGCGTCCCAGCACCAGGCTGATCTGGTCCGACTCCAGCGTCTGGCTGGCGTGGTCCCAGGCGAACAGGCGCATCACGCAGAACAGTACGTTGCCGTAGTCCTCGACCTTGGCGCGCTGCTCGGTGTTGAGGATGTCTTCGAGAATCAGCGGATGCAGGTTGAACTGCTTGCCGAGTCGGCTGAGCAGCGCGGTGTCGTGCAGGCCGCGGATATCCAGCCAGGTGGACTCGTGCGGGCCGGGGCTGGCCGCGTCGAACTGGCTCGACGACAGCACCTGTTCGGTGCATTCTGCCGCGTTGTAGCTGATCGAGCTGAGCGTGGTCTGTGCCGAGCGCAGCTCGCCGACATGCACCAGGGCGCCGGGCGGCAGGCCGGCCTTGCGGCTTCGGGAGGCGGCGCGTTTCTTTTTCATCGGGACGCTGTCCTTGGTGTTCGGGCGTGTTACGGTTGCAGTGACAGGTTTTACCATGCCGGGTGATTCAGTATGATGCCTGTTACGGGGAGCAGTCGCCCATCATGCCGGCCCGCGCTTGGGAGAGGTGCCGCAGCAGAAGATGACCACCCGACGGTTTGATATCCACTGCAAACAGGGAGTGTTACATGCCACTGGTGATTGGTGTAGCGGCGGAGACGACGCCTGGAGAGCGACGGCTCTCGGTCGTTCCGGACGTGGTCAAGAAGTATCTGGCGCTGGGCGCCGAGGTCGTCATGCAGAAGGGCGCGGGCTTGCCGGCGCATTTCCGTGACGAGGCTTTCGAGTCGGTGACCTGGGTCGACGAGGATGTCGATGTCTGTGCCGCCGCCGACATCCTGCTCGGGGTGCAGCCGCCTTCGCTCAAGCGTATCGGCAAGCTCAAGCCGGGCGCCGTGGTGCTCGGCTTCCTGCAGCCGTGGTTCGATGCCAAGCGCGCGGAGCGCCTGATGGAGCGCAACATCACGTCGTTTGCGCTCGAACTGCTGCCGCGTATTTCCCGCTCGCAGAGCATGGACGGGTTGTCCTCGCAGGCGGCGGTGGCCGGCTACGAATGCGCGCTGATCGCTGCCGACCATTCGCCCAAGTTCTTCCCCATGCTCACCTACGCGGCCGGCACCATCCGTCCGGCCAAGGTGCTGGTGATCGGTGCCGGCGTGGCCGGCCTGCAGGCCATTGCTACCGCGCGGCGAATCGGCGCCATGGTCGAGGCCTACGATGTGCGCCCCGAGACCCGCGAGCAGATCGAGTCGCTTGGTGCCAAGTTTGTCGACACCGGCGTGTCGGCGGCCGGCCTGGGCGGCTATGCCCGTGAGCTGACCGACGAAGAAAAGGCCAAGCAGGCCGAGAAACTCGCCAAGGCGGTGTCGCAGTGCGACGCGCTGATCACCACCGCGGCGATCCCCGGCAAGAAAGCGCCGGTGATCATCACCGCGGCCATGGTTGCCGGCATGAAGCCGGGCGCCGTGGCGCACGACACGGCGGCCGAGAGCGGCGGCAACGTCGAGGGCACGGTGGCCGGTGAGAAAACCTGGGTCAATGACGTGCTCATCGTCGGTCCGACCCCACATCACCAGCCGCATAGCCGGTGCATGCCTCCGAGATGTACGCCAGAGTTCAACTTCATCAGCCCTCTTCCATCAAGGACGGGTGCTGACGATGGACTGGGAAGACGAAGTGATGGCCGGCTGCTGTCTCACCCGACGAAGGGCAATCGAGGCCTACGCGGCGTCAAACAGATTCTCGGCCTGTAACCGGAGAGGTACGATCAAATGGAAGGCATTATTTACTTCCGTATTGCTGTGCTGGCGGCATTCACTGGCTACGAAGTCATCCCCAAGCGTGGTGCCTGCCATTCTGCACACCTCGCTGATGTCCGGCCCAACTTCACCACGGCGTGGTGCCGATCGGCGCCATGGTGGTGATGCAGCACGACCCCGACAGCCCTTGCAACTGACCCTCGGCTTTCTTCTGCCGCTGCTCGGCGCGGGCCAATGCCGCCGGCGGCTATGTGGTGACCGAGCGCATGCTCGCGATGTTCAAGGCGGGCAAGAAGTAGGGCGGCCGAATAATGAAGGGTTTCACGATATTTCCTATGTCGCCGTGGCCGTGGTGTTCATCCTCGGTCTGAAGGCGATGAGTTCCCCGGCGACGGCCCGCAAGGGCATCGTCTGGGCCGGCTGGGCGATGATCGCCGCCACCCTGGTCACGCTGTTCTGGCCGGGCATGCAGAACTTCGCGCTGATGATCGTCGCCATGGTGATCGGCGGCTCGCTGGCCTGGTGGTCGGGCAAGAACGTGGCCATGACCGACATGCCGCAGATGGTCGCCATCTATAACGGCATGGGCGGCGGCGCAGCGGCGGCGATTGCGGCCGTGGAGTTCGCCCGCGGCGAGATGCATGGTGGCATGGTGGCCTTTCTGGCAGTGCTCGGTGCGCTGATCGGCTCGGTCGCTTTCTCCGGCTCCTGCGTGGCCTACGCCAAGCTGCAGGGCATCATGAAGAAGGCTTACCGCTTCCCCGCGCAGAACCAGCTCAACGTCGGCCTGGCCGCGGTGGTCGCCATCCTCGGCCTGGCCATCGCCACCGCCGAGCACCCGGGCGGTTGGGCGATCGTGCTGTTCTTCGTGCTGTCGCTGGCGCTGGGGGTGATCGTCACCAGCCCGATCGGCGGTGCCGACATGCCGGTGGTGATCTCGCTGCTCAACGCCTTCACCGGCCTGGCTGTGGGCTTCGAAGGCTATGTGCTGGGCAACCCGGCGCTGGTGGTGGCCGGCATCGTGGTCGGCGCCTCGGGCACCTTGCTCACCCAGTTGATGGCCAAGGCCATGAACCGACCGATCACCAACGTGCTGTTCACGCCGATCACCGGCGAGGCGCAGGGCGGCGAGGCGATCGAGGGCAGCATGCGCGAGATGGGTGCGCTCGATGCCGCGGCGACCATGCGCTACGCCAACAAGGTCATCATCGTGCCGGGTTACGGCATGGCGGTGGCCGGTGCGCAGCACAAGGTGTGGGAGATGAGTCAGCTGCTCGAAGAGGCCGGCGTCGAGGTGGTGTTCGCCATCCACCCGGTGGCCGGGCGCATGCCGGGGCACATGAACGTGTTGCTGGCCGAGGCCGGCGTGCCCTACGACAAGATCTTCGATCTGGAGGAGATCAACGCCGACTTCGCGCTGTCCGATGTGGCCCTGGTGATCGGCGCCAACGACGTGGTCAACCCCACGGCGCGCACCGACAAGTCGAGCCCCATCTACGGCATGCCGATCCTCAACGCCGACCAGGCGCAGAACGTGATCGTCATCAAGCGTGGCAAGGGCGCGGGCTACTCGGGCATCGAGAATGCGCTGTTCTACAAGGACAACTGCCGCATGCTCTATGGCTCGGCGCAGGAGGCCGTGGGCGAGATCATCGGCCATGTGAAGTCGATGGACGCCTGACCCCGCGCGCGTTTCCGGCAAAGCGCCTCCCCACGGGGAGGCGTTTTCCGTTTACAACAGCTGGGCGAAGTCGTCCGGCGGCAGGGGGGCGGCAAAGAGGCGGCCCTGCTGCTGGTGGCAGTCCAGCGCGAGCAAGGCGGCCTGCTGTTCTGCAAATTCAACGCCGACGGCCTGCACGCCAAGCCCGAGCGCGCCCGCGGCGGCCAGGGTGGCGGCCAGCACGCTATGGTTGTCAGGGTTAGCCAGATCGCGGACCAGCGCGCGGTCGAGCTTGACCCGGTGCACCGGGCGCTGGCGCAGCCGGCCCAGCGGCAGCGGTGTGGCGCCGATGCTGGTGATGGCGATGCGCACGCCGAGGCTGTCGAGCGCATACAGCGTCTTGACCAGGTCGTCGTGCTCGTGGATCAGGCAGGTTTCGGGCAAATTCAGCTCGAGTGCGCTGGCGGGCAAACCGCTGCTGCGCAGGATCTCCGGCAAGGTCTCGTGCAGGCGGCCGTAGGTCAGCATGTGCTCGGTGGCGCCGATGGCTACGGGCATGGTCAGGCCGGCCTGATGCCATTCGGCAGCGTGGGCGCAGACTATGCGCAGGGCTTGCTGGCCGATCTCCAGGTCGATACCGGCGCTCTGGGCGATAGGGAGGAACTGGTGGGCGGGGATCAGGCCGAGGTCGGGGTGTTGCCAGCGCACCAGGGCTTCGGCGGCGACGATGCGGCCGTCACGCGCGTCAATCACCGGCTGGAAGTGCATCACCAACTCGTTGCGGCTGACGGCGTGGGTCAGCGCCCGTTCGAGCGCGACCTGCTCGAAGCTGGCCGTGTTGAGTTCCTCCGTGTGGAAACAGATCGCGCCGGGCCCGTCGAGACGGGCCCGCTCCAGCGCAGCGGCGGCCAGGGTACACAGCTCGTGGAAGTTCGCGCCGTCACCCGGAAATACCGCCGCGCCGATGCAGGCGCTGAGGGTGATCGAGGTGTCGCCGGCCTTGATGGGAGCGCTCACCGCCTCGTGCAGGAGGTTGGCATCGCGCGTGATCTCGCTGAGCAGCTCGACGCCGTGGATCATGGCCAGGAAGCGGTCGCTGCCGATACGGGCCAGTTGCACGCGCGGGCTGGATTGGCGCAGCCGGCCGGCCAGCTGCTGGAGCACCTGGTCGCCGACCGCGTGGCCGTGGGTGGTGTTGATCCGCTTGAACTGGTCGATGTCGACATAGGCCAGTGCCAGATGCTGCAATCGCCGCTGCGCCCCAGGGGCCAGTTCGTTGAAGCGGGCCTCGATGAAGTGGGCTTTGGGCAGGCCGGTCAGCGCGTCGTGGTTGGCCAGGTAGTCCGCCCGGGCTTCGGCCTGTTTGCGGGCCGACAGATCGCTGAACAGGCCGATGTGCGCAATGGTCTGGCCAGCGGCGTCCTTGACGCTGTTGAACGACAGCCACTCGGGAAAGGCCTCGCCCTTGCGGTTGCGCAGCCAGAACTCGCCTTGCCAGCACTGGTCCGTACCCAGGCTGCGCATCAGCCGGGCAAAGAAGGCGTCGTCCTGCCGGCCGCTGGCGGCGGCGCTCAGCGGCTGGTGCGCGAGCGCATCGAGGCCGAGCCCGGTGATGGCGGTGAACGCCGCGTTGACCGACTGGATGCGGTGCTCGGCGTCGGTGACCACCACGGCGCGTGCGTTGGTGCCGAAGAGGTCGAGATCGGCCAGCGCCGCGGGCGCTGAGGTGGCATCCGGGCCGGCGTAAGTGATCAACCACTCGCTGTGCACGCCATCGAGTGCGGTGACCGCCGTGGTGGCGGTAAAAGGCGCCGTGCCGCCGCGCCAGCGCCAGCGGCCGGCGCCGAGCGTGTCGAGGCCGTCGTCGCGCAGGGTGGACAAGCGCATGCCGACGAGCGCTGCGCGGTCGCGGCCGTGGAGCTGGGCCGCCATGGCGTTGGCGGCGAGGATGGTGTGGTCGCTGTCGCGCACCACCAGCATGGCCTGCGGCGCCAGACGGAAGGCGAGGCTCGCGCGGGTGTCGACCGAAGCCAGCGGTGGCGGCGTGCTGAGCAGCAGCACCTGCCAGCCGGGTTCGGGGCCGGGCAGCAGGCGCCCGGGCATGGATGGAGCGCCATCGGCGGGCGTGACGGTGACCGGACTGGTGTCCCGGGCGACGCCGCTGAGTGTGCACAGCGCCGACAGGTCGCGTCCGGTGAGGGCGCCGCCTTGGGTGGCAAAGCGCCGGTGGGCCGGGGCGTTGGCGGCCATGATCTTGCCGCGGGCGTCGACTACCAGCGCCGGCTGGTCGAGCGCGGCGGCCAGGCGCGGCCAGACGGTGTCCGCGGCGCGCTGCAGTTTGGGCGTCAGGCCGGTGACGGGGTCGGGGCTGAGGATGAGGGCGTGCACGCCGGGGCGGATGCGGGCGGCGGCGACATAGCTCAGGTCGCGCTCGCGGCCGCCGGGCAGGCTGACCCGCAGGCTGCCGCGCATCTCGCCCTGGATGAAGAGGGCGCCGCGGGCCTTGAGAAAGGCGCGTTCGTTCGGGAACAGCGAGGACAGCGGCTGGCCGGCGAGGTCGCGATAGCTGCGCTCCATCAGCCGGCAGACGGCGCTGTTAACCTCAAGGATGGTCTCGTCGCTGGCAATGATCAGCCCCTCGTTCATCAGTTCGAACAAGGACAGGTACAAGCCGGCTTCGGCCCCTTCGGTCAGGTCGGGGACAAAGAGATCATCAGGGTCTCGGGGCACGGGAGCCAGTTCCATCGGCAGCCTGGATGAGGGTGATCGGGATGCTCACCATCATATCGACCCGCGCCGGGGGATCTTGACGCTGAATGCAGGGGGTTTTCCCCTCTGTTCGTGCTTTTCGCGACCCCCGCCCGCGCGGCAGCGGGGGGCGATTACGGCTGAACGCCTTGCGCGCTCAGCCTTTGCGGCCGACGCCGCCGAGCAGGAAGGCCACCGGCCGGTTGCGACGACCCGGGGCGTCCGGTTTGCTGGAGGACGTCTTGGGGGCGTCGCTGGCTTCGTAGGGCTTGGCGTAGTCAAAGCCGTCGGCGGCGACGGTGGATTTGCTGCGCGGCGTGCGCGTGCGCTCGCTGCGGCTCCGCGGGGCGGGGGCGTCGTCGGTGTTGCGGCCGCGGCGAGGGCGGCTGTCGTCGCCCCGGCCGCGTCGCGGGGGGGCGTCGTCGCTGCGGCCGTGTCCAGCGGGCTGGAAGTCCTCGACGGTGTGCACCGGGATCGTCAGCTTGATGAGCTTCTCGATGCCGGCGAGATTGTTGCGGTCTTCCGGGGCAACCAGCGAGATGGCCCGGCCTTTTTTGCCTGCACGGCCGGTGCGGCCGATGCGGTGGACGTAGTCTTCGGAGGTGTTGGGCAGGACGTAATTGACCACATAGGGCAGGTCGTCGATGTCCAGGCCGCGGGCGGCCACGTCGGTGGCGATGAGCACGCGGGTGCTGCCGTTCTTGAAGCCTTCGAGCGCTTCGGTGCGCTGCTGCTGGCTCTTGTCGCCGTGGATGGCGTCGGCCGGGATGTCGCAGCGGTTGAGGTAGTGGGTGAGGCGGCTGCAGCCGAACTTGGTGTCGACAAAGACCAGCACCTGGGCGTCGATGCTGGTCTTGAGCAGGTGCACCAGCAGATCGCGCTTGCGGCTGGACTCGACCGGATAGACCTGGTGTTCGATGGTCTCGCTGACCATGTTGCGGCGGGCGACTTCGATCAGCTGTGGCTGGTTGAGCATCTGGTCGGCCAGCTTCTTGATTTCGTTTGAGAAGGTGGCGGAGAACAGCAGGCTCTGGCGCTGATTGGGCAGCAGCGAGAGGATGCGGCGGATGTCGGGGATGAAGCCCATGTCGAGCATGCGGTCGGCTTCGTCGAGGACCAGCATCTTGACCTGGTTGAGCTGGATGCTGCGCTGCTGGACGTGGTCGAGCAGGCGGCCGGGCGTGGCCACCACGATCTCGACGCCTTCGCGCAGGGTCTGCGTCTGGGCGCGCATGTCGACGCCGCCGTAGATGCAGGTGGCGCGCAGCGGCAGGTAGCGGCTGTAGGTGAGCACCGACTCATACACCTGCATGGCCAGCTCGCGGGTCGGCGCCAGGATGAGGGCGCGCACGGGGTGGCGGGCGGGCGAGGTGCTGGTGCTGGCGTGCGGGGCCAGGCGTTGCAGGACGGGCAGCGTGAAGCTGGCGGTTTTGCCGGTGCCGGTCTGTGCGCCACCCATCACGTCCTGGCCGGAGAGCACGATCGGAATGGCTTCGCGCTGGATGGGGGTCGGCTCTGAGTAGCCGGCGTCTTCAACGGCGCGCAGCAGTTCCGGCATCAGGCCGAGATCGGCAAAAGTCATAGGCGGCGGGTGTCCTGAACGGGCGCTTGGCGCCTCAAAAGGTGAGAAAACAAAGGATTATAACGCGTTGCGGTGTCGTTTCGGTGATCAACGGGTGTCGGTCCGGCTGAGGTAGGCGGTGACTTCCTCGCGATCGTGGTAAAGGTGTTTGAAACGCAGCACATAGGGGATGCCGTCGAGCTTGCGATCGATGAGTTCCTGGCACTGCATTAGCGCGGCGTAGCGGCGCTTCATGGGCAGCTTGAGGTTGAAGATGGCGTGGCGGCAGCGCTTGGCGGCGCTCCATTCGGCCATCAGCGTGGCGATCCGTCCGGGTTGCTCGACCATGTCGCAGACCAGCCAGTCGACCGGGCGCGGCGGGCGCCAGGTGAAGCCGTCGGCGCGCACATGGGTGACCATGCCGCCGGCGAGCAGGCGCGCGTCGAGCGGGCCGTTGTCGATGGCCGTGACATACAGGCCGCGCTGGGCCAGCTGCCAGCTCCAGCCGCCAGGGGCGGCGCCCAGGTCGACCGCCTTGCCCTGCGGGCGCAGCCAGCGTTCGCGCTCCTTGTCGTCGAGCAGGCACATGAGCGCTTCGGCGAGCTTGAGCGTGGACCGGCTCGGCGCCTCGGCGGGCATGCGCAGCCGGGCGATGCCCTGTGGCCAGGCGTTGGTCAGCTTGGGGTGGCCAAGGCCGATCAGGGCCTGGGTGGCATCCGGGAAGAACAGCTGCAGCTGCGGGTCGCGCCCGCTGGGGCGGAGCAGCCCGGCCCGGCCGAGCCCGGCCTCGAGCGGGCCGGCAAAACGCTTGCAGAAGCCGGAGCGGGTCTTGCCCTCGTTGGTGTCGGGGTACTCGAACATGACGCTCGACACCCGCGCGCCAGCGGCCTGCAGGATCTCGGCGATGGGCGTCACCCGGTCGCGCTCGGGCAGTTCGGCGATGTGGCCGATCACTGGCCAGGCTTGACGGGCGAAGATCAGGTCGCGCCAGTTGAGGGCGGCCTGCAGCTCGGACCACGGCACCGGGTCATCGAGTTGAAACATCACGTAACCGTCGCGTTCCCGCAGCTCGGCGTGGCCGGTTATGCTGGCCAGGATGGCGCGTTCGTCGAGCTCGGCGGCGGCTTCCTTCTCGAAGCCGGGGCGGCATTGGACGAGCAGGGCGGTGGCGATGGGAAGAGTCATGGATTGGACTGCATGAGGCGCGTAATGGCGGGATAATACGGCCATCTTCGGTCATTCGCCATGCGCCGGGCCGGACGGTTTGGCCGGTGGCGGCGCGGTGGCCGACCACCCCCGGATTCACAGGAGTGATCACGATGCAGTATCGACGTTTGGGCAGCAGCGCGCTGGAGGTCTCTTCCATCTGCCTGGGCACCATGACCTACGGCCAGCAGAACTCCGAGGGCGAAGCCCATGCGCAGCTGGACCTGGCCCGGGATGCCGGGGTGAATTTCATCGACACCGCGGAGCTGTACGCGGTGCCGGCGCGGGCGGAAACCTATGGTGCGAGCGAGCGCATCGTTGGCAGCTGGTTGCGGCGCCAGCGACGGGATCAGATCGTGTTGGCGACCAAGGTGGCGGGCCCGGCGCGCGGCTTGAGCTGGATCCGCGGCGGGCCGCCGGCGCTCGATGCGGACAACATCCGGGCGGCGATCGACGGCAGCCTGTCACGCCTGCAAACTGACTATGTCGATCTGTATCAGCTGCACTGGCCGGAGCGCAACCAGCCGATGTTCGGCCAGTGGCAATACGATCCGGCGCGGGAGCGCGAGTGCACGTCGATCCACGACCAGCTCGAAGCCCTGTCAGGTCTGGTCAAGGCTGGCAAGGTGCGCTACGTGGGCCTGTCGAACGAGCACCCCTGGGGTGTGACCGAATTCCTGCGTCTGGCGCGGGAACACGCGTTGCCCACGGTGGTGTCGGTACAGAACGCCTACAATCTGCTCAATCGCGTTTACGAATATGGCATGGCGGAACTGTGCGCGCGTGAGCAGGTCGGCTTGCTGGCCTATTCGCCGCTGGGCTTCGGATTGCTCACCGGCAAGTACCTCGACAACCCGTCCGCGCCGGGCCGGCTGACGGCGTTCGAGGGCTTCGGGCAGCGCTATGGCAAGCCAGGCGTGCCGGCGGCCGTGGCGGCCTACGCACAGGTGGCAAAGGACTTCGGGCGCACGCCGGCCCAACTGGCCATGGCTTTCGTGGTGGGGCGCTGGTTTGTGAACAGTACGATCATCGGGGCGACATCGCTGGATCAGCTAAAGGAAAATCTGGCCGCTGCCGATATGACGTTGTCAGCTGACGAACTGACCGCCATCGAGGCGGTGCATTTGCAATGGAGCAACCCTGCGCCATGAGCGGGGCCGTGTCGAAGGAAGGTGTTGAGTGAAAGAAATCGTCGCCGCTACGGATCTGGAGATCGGCATGTTTGTTGCCGAGCTGGACAGACCGTGGCTGGACTCGCCCTTTCTGATCCAGGGTTTCCTGATCGAGGATGAGGAGACGCTGGGCAAGCTGAAGTCGCTGTGTCGCTTCGTGTCGGTGGACTGGCAGCGCAGCGCCGGCAAGCACCATCGTGTGCCAACACGGGAATCGGTCGCCTCGACGGTGGGCGCCAGCCTGGCCGGGGCGGCGCGCATTGCGGGGCGGACCGCGTCGCCCCGGCCCCAGCATGATTTTGTTGCCGTGCTGCGCTGGTTGCGCAGCGGCGGCGAGCCGCCGGCAGCGACGGTGTCGTCCGGTGAGCGGGCGCTTGATGTGCCGGACGCGCCGGATCGCCCGGCCAGCGAATACATCGACGAGGAGGGCGTCGCCCCGCGGGAAGGCTGGCGCGCGCGCTTGTCGCGGTGGCTCGCGCGTGAGGAGGCGCCGGCGCCGTATGCCGCTTCTGCAGGGGCGGCCGGGTCGGATGCCGGCGACGACGCTGACGACTGTCGGGCGGGCGCGGCGGCGTCGGTGTGGATCGAATCGACCGCCGTCGAGGACGAGCTGATCGAGGCCGCGCCCAGCTACCAGCGCGCCCAGGGCACGGTCGAGCAGCTGGTGGCAGACGTGCAGCGCAACCTGCGTCCGGACATGGAGCGGGTGCGCGCCAATGTCGAAGACATGATGCACAGCGTGGTGCGCAATCCCGATGCCTTGCTGTGGCTCACGCGACTCAAGCGCACCGATCAATACGCCTACGACCATGCGCTCGATGTCAGCGTGCTGCTGATGGTGTTTGCCCGCTCGATCGGCCTGTCGGCGCAAGACATGACGCTGCTTGGCGTGGTCGGTCTGATGCAGGACATCGGCAAGGTCCGCCTGCCGCCGAGGTTGCTCAAGAAGTCGGGGCAGATCACGCCACTCGAGCGACAGATTTTCCAGACTCATGTCGACTACTCGCTGGCCATCCTGAAAGACACGCCTGACGGTTCGCCCGAGTTGCTGGAGATTGTCAGTCGTCATCATGAGCGGTTCGACGGCTCAGGCTATCCCGCCGGATTGGCGGGCGACGGAATTGGCCGTTTTGGCGAAATGGCAGGTATCGTGGATGCCTATTGCGCCATGACGCGCGAACGCCCCTGGGGCGATGCGCTCAGTCCGCAGGGCGCGCTCGAGCAGATCAATGCCATGCGCAACCGCTGGTTCTCCGAGACCGTGGTCGATACCTTCATCCAGTGCGTTGGCCTGTATCCGGTGGGGACACTGGTTGAGTTGCAGACCGGAGAGGTGGCTGTGGTCATTGCACAGAACCAGGTGCGTCGGTTGCGTCCGCGGGTGCTGGTCCTGCTGGCGCCGGACCATTCGCCCAACCGCCATCCGCCGGTGCTGGATCTGCTCTACGATCCGGTGGCGCCCGACGGTTCGGTGTATGAGATCCGCAAG
Organism: Rhodocyclaceae bacterium; assembly: GCA_041396265.1. GTDB lineage: Bacteria > Pseudomonadota > Gammaproteobacteria > Burkholderiales > Rhodocyclaceae > Nitrogeniibacter. The sequence continues at coordinate 14,444 of JAWKYX010000055.1, forward strand.
GCCCTGGCACCTGGGGCCTACGGCATCGATCCGAAGGAGTTCTACCTCTGATGCGCACCGAGCCCTGCGCGAGCGCGCTGACCGTGCCGGTGCTCGACGAGGCGGCGCTGGCGCGCTTGCTGGCGCAGCAGGGCTTCGTGCCGGAGGATCGGGCGGCGATTCGTGCCTTCGGGCGGGTCGTCAGCCGCGAGGCCTTGCAGGACGATTTCGCCGCGATCTTTCTGGCCCGGGCGGGGGCGCCGGTGGCGGCCGAGATGGCGGCTGCCGAAGCCGCATTCTGCGATGAACTGCTCAATATTGCCGGCTGGCAAGGCGGGGCAGGCTGGTTCAACCGGCTGGCCCAGCGGTGGTGCGATTGTCTCGACTGCGGCGTGGCCGACCACTTTCCGTGGGCCGCCTGCGGGTCATTGCTGTCGGTTTGCCGCGATCGGCTCGTGGGCGGGCGAGCCGAGGTCTTTCAGCTCGAGATGGACTTGCTGACCGGGCTGGTGCGGGTGGTGTGGGCGCTTGCAAGCTACCTGACCGAAGTGGCCATCGCGCGCGAGCGGGAAAAGGTGAAAGCCTTTGCCCTGATCGACGCACACACCGGTCTGCCCAACCGGCTGCGCTTCGAGCAGGTGCTGACGGCGGCCTTGGGGGTGGCGAGTGAGGACTGGCCGGTGGGGCTGGTGGTGCTCAAGATGCATGTCGGGGCGGGCGCCGTGGCGCTGCTCGCGGGCGAACGCGAACGCCTGCAGGTGGCTGTCAGCGCGCAGCTCGCCGGTATCATCCGGGACGGCGATGTGCTGTGCCTGACCGGCGAGGAGGAATGGTCGCTGGTGCAATGCGCGGTGCGCACTCCCGCGCAGGTGATGCTCGCGGCCCATAAGCTGCACGACGTGGCACTGGCTGCGGCCTCGTCCGTGGGCCTGACGGGCCACATTGATGCCGTCGCCGGCGGCGCCTGCGGTCCCAGCGACGCGGCCGATGCCCGCGGGCTCGAACGGGCGGCACGCAATGCCCAGTTCGCTGCGCGCGATGCGCGTCAGCCGGTCGCCATGTATACGCCCCAGGCGGCCAATCTGTCGCGCAGCGTGTCGAGCCTCGAGCAGGACTTCCATAGGGCGCTGGCCTTGCAGCACTTCGAATTGTTTTTGCAACCGCAGGTCGATGTCGGCACCGGCGAGTGTCACTGTGTCGAGGCCCTGCTGCGCTGGCGGCGTGCCGAAGGCAACTGGGTGGCGCCGCCGGCCGTCGTCGAACTGGCCGAGCGAACGGGGGTCGCGGGGCAGATGCTGCGCTCTCTGCTCTCCCGTCAGGCGCGATTGGCCGACGAGTTGGCGCGGGCCGGCATCGATGTGACGGTGATGCTCAACCTGACCGCGCAGGACATTCGTGATCCGGATCTGCCGGCACTCGTCCGTCAGGCGCTTGGCAATTGGCGGGTGCCCGTATCGCGCGTAGGCTTTGAGTTGACGGAGGGCGCCTTGCTGGTCGATGAGCCCGCCGCCGCCAAGGTGGTGGCCGCGTTGCGCGATACCGGGTGTACGGTGGCGCTGGACGATTTTGGCACCGGATATTCGTCCTTGTCGCACCTTCGCCGTTTGCCGGTCGATGAACTCAAGGTGGATCGGCAGTTCGTTGCCGGGGTGTGCGTCGACGCACAAGACCGCGCCATGGTCGAGGCCTTGCTGGTGCTGGCGCGCGCGTTCAAGCTGCGCGTGGTGGCGGAGGGCGTTGAAAGCGAAGCGCAGGCCACCTGCCTGGCGGAGATGGGGTGCGACCGCCTGCAGGGCTATTTCCTGGCGCGGCCGATGAACGCCGACGCGTTTGTCCGCTGGTGGCGGGCACGCTACGGCCAGCCGGTTGCCCCGGCAGATTCTTAGGGGCGGCCGGGTGGGCGCGGACGGGAAGGCGGGGCGTCGTCGGCCGGGGCGCTGGCCGTCGGCTCGGTCGCCGGGGCGTGCGATGTGGTGTCGGCCAGGGTGGGGGGGACGATATCGATCTTGTTTTCGATCATGTAGTCGTTCATATTCCGCCACCCGCTGAAAATGTCGGCCTTGGAGGCCTTGGGGTTCAGCGTGTAGCAGTCCTCCAGGGCGCGACCGGCGTGGCGGCAGGCGCTGCCGATGGCTTCGCCTTCGGCCTGGGCGCGGGCAGCCTCCTTGGCCGGATCGGGAATGCCCAGCTCCTCGCATCCGGACAATGTGGCAAGCAGGGCGACGGCGATGACGACAGGGCGGATCTTCATGGCGACTACCGGGTTGGGTCTGACGATGAAAGATATCGTCGCCCCTGAAGAAATCTTGAGCGGAACCGTAGTGTTGAACAATGATCAGGGGCGTCGCCGCAGGCGGCCCGCAGAAGAGGTGGTCGGGATGTTGATGCAGTGTGTGTCCAGATTCTGGCGCTACGGTGCGGTGGCGGTCATCGCCTCCGCCGCCATGGCGCACGCGGCGGGTGAGCCGCATGTGGTGACCTTGTCGCATGTGTTTGATCCCGAGCGGGCGCAGCAGCTCGCCGGCCTGGTCGAGCGCTTCAACGCCACCGAGAAGGCCGGCCAGGTGCGCATCGTCTCCGAGCCCGGCGCGGTCGACAACGCTGCCATCCAGATCGTCCAAGGCGACGCCGAACAGGCCTTGCGTGCGCGTGGCGCATTTCGCCCGTTGTATCAGGTGATGGCCGAGGCCGGCCTGGCGCTGGGCCGCGACAAGGGGCTCACCGGCTTTGACCGCGGCACGCTCGATTCCCGCGGCCGGCGCATTGCACTGCCGGTGGGCATGTACACCCCGGTGCTGTTCATCAACCGCCGGGCGTTCCAGGACGTGGGGCTCGACCCCGATGCGCCGCCGCGCACCTGGCGCAGCCTGCAAGATGCCCTGGGCAAGCTCTTCGATGCAGGCTACGCCTGCCCCTACACCGTGTCCCGCCCCAGCTGGGTGATGGTCGACAACGTCAGCGCGCGGCAGAACGTGGCGACGACCCGCCGCGCCGGCCGCAATGAAGAGCTGTCGGTCAACGGCATGCTGCAGATTCGCCATATCGCGCTGATGGCCAGCTGGGTGCGTGCACGCTACCTCCATGTGTATGGCGCGGGCGCCGAGCCGGCCGAGCGCTTTACCCGCGGCGAGTGCGCCGTCATCGCCGCCGAATCGGCCAACTGGCCCGCCTTCCGCCAGGCCGCCGCCTTCGATATCGGGGTCAGCGAGCTGCCGTTCTATGACGACTACCCGGGCGGCGTCGGCGGCACCTTGGTTGAGGGGCCGACGCTGTGGGTCGCCAAGGGCAAGAAACGCGCCGACTACCGGGTGGCGGCGCGCTTTGTGCGCTTCCTGCTCAAGCCCGACAACCAGCTCGCCTGGCAGCGTGGCACCGGCTACCTGCCGCTCGACGAGAAGGGCAGCGTTGCCGGCGCCGGCATTGCGCCGGACCAGCCCAATCTGCTGGTGGCGCGCAAGCAGCTGAGCGTCCACACCAAGGCCAGCCCGGCAGCCTCCGACTTGTCCAAGCAGGCGCGGGTGCGCGACATCCTCGAAGAAGAGCTCGATGCCGTCTGGGCCGACCGTCAGCCGGCCAAGCAGGCGCTCGACAATGCGGTGGCGCGCGCCGGCAACATCAAGTGACCGCCAACGCGACGCCGTGCTGGCGCTGGCCGACGGTCATCGCCCACCGTTGCGGCGGCATGCTGGCCCCCGAGAACTCGATCGAAGGGCTGTACCGGGCCAGCGCCCTGGGCTGTCGGGGCGCGGAGTTCGACGCCATGCTGGCGGCCTGTGGCACGCCGGTGCTGATGCACGACGAAACGCTCGAGCGCACCACCGTGGCCAAAGGGCGGGTCGATGCCACGCCATGGCAGGTGCTGGCCGACACCGCGCTGCGCGCCCGTGATGGCAGCGTGTCCGCTGCCCGGGTGCCGAGCCTGGCCATGGCGCTTCAGGCCTGTCTGAACCTCGGGCTGGCCGCCAATATCGAGATCAAGCCCGCCGCGGGCGCCGACCGGGTCACCGGTGAGGCTGTGGCCGAGCTGGCTGCACGGCTCTGGCCGGCCAACGCGTTTTGGCCGCTGCTGCTGTCATCGTTCTCGACGCGCGCGCTGGCCGCCGCCGCAGATGCCGCCCCCGATCTGCCGCGAGCCCTGCTGCTCGAAACGGTTGCACCCGACAGTCTCGCCCTGGCGCAACAGCTCGGCTGTGTCGCACTGGTGGTCGAGCGCAGCTGTCTCACCGCCGCGGTCATCGACACGGCGCACCAGGCGGGGCTCGGCATTGCCATCTATACGGAAAACGACGTTGAGCGCGGGCGCGACGTCCTCGCCGCCGGGCTTGACGCACTGATCACCGACAGGCCGGACCGTTTTCTCCATCAGTAATGAATCCGCCGGGCGGCGCCTTGACCTCGGCGCTTGACGCTCTGGTGTCCCCCCCCTACCATCGCCCTTTTCCTGTTCGTCGCGGCCCCATCTTGTCAGCCCAGCACCTCTTCGCACCGATCGCCGACGATATGGCGGCGGTCAATCAAGTCATCCGCCAGCGCCTTCATTCCGAGGTGGTGCTGATCCGGCAGATCGCCGAGTACATCATCAACAGCGGCGGCAAGCGGCTGCGCCCGGCGCTGGTGCTGTACACCGCGCGCGCGCTGGGCTATCAGGGCACCGCGCATCATGAACTGGCGACGGTGGTCGAGTTCATTCATACCGCCACGCTCCTGCACGACGACGTGGTCGACGAGTCCTCCCTGCGCCGAGGCGCCAAAACCGCCAACGCCCTGTTCGGCAACGCTGCCTCGGTGCTGGTCGGTGACTTCCTCTACTCCCGCGCCTTCCAGATGATGGTCTCCGTGGGCAACATGCACATCATGGAAGTGCTCGCCGACGCCACCAACACCATCGCCGAAGGCGAGGTGCTGCAACTGCTCAACTGCCACGACGCCGATGTGACGGTCGACGCCTACCTGCGGGTCATTCGCTTCAAGACCGCCAAACTGTTCGAGGCCGCGGCCCGGCTCGGCGGCATCCTCGCCGGAGCCACGCCCGAGGTCGAAGCGCAGCTCGGCGTTTTCGGCATGCACCTGGGGACGGCCTTCCAGCTGGTGGACGATGTGCTCGACTACTCCGGGGAGGAGGCAGCGACGGGCAAGCACCTCGGCGACGACCTCGCTGAAGGCAAGCCGACCCTGCCCTTGATCCACGTCATGCAGCATGGCACCCCCGAGCAGGCGGCGCTGGTGCGCAAGGCGATCGAGGAGGGCGGTCGCGACGCGTTTGCCGACATCCATGCGGCGATCCTGACAACCGGCGCGCTGGAAGCCACCCGGGCCTGTGCAAAACGCGAGGCCCAACTGGCAATCGATGCATTAAGTGTACTTCCAGCTTCCCTTTTCAAAGATCGCCTGCTAGAATTGTCGGACTTCGCAGTTGAGAGAGATCACTGATCTTTCCAGCTGCGAAATTCGTCGGGGAATAGCTCAGCCTGGTAGAGCACTGCGTTCGGGACGCAGGGGCCGGAGGTTCGAATCCTCTTTCCCCGACCACAGCTTCGACAAAAAAGCCACTCAGACGAGTGGCTTTTTTGTTTTCCGGTATCGGGCGGCGCGCCGGGTTGTTGCCCCGGTCGCCGCCCGGTGCCTTATTTTGCCAGCACCAGTTCCCACAGATCGCAGACTGCCTGTCGGTGGGTGTCGATTGGTTCGGGTGGCACCTCCACGCGCAGGCCGTTGAGCCGTTGCCGGTGCTGCAGGCGGCGGAATTCGCGGTAGGTGTCGCCGCTACGACGGGCCAGTTCGGCGGGGATCAGGCCCAGTTCGCCGGCAATGCGCAGCAGCGCGATGTTGCCCAGGTTGCCGGTCAGCTCGGGGTGGCGGTGCGAATGGGCGAGGACGAGGTACTGGACGATGAATTCGACGTCGATCAGGCCGCCGCGGTCGTGCTTGAGGTTGAACAGCCCGCTCTTGTTGCTGTGGGTGTCCATCATCTTCTTGCGCATGGCGAGGACCTCGTCGCGCAGCGTCGCCGGGTCGCGCGGCTGGCGCAGGACGTCGATGCGGATCGCCTCGAAGGCGTCGCCGATGCGGGCGTCCCCGGCCGAGAAGCGGGCACGGGTGAGGGCCTGGTGTTCCCAGCACCAGGCGGATTCGAGCTGGTATTTGCGAAAGGCTTCGAGGCTGCACACGAGCAGGCCGGCGTCGCCATTGGGGCGCAGGCGCAGGTCGGTCTCGAAGAGCTGGCCGGCGGCGGTCTGGCTGGAGAGCCAGGTGTTGATGCGCTGGGCCAGGCGCGAGTAGTGCTCGGCGGCCTCGGGGTGCGGATCGTCGTAGAGAAAGACGATATCGAGATCCGAGGCGTAGCCCAGCTCCTTGCCGCCGAGCTTGCCGTAGCTGACGATGGCGAAGGCGGGCGCGTCTTCGCGGTGGCGGCGGCGGATCTTGCGCCAGCACAGTGGAATGGTGAGATCGAGCAGGGCGTCGGCCAAGGCCGAGAGGTGGTCGGAGAGCGCTTCGACGGTGAGTACGCCGGCCAGGTCCTGGGTCAGCAGTCGGAAGGCCTGGGTGTGATGCTGCTCGCGCATCAAGTCCATCTGGCGTTCCATATCGGGTTCGATCTCGTCGCACTGCTGGCGCAGGTCGGCGGCGAAGGCGGGCCAGTCGGGCTGGGTGTCGAGCTGGCGGGCGTCGAGCAGTTCATCGAGCAGAATCGGGTGGCGCGCCAGGTACTGCGCGGCCCAGCGTGATGCCGATACGAGCTCACCGACCTTGTGCAGGGCTTGCGGGTATTGCTGGAGCATGGCCAGATAGGCGCCGCGGCCGCCGATGGCATCGAGCAGGTCCAGGCAGCGGGACAGCGTGTCGTCGGGATTGCCGGCCTCTGCCGCCGTCTCGACCACGCGGGGCACCAGCGCGTCAAAACGGCATTTGATCTTGGGCGGCAGTTGCTGGTAGCGGGTGCCGCGGTGCAGGCTTTGCAGGCGTCGGGCCGCGGCTTCCGGGTCGGGATAGTTGAGCTGCGCGAGCAGCGGCACGATGGCGGCGGTGTCATCGGCTTCGAGCCAGACGGTGTCGAGGTCGTGTGTGCCCTCTTCCGGTTCGCCAAACACCATCTCGAAGTGGCAGCTGACTTCGGTGCGGTGGCGATCGAGTGCCTCGAGCAGAGCCGGGTAGCCGTCAAAGCCCATGGCGCGGGCCACCAGAGCCTGGTCGTCGGGCTGTGTGGGCAGGTCATGCGTCTGCGCGTCATCGAGGTACTGCAGCCGATGCTCGAGCCGGCGCAGGAAGACATAGGCCTGCTTCAATGCGCTGACCACGTCGGTTGCCAGCACGCCTTGTTCGGCGAGGAGGTCGGCGACACCTTTTGCGTTGGCTTGATCTGCAGGCTGCGCTCTACGCGGCCTGCCATCAGCATGGAACACCTGGGCGATGAATTCGATTTCGCGGATGCCCCCGGGGCCGAGCTTGATGTTGTTCGCGCGGTCCTTGCGGGCGACCTCGCGGCGGATCTGGGCGTGCAGGTCGCGCATGGCGTTGATGGCGCCGAAATCAAGGTACTTGCGGAAGACGAAGGGGCGGGTGACGGCGTCGAGTTGCTCGAAGCGCTTGCCCAGCATGACGCGGGCCTTGATCCAGGCGTAGCGCTCCCACTCGCGCCCCTGCGAAATGAAGTAGTTCTCCAGCATGTCGAAGCTGCACACCAGCGGGCCCGAGTCGCCGTTGGGGCGCAAGCGCATGTCGACCCGGAACACCTGACCGTGCTCGGTGATGTCGGCCAGGGCCTGGATGATGCGCTTGCCGAGGCGCTCGAAGAATTCGAAGTTGCTGATCACCTTGTCGCCGCCGGTGTCGCCGTCGTCCGGGTAGATGAAGATCAGGTCGATGTCCGAGGAGACGTTCAGCTCGCGTCCGCCGAGCTTGCCCATGCCGACCACCAGCAGCTCCTGTTCCCAGGCGCCGGGTGCCAGCGGCAGGCCGTGGCGCGCCACCAGCACCTCGCGTTCGACGTCGTGCGCCACGCGCACTGCCAGGTCGGCAAAGGCGCTCATGGTTTCGGTGACTTCGGCCAGGTCGGCGTCGCCGGCCAGATCGCGCACGGCCAGGTGGCACAGCACCCAGGTGCGCAGCCGGCGCAGGGCGGCGCGCATGCTGTCGCGATCGAGAGAGGGGGGATCGACAAAGCGGGTCATGGCCGCGGTGTCCAGTGGCTGCGCCAGATGGCTGGCCAGTTGTGCCGCCAGCCAGTCGCGGCTTTGCAGCATGTGCTGGAGATAGCGCGAAAAGGGCAGTGCGTGGCGCACTTTTTCAGGCAGGTCGGCCTGTTCGGTCAGGGACATGGTGATTCCGGCTTGATAGAATGAGCGGGATGCGTCCGCCGGTGGCCGGCACGCCTTGGCGCAACGCAAACCCATTGATGCTCCCAGTCCCTCAGGATACTCAAATCACTTCCGTCGTGCCTACTGTCGCGCCCGCTGCGCAGCGCCCCGTCCGTCGCTGGCGCCGCCGCCTGCTGACGAGTGCGTTGATCCTCTACTTTCTGTGCGGCGCACTCTTCCTGGTCGTGCGCCATATCGTGCTGCCCGATATCGCGCGTTGGCGGGTGCCGATCGCGCAGGAGGCGACGGCAGCGCTTGGCGTTCCTGTCAATATCGGTGCGCTCGAGGCCGACTGGTCGGGGCTGCGCCCGCGCCTGCACTTGAAAGAGGTGGTGCTGCGGGACGAGGAAGGCGCGCCGGCGCTGGTCCTGCCGCAGGTGGACGCGACGCTGGCGTGGACGTCGTTGCTCCGTCTGCGCCCTTATTTTCATCGCCTTGAGGTGTTGGCGCCAGAGCTGCATATTGCCCGTGATGCCTCGGGCGGTTTGACGGTGGCCGGGCTGCCCGTGGCCCGCGGCGGTTCGGATGACGGAGAGGCGCTGCGGTGGTTGATGGCGCAGCGGCAGATCGTGGTGCGCGATGCCACGGTGATCTGGCGCGACGGGCTT
>JAWKYX010000056.1:0-22041 GCA_041396265.1 Rhodocyclaceae bacterium
GCCGAGCAGCTATTCGACCCCGACTACATCGCCGCCCACACCGAGGGCTTCGACGCGCTCCGTGCGCATGTCGCGCCGATGACCCCCGAGGCCATGTCCGCCGCCTGTGGCGTCGCGCCCGATGAGATCCGCGACATCGCCCGGCTGTACGCCAAGGCCGAACGCGCGATGATCTTCTGGGGCATGGGCGTGTCGCAGCACACCCACGGTACCGACAACGTGCGCTGCCTCATCTCGCTGGCGCTGGCCTGCGGCCAGGTCGGGCGGCCCGGCACCGGCCTGCATCCGCTGCGCGGTCAGAACAATGTGCAGGGCGCCTCCGACGCGGGGCTGATCCCGATGATGCTGCCCGACTATCAGCGCGTCGGCGACGCACAGCTGCGCGCCGCTTTCGAAGAACTGTGGAACACCCCGCTGGCCGACCAGCCCGGTCTGACGGTGGTCGAGATCATGGACGCCATCCTCGCCGGCACCATCCGCGGCATGCTCATCATGGGCGAAAACCCGGCCATGTCCGACCCCGATCTCGACCACGCCCGCGCCGCGCTGGCCGCGCTCGAGCACTTGGTGGTGCAGGATATTTTCGTGACCGAAACGGCACAGTTTGCCGACGTGATCCTGCCGGCCTCGGCGTGGTCCGAGAAAGACGGCACCGTCACCAACACCAACCGCCAAGTGCAGATGGGCCGCGCCGCCGTGCCGCTGCCGGGCGAGGCCAGGGCCGACTGGTGGATTACCCAGGAGATCGCGCGCCGCTTCGGGCTGGACTGGCAGTACACCCACCCGCGCGAGGTGTTTGCCGAGATGCAGCGCGGCATGCGCTCGCTCGCGCATATTGACTGGGAGCGGCTCGAGCGTGAGGGCTCGGTCACCTACCCATGCCCGGCCGATGACGCGCCGGGGCTGGACGTGGTGTTTGGCGACCGCTTCCCGACCGCCAGCGGCCGCGCCCGCTTCTCGCTCGCCGCGCCGCTGCCACCGGACGAGCCGGTGGATGCGGATTACCCGACGGTGCTCACCACCGGGCGCCAGCTCGAACACTGGCACACCGGCTCGATGACGCGCCGTGCGACAGTGCTCGATGCGCTGGAGCCCGCCGCCGTGGCCATGCTGGCACCGGCGGAGTTGCAGCGCCTGGGGCTGGGTGAGGGCGACATGCTGAGCATCGCCACCCGCCGTGGCCGCATCACGCTGGCCACACGGGCCGACCCCGCGCTGCCCGAGGGCATGGTGTTCGTGCCTTTCTGCTATAGCGAGGCGGCGGCCAATGTGCTGACCAATCCGGCGCTCGACCCCTTCGGCAAGATCCCGGAATTCAAATACGCGGCCTGCCGCCTGAGCGTGCCGGCGGCGAGCGAGGCTTAGCCGCCGCTCACCAGGCGGACCTCAAAGCGCCCGCGCAGGGCATTGCCCAGCCAGATCCGTTCGGCGCGCAGCAACTCGGCGCGGGTGATGGTGCGCTCGCTTGCTCGCCCCGCCCGCAGTTCGCGCCGGCGGCAGATGCCGTCGAGCAGGCCGGCGTGGGCCGGCGGGGTGTAGACCTGGCCATCGAGCTGTACGAACACCGTGCTGCGGCAGCCTTCGGCCAGTTCGTCATGCTCGTTGAAGAAGAGGGTGTCGAAGTGGCCGGCGGCCATGGCTTGTGCCAGCGCGGTGTCGTACAGGTGGCGGGCGGTGGTCTTGTGGGGCAGCAGCGGGTTGGTGCTGTCGAGGCGCGACGGCGACAGCGTCACCGTCTGGTGTCCGGCCAGCGGTTCCAGTGGTGCGGTGGTGATGTCGATGTCGCCGGCCTGGCCGAGGCTGAGCCGGACGCGATGCGTGCCGACCAGGCCGTGGGCGGCGGCGTCGAGCGCATCGCGCACCGCGGCGGGCGCACAGTGAAAGCCCAGCGCCGCGGCCGATGTGGCGAGGCGGGCCAGGTGGTCGTCCAGCCAAGGATAGACGGCGGCGGCGCCCGGTTCGCAGCGCAAGGTCTCGATCAAGCGCAGGTCGGCCGGCAGTTGCTGGAGAAAACGCAGCTTGAGCCGGCACTCGTCCCACTCGCCGGCGGGGTCGGAGTCGTGCACGATGCCGCTGCCGGTATGGCAGCGCAGTGCGCCGTCGGTGGCGATGTCGAGCGTGCGGATGGGCACGTTGAACTGGAAGTCGCCGTTGGGGGCGATCCAGCCGATCGCGCCGCAGTAGATGCCGCGCGGGCCGGCTTCGAGTTCGCGGATGATCTGCATGGCGCGGATCTTGGGCGCGCCGGTGACCGAGCCGCAGGGGTAGAGCGCGCGGAAGATGTCGGCCAGGCGCGCCCGTACCGGGGCGGCGGTGATGGTTGAGGTCATCTGCCAGACGGTGCGGTAGGCTTCGGCCTCGAACAGCACCGGCACGTTCACGCCCCCCGGCGGCGCGAGGCGGCCGAGGTCGTTGCGCAGCAGGTCGACGATCATCAGGTTCTCGGCGCGGTTCTTTTCGCTCGCGGTCAGTGCGCTCGGCGGTGCGTCGATCGGTGCCGTGCCCTTCATGGGCTTGCAGGTGAGCGTGTCGCCGGCGCGCGCGACGAACAGCTCCGGCGAGCGGCTCATGAGGGCGCCGTCGGCATGGAGGATGAGCGCACCGTAGCGCACCGGCTGCGCCTGGCGCAGCTTGCGGTAGAGCCGCCAGGGGTTGCCGTAGGCGCGGCCATGGCTCGGAAAGGTGAAGTTGGTCTGGTAGCAGTCGCCGTCGAGGATGTAGTGCTTGATGCGCTCGATCGCGCGCAGGTAGTCGGCCTCGGCGAGCCCGAGCTGGCGGTCCATGAGGCCGGTGGCCTGGCCGTCGTCGTGGCTGGCGAGCCAGGCGTCGCAGGCGCTGTCGTCGAGGTCGGCGCACTGGGAAAACACCCAGGCGCGCAGCAGCGGCGTGGGGCTGGCCGGCCGTAGCGGGGCGAGGCGGGGTTCGAGCGCATAGCCCAGCTCGTAGGCGGTGGCGAGCGCCACCCAGTGGCCTGCGGCGTTGGCCGCTTCAATGCGGGCAAAGGCGGCATCGAGCCCTTCCGGGGCGTCGCACACGATGGTGTCGATCAGGCCATGCAGCTGGCGGGCACGCTGTTCGACATGGTTGTCGTCGAACAGCGCGACGGGCTCACGGGGGGCGAACGGCGGCATCCGGACCGGCGGGGTCAGGCGAACAGCTTGAGGACGGCGTCCAGACCGCTGTGGTTGAGGCTGCAGTCGGCCTGCGCGCGCAGCACCGGCTTGGCCTTGAACGCGACGCGGAATCCTGCGGCGCGGAACATGGGCAGATCGTTGGCGCCGTCACCGGCGGCGATGACCCGGTCGGCAGGCAGGTCGAGTTGCTTGCGGATGCGGGTGAGGTGGTCGGCCTTGGCCTGGGCGTCGACGACCGCGCCGGTGACCTTGCCGGTGAGTTTGCCGTCGACGCGTTCGAGGGTGTTGGCGTAGGCGTGGTCAAAGCCGAGTTCGGCCTTGAGGCGTTCGGTAAAGTAGGTGAAGCCGCCCGACACCAGCACGGTGGTGATGCCCAGCGCCTTGAGCGCGGTGAGCAGCTCGCGTGCGCCGGGGTTGAGCCGCAGCCGCTCGCGATAGACGGTGTCGAGCGCCTCGGCGTCGAGGCCTTCGAGCAGGGCAACGCGCCGGGTCAGCGACTGGCGGAAGTCGATCTCGCCGCGCATGGCCGCTTCGGTGATCTCGGCCACTTCGGCTTTCTGGCCGCACTGGCCGGCGATCTCGTCGATACACTCGATGTCGATCAGCGTCGAGTCCATGTCGGTGACGAACAGACCGAAATCGGCCAGGCGCCGCCCGGCGGGCACGAAGGCGTAGTCGATGCCTGCCGCGTCGCACAGTGCCGCCACGCCCTCGCGGCGCTGGGCGCCGACGAGGCGGAAGGCGGCCGGATCGATCTGCTCGATGGCCCGGGCGCCGCTGTGCCGTGCCAGCTGTTTGAGAACCGGGGTTTCGATATCAGCGCCAAGAACAACGAGATTCATCAAGGCGAATTCCGGTTTGGCAGGGTGGTGCGCAGGATGTCGCGGGCGTGGCGAAGCATGTCGACCGTGGTGTCCCAGCTCACGCAGGCGTCGGTGACCGAGCAGCCGTACTTGAGTTGCGACAGGTCGGCGGGGATCGACTGGTTGCCGGCCTCGATGAAGCTCTCGATCATCGCGCCGACCACCGAGCGGTTGCCCTCGCGGATCTGGTGCACCACGTCACGCAGCACCAGCGGCTGGTATTCGGGGTTTTTCCAGGAATTGGCGTGCGAGCAATCGACTACCACGTTCTGCGCCAGCTTGGCCTTGGCCAGCGCCTTTTCGGCGAGGTTGACCGACACCGTGTCGTAGTTCGGCCGGCCGCCGCCGCCGCGCAGCACCACATGACCATAGGGGTTGCCGCGGGTGCGCAGGATGGCCGAACGGCCCTGGCCGTTGATGCCGAGGAAGCTGTGGCGGTTGGCCGCCGAGACGATGCCGTTGATGGCTGCGTCGAGCGAGCCGTCGGTGCCGTTCTTGAAGCCCACCGGGGTGGACAGGCCGGAGGCCATCTCGCGGTGGGTCTGCGATTCGGCGGTGCGCGCGCCGATGGCGGTCCAGGAGATGAGGTCGCCGTAGTACTGCGGGGCGATCGGGTCGAGCGCTTCGGTGGCGCAGGGCAGGCCGATTTCGTTCACGTCGAGCAGGAACTGGCGGGCCTTCTGCATGCCTTCGTCGATGCGGAAGGAGTCGTTCATGTACGGGTCGTTGATGTAACCCTTCCAGCCCGTGGCGGTGCGCGGCTTCTCGAAATACACGCGCATCACCAGCAACAGGGTGTCGGACAGCTCGTCCGACAGGGCCTTGAGGCGGTGGGCGTAGTCGAGGCCGGCGACCGGGTCGTGGATCGAGCACGGGCCGACGACCACGAACAGGCGCGGATCCTCGCGATCGAGGATGGCCTGCAGGGCGCGGCGGCCATCGAGCACGGTCTTGGCGGCGGTGTCGGTCAGCGGGACCTGCGCTTTCACCTCTTCCGGCGACGGCATGTGGTCTTGCGCGACGATGTTCAGGTTTTCTGTCTGGGCGACGGTCATGATGCGCTCTTATCCGGGCGGCGAAAACGCACAGTTTACCGCGCCGGCGCGAGATTCGTCAGTCAGGAAAGCCCCGATGGGTGTCCCGGGCGACAAAGGGCCGTTGCGATGGACCGTGCCGGCAGTAGGTAAATTGAACAAGGGCCGTCTGGTGACGGCCCCGTTTCGCGATCGTGCTTGGGCAGGATCAGACGTCGCCGACGAACTCGCCACGGGCCGGGTAGTTGTTCTTGAGCACGAAGTCCATCGCGCCGAGCAACTCGGAGAACAACGGGCGGGCGAAGGGCATGGTCTGCACGGCGCCGTAGTACAGGGTGCCGTCCGGGCGGACAAAGAACAGGCCCGGCTCGCTGAAAAGACTCGGCTCCTCGATGCCGATCGAGGTCTTGCCGCGGCTGGCCGAGATATACAGACCCCAGTCGCGGGCCACCGCCAGCGGCAGGTCATAGCCAAAGCGCAGGTGCTTGGCCTGCACCTTGTCGGCCATGGCCTGGGCGCGCTCCTGGCTGTCGCTGGAAATGGCGATGGTGTTGACGCCGCGCTCGGCAAACTCCGGCGCGAGGCGCTCGAGTTCCATCAGGTACTTGGCGCAGATGGGGCAGTGCAGGCCGCGATAGAAGGCAATCATGGTGAAGGTTTCGGCATTGTCGGTGGCCAGATCAAACGGCACGCCGGCGAGCGTGGCGACCTTGAGTTGGGGGACCGGCTGTCGAGGAATCAGCATGTTTTTACTCCAATGGGTGTTCGATGCTTGGAGTATGGCGGACGATATGCAATCATTTGTCCGTAAATGTTTGCAGTTCGTACATTGTTATGCCAACAGCACCTCGCCTCGACCGCCTCACATCACTTCTGGCCGGTCTCATGCCGCGCATTCAGATCCGCCACCTGGGCGATCTGGCCGATGCGGCGGCCATTACCGACGACGTCCAGCCATGTCTGCACCTGCACCTGGTGGTGGCGGGCGAAGTCGCCTTTGATGGCGCCGGCGCGCCACACGCCATGGTGGCGCCGGCAATCGCGGTGTTCCGCGACGATCAGCCTCACCGGCTCACCCCCGCGCCGGGCGCACCCTGCCGGGTGTTCTGTGCCGAGGCCTTCTTTGATGGCCCGGCGGCGCCCTTGCTGCTCGAGGCCTTTGACGAACCCCTGTTCTTGCCGATGACGGCGGCAATGCCCGGTCTGACGCAAACGATCCAGCTCATCGCGCTGGAGGTGGAGTCGCCGCGCTGTGGTGGCGGGGTGCTGCTCAGCCGGGCGGGGGAGATCTTGCTGATCGGCCTGCTGCGCCATCTGCTGGCCAACCAGATTCTGCCGCGCGGGGTGCTGGCCGGCCTGGCCGATCCTGGCCTGGCGCGGGCGCTGGTGGCGGTGCATGCGCAGCCGGCCGCGCCATGGTCGCTGGAGTCGATGGCCGAGACGGCCGGGGTGTCGCGCACCACCTTTGCCGAGCGTTTTCGCGACAACCTCGGCATCACCCCGCGCCGCTACCTGAACGCTTTTCGGATGACGATTGCCCGACGCGAGATCGCTGCCGGGCGCGGCCTCAAGCGCGCCGCGCAGGCGGCCGGCTACGAAAGCCCGGCGGCGCTGTCGCGCGCCTTGTCGCGCACCGCCGAGCCTACGGTCGAAGCGGCCTGATCAGCCGATCTGCTTGAGCAGTTCCTTGACCGCCGCGGCACGCTGCTTGACCGTCGGCGCGAGGATCTTGCAGATCAGCCGGTCCTGCCCGGCCATGCGGGTGTTGCGGTCCTTCTGGATGAGCTGAATGACCTTGATCGGGTCGATCGGTGCGCTGGCGCCGAACTGGATGCTCAGCTGGCTTTCCGACACATCCAGCTTGACCACGTCCATGCCCTTGAGCAGCACGCGCAGGCGGTGGGTTTCGAGCAGCGCCTGGGTTTGCGGCGGCAGTTCGCCGAAGCGGTCGATCAGCTCCTCCTGCAACTCGCGCAGCTCGGCCTCGGTGTCGCTGTTGGCCAGGCGCTTGTAGAGCGTGAGGCGCTCCTGCACATCGGCGCAGTAGGCGCTGGGCAGCAGGGCGGGGGTGTGCAGGTTGATCTCCGAGACCACGTCGAGCGGCTTGCTCAGGTCCGGCTCGCGCCCGGCCTGCAGGTCGCGCACCGCGCGCTTGAGCATCTCGGTGTACAGCGAGAAGCCGATCTGCTGGATCTCGCCCGACTGGTTTTCGCCCAGCACCTCGCCGGCGCCGCGGATCTCGAGGTCGTGCATGGCGAGGAAGAAGCCCGAGCCGAGGTCTTCCATCATGGTGATGGCTTCGAGGCGCTTCTGCGCCAGCGCGGTCGGCTTGGCGTGCGCGTCGGTGAGCAGGTAGGCGTAGGCCTGGTGGTGCGAGCGCCCGACCCGGCCGCGCAACTGGTGCAGCTGCGCCAGGCCGAAGCGGTCGGCGCGGTTGATGATGATGGTGTTGGCGGTGGGGATGTTGATGCCGGTCTCGATGATGGTGGTGCACAGCAGCAGGTTGGCGCGCTGCTGGGTGAAGTCGCGCATCACCCGCTCCAGCTCGCGCTCGGGCAGCTGGCCGTGGCCGACCACGATGCGTGCCTCGGGCAGCAGCTCGGTGAGCGACTCGCGCACGTTCTCGATGGTGTCCACCTCGTTGTGCAGGAAGTACACCTGCCCACCGCGCTTGAACTCGCGCAGCACCGCCTCGCGGATGATGCCCTTGCTGTGGCGTTGCACGAAGGTCTTGATCGACAGCCGCTTCTGCGGCGCGGTGGCGATCACCGAGAACTCGCGCAGCCCCTCCAGCGCCAGGCCCAGCGTGCGCGGGATCGGCGTGGCGGTGAGGGTGAGGATGTCCACCTCGGCGCGCAGCTGCTTGAGCGATTCTTTCTGGCGCACGCCGAAACGGTGCTCCTCGTCGATGATCACCAGCCCCAGGCGCTTGTACTGCACGTCTTTCTGCAGCAGGCGGTGGGTGCCGATGATGATGTCCACCTTGCCCTCGTCCAGCTCCTTGAGCGCCTGTGCCTGTTCCTTGGCGCTCTTGAAGCGCGACAGCTCGGCGATCTTGATCGGCCAGTCGGCAAAGCGGTCGGCAAAGGTCTGGTAGTGCTGCTCGGCCAGCAGCGTGGTGGGGCACAGCACCACCACCTGCTTGCCATCGGCCACCGCGATGAAGGCGGCGCGCAGGGCTACTTCCGTCTTGCCAAAGCCCACATCACCGCACACCAGCCGGTCCATCGGCCGGCCGGACTGCATGTCCTTGATCACCGCGTCGATGGCGGCCTGCTGGTCGGCCGTTTCCTCGAAGCCGAAGGCCTCGGCAAAGGCGTCGAGGTCGTGTGTCTTGAAGCTGAACTTGTGGCCGGTGCGCGCGGCGCGCTGGGCATACAGCGCCAGCAGCTCGGCCGCGGTGTCGCGCACCTGCTGGGCGGCCTTCTTCTTGGCCTTGTCCCACTGGCCGGAGCCGAGCCGGTGCAGGTCGACCGCCTCGGGATCGGCGCCGGCGTAGCGGGTGATCACATGCAGTTGCGAGACCGGCACATAGAGTTTGTCGCCGGCCGAGTATTCGAGGTGCAGGAATTCGGTATCGCCTTCGCCCAGGTCCATGTGCACCAGACCGAGGTAGCGGCCCACGCCGTGCGACACGTGCACCACCGGGTCGCCGATCTTCAGCTCCGACAGATCGCGCAGCCAGCCCTCGACCGTCGCCTTGCGCCCGCCGTCACGGCGGCGCTGGGTGCGCGCGGTGTGGGCGTAGAGCTCGGTCTCGGTGAGGATCGCCAGCTTGGCCTCGGGCAGGATGAAGCCGCGCGTCAGCGGCCCGGCCGACAGGCACAGCGGTTCTGTACTGCTCAGAAAGGCGTTCAGGTCGTCGCACTGGGTGTAGGGCAGGGCGTACTCGGCAAAGTACTCGGCCATCGTCTCGCGCCGGCCGGCTGACTCCGCCAGTACCAGCACCCGGCCGTCGAAATCGCCCAACCAGCGCTTGAGCGCCTGCAGCGGGTCGTTGGCCTTGCGCTCGACCGCCACCGTCGGCACCGGCAGTGAGGCTACCTCGCCCTCGCGCGGCGCGCCGATCTGCAAGCGCGGATGCGCTGCCAGCCGGGTGAAGAAGGCCTCCTGGTCCAGAAACAGCGCCTGCGGCGCCATCACCGGGCGGCTGCGGTCGCCCTTGAGCAGGTCGTAGCGCGACTGCGTATCGCGCCAGAAATCAGCAATCGCCGTGGGCACGTCGCCATGCAACAGCACCCGGCAGGCCGCCGGCAGGTAGTCGAAGAGCGTGGCCGTCTCGTCGAAGAACAGCGGCAGGAAGTACTCGACGCCGGCCGAGGCGATGCCGTTGGACACGTCCTTGTAGATCGACGCGCGGCTGGGGTCGCCCTCGAAGATCTCGCGGAAGGCGCTGCGAAAATGGCTGCGCCCGGCCTCGTCGAGCGGAAACTCGCGCGCCGGCAGCAGGCGGATCTGGTCCACCGGATACACCGTGCGCTGGGTGTCCGGGTCGAAGGTGCGGATGGTGTCCACATCCTCGTCGAACAGATCGATGCGGTAGGGCAGCGTCGAGCCCATCGGAAACAGATCGATGATGCCGCCGCGCACGCTGTACTCGCCCGGGCTCACCACCTGCGTCACATGCGCATAGCCGGCCAACGTCATCTGCTGCTTGAACGCTTCTGGGTCCATGCGCTCGCCACGCTTCACGAAGAAGGTGTGCGCCGCCAGAAAACTCGGCGGCGCCATGCGATACAGCGCCGTCGATGCCGGCACCAGCACCACGTCGGCCTCGCCGCGCGTCACCGTATACAAGGTCGCCAGCCGCTCGGAGACCAGATCCTGGTGCGGCGACAGCGCGTCGTAGGGTAGCGTCTCCCAGTCCGGCAGCACGCACACCCGCAAGCTGGGCGCAAACCACAGGATCTCGTCACGCAGCCGCTGCGCATCGATCGGGTTGGCCACCACCACGACCTGCATCGTGCCATTACCCAGTGCAGAGATCGCCAGCGCGTCGGACGAACCAGCGAGCGCCGGCAAATCGACCCGTTGGCCGGGCTTGGCGGCGGGTAGGGCGGCGAGGGAGGGCAACAGTGGGTGCGGGGCGGGCATGCGGGTGGCGAGGATGGGGGCTGGGGCGTTGATTATACGGGAGGGGGCTCGCTTCGCTCGTTGGGGAGCGCGCCTCTCCGCGTAGGGTCGGCTTCAGCCGACCAGATGCGCTTCGACCATCGACAGGTGCGGTGCCGTGGCCATCAGGCCTGCGTGGGGTGATGCTTCTATCGGGTCGGGCCGGAGGCCTCGTTCGCCGTCTCCCACGCCGCAACCGCCCGGCTCACCGTCGCGTAATGCACCCCGAAATGCTCGGCGATCGACTGCATCGTGTACGCACCGCTCAGATACGCCTGCGCCATTGCCTCATGGCGCGACGAGTATCGACGTTCAACCTCACCCAACGGCGGCGCCATCATGCGCCGCTGCACCCGCGGCACCTCGCGCAAAGCGGGCCCCTGCGACAACGCTTGCGAAAACTGCGCCACAAACGCGTCCCCGCCCAACAACATCTGGTGTCGCAACCGATCCCAGATCCGCGGGCCACCCACGCCCTCGGCCACGAACGCCGCATAACGCGCCTGCGCGAGTTTTCGAGCCCGGCCGAACTGCCCCAGAATCCAGTCCGTCTCAAGCCATGTCGGCGCCGGATCGCGCCCCAGCATCGCCCCGTAACTGCTCCACGGCCAATCGGCCGCCTGTGCCACCATCGCCGCGCGCACCGGGTTCAACACCACATAGCGTGCCAACTCCAGCAAGTACGCATCCTGCTCAACCAGAATGCCCTTGAAACGCCCCTGAAACAGATGGCCTGTCACCCCATGGCGCCGGTTGAACACCTGGGTGAACACCCCGTTGAGCTGACGCATCCCCTTCGACAGATTCGCCTCCGGCGTCTCCACCACCACGTGGTAGTGATTCGACATCAGGCAATACGCATGGCACCGCCAGTTGAACCGCTCGCACACCGCCCCGAACACCCCAAGCCACGCCCGCCGATCCTCGTCGTCCCGATAGATATCCTCCCGCCGATCCCCGCGGGAAGTCACGTGATACAGCCCACCGGCCAACTCGATACGCAAAGGTCTCGCCATAAACTCAGGATAGGTCAGAAATGTCGTATTTCAAGACCTGACCCCAGATGTTCTATTTCAAGACCTGACCCCAGATGTTCCGCAGATGTTCCGCAGATGTTCCGTGACCCCAGATGTTCTATTTCAAGACCTGACCCCAGATGTTCCGTGACCCCAGATGTTCCGCGGCGAGCGGGACGGCGCAGAACACCGTGCCGGCCTTGATCCTGATGGGTGACTGGTGCGCGGCATCGCGCAACCATACATCGAGAACCAAGTGCGCAGCGCTGAGGCCGGCCGGGCACGGAAGAGACAGAATGCGGGGGCGAGACGCAAGTTTACGTTCGCCCTATTGCAAGGGGGAGGCTAATGGGTGACCCCGAGGTTTCCAGAAATTCTGACACTCCCCGTGACGAATGTCGTGCTGTTTGTGAAACCACCAACCACCACCCCTCACCAAAGCAAATGAACAGCGACAACGAAAAAAACTATCACGAAGACGAGATATACAATCTTTGACCCTGGGCTCAATTTTGCCCACTCTTTGGGTTCTAACCCACTCGGTCCGGCCATGCTCTTTACCTCACATTCATCTATTCAGAAATAAACTTTCGGGCTGCATTCATCGCTGTTTCATTCGTGGCTTGGTAGCCGATCGGACTAACACCTACATCGAATTTGCCTGGACTTGCTGCGCCAGCAAAGATTGCAAACCCTGCCCCCTCTAAAGACCATGCAACGCCAAAGGAAACTCGGGGTCAGGTCTTGAAAGGAAACTCGGGGTCAGGTCTCAAAGGAAACTCGGGGTCAGGTCTTGAAAGGAAACTCGGGGTCAGGTCTTGAAATACGACATTTCATCCCTTCAACCCCTGTCCATCGCCGCACGGCCGCCAAACCGGATAGATGGGGGCGGGATGTCGGCTGGATCATAGCTCGATCGGCGTTGGATGGCCCGTCCGTGTCATTGCATGCGTCGTCTGTTACTCAGACGTGGACACCGTCATGAGGTGAGGGCGTGTTGTCGGGAAGCGGTGTCAGAGGTTGCGTGTCGTATTTCAAGACCTGCCCCAGAGTTTCTGCGGGTTCTGGCATGGGAGTTCGGCGATCGGTTGCTGAACGAACCGAGATTTGGCGAACTGGTGAAAGATGTCCAGCAGGCCTTTGGTCAAGATGCCGAAACGCTGGAGCGTTTCGTGCGCAGTTTGACCCAGGACTGATGTGTGGAGGGGGCTTTCGGGTGAATACCGTATCTGCACACATCACCGGCCAACTCGATGTGCAAGGATCTCGCCATGGGGGCATGGATAACTCAAGAATGTCGTAATTGTCGGGTAGGACAACGGGTTACCCCGCCGCCGCTCGATCCTAGTCCAGTTCAAGCGCCCGCGTTGCGAGCGCCGTGACAGCCATCTCACCCAGCGCGCATTGATGCTATTAAGCTAGACCTGACCCTCATGGCCGCAGGTGATCCTCAGGGCCGCAGGGCCGGGCCGCAGGGCCGTGACCCCGGATGCCCGTGCCCGGATGCCACAGCCAAACTACATCACCACGCCGCCAAACTCTTGCAGGGCGCCTTTGATCTCGTCTTCGCTGCACTTTACCAACCGAGCGAGTGAAGGAATGTGCAGCACCGATGCCTTGAACGACTCGGGCTTGTTGGTGCAAATCTCCATACTTGCCCAACATGCATCCGGGGTCAGGTCTTGAAATCCAACATTTCTAGCCTACACTTCACCTCATGGCACGACCTTTAAGACTTGAACTGGCTGGTGGGCTGTATCACGTGACGTCTCGTGGAGACCGTCGTGAGGATATTTATCGTGATGATGCCGATCGGGATGCCTGGCTGGCGGTGTTTGCGCAGGTGTGTGAGCGCTTCAACTGGCGGTGTCATGCGTATTGCCTGATGTCAAATCATTACCATGTGGTGCTGGAGACGCCGGAGGCGAATCTGTCGGCGGGGATGCGGCAGTTGAATGGGGTGTTCACTCAGTTGTTCAACCGGCGCCATGGTTTGGTGGGGCATTTGTTTCAGGGGCGCTTCAAGGCGATTTTGGTGGAGCAGGACGCGTATTTGCTTGAGCTGTCGCGCTATGTGGTGTTGAACCCGGTGCGTGCGGGAATGGTGGCGCAGGCGGGTGATTGGCCGTGGAGCAGTTACGGTGCGATGGTGGGGGATGCGCCATCGCCGGGGTGGCTGGAGACGGACTGGATTTTGGGGCAGTTTGGCAGGGGTCGGCGGCGGGCGCAGGTAAGGTATGCGGCGTTCGTGAACGAAGGCGCGGCCGGGCGACGTATTTGGGATGATTTGCGACATCAGGTGTTTTTGGGTGGCGAGGCGTTTGTGGCGGGTCTGGCCGAGGCGGTGAAGCCGGGCGTGCCTTTGCGCGAGGTGCCACGGGCGCAGCGTCGGCCGTTTTCACCGCCCCTGGCGCAGTTTGAGGCGGACCATGCCACGCGTCGCGAGGCGATGGTGGCGGCTTACTTGAGTGGCGCGTACACCTTGCAGCAAGTGGCTGCGCATTTTGGGGTGCATTACGCGACGGTGAGTCGGGCGGTGAAGGCGCACGAAATGGCGGGGCGGTGATTGGCGCTTGGGCGTTGGGTTTGGCGGGTTGAAAATCGCCCTGCTTGTGGTTCCTGGGCTGGGCATTGATCAGGGTTCGGGTAGACAAGGCGAGCCCGCCAAAGCGCGGTGTGGCGGGCGGCGCCGGGCGCTCAGGTGCGCAGCGCTGGCAGTGTCTCGCCGCGTACCACGAATTGCAGCGCGAGTCCGTTGTTGCAGTAGCGTTGGCCGGTGGGTTGGGGGCCGTCGTCAAATACATGGCCTTGGTGGCCGCCGCAGCGCGCGCAGTGGTACTCGGTGCGCGGCCAGATCAGCTTGTAGTCGCGCTCGGTGTTGACCGCGCCGGTCAGCGGCTGCCAGAAGCTCGGCCAGCCGGTGCCGCTGTCGTATTTGGTGGCGCTGTCGAACAGCGGGAGGTAGCACGCCGCGCAGATATAGGTGCCGTCGCGCTTCTCGTGGTTCAACGGGCTGCTGCCGGGCGGCTCGGTGTCATCTTCGAAGAGGACCGCGTAAGCCGGGCGGGGCAGTAGTTTTGCCCATTCCTCTTTCGATTTCATCAAGGTGGGGCCCGCCGTGCCTGCCGCCCCGGCGACGCGATGTCCGCCGAACGAGAGCAGGGCGGCGCCCAGCAGGGTCTGGAGCGATTGGCGTCGGTTCATGGTGTACCTCCTTTGCGCGGTGTGCGGGAGCGTGCTGCATTCAGCGTGTTGACGAGCCGGGCGTGCGCCTGTGGCGCTTCGCTGCTGTTTGCATCTTCGACCGCGCTGCGGTGACAAGATTCGCCAGGCGCTCGCACACAGGTCTTGCGCCCAGGCCCTTACCGGATTTTTCCCGCCGTTCGACGGCCGCCGCTTGCTGCCCGGCAGGGGCGGGCCTAAATTGGAATCTCCCAATTGAAGGGAGAAGGCATGAAACGATTCTTTACCGCGTTGCTCACCGCACTCTTCGCCTTCGGCAGCCTATCGGCAGTCGCTTGCACAGGAGAAAAGGCCAAGGACGACACCGGCGGAATGAGTACGCCATCGCAGTCGAAGAAGTAGGCTCCGCCGGAGCCGAAACGACAGGGGCCGGCCATGCCGGCCCTTTTCATTGTTGGGCTCAAACGCGGCCTTGCCTTTTTCGTTGACCCGCCTGAGCGTATCGGCGGCCTGTGCCTGAAATGCCCCTCCAGGCTGACTGCCCGCTGTGCTGCGTCACGGGCTGCGTCGCGGCGGCCCAGTTCGAACAAAACCATGGCAAGGTTGTTGTAGGCGTCGGCATCGTGGTGGCGTTGTGCGGCATTGCGGAATACCGTCGCCGCGCCGGATCTGTCGCACTGCGCGTCGACGGTATTGCCCAGGCCATGGCGAGCGTGAGGTTGTCGTGCCGGCGTACCAGCGCGCCCCGATAGGCGCGCGCGGCAGTGTCTGGCGATGCACTGTGCGCTACGCCACGAGTGCATGTGTCGCCTGGCCTTCCGGTGCGGTAGCTGGCAGCGCCCCTGGCGGGGTGACGACGAAGGCCCGGCGTCCGCCGCGGTCCCGGGTGTGTTCGAAGGTGGAGAAGGTCAGTTCCTGACGTGCCTTGGGCCGGCGCGGAGCACGAAGTGGGCAGCATCGAGGTCGTAGCCGATGACCACCGCGTAGAGCAAGGCAGGCGACCAGGACAGGCCGAGATTCTGCAACACCACCACCGGATTGCCAAGATGGGTTTCGCGCATGACGGCTTCGAGCGTGTCGGGGATGCGTGTCGCCACCGCGCCGCGGCCGCGCGGAGAACTTGGGGTCAATTCTTGAATCCCAACATCCTGGGGGGGCGTTGCGAAGATTTAACGCGAGAGAGTGTCGTAACTCAAGACCAGCCCCTCGGGGTGTGACGAATCAAGCAGGCATGCAAAACCCGCCCGGGGGGCGCTCGGGCAGGGCAGTGTGATAGGAAAGGCCCTCAGGTAGCCGTGCGGCGACGGATCAGCCCGAGACTCCCCAGCCCGAGCAGCAGCAGGCTGGCCGGCTCGGGCACCGTCACCGGGTCCCCAAAGGCAATCGAGTCGATGTCAAAGCCGTCAGTGGTGTTACTGCCGGGATACTGAACCAGTGAAGCGTCCTGAATGTAGATGAACTCCCAGAAACCGGCGACGGTCAGGTCGGTGAGCGCGGCCGCCGGGTTACCTCCGCCGTTGTTTACCGTGCCAGCGTACATGGTCGATGTGGCATCGAAATTTCCGAAGGCATCGGCCAGCGCCACAAACACGTCTGCCGCCTCATTAACGAGGCCGTCGTCGAAATCATGGATGGAGAACGTGCCGGTAAACGGCGTGGAGACCTGAAATACCGCAACCCCGGTGACACCGAGCGTGGGAATTCCCAGTGAGTACGCATGGCCGTCAGGTGTGCCCTGATTGACTAGAGTTGCATCGGTCTGCGCTGCAACGGCGCTGCAGCTCACACCGCTGCCGTTCCAGACGGGGTAGTTCGGGTCGCAATCGGCAAGGATGGGTGTGAGGGCGGCGTGGGCGCCGGTGGCGAGGCCAAGCAACGCGGCGAACATCAGGGAGCGAATACGACTCCTCATGAGGAACTCCTCCGTGTTGTTCCCGGAAGATCCCGGGTTTATCCGTTTGCCAAGCAAGTTTCATGCGTAGGGTTCCAACGGCTGCGGTGACGCCGTGATCCCGCCGTTCGCCACGACTGAAGCGTTCTGGAGTGCAGACGAATGTCAATTTCATCGACATGGCGCGTATCCACGGGCGGGACCCTTCGCAGTGGCACACGGGGTCACCCATTAGCCTCCGCCTTGCAATCGGGCACTCGGAGACAACATCAAACACCGGCCGCCGCGTCGCGCTGAAAAAGCTTGGCCGATGGTTTCGGGGGATACCGTTGCTTTGCACAAGGACGTTCGAGTCACTGGCGCCGAGCCTGAAACCCTCCCTTCGGGTGCGGCGGGCATGTCGGTGGCGATTGTCTTTCGGGCATGCCAATTGCTGACCAAGAGCTGTGTTCAACACCGTCTGAGGCGCTCGCCATGACAATCCAATCCGTCATTGCCAATCCGGCCGCGACATGGCTGAACAGTTCTTCGTCGCTGGCGCGGACGGTGGTATCGGCAGAGACTGCCGGGGTTGCGGCAAATCTTGCCCAGCGGGTGAGCATTTCGCCGGCAGCGCGGGGCCTGCTGGCTGCCGAATCTGCGCAGAGCGCGTCGTCGGGTGGTGGTGCAACCGCGGTCTTCGACACGACCCGCGGCGCGGTCGATCTCGATATCGATGCGTATTTCACGCCCCCGGGAAGTGCCGACAGGGGGACGTATACACTGCCGCCGCTCCTGTTGCCGTCCCAAAACAACATCGACGCCCTGCGCAGGCATATCTCGGCGGCAATGCCGGAGTTTCTGGCGCGGAACGGCATTCCGTTCGGACCGTCGAGCATGACCTACGACAGTGCGGGCAAGGTCCAGTTGCCCGCGGACTATCCGTACACCGATGAGTTTACCGCCGCGCTGGAGGGCAACCCGGCAATGGCACGCGAGCTGCAGACCGTCAATGCGCTGACGTCGACCCTGGTGGAGCTGAGAAAGAGCCTCCCGTTCGTGCAGGAATATGCCGCGGCATCGCCGGCCGAGGCTGGCGCCGTGGTCGCCAGATACAGTCAGCTGTTTTCGGGCAGCCGAACCTACGACACCATCGCCCTGGGTTTCTCGGCCGACGGCCGCTTGAGCCTGACAGCCAATGGCGAACCGGTGTTCCAGGGGGCGCTGGCGCACGTGCGCTCATGACACCGTCGGCGCCCGAAGCACCGTTGCATCGTTGCGTGTCCGTCCGCGCGCGTGGTGCCGGGTAGTGGCGGCTCGGCCGGGATCTGTTCGAGAGGGTTGGGAGCGGCCACGCCATTAGGTGCTCACTCCGCTTCTCGTCGGGCGCGCGCCCGCTGCAGCCCGACGACCAGCGCCAGCACCAGCAGCGTCGGGATGAAGATCCATTCCTTGGCCGGGCGTTCGGCGGGTAGTTCGATGTGGGTGACGTTGAAACCCTGTTCGAGGCCGAGCTTGGCGGCGCGGCTGCCGAAGTCGACCATCATGACCTGGACGCTATCGCCGAGCGCCATCACGGTCAGGCCCGATTGCTTCAGGCGCGCTCGGGCATTCTCGGCGCTGTCGCCGAGCGGCAGCAGGACGCCCTTGGAGACTTCGTCGCCCTCCAGCGTGATGCCCTCGATCCACACACGCAGGTTGCCGTTGGCGGGTGCCGCCTCGACCAGTTCGGTGAGGCGTGTTGCCGGCACCGTGTGGTAGGGCGGGTAGAGCATGTCCATCCAGAAGCCGGGGCGGAACAGGCTGAAGGTCACCAGAAGCAGCAGCGCGCTCTCATGCAGGCGGCTGCGGGTGAGGAACCAGCCCTGGGTGGCGGCGGCGAACATCAGGTTGGCGAGCACCGCGCTGGCCACGGTAAGGACAAAGGCCCACAGGCTGTCGATGCCGATCATCAGCAACTGGGTGTTGAAGATGAACATGAAGGGCAGGATCGCGGTGCGGATCGAGTAGATGAAGGCCTGCACGCCGGTGGCGATCGGGTCGCAGCGCGCGATGCCGGCGGCGGCATAGGAGGCGAGGCCGACCGGTGGTGTGACGTCGGCCATCAGGCCGAAATAGAACACGAACAGATGCACCGCGATCAGCGGCACCAGCAGGCCGCTCTGTGCGCCCAACTCGACCACCACCGGCGCCATCAGCGTCGACACCACGATGTAGTTGGCGGTGGTCGGCAGGCCCATGCCGAGGATCAGGCAGATCACCGCGACCATGAACAGCATCGCCATGAGGTTGCCGCCCGAGACCGCTTCGACGAACTCGGTCAGCACCAGGCCGATCCCGGTCAGCGTCACCGTGCCGACAATGATGCCGGCCGCGGCGGTGGCGATGCCGATGCCGATCATGTTGCGCGCGCCGATCGACAAGCCGTCGTAGAGATCGCGAAACCCCTGGTGCAATGCGGCCAGGGTGTCGCCCTTGCCACGCATCAGCGCCAGGATGGGGCGCTGGGTGACGAGGATGAAGATCATGAAGCTCGTCGCCCAGAAGGCCGACAGGCCGGGCGAGAGTTCCTCGACCATCAGGTTCCAGATCAGGGAAATGACCGGCAGCAGGAAGTGCAGGCCGGACTTGAGCGTCGGGCCGACCTCGGGCAGTTCGGTGATTTCGTCGTTCGGGTCCTCGATGCGCAGCTCGGGCTGCCGCGCCGAAAACCACAGCAGCGCGAGGTAGGCGAAGAACATCAACACCGCGACGACGATGAACGAGGCCTCGCCGGCAACGGTCTTGATCCAGCCCATGCCCCAATAGACGATCCCGGCGAGGATGACCACGCCGCTGATCGTCATCAGGGTGCGCATCAGCCGCATCTGCCAGCTGTGCGGGCTGGGGCGGCGGGGCAGGCCGCGGATGTCGGCCTTCATCGCTTCGAGATGCACCAGGTAGAACAGCGCGATGTACGAGATCAGCGCCGGCAGGATGGCGTGCTTGAGCACCTGCACGTAGGGGATGCCGACATACTCCACCATCAGGAAGGCAGCCGCGCCCATCACCGGCGGCATGATCTGGCCGTCCACCGACGCCGCCACCTCCACCGCACCGGCCTTCTTCGGCGCGTAGCCGACGCGCTTCATGAGCGGGATGGTGAAGGTGCCGGTGGTCACCACATTGGCGATCGACGAGCCGGAGATCATACCGGTCGAGGCCGAAGCGACCACCGCCGCCTTGGCCGGCCCGCCGCGGAAGTGGCCGAGCATCGACATCGCCGACATGATGAAGTAGTTGCCTGCACCGGCCGTCTCGAGCAGCGCGCCGAACAGCACGAAAAGGAAGATGAAGCTGGTCGACACGCCCAGCGCCACCCCGAACACCCCCTCGGTCGACAGCCACAGATGGTTCATGCCCTTGCCGAGCGATGCGCCGCGATGCGCGATCACGTCGGGCATATAGGCGCCGAGGAAGATGTAGGCGATGAAAATCAGTGCCAGGATCACCATCGGCAACCCGAGCGCGCGCCGCGCCGCCTCGAGCAGCAGCGTCAGGCCGATGACTGCGACCACCAGATCCTGGGTCGTCGGCAGCCCCGGGCGCTGCGCCAGTTCGTTGTAGAACAGGAAGAGATAGCCCGCGGCGAAGGCGCCGATGAGCGCCAGCGCCCAGTCCAGCACCGGCACATGGGCGCGCGGCGAGCGTTTGAAGGCCGGGTAGGCCATGAAGCCGAGGAAGACGGCAAACGCCAGGTGGATGGCGCGTGCCTGGGTGTCGTTGAGGATGCCGACTTCAAACACGAAGGGCAGCGGCGAGGCGAACCATAGCTGGAACAGCGACCACGCGATCCCCGTGGCGGCAATGATCGCGGCGGTCACGCCGCTCGGTTTGCGCCCGCCGGTGTCGGCCTCGGCAACGATCTGCTTCAGCTCTGCCTCGCTCAGGTCATGGTGTCGCACGTGTGCCTTGGCCATGCGCCCGGTCTCCTGGTGTCGGCCAGCGCAGCTGCGTTCGCCCTCGAAGGCCGCCGCGCTGGCGATGTGCCGCGGAGTGCAGGAATGCATCCCGCCATTTGCTTAGCGTCTGAAACTGTGACGGTATGCCCGCGCTGGAGGTTCCTCCGCGCGGCCAGCTTAACGCCAGCTGATTAAGTCATTGCTGATATTCTCTGGTGCGTGACCTATCCTGAAGGAGCAGTTCCGCCAACAGGAGATGGAGACACCGCGATGACAAAAAAAGACATCGTAGCGCGCGGCATCCACGCGCTTTACGCGCAGGATCCGCAGCGGGCCGACTGGCTGCTCTGGGGCCGCAGGGCTGACCCGGTCAGCCGGCGCGGCTTTCTGAAGAAGACCGGGTTGCTGGCCATGACCGCCGCGGTGGGCGCCCGGATTCCGTTCTGGGAGAACATGCCCGGCGGGCTGATTCCGGCGGCGCTGGCGGCGTCGCCCGAGCCCTTCGTGATCCCCGGGCGGGAGGGGCTGCGGGTGCTCAACGACCGGCCCATCAACGCCGAGACACCAGCGCACCTGCTCGATGACAAGATCACCCCGGCCAGCCGCATGTTCGTGCGCAACAACGGCATCCCGCCGGTGGAAGCCTCGGTCGACCCGGCCACGTGGACGCTCGAGGTGGCGGGCGAGTCGTGCCAGAACCCGATGAGTTTTACCATCGCCGAGCTCAAGGCGCGCTTTGCGCACCACACCTACCAGCTGCAGATCGAGTGCGGCGGCAACGGCCGTGCCGAGTTCAACCCGCCGGCCACCGGCAACCAGTGGTCGACCGGTGCCGTGGCCTGCCCGACCTTCACCGGGGTGCGCCTGCGCGATGTGCTCGAAGCCTGCGGCATCAAGGACGACGCGGTGTATGTCGGCTACTACGGTGCCGATACCCACCTGAGCGGCGACCCCACCAAGGTGGTGATCTCCCGCGGCGTGCCGATGACCAAGGCGTTGCGCGACGAAACGCTGATCGCCTGGGCGATGAACGGCGAAGACATCCCCGCGCTCAATGGTCACCCGCTGCGCCTGGTGGCCGGCGGCTGGCCGGGGTCGGTGTCGGGCAAGTGGCTGAAGAAGATCGTCATCCGCAACAAGGAGCACGACGGCGCAAAGATGACCGGGCACTCCTACCGGGTGCCCTGCGCGCCGGTCGCGCCGGGTACCGAGGTGCCCAAGGAGAACATGTGCGTGATCGAGTCGATGCCGGTCAAGTCGCTGATCACCTTTCCGCAGTCGGGGATCACGCACCCGCAGGCCGACGCATTCTCCGTGCGTGGGCACGCCTGGGCGGGCGACCTGACGGTCGAGGCGGTGTTCGTGTCGATCGATTTCGGGGCCACCTGGCAGCAGGCCGCGCTGACGCGGCCGGCCAACCCGATCGCGTGGCAGCACTGGTACGCCGAGCTGCGTTTCCCCATGAAAGGCTATTTCGAGGTCTGGGCGCGCGCCGTGGACAGCCAGGGGCGGTCCCAGCCCATGGTGTTGCCGGCCTGGAATCCGCGCGGCTATCTCAACAACGCATGTCATCGCATCGCGGTGAAGGCGGTATGAGCCATGACTGCGACCTTGAAACGCATGGCGTTCATCGCGCTGGGCTGCGCTAGCCTCACGGCCGGTGCCAGGGAGGTCGACCCGGAATCGGGTTTCGTCATCGACGAGCACTGGGAGGTGGTGAAGGCCACCTGCACGGCCTGCCATTCATCCCGCTTGGTGATCGGGCAGCGGGGCTCGCGCGACACTTGGAAGGGCATTATCCGGTGGATGCAGGCCACCCAGGGGCTCTGGCAGTTCCAGCCCGAGATGGAAGACCAGATCCTGACCTATCTGGCCACCAACTATCCGC
>JAWKYX010000057.1:0-21347 GCA_041396265.1 Rhodocyclaceae bacterium
CATCACCTCGGAGGCTTCGATGAGGTGGAAGTTGGTCGACAGCAACCGCCGCTCCAGCCGGCCGCGTGACCACCACGGCTGCTTCTCGGCAAACTCCCGCGCATGCGCGAACATGCGCATCTCGCGCAGAAAGTTCGCGCTAAAGCCCAGCTCCATGCTGCGCGTGCGGATGTCGGTCGCACTGCGCGGGGTCTTGCTGTGGCGCAGCGGGTTGATCAGCACCAGCAGGATGTCGCGGCTCTTGCCCGTGTAAAACAAGGGGAACACCGCCGGATTGGCCGCGAAGCCGCCGTCCCAGTAGTGCTCGCCATCGATCTCGATGCTGTGATGCACGGACGGCAGGCAGGCCGAGGCGAGCAGGGCGTCGGCGGTCAGCGCGTGCTCGCGAAACAGCCGCAGGCGACCGGTGTTCGCTTCGGTGGCGGCAATGAACAGCCGAAGCGGGCTCTCGCGCCGCAATCGCTCGAAGTCGATCTGCTTCGTCACCACATCGCGCAAGGGGTTGTGGTCGAACGGGTTGAGCTCGTAAGGCGAGAAAAAGCTCGTCCACATCATCAACATCTTCATCGCCGGTGCCAGGGTTCCGTTGGCGCCATCGAGCGTGCGCACGGTGATGTCAAAGGGCACGCTGCCCGCCACCGCCTTCCAGAACGCCGCCAGCGCCTCGCGCGCGCCGTCGCGCCCGCCCGCCATCAGGCCTTGCGCCAGCACCGCCGCATTCATGGCGCCGGCGCTGGTGCCGCTGACCGCGTCGAACTCAAGCTGGCCGGCTTCGAGCAGGTAGTCGAGCACACCCCAGGTAAAGGCCCCGTGCGCGCCGCCACCCTGCAGGGCCAGGCTGATGGTCTTTCGGTAAGAGAAGGGTTTGATCCGCATGCCGACCTCCTTTTCGCCCGTTCGCCTGGCACCGATGGGCGGGTGTCACGAAACGGGTGAATCAACGGTAGACACACTACAGACAAACAATGGTGCGCTGCAGCAGCGTCGTACTTGTTTTTGTATCAGGGTGCGACGAACGAGGTGCGGAGCGGTGATGGGGGGTACTCGGAAGTGGCTGTGGCGTCAGTTCGCGTAGGGCGGCTGCGATGCAGTTCGTGGACCCTCATATCCAATCGGGATTGCATTCCGCAAACGGCAAGCGCCACCCACAAGGAATGCCTGCATCCCCGTGGGTGGCGCCACAGCCAGAGCGACTCGCCGTTTACCGCACCAGCGTCCGGCACCTCAGCGTCCCTTCGATCCGGCGCAGCCGCGCCAGATCCTCTACCGACAGCGCGGCATCGATATCAATCGCCGCATACCCCAGCTCCGGCCCGGTTTGCAGGTACTGCGCGGCGATGTTGATGCCGGCGGCGGAGACGATGTCGTTGATCTTGGCGAGGACGCCGGGGACGTTGCGGTGGATGTGGAGGATGCGGGTGGCACCGTGTTGGGCGGGGAGCGACAACTCGGGGAAGTTGACGGCCATGAGGACGGAGCCGTTCTGGCCGTAGCGCATGAGGTGGGTGGCGACTTCGGTGCCGATGTTTTCTTGCGCTTCGAGGGTGGAGCCGCCGATGTGCGGGGTGAGGATGACGTTGTCGAAGCGGGTCAGCGGCGAGGTGAAGGCATCGCTGTTGCCGCCGGGTTCTTGCGGGAAGACGTCGATGGCGGCACCGCGCAGGTGGCCGCAGTCGATGGCGTCGGCAAGGGCGTCGATGTCGACCACGGTGCCGCGCGAGGCGTTGATGAGGTGGCTGCCGGGTTTCATCTGCGCGAGGCGGTCGGCGTTGATGAGGTTTTTGGTGGCCGGGGTTTCGGGCACATGCAGGCTGACCACGTCGGCGTGGGCGAGCAGGGCGTCGAGGGTGGGCATGGCGCGGGCGTTGCCCAGCGCGAGGCGGCTGTCGATGTCGTGGAAGATCACGCTCATGCCGAGCTGCTCGGCGAGGATACCGATCTGGGTGCCGATGTGGCCGTAGCCGATGATGCCGAGGGTTTTGCCGCGGGCTTCGTGTGAGCCGGTGGCGTGTTTCATCCACCCGCCGCGGTGCTGGGCGGCGTTCTTTTCGGGGATGCCGCGCAGCAGCATGATGATTTCGGCCAGCACCAGTTCGGCAACGCTGCGGGTGTTGGAGAAGGGGGCGTTGAAGACCGGAATGCCGCGCCGTGCGGCGGCGGTGAGGTCGACCTGGTTGGTGCCGATACAGAAGCAGCCGATGGCGAGAAGGTGCTCGGCCTTGGCCAGCACGGCCTCGGTGAGCCGGGTGCGCGAGCGGATGCCGATGAAGTGGGCGTTGGCGATGGCGGCGTCGAGCGCTTCGCCCGACAGTGCCGTGGCGTGCTGTTCGACATGGGTGTAGCCGTGGCTTTCGAACACATTGACCGCCGAGGCGTGGATGCCTTCGAGCAGGACGCAGTGCATGGTGTCGGGGTGGAAGGCTTCGTCGATCATGGCGGGGGTTCCGGTGATGTGTTCGGGCGATCAATCGCGTGATGCGGTGGCGGACGACCTCGTCGTAGGGTGGGCAGCTTGTCTGCCCACCGGTGGTGCGCCGAACAAGCTATCTTTGGTGGGCAGCGAAGCTGGCCACCCTACGGTGGCTGGCCACCGGTGGTGCGGCTCACTGGCGATGCGTGGTGGACAGCGAAGCTGCCCACCCTACGGGTGGCTGGTTCTGTCCGGCGGGGCGTTAGAACATGCCCATTTCGAGCCGCGCGGCGTCGCTCATCATTTCGCGGGACCAGGGCGGGTCCCACACCAGATGAACCTCGGCCTCTTCGACACCAGGGATAGTGAGGAGCTTGTCGCGCGCTTCGTCGGCGATCAGCGTGCCCATGCCGCAGCCGGGGGCGGTCAGCGTCATGTTGGCGACCACGCGGAAGGTCTCGGGGCCGATGGCTTCGGCGGTGCAGGCATAGACCAGGCCGAGATTGACGATGTCGATCGGGATCTCGGGATCGTAGCAGGTGCCCAGTTGTGCCCAGGCGGCCTGCTCGATGCTCTCGATGCTGCGCTCGCCGGTGTCTTCGGGCGGTGGGGTGTCGGGCAGTTGCGGTTCGAGGCCGAGCGCGTCGGCGTTGCGCTCGTCGATGCGATACAGGTTGCCGCCGCTCATGACGGTGATCGAGCCGCCGAGGCGCTGGGTGATGAGCACATAGCTGCCCACCTCCAGGGTCTCGCGCTGGCCCCAGGGCACGCTGACCGCGGCGCAGTCGCGCAGCAGCGTGCGGGATTCGGTTTCGCCAAAGGCGTCGCCCATGATGCGCTCCTTATTCCGTTTGCGCCGGGGTGTGATCCCCGATCAGCGCGTTGTGCAGGGTGTGCCAGGCCAGCGTGGCGCATTTGACCCGGGCGGGGAATTCACGCACGCCGGTGAGCACGGCGAGCTTGCCGAAGTCGCGCTCGGGCGGGGTGTCGGTGAGCAGGGCGTGGAAGTCCTTGAACAGCGCCTCGACCTCGGCCACCGTCTTGCCCTTGACCGCTTCGGTCATGAGTGAGGCGGAGGCAGTGGAGATGGCGCAGCCGTGGCCGACAAAGCTCACGTCTTCGATCACGTCCCCGTTGATGCGCAAATACACCGTGAGCTGGTCGCCGCACAGCGGGTTGTGGCCGTCGGCGTGGTGGTCGGCGTCGGGCATATCATGAAAGTTACGCGGCTGGCGGTTGTGATCGAAGATCACCTCCTGGTAGAGCTCGCGCAGGTTGCCGTCCATGGCGCTCATGCTTTTTTCCTTGTGCCGAACAGGTCCTGTGCCTTCTCGATGGCGGTGACCAGCGTGGCGATGTCTTTGTCATCGTTATAGACGGCCAGCGAGGCGCGTGCCGTGCCGGGGATGCCGAAGCGGGTCATCAGCGGCATGGCGCAGTGGTGCCCGGCGCGGATGGCGACGCCTTCGCTGTCCAGAATGGTGCCCAGATCGTGCGGGTGAATGTGCTCGATCATGAAGGACAGAATGCCGGCCTTGTTGGCCGCGGTGCCGACCATGCGCAGGCCGGGGATGGCGCTGAGCGCGGCGGTGGCGTGCGCGAGCAGCGCGTGTTCATGCGCCACGATGGTGTCCATGCCCAGGCGCTGCACATAGTCGATGGCGGCGGCCAGGCCGACTGCGCCGGCGATGTTGGGCGTGCCGGCCTCGAAGCGCTGCGGGGCTTCGGCGTAGGTGCTGCGCTCGAAGCTGACGGTGCGGATCATGTCGCCGCCGCCTTGCCACGGTGGCATGGCGGCGAGTAGTTCGGCACGGCCGTAGAGCACGCCGATGCCGGTGGGGCCGTATAGCTTGTGACCCGAGAAGGCGTAGAAATCGCAGCCCAGCGCCTGCACGTCGACCGCCTGGTGGGCGACGGCTTGCGCGCCGTCGACCAGCACCACGGCACCAACGGCGTGGGCGTGCGCCACCATCTCGGCCACCGGGTTGATGCTGCCCAGTGCGTTCGAGATATGCGTGATGGCGACCAGCCGGGTGCGCTCGCCCAGCAGCGCGTCGAAACCGTCGAGCTCGACCTCGCCGGCGTCATTGACCGGTGCGACCTTGAGCACCGCACCAGTCTGCTCGCACAGCATCTGCCAGGGCACGATGTTGGAGTGATGCTCCAGCGTGGTGATGAGGATCTCGTCACCGGCCTTGAGTTGCTTGCGCCCCCAGGTGTTGGCGACCAGGTTGATGGCCTCGGTGGTGCCGCGGGTGAAGACGATTTCGTCCGCCCGCGCGGCGCCGATGAAGCGCTGCACGCTGGCGCGCGCGGCGTCGTACAACTCGGTGGCGTGTTGCGACAGCCAGTGCACGCCGCGGTGGATGTTGGCGTTCGACTCGCGATAGAAGCGCGCCTCGGCCTCGATCACCGCCGTCGGTTTTTGTGTGGTGGCGCCGTTGTCGAGATAGGCCAGGCGACGGCCGTGCACCGGCCGGGCGAGGATCGGGAAGTCGTCCGCCACCGGCAGCGCCGTGGCGACCGGTGCGCGGAGCGGATCAGCGACGGTGTTCACAACAGTTCCTCCAGCAGTTCGCCGCCGGGCAGGCGCGCCATGAGCGCGGCGCGGGCTTGCTTGCGCAGCGGCAGTAGTTCGATGCGGTCGAGCGCTTCGGCCGCGAAGGCGTAGGTGAGCAGGTGGCGGGCGTGGGTGTCGTCCAGCCCGCGGGTGCGCAGGTAGAACAGGCTGTCCTCGTCCATCTGGCCGACCGTGGCGCCGTGGGCACATTTGACGTCGTCGGCGTAGATTTCCAGCTCGGGGCGGGCGTCGGCTTCGGCCGCGCGCGAGAGCAACAGGTTGTCGCAGCGCTGCATGGCGTCGCTGCGCTGAGCATCCTTGGCGACGATGATGCGGCCGGTGAACACGCCACGCGAGTTGCCATCGAGCAGACCACGGTAGAACTCGCGGCTGCTGCCGCGCGGCTGGGCGTGGTTGATGCTGGTGTGGTGGTCCACATGGCGCCGGCCGTCGAGGTGGTAGAGGCCGTTGAGCAGCGCCTCGCAACCTTCGCCGTCGAAGCGGGTGTGGATGTCGTTGCGCGCCAGCCGGGCACCAAAGGACAGCGAGTGCGAGGCAAAGTGCGCGCCGCGCGCCTGCACGGCGTTGATGTTGGCCAGGTGGATGGCCGGCTCGGCCTCCTGCTGCAGCTTGAGGTGGGTGATGCGTGCGTCGGCATCGACCTGCAGGCGGGTGGTGGCGGTGGTCAGCGTGGTGGCTTCGCCTTCGCCCAGATAGTGCTCAACGATGGTCGCTTCGCTGTTGGCCTCGGCGACGATCAGGTTGCGCAGGTGCTGGCTGGCGTCACTGGCGCCGGCGATGAACACCAGATGCACCGGGGCCTCCAGCGCCACCCCGCGCGGCAGGCGTAGCCAGGCGCCGTCAGTCGCGAGCGCGAGGTTGAGCGCGGCCGGGCTGTCGCCATCGGTGGCGCTGCCGAAGGCGGCTTGCACCGCCTCGGGGTGCTGGTCCAGCGCGTCGGCCAGGCTGGTCAGTTGCACACCGGCGGGCAGGGCGCCGATGTCCGACAGTTCCGCATTGAACCGCCCACCGACAAACACCAGCCAGTGGCCGGCGTCGTCGCCCCGCAGGCGGGCGAGGGCGGCCGCGGCGTCGGGCGCGACGGCGTTGGCGGCGAAGTCTTGCTGGTCCATGAAGGCCAGCGAAGTGTGCTGCCAGCGCGGGTGGCGGCGGGTGGGCCAGCCTTCGTCGGCGAAGCGGTACAGCGCTTCGCGGCGCAGCTCGGCCAGCCAGGGCAGGCCGGCGCCCGGCTGCACGGCCGCGCCGGCATGGAAGGCAGACACCCAGGTGTCGACAGCGCTCATTGGGCACCTCCCGCAGCCGGCGGGGCCGCGTGGATCTCGCCTGCGTCGCCGATCCAGCCATAGCCTTTTTCTTCCAGTTCAAGCGCCAGCTCGCGGCCGCCGGAGCGCACGATGCGCCCTTGCGACAGCACATGCACATGGTCGGGCACGATGTAGTCGAGCAGGCGCTGGTAGTGGGTGATGACGATCAGCGCGCGCTCGGGCGAGCGCAGGCGATTGACGCCGTCGGCCACCACCTTGAGCGCGTCGATGTCGAGGCCGGAGTCGGTCTCGTCGAGGATCGCCAGCCGCGGTTCGAGCAGCGCCATCTGCAGCACTTCGTTGCGCTTCTTCTCGCCGCCGGAGAAGCCTTCGTTCACCGCGCGGTAGAGGAATTCTTCTTTCATGCCGACGGCTTTCATCTCGGCCTTGACGCGGGTGAGGAAGTCCATGGCGTCGAACTCGGGCAGGCCGCGGTGCTTGCGCACGGCATTGACCGCCGCCTTGAGGAAGTAGGCGTTCGACACGCCGGGGATCTCGACCGGGTACTGGAAGGCGAGGAACAGACCGGCGCGGGCGCGCTCTTCGATCGGCATGGCGAGCAGGTCGTGCCCGTCCCAGGTGACCGAGCCGCCGGTCACCTCGAAGGTGTCGCGGCCGGCCAGCACTTGCGACAGCGTGCTCTTGCCCGAGCCGTTGGGGCCCATGATGGCGTGCACTTCGCCGGCCTTCACGTGCAGGTCGAGGCCTTTGAGGATGTCCTTGCCTTCGACCGAGGCTTTGAGGTTTTTGATATCGAGCATAGTGAGTTCTCCTGAGTTTCCTGTGACGGGGCGCGGTGTCGGCGTCCCGGTCCTTATCCGATGCTGCCTTCGAGGCTGACCCCGAGCAGGTTCTGCGCCTCGACGGCGAATTCCATGGGCAGTTCCTTGAACACTTCGCGGCAGAAGCCATTGACGATCATCGACACCGCGTCTTCGGCGGTGAGGCCGCGCTGCATGGCGTAGAAGAGCTGGTCTTCGCCGATGCGCGAGGTGGTGGCCTCGTGCTCGACATGCGCCGTCGGGTTGCGCGCCTCGATGGTCGGGAAGGTGTGGGCCGCGCACTGGTCGCCGATGAGCAACGAGTCGCACTGCGTGTAGTTGCGTGCGCCCTCGGCTTTGGGGGCGATGCGCACCAGGCCGCGGAAGGTGTTGCTGCCGTGGCCGGCCGAGATGCCTTTCGACAGAATCGTGCTCTTGGTGTTGCGGCCCATGTGGATCATCTTGGTGCCGGTGTCGGCCTGCTGGCGGTGGTTGGACAGCGCCACGGAGTGGAAGTCGCCCACCGAGTCGTCGCCGCGCAGGATCACGCTGGGGTATTTCCAGGTGATGGCCGAGCCGGTTTCGACCTGTGTCCAGGAGATGTGCGAGCGCGCACCGCGACAGTCGCCACGCTTGGTGACGAAGTTGTAGATGCCGCCCACGCCGTCCTTGTCGCCGGGGTACCAGTTCTGCACCGTGGAGTATTTGATCTTGGCGTCGTCCAGCGCGATCAGCTCCACCACGGCGGCGTGCAGCTGGTTCTCGTCGCGCATCGGCGCCGTACAGCCTTCGAGATAGCTGACCGAGGCGCCTTCCTCGGCGATGATCAGCGTGCGCTCGAACTGCCCGGTGTCGCGGGCGTTGATGCGGAAGTAGGTCGACAGCTCCATCGGGCACTTGACGCCTTTCGGGATGAACACGAAGGAGCCGTCCGAAAACACCGCCGAGTTGAGCGCGGCGTAGAAGTTGTCGCTCGGCGGCACCACCGTGCCGAGGTACTGGCGCACCAACTCGGGGTGGGTTTTGACCGCCTCGGAGAACGAACAGAAGATGATGCCGTGCTGGCCCAGCTCCTTCTGGAAGGTGGTGGCCACCGACACCGAGTCGAACACCGCATCGACCGCCACGCCGGCCAGGCGGGCGCGTTCGTGCAGCGGCACACCGAGTTTCTCGAAGGTCTTGAGCAGTTCGGGGTCGACCTCGTCGAGGCTCTTCGGGCCGTCCTTTTTCTTGGGCGCGGAGTAATAGACGATGTCCTGGAAGTCGATGTCCGGGAAGTCGACCGCAGCCCATTTGGGCGGCGTCATGGTCAGCCAGCGGCGATAGGCCTCGAGGCGCCATTCGAGCAGGAACTCGGGCTCGCCCTTCTTGGCCGAGATGACCCGGATGACGTCCTCCGACAGGCCCTTGGGCAGGGTATCTGCCTCGAGCAGGGTTTCGAAGCCGGCGGAATACTCCTGATCGAGAAAGCTGTCGATCTTCCGGGCGGGGGTGGCGGTTTTCATGGGAGAGGTCTCCTGTTTACTGCGGCGAGCATTTGCGATTGGGGAGGGCGCGGCGGACCATCGTGGCCTCGCTGGCCAGCGGCATGGGCTGCACCATGTCGGCCAGGCTGACGTCGTCGAGCACCCGGCGCACTACGGTGTTGATGCGCTGCCAGTTGGCACGGATGCGACAGTCGCCTTCGATGTCACAGGTGCCGGCGGTGGCGCTGCATTCGGTCAGGCCGAAGGGCTGGTCTTCGAGCGCGTCGATGATCTGCGCGACGCTGATCTCGCCGGCGGGGCGAGCCAGGGCGTAGCCGCCGCGGGCGCCGCGCACGCTGGTGACCAACTCGTGCCGGCCGAGCGCCTTGAGCACCTTGCTGATGGTGGGGGCGTTCAGGTGCAGCACCTGGGCCAGGTCGGCGACGCTGAACAGGCGCTCCGGGAAGCCCGCCATGTGCGTGAGCACCAGCGTGCCGTAGTCGGTCAGTTTGCTTACGCGCAGCATGATTGCTCCTCTGTGCTCATCGGCGTGAGCGGATGGCGGCCGTCGTTGGCCGCGAGTTGGGCCAGCGCCGGCAGGCGGTGGGCGCTGCGCAGCAACGTCACGGTCAGGGCCGGCGTTGGCAGGAGACCGAAGTAGTGGGCCGAGTCGGTCAGCAGGCGATGGATGGCCGGTGGGGTGATCATTGGGGCGGCTCCATGAGTGTTATGTGTTTAAACAGAACTATATTGGTCCTATTTAAGTTCGTCAACCCGGACGGTGAATTCTTCGGGGCGTGCGGCGGGCTTGAAACCCTTGTGGAGAAAGGGTTTTAGTGGAGGTCGGATCAGGCGGCCGGCAGCGTCAGGGTGGCGCGCAGGCCGCCCAGCGGCGCGGGCTCGAGGCGCAGGTCGCCGCCGTAGGCCTGGGCCAGGTCGTGCGCGATGGCCAGGCCCAGGCCGGAGCCAGGGGTGTGTTCGTCGGCCCGTACGCCGCGCGCCAGCACTGCGGTGCGCTGGGCCTCGGTGAGGCCGGGGCCGTCGTCGTCGACGTACACGGTGAGCCGGCCATCGCCAACGCTGGCGCTGAGGCGCACTTGCGTGGCGGCCCACTTGCAGGCGTTGTCGAGCAGGTTGCCGAGCATCTCCTGCAGGTCCTGGGCGTCGCCGCGGCAGGCCAGGGTGTCGGGCAGGCCGGCGCTTTCGATGTGCAGCGCGCGCGCCGCGTGCAGATGGCGCATGACGCGCAGCAATGCGTCGACGACCGGTCGCAGTGGTGTTTTCAGGCCGGCTTGCTGCCCAGCGGCTGCCGCGCGGGCGCGGGCGAGGTGGTAGTCGACCTGACGGCGGGCGTCGCCGACCTGTTCGTCCACCAGGCGCGCCAGCGCGCTGTCTTCATTGCGGGCGGCGTTGGCGAGGATGGTCAGCGGCGTCTTGACCGCGTGGGCGAGGTTGCCGGCCTGGGTGCGGGCGCGCTCGACCATGGCTTCGTCGTGGGCGAGCTGGCTGTTGAGTTCGTCCACCAGCGGCTGGACTTCCAGCGGGTAGTCGCCTTCGAGCCGGCGGGTGTGGCCGTCGCGCACGGCGCCGAGTGCCGCGCGCATGCGCCCCAGCGGGGCGAGGCCGACGCCGACCTGTACCACCGCGGCGACGATCAGCCCCAGGGCAAGGACGCCGAGGGCGGCGCCCAGCAAGGTGGCGAATTCTTCGACCGGCTCGTCGATCTGCCGGGTGTCGATGGCGACGATCAGGCGGTAGGTCGTGTCCGGATGCTCGGCGGGGCGGATGAGGCGCTCCATCATGCGCAGGCGGCTGGCGTCGGGGCCGTCGACATCGTGTACGTGCACTTCGCCGTCGGCCAGGGCGTCGGGTGGCACGGCCAGCGCGGTGTCCCACAGCGAGCGTGAGCGCAGCAGGCCGATCGCACCCTGGGGCCCGCCGTCGACCTGCCAGTACAGGCCGGCGTAGGGGCGGTTCAGGCGCGGGTCGGACAGCGGCAGGCGCAGCGTGGCGCTGCCGTCGGCGGCGACCTCGAGTAGCGCGGTGAGCTGGTCGAGATGGCCGTGCAGTTCGGCGTCGACGCGGTCGCGCACATGCTGGCCGAACAGGTCGGCGAGCAGCACGCCGGTGATCGCCACGGCGGCGACGATCCACACCAGCGAGCCGGCGAGCAGGCGCAGGCGCAGCGAGCGGTGGATGGCCGCCGGACCACTCATGCCGGCGCGACCAGCCGGTAGCCGAGGCCGCGCACGGTTTCGATCATGCCCTCGGGCAGCTTCTTGCGCAGCCGGCCGACGAAGACCTCGATGGTGTTGGAGTCGCGGTCGAAGTCCTGCGCGTAGAGGTGTTCGGTCAGCTCGGTGCGCGAGATGACCTTGCCCGGGTGGTGCATGAAATAGCTCAGCACACGGTATTCATGGCTGGTGAGCGACACCGGCTGGCCGTCGCGGGTGAGCTGGCTGTTGCGGGTGTCCAGGCACAGCGGGCCGCAATTGAGCAGGGCGCTGGCGTGGCCGCCGGCGCGGCGGATGAGGGCGCGCAGGCGGGCGAGCAGCTCGGCCATGTGGAAGGGCTTGGTGAGGTAGTCGTCGGCCCCGGCGTCGATGCCGGCCACCTTCTGGTGCCAGTCGTCGCGCGCGGTGAGGATCAGCACCGGCATGCTCCGCCCGGCGCTGCGCCATTTGCCGAGCACCGTGAGCCCGTCCATCTGCGGCAGACCGAGGTCGAGCACCACGGCGTCGAAGGGCTCGGTGTCGCCGAGGTAGTGCGCGTCGAGGCCGTTGTCGGCGCGGTCGACCGCGTAGCCGGCATCGGTCAGCGCGTCGGACAGTTGCCCGGCGAGCGTGGGCTCGTCTTCAACCACCAGGATACGCATCAGTGATCCTCCCGTTCACGTTGCTTGCCGCGCGCTTTGAGGACGCGCGCATCGGCGGCATCGACCTCCAGCTTGAGCAGGCGCCCGCCAGGCTGCACCAGCTTGATCTCGTAGATCCAGCGGTCGTCCTCGTCTTCGAGCTCGACCTCGAGCACCCGGCCGGGGTAGTCCTGTGCCACCCGCTCGAGGATGGCCGGCAGCGGCAGCACCTGACCGGCCTCGCGCGCTCGGCGGGCGCGGTCATGGTCGCCATCGGCCAGGCCGGGGGCGATCAGGGTGGTGCTCAGCAGCAGGGCAAGCAGCCAGCGCATGGCGGGTCTCCGTGTGTTGATGCCTATTTTCTACCCTTGCGAAGCTGAACGGGGGGTGAACAGCGGTTTCAGGATCGATTCAGGCGCGGCTGCACACACTGCGAACCATGCCCCCTGTCCGGAGATGACGATGCTGAGCCTGACCCGAGTAATGATCCTTACCCTGATTGCCGCCGCCACTGCGCAGGCCGCGCCGCGAGACGACTTGATCGCCGGCTATGCCGCCAAGGCGAAGGTCGAGGACGCCGCCTTTGCCGGCTTTTCGGCGGCGCGTGGCGAAGCGCTCCACCGCGACCGCCACAGCGGTGGCAAGCCGGACTCGCCCAGTTGCACGAGTTGCCATGGCGACAACACTCGCGCCGCCGGACGTACCCCGGTCGGCAAGGCCATCGAGCCGGTGGCGGTGTCAGTCGCGCCAACCCGCTACACCGACCCCGCCAAGGTGGAGAAGTGGTTTCGCCGCAACTGCCGCGAGGTGCTGGGCCGTGAATGCAGCGCCCGTGAAAAGGGCGACTGGCTCACCTACATGATCACCCAATGACCCCAGGAGACCGACCATGACCACCCTGATCCGATCGATTGCCGTGGGTGCCGCGCTGTTTGCCGCCGGCGCCGTGATGCTGGGCCGCGCCAAGGCGGGCAGCGACGAATACTTTCCGCCAGTCAGCGATCCGCTCACCCGGCAGGAATGCGGCAGCTGCCACATGGCCTTTCCGGCCGGTCTGCTGCCGGCGCGCTCGTGGCAGAAGATGATGGGCGAGCTGGACAATCACTTTGGTGAGGATGCCAGCGTCGATGCCGCCACGGCCAGGCAGATCACCACCTACCTGGTGGCCCACGCCGCCGACAGCACCGGCAATGGCGGCATGCACCGCTGGTTGCGCGGGGTCTCTGCCGCGGCTGCGCCGCAGCGCATCACCGAGCTGCCCAAGTGGGTGCGCGAGCACCGCGAAGTGGCGCGCAGTGACTGGACGCGCAAGGAGGTGGCCAGCAAGGCCAATTGCGTGGCCTGTCATGTGGATGCCGAGCGCGGCTATTTCGAAGACGATTGAGACCCCCTTTCTCAAGGCGTAACCTGAAGCTGAACGAGGCGAATGTCATGCGAACCTTTCTCGCCCTCTATATCGCCGGCGTCGGCCTGATCTGGGCCCTGGCCGGCACCGGGCCGGCCCAGGGCGCCGGCAGCCTGCCGTGGATGCTGCGCCACCAGGCGCTGTACCTGACCGGCCTGTGGGCCTTTGCGCTGATGTCGCTGGCGATGGTGCTGGCGACGCGGCCGGCGTGGCTGGAGCGTCCCTTCGGCGGGCTCGACAAGATGTACCGCACCCACAAGTGGGCCGGCATCCTGGCCATCGGCTTCGCCGCGCTGCACTGGTTGGTGGAGATGTCCGACGACATCATCAAGGCGCTGTGGGGCCGCGCCGGACGGCTGCCCAAGGAACACGGTGACGGTGTCTTCGAAGCGCTGCGCGACATGGCCGAAGAACTCGGCGAATGGGCCATCTACGCGCTGCTGGCGATGCTGGTGCTGACGCTGTGGAAGCGCTTTCCCTTCCACCTATGGCGCTACCTGCACAAGGCCATGCCGGTGCTCTACCTGATGCTGGCGATCCATGCCGCCTTCCTGGCGCCGGTGGCTTATTGGTCGCAACCGGTGGGCTGGCTGCTGGCAGCGATGGGCGCCGCCGGCTCGGTCGCGGCGCTGATGGCGCTGCTCGGCCGCATCGGCCAGCGACGCCGCCATGGCGGCACCGTCGAGGCGGTGACGACGCCGGTCGCCGGGCTGACCGAAGTGGTGTGCCAGCTGCCGCGCTGGCCGGGGCACCGGGCCGGGCAGTTCGTCTTTCTCAGCTTCGATCGCTTCGAAGGGCCGCACCCCTTCACCATTGCCAGCGCCGACAGCGGCGACGGGCGCTTGCGCTTCGAGATCAAGGCGCTGGGCGACTACACCGAGGCACTGGCTCGCCGCGTGCAGGCCGGACAGCCGGTGACGGTCGAGGGGCCCTATGGTTGCTTCGACCACTCGCGAGCCCGCACCGGTGCGCGGCAGATCTGGGTGGCGGCGGGGGTGGGGGTAACACCTTTTCTGGCCTGGCTGGAATCCATGCAAGCGACGCCTGAATATGCGCCGTCGGCCGATCTGTACTACTGCGTGCGCAACCGTGACACCGACCCGCTGGTGGCGCGTGTGACGGCGCTGTGCGAACGCCTGCCGGCGGTGCGTCTGACGGTGATCAGCACCGACCGCGAAGCGCCGCTGAGCGCCGGGCAGTTGAAGGTGCGCGGCGCGGCCGACGTGTGGTT
This sequence comes from Rhodocyclaceae bacterium, assembly GCA_041396265.1. Taxonomy (GTDB): domain Bacteria; phylum Pseudomonadota; class Gammaproteobacteria; order Burkholderiales; family Rhodocyclaceae; genus Nitrogeniibacter. The sequence continues at coordinate 14,013 of JAWKYX010000057.1, forward strand.
CTGCGGGCCGAAGGCCTTCGGCGCGAGCTTGCGCCAGGGGCTGCGCCGCTGGCGGGTGCGCTTTCATCAGGAAGCGTTCGAGATGCGGTGATGCGCCTTCCGTAGGGCGGATAAGCCGAAGGCGCATCCGCCAATCAACGCGTCGAGGTACCACCGATGGCGGATGCGCTGCGCTTATCCGCCCTACGGGGGCGCGTCTCGCCGATCAGCTGCCGCAGGCCTGAATCAGGAACTGGCGCAGCGCCTCGGCCGGCTCGGAGAGCTTGGCGTCCTTCGGCCAGATCAGGCCGACTTCCATGTGCGGCACGGCGTCGAGGATGGGCCGGGCTTCGATCTTCTTGCCCTCCAGCGACCAGGGTCGATAGACCATGTCGCTGAGGATGGTGACGCCGAAGCCGTGCGCCACCATGCCGCGAATCGCTTCCATCACGCTGGTGCGAAAGGCCACGCGCGGCTCCAGGCCGTTGTCGATCCAGAAGCGCCGGTTGGATTCCTCGCCGCCGTCGACGGTGAGCAGCAGGTAGGGGTGCTGGGCGATGTCGGCCAGCGAGGGGAAGGGCGTCTGCAGCACCGGGTGGCCGGCGGCGGCCCATAGCTGGCGTCGCGAGCGCATCAGCACATGGTGGCCGAAGCGGTCGGGGTTTTCGACGTTGGACAACACCACCACGCCCAGCTCCAGTTGGCCGGACTCGACGGCGGCTTCGACATCGAGCCGGCCCATGTCGTGGAGGTCGAGGTCGACCTCCGGGTAGGTGGCGCGAAAGCGCGAGAACAGCGGCGGCAGGAAGTAGCCCAGCACGGTATAGGTGGCAGCGATGCGGATGCTGCCGCTGAGGTGGTCGGCGCCGAAGCGCGGCTCGCGCAGGGCATCCTGCACGGAGTCGAGGATGTTGCCGGCGTGCTGGTAGAAGCGGTGGCCCTCGGCGGTGAGCACCACGCCATGCGGATGGCGCTCGAACAGCTTCACACCCAGGCGCTCTTCGAGCAGCAGGATGGCGTTGGTGATGGCCGACTGCGAGACGAACATCTTGGCCGCGGCCATCGAGAACTGCCCGGTTTCGGCGGCGGCGGTGAAGTAGCGCAGCTGGCGGAGCGTGATCTCGGTCGCCATTTGTTTTTTTGATATCGGAATAGAATTCTTGTGATTTTACGATAACCGTTTCACTTCCTATCATTTCGCAAAACGAGACCAACCACACAATGGAGGAGACGGTCCATGAATGCACCCCACAAGGATGCAGAAGCGGTCGCATTGCGCGAAGTGACGCTGAACGACAAATATACGCTGCCCAGCGGCCGCGTCTATTTGAACGGGACCCAGGCCCTGGTGCGCCTGCCCATGTTGCAGCGCGCCCGCGACGAGCGCGCCGGGCTGAACACCGCCGGCTTCGTCAGCGGCTACCGCGGATCGCCGCTGGGCAACGTGGACCATGAGTTCTGGCGGGCGAAGAAATTCCTCGCACCCAACCACATCACGTTCCAGGCCGGTATCAACGAAGACCTCGCCGCCACCGCGGTGTGGGGCACCCAGCAGGTCAATCTCGACCCGAACGCCAAGTACGACGGCGTGTTCGCCATGTGGTACGGCAAGGGCCCGGGCGTGGACCGCACGGGCGACGTGTTCCGTCATGCCAACGCCGCAGGCACCTCCAAATTCGGTGGCGTGCTGGCCATTGCCGGCGATGACCACGCCGCCAAGTCCTCGACTCTGCCGCACCAGACCGAGCATGTGTTCAAGGCGCTGATGATGCCGGTGCTGGCCCCGGCCGACATCCAGGAATACCTGGACATGGGCATCCACGGCTTTGCCATGTCGCGTTACTCCGGCTGTTGGGTGGCCTTCAAGGCCCTGGCAGATACCGTCGAGACCTCCGCCTCGGTGAACGTCGATCCCTTCGCCGTCGAGACCATCATCCCGACCGATTTCCCGATCCCGGCCGACGGCCTCAACATCCGCTGGCCCGATCCCCCGCTGGTGCAGGAAAAGCGCCTGCTCCATCACAAGCTGTACGCCGCGCTGGCCTATTGCCGCGCCAACAAACTCAACAAGATCGTCATCGACAGCCCGACCCCGCGCCTGGGCATCGTCACCAGCGGCAAGAGCTATCTCGATGTGCGCCAGGCGCTCGAAGACCTGGGCATCGACGAGGCCGTGGCCGCCACGATCGGCCTGCGTGTGTACAAGGTCGGCATGGTCTGGCCGCTCGAAGCCGAAGGCGTGCGTGAGTTCGCCGAGGGGCTCGAAGAAATCCTGGTGATCGAGGAGAAGCGCCAGTTCCTCGAGTACCAGATCAAGGAAGAGCTCTACAACTGGAGCGAGTCGGCTCGCCCGCGCGTGATCGGCAAGTTCGACGAAAAAGGCGAATGGTCGCTGCCGCACAGCGAATGGCTGCTGCCGGCCGCCGGTGAGCTGACCCCGGCCATGATCGCCCGCGTCATCGCCGCGCGCATCGCCCGCCACTACACCTCCGACCGCATCGCGGCGCGTCTGGCCTTCCTGGAAGCCAAGGAAGCCGCGCTGGCCAAGCCGAATCGTGCCATCGCGCGCATTCCGCATTATTGCTCGGGCTGCCCGCACAACTCCTCGACCAAGGTGCCCGAAGGCTCCAAGGCGCTGGCCGGCATCGGTTGCCACTACATGGCCACCTGGCTGTCGCCCGAATCGACGCAGACTTTCTGCCAGATGGGCGGCGAGGGCGTGCCTTGGGTCGGCCAGGCGCCGTTCACCGAAACCCGGCATGTGTTCGCCAACCTGGGTGACGGCACCTACATGCACTCCGGCCTGCTGGCGATTCGTCAGTCGATCGCTGCGGGTGTGAACATCACCTACAAGATTCTCTACAACGACGCCGTCGCCGCGACCGGCGGCCAGCCGCACGACGGCCAGCTCTCCGTGCCGATCATCGCCCGTCAGATCGCTGCCGAAGGCATCCACAACCTGGTGGTGGTGACCGACGATCCGTCGAAGTACGCCGGCGACGTCGGCCTGCCGTATCACACCCCCGATCCGTCATCGTGACGAGCTCGATGCCGCAGCGCGAGCTGCGCGGAGATCGCTGGCGTGACCGCCATCATCTACGACCAGACCTGTGCCGCCGAGAAACGCCGCCGTCGCAAGCGCGGCAAGTTCCCGGACCCGGCCAAGCGCGTGGTCATCAACGACCTGGTGTGCGAAGGCTGCGGCGACTGCTCGGAGAAATCCAACTGCATGTCGGTGATGCCGATCGAGACCGAATTCGGCCGTAAGCGCACCATCGACCAGTCTGCCTGCAACAGGACTTCTCCCGCCTGAAAGGCTTCTGCCCGAGCTTCGTGACCATCGAAGGCGGTGCGCTCAAGAAAGGCAAGGCCGCGACCCCGGCCGAAACCATGTTCGCCAACCTGCCCGAGCCGGTGCTGCCGGCCACGGCCGCACCGTGGGGCATGCTGATCACCGGCGTCGGCGGTACCGGCGTGGTGACCATCGGCGCGCTGCTGGGCATGGCCGCGCACCTCGAAGGCAAGGGCGTGTCGGTGCTCGACATGGCCGGCCTGGCGCAGAAGGGCGGCGCGGTGTGGTCGCATGTGCGCATCGCCGATACGCCCGAGCAGATCCATGCCGCACGTATCGCGGCCGGCGAAGCCAACGCGCTGATCGGTTGCGACCTGGTGACCACCGCCAGCGACGAATCGATCGCCAAGATGCGCGCCGGGCACACCCGTGTGGTCATCAACAGCGACAAGAGCAACACCAGCGACTTCGTGCGCGGCTTTGCCGCCCAGGCCCGCAGCGGTGACGTACAGAAATACCCGGACCCGCAGTTCCCGCAAGACGGGATGGAAGCGCGCATCGCCGAGGCCGTCGGCGCGGATCAGGCAGACTTCCTGGATGCCTCGCGCCTGGCCACGGCGATCATGGGTGACTCGATCGCCACCAACCTGTTCATGCTCGGCTACGCCTGGCAGAAAGGGCTGGTGCCGCTGACCCGCAACGCCATCATCCGCGCCATCGAGATCAACGGCGCGGCGGTCAAGGCCAACATCACCGCCTTCCAGTGGGGCCGCGCCGCGGCCGTGGATATGGCGCAGGTGGCCAAGGCCGCGCAGCCGGCGCATGTGCCCGCGCACCACCAGCTGTCGACCACGGTCGACGAGGTGATCGCCCGCCGCAAGGAACAGCTCACCGCCTACCAGGACGCCGCCTACGCCGAGCGCTACATGGCGCTGGTGAACAAGGTGCGCAAGGCCGAGGAGGCCGTGTCGCCGGGCATCACCCTGCTGACCGAAGCGGTGGCCCGCGGCTACTACAAGTTGCTCGCCTACAAGGACGAGTACGAAGTGGCCCGCCTGTACACCGACAGCGACTTCCTGCAGCGCGTCGAAGACCAGTTCGAAGGCGACTACAAGCTCGTCTTCCATCTGGCCCCGCCGCTGCTGGCCGACAAGGACGCTGCCACCGGCCATCTCAAGAAGCGCAGCTACGGCCCGTGGATGCTCAAGGCCATGCGCCTGCTGGCCCGCTTCCGCCATCTGCGTGGTGGCGCGCTCGACCCGTTTGCCTGCAGTGCCGACCGCAAGCTGGACCGTGCGCTGATCGCCGAGTACGAAGCGCTGATCGACACCGTGCTGGCCGGCCTCAAGCCGAGCAACCACGAAACGGCGGTCGAGCTGGCCAACCTTCCGGACCAGATGCGCGGCTTCGGCCATGTGCGCGAGCGCTATGTCGAGCATGCCCGCAATCAGCAGAAAACGCTGATGGCCCGCTTCAAGGGCGAGCGCACCCTGGGTGATGCCAAGGTGATCTCGCACATCCCCAAGGCCACGGCCTGACCTGACTCAAACCCGCAGCACGCCCGCCCAAGTCGCCACAAGAGACGGCGGCGGGCGTGCTGCATCCATTCGGATCCCTTGACGGGTATCCATACCAAGAAGGAGACGCAGCATGTCGGTATTTTCGCAACGTGATTTCGCCGATCACGAGCAGGTGGTGTTCGTCAGCGACGACGCCAGCGGCCTCAAGGCCATCATCGCCATCCACAATTCCAACCTCGGTCCCGCGCTCGGCGGCTGCCGCATGTGGCCCTACGCCAGTGAGGACGAGGCCATCCGCGACGTGCTGCGCCTGTCGCGCGGCATGACCTACAAGTCCGCCCTGGCCGGCCTCAAGCTCGGCGGCGGCAAGTCGGTGATCATCGGCAACCCGCGCACCGACAAGTCCCCGGCGTTGCTCGACGCCTTCGCTACCGCGCTCAACCGCCTCAACGGCCGCTACATCGCCGCCGAGGATTCGGGCACCAGCGTGGCTGACATGAAGTACCTGGCCGAGCGCACCGCGCATGTGGCCGGCATCGTCGACAAGCCGACCGACACCGGCACCCGCAGCGGCGACCCCTCGCCCGCGACTGCGCTGGGCACCTTCGTCGGCATCAAGGCCGCGGTCAAGGCGCAGCTCGGGCGTGACTCGCTCGAGGGCGTGCGCGTGGCCGTGCAGGGCGTGGGCAATGTCGGCTTCGACCTCGCCCAGCAACTGCATGCGGCGGGCGCCCAGCTGTGGGTGACCGATATCCACAAGGACAACCTGGTGCGTGCCGGTAGCGAGCTGGGTGCCACCGTGGTCGCCCCGGAAGCCATCTACGGCCTGGATGTGGATGTGTTCGCCCCCTGCGCGCTGGGCGCCATCCTGAATGACCAGACCATCCCTCAGCTCAAGGCGCGCATCGTGGCCGGCGCCTCCAACAACCAGCTGGCCGAGGCCCGCCATGGCTCCGAGCTGATGCGCCGCGGCATCCTCTACGCGCCGGACTATGTCATCAATGCCGGTGGCATCATCGATGTGTACTATGAGCGCACCGGCTTCGACCGTGCCGCGCTGCTCAAGCATGTCGAAGGCATCTACGACACGCTGCTCGAAATCTTCGAGCGTGCCGGCAAGGAGCAGCGACCGACCGGGGAGGTGGCCGACGCCCTGGCCGAGGCGCGCTTCAAGCGCTGAACCGCTTCACATGGGCCGGACATCCCAAAAAAACGAAGCGTCGTCCGGCCCATCGACTCACCAAAACGCAAGGAAGGAGACACGCATGTCAGCAGTCAAACAAGGCCACGGTCAGTGGTCGTCGCGCATGGGCTTCGTGCTCGCCGCCGTCGGTTCCGCGGTGGGCCTGGGCAATATCTGGAAGTTTCCCTACATGGTCGGCCAGAGCGGCGGCGCCGCCTTCGTGGCCGTCTACCTGGTGTGCATCGCCCTGATCGGCCTGCCGATCATCGTCGCTGAATGGATGATCGGCCGTCGCGGCCAGAAGAACCCCATCAACTCCATGGCTGATCTGGCCGAGGCCAACGGCCGCAGCAAGGGCTGGGTCATGGTCGGTGTCAGCGGCACGCTGGCCGGCTTCCTGATCCTCTCCTTCTACAGCGTGATCGGCGGCTGGGCGCTGTCCTACCTGCTCGACGCGCTCAGCGGTGGCTTCAGCGGCATGGACTCCGACGCCGCCGGCGCCGCCTTCAACGGCATGCTCGGCAACCCCGGCTCGCTCACCATCTGGCACACCGCCTTCATGGCGCTGACCGCCGGGGTGGTGGCGCTTGGCGTGTCGGGCGGTCTGGAGCGTGCCTCCAAGATCCTGATGCCGGCGCTCGGCGTGCTGCTGGCGCTGATGGTGGGCTACGGCGCCGCCTCCGACGGCTTTGGCCGCGCGCTGGAATACCTGTTCGCGCCGGACTTCTCCAAGCTCACCGGCGAAGTGGTGCTGGCCGCCCTCGGCCACGCCTTCTTCACCCTGTCGCTGGGCATGGGCGTGATGATCGCCTACGGCTCCTACCTGGGGCAGAAGGTCAACCTGCTGCGCGCCGCGCGCACCGTGGCGATCATGGATACCGTGATCGCCCTCGGCGCCGGCCTGGCGATCTTCCCCATCGTGTTCGCCAACGGCCTCGATCCGGCCGCTGGCCCGGGCCTGATCTTCGTCACCTTGCCGCTGGTCTTCGGCAAGATCACCGGCGGCGTGATCCTCGGCACCATGTTCTTCCTGCTGCTCACCTTCGCCGCACTCACCTCGGCCATCTCCCTGCTCGAACCCTCAGTCGAGCTGCTGCAGGAGCGCACCCCGCTGGGCCGGGTCGGCGCCACCGTGCTGGCCGGCGTGGTCATCTGGGCGCTGGGCATCGCCGCGCTGCTGTCGTTCAACGTGTGGAGCGATGTGCTGATTTTCGGCAACAACATCTTCGACCTGCTCGACAAGCTCACCAGCAAGTTCCTGCTGCCGCTGACCGCGCTGGGCGCGGTGGTGTTCGTCGGCTGGTGCCTCAATCGCGAGAGCGTGCGCGAAGAGCTGGACCTGAGCAGCGGCGGCTTCGCGC
>JAWKYX010000058.1:0-20630 GCA_041396265.1 Rhodocyclaceae bacterium
CGTATCGTTATTCTGGTGTAGTCATTTCGGCCAAGCGTGAACGCACCGGGCCACCGCAAGGGTGGCCCGGGTCGAGCTGCGGGGTGCGTCTCAGTGGCGCAGTTTCCGCATGCGCTCGGCGGGCGTGATGATGTCAGTCAGGCGGATGCCGAACTTTTCGTTCACCACCACCACCTCGCCCTGGGCGATGAGGGTGCCGTTGACCAGCACGTCCATCGGTTCGCCGGCCAGGCCGTCGAGCTCGACGACCGAGCCGTGGGCCAGTTGCAGCAGGTTGCGGATGGACAGCTTGGTGCGGCCGAGCTCGACGGTGATCTGGACGGGGATGTCGAGGATCATGTCGAGGTCGTTGTTGCCGCCGGCGCCGCTGCGCTCGGCCCCGAAGTCGGGGAAGAGCTGGCTGGCCGGCTTGGCCTGGTAGGGCGACTCGCCCTCGGCCGCGGCGGCGGCGAGGTCGGCAGCGGCCTGTTCTTGCATGGCGGCGGCCCAGGGGTCGTCTTCGCCGTCGGCGGCGGGGGTGGCTTCGGCTTCGGTCTGTTCGGACATGGCGGCCGCCCAATCGTCGTCGGAGACCTGGTTTTCGTCGGTGTCGGTATCAGCCATTGTGTGCTCCCGATGGCAGGGGGTCGGTGTTTTCGTCGGAGGAGATCATGCGTTCGACCTTGATGGCGTACTGGCCGTTGTGGACACCGTAGTGACCTTCGAGCACCGGCACGCCGTCGACTTCGGCCCGGATCATCTCTTCCACGTCGAGGGGGATGACATCGCCGACGCGCATGTTGACGATGTCGCGCAGGCTGACGGTGGCATGCCCGAGGTTGCAGGTGAGCTTGACCTCGGCTGTTTTCAGCTGGCGGGTCATGGTGCCGATCCAGCGCTTGTCCTGCGTGATGTGGTCGCTCTGCATGGTCGAGTAGAGCGTTTCGCGGATCGGCTCGAGCATGGAGTAGGGGAAGCAGATGTGCATGTCGGCCTGTGCGCCGCCCAGCTCGAGCGAGAACACGGTCGACACCACGATCTCGGACGGCGTGGCGATGTTGGCGAACTGCGAGTTCATCTCCGAGCGCAGGTACTCGAGCTTGAGGGTATACACCGGCGCCCAGGCGCGCTCGTATTCGGCGAATACGGTATTGAGCATGCCCATGATGATGCGCTGCTCGGTGGCGGTGAAGTCGCGCCCCTCGACCCGGGTGTGGAAGCGCCCGTCGCCGCCGAACATGTTGTCGACCACCAGGAACACCAGGTTCGGGTCGAAGACGATCAGCCCGGTGCCGCGCAGCGGCTTGGCGGTGACCAGGTTGAGGTTGGTGGGCACCACCAGGTTGCGCACGAACTCGCTGTACTTCTGCACCTTGATCGTGCCGACCGAGATCTCGGCGTTGCGGTGCATGTAGTTGAACAGGCCGATGCGCAGGTAGCGGGCGAAGCGCTCGTTGATGAGCTCCATGGTGGGCATGCGCCCACGCACGATGCGCTCCTGCGTGCCCAGGTTGTAGGGACGGATGCCGCTGCCGTCGTCTTCGCCGGCGTCGGTTTCCTCGACTTCCCCGGTGACGCCGCGCAGCAGCGCGTCGACTTCGTCCTGGGAGAGAAAATCCGATGACATGGCCGGGGGTGTCCTTATCCGTTACTGCACGATCAGCGAGTTGAACAGGACGGACATGACCGGACCCCACGGGGTCTTGTCACGCCGACGATCAGCGTCGCGCGGTTTGTCGAAACCCAGCACGTAGTTGGTGCGGATCATGATCTCTTCGGCCAGTGCTTCGCGGCCTTCGACGGTGGCGATCTCCGAGGGCAGCTTGCTCGACAGCAGCAGGTTCACCTCGTGGCGGATCTCCGGCATGTAAACCTTGAGCTGGTCGGCCACGGTCTGGTCGACCACCTTGAGTACCAGCACCACCTGCAGGTAGTGGCTGCCTTCGGCCGGGGCGAGGTTGACCGTGAACGGGTCGAGGTTGACGAAGGTCGGCGGCTTCGAGGTGTCGACGGTCAGCTTGGGCGCCTCGGGTTCGTGGGCCGCATCGCCGTGGTCGGCCTTTTTCTTGTTCAGCAGCAGGAAGGCGGCGGCACCGCCGGCGATGACCAGGAGCAACACCACCACCAGAATGATGATCAGAAGCTTCTTGCTCTTCTTGGGGGGCGCTTCACCTTCCGCGGGCGGCGTGGCCGGTGCTTTCGACATGCATCAATCTCCAGTGGCGATGTGTTGATTATCGATCACGCATTGCCTCCCAAATGCCCGGAATAACGGTGGCGGATGCCCTCAATTCCTTGGGTTCAGGCGAATGTGTCGATCATTCCTTCGCCGCGCATCAGCCAGGGGCCGCTGCGCGACATCAAGTTCTCTTGCGGCACATCGGCGCCGCGGGTGCCGCCGGCATGCCGGTGGCCGTGTTGTCCGGTGTCGTCGCGACCGTCGCGGGCGGCGGTGTTCACATTGCTGTCGGCGAGCGTCACGCCGGCCTGTTCTAGCATCTCGCGCAGGCGCGGCATGGCGTTTTCAAGGGCCTCGCGCGCGGCCGGCGTGGCGGCGGTGAATTGCGCCGTGGTGGTGTCGCCGGTGACGGTCAGCGAGATCTCGAGCTTGCCCAGATGCGGCGGCGTGAGGATCAGCTCGGCCTTGCTTTCGTTGCGCCCGGCCAGCCACATCACCCGGTTGCCGACGGCATCGCCCCAGGTGGCATCGTCGGCCGAGGTGTGGATGTGCATCGGCAGGGCGGCCTGCGTGGCCTGCGGCCGGTCGGCGGCGGGCACCTGCACGCCGGTCATGGCGGTGTTCAGGCCGGGGGCGGTGGTGTTGCCGGCGGCCGGGGCGTCGGCGCCGAGGGCGGGTGCCGGTGTGCCGCGAGCGGCGGTGTTGGTGGCCAGCAGTTCGGCAAAATTGGTGGGGCGGATCTTGGCCGTGCTGATGGCGGCGCCGGTGTCTTCCGGCGCGGGGGCGGTCAGGCCGGTGGTTTCCTGGCCCGCTTGCGTTGCGCCGCCCTGGCTTTTCTGGCCGAGCAGGTCGGACGCGCTGCCACGCGCCTGGCGTGTCTGGGCGGCTTGCACGGTGGCCTCGGTCGCGCTGGCTGCCGGTGAGGTGGCGGCGGCCGGGTTTGCCGTGGCGGCGGCAAGCGCTGCCGGTGTGGCGGCAAGCACTGCCGCGGGGTCGGCGGCAACCGGGGTCGTGTTTGCGGTGGCCGGTTCGGGGGCGGCGCTGGTGGTTTGGGCTGCGGTATCGGCCGGCGCGGTCTCGTCAGCCGTCGCGGCCTGGGCGGTGGTTGCCGCGGCATCGCCGGCAGGCGCATCGGCGCCATTTTCGGCCGGGCGGTCTGCGGGTTTGCCGGCGCTGGCGGCCTGCCGGGCCTGGCTGGCGGCGGCCGGTGCGGCGGGGCGCTGGGGGGCTTGCGCCGCTTGGGCTGACTGGGTTTGCCGTGCGGTGCTGCGATCTGCGCTGCGCTCGACGGGGCGCTCGGCCGGGCGTTCCGGGGCGCTCATTTTCTGGTCGAGGGTGCGGGAGAACAAGTCGGTTTGTGCGTCGGTGCGGCCGCGCTCGCGCACGGCGCCGTTGCGGGCCGGGCCGGCAGTGAGCAGCTGCGACAGGGAGGAATTCGCCATTTCAGACATCGCCGTCTTCCTTGAGTGGAATGTTCAGGCGATCTGTTGCAATCCCCGTGCCAGTGGCTCAGCTGTCCGAGTGGCGGTCCCGAAACTGCTTGCTCGCGTGCTCGTCGGTCACGCGTTGCTCGCGGCGAGACTCGATGCGCGCTTCTTTCGCCACATGGCGTTGCGACAGCGTGTCGAAGGCCTTGACCTTGTTGCGCTGATCGAGCCAGGCCTTCTGGCCATGGGCGGTGCTTTTGCGTGCCTGCTCGACCACTGCGCGCTGGGCGGCGATGGCGTTGTCCAGCTTGTCGATAAACAGGCTGAAGTTTCGCCAGGCGTCGGGCCCGATGCCTTCCCGGCAGGCTTCCTGAAAGCGCTGCTGGTATTCGGCGCGGTAGTTTTCGAGCAGTTCGAGTTTTCGACAGTCCTCGGTTTCACCGGCAATCAACTCGCCCAGACGGCGCGCGGCGCCATCCATGCGGTTGTTGGCCAGGTCCAGCAGGGGCTGCAACGGAAACGTCTTGCTCATCCACGTTCTCCGATGCGCGGTCGGCGCTGTGCGCGTCCCGCAACAGGGCTTACGGTTCGGGGGGCGAAATCTTTAGGGGCTCGTGAGCCGCTTGAACAGGGGATAAGTATCACACTACGTCGCCAAAGAGTGTGTGCAAGTTTGCAACGGCGGTGTCGAAGCCTTCGCGTTCGTCGATGGCTTGCTGGAGGAAAGCCTCCAGCGCCGGGTAGGCTTCGACGGCCTGGTCGAGCACCGGGTCGGCGCCGGCCTGGTAGGCGCCGACGGCGATCAGGTCGCGCGAGCGCTGGTAGCGCGAGAACAGCAGCTTGAAGCGGCGCACATGTTCGAAATGGCTGGGCTTGACCAGGTTGTGCATGGCCCGGCTGATGGATTGCTCGATGTCGATGGCCGGGTAGTGGCCCTGGTCGGCCAGGGTGCGCGAGAGCACGATATGGCCGTCGAGAATGGCGCGGGCCGAGTCGGCGATGGGGTCTTGCTGGTCGTCGCCTTCGGTGAGCACGGTGTAAAAGGCGGTGATCGAGCCGCCGTCTTCGGGGCCGTTGCCGGCGCGCTCGACCAGCGCCGGCAGGCGGGCGAACACCGAGGGCGGATAGCCGCGGGTGACCGGCGGTTCGCCGATGGCCAGGGCGATTTCGCGCTGTGCCATGGCGTAGCGGGTGAGTGAGTCCATGATCAGCAGCACCTGCTTGCCCTGATCGCGAAAGTATTCGGCAATGGTGGTGGCGTAGGCGGCGCCCTGCAGGCGCATCAGCGGGCTGGTGTCGGCCGGCGCGGCGACCACCACCGAGCGGGCGCGGCCTTCGGCGCCGAGGTTCTGCTCGATGAATTCCTTCACCTCGCGACCCCGTTCGCCGATCAGCCCGACGACGATCACGTCGGCCTGGGTGTAGCGCGCCATCATGCCGATGAGCACCGATTTACCCACGCCGGAGCCGGCGAACAGACCCATCCGCTGGCCGCGGCCGACGGTGAGCAGGGCGTTGATGGCGCGGATGCCGACGTCGAGCGACTGGCTGATCGGGGCGCGTTGCAGCGGGTTGACCGGCCGGCTTTGCAGCGAACGGGTGTCTTCGGTGTCGATGGGGCCGAGGCCGTCGAGCGGGCGGCCGGCGCCGTCGACCACGCGGCCGAGTAGCGAGTCGTCGATGGGCAGGTGCTTGGCGCGGTCGGAGGCGCGGCGGCGCGGCACGGTGCGCTGGCCGGCAACTAGGCGCGGCTGCACCGGCTCCATGGGCAGCACCTGGGCGCCGGGGGCGAGGCCGAAGATGTCGTCGGTGGGCATCATGAAGATGCGCTCGCCATGAAAGCCCACCACCTCGGCCTCGACCGAGCCGCCGCCGGGCACCACGATGCGGCAGCCCGAGCCGAGCGGCAGCTTGAGCCCGGCCGCTTCCATGACCAGCCCGTTGATGCGGGTGAGCCGGCCGGAGAGCTGGAAGGGGCTGTTGGTGGCGGCCAGGCGCTTGCCGTCGGCGAGGACCTGGCGCCAGGTGTCGGTGTGGCGTTCCATCAGTCTTGCGGATCCCAGCGGGTGTCGTCGGCGTTCATGGTTTCCATGATGCGCCGCCAGCGGGTCTGCACCGTGGCGTCGATGGTGGCGCCTTCGGCCTCGATGGTGCAGCCGCCGCGGGTGAGGGTGTCGTCCTCGTGGATGCGGTGCTCGTGGTGGCTGATCTGCTCGCCGAGGTAGTCGCGCAGCAGGGCCGCGTCGTCGGGGTGCACATGGATGCGGGCGCGCGCCTGCGGCAGTTGCTGGAGCGCCTCGCGCACCAGGTCGACGATGTTCTCGGGGTGAGAGGCCAGACTGCGCTTGACCATCTGGCCGGCAATTTCCATGGCCAGTGCGACGATCTCCTCGGCCACGTCCTGGTCGATCTGTTTGAGGGCGGTGTCGAGGTTCTCGACCAGGGTGTGGATCTGCAGCGCCTCCATGCGCCCGCGCGCTGTGCCTTCTTCATAGCCGGCGGCATAGCCGTCCTTGTGGGCGGCGTCGTGGATACGCTCGATGTCGTCGGCGGTGGGCAGCTTGAAGGCCGGCTCCGGCGGCGTGGCCTCGGGGGGCGGCTCGGCGGGCGGTGGCGGGGTCGGCTCGGCCTCAGCCACCGGTTCGGGTTCGGGCTCGGGGGCGTCGAAACGCGGCGGCTCCCAGCGGCGGTAGGCGCCCACGGCCTGGTGGCGGTCAAAGCTCACTGAAAGCCCCTCCGGCGCATGCCGGGCACGGTGTTAGACAAAGGCATCGTCGCCGCCCTTGCCGCCGAGCATGATCTGGCCTTCCTCGGCCAGGCGACGCACGATCTTGAGGATTTCCTTCTGCTCGCCCTCGACCTCCGACAGGCGCACCGGCCCGCGCGATTCGAGGTCTTCGCGCAGCATTTCGGCGGCGCGTTGCGACATGTTCTTGAAGATCTTCTCGCGCAGCTCGGCCTGGGCGCCCTTGAGCGCCACCACCAGCGAGTCGGACTGCACCTCGCGCAGCAGGGTCTGGATGCCGCGGTCGTCGATGTCCATCAGGTTGTCGAACACGAACATCTCGTCGAGGATCTTCTGCGCCAGGTCCGGATCGTATTCGCGCACGTTGTCGATGATCGCCGTCTCGGCCGCGGCACCGACGAAGTTGAGGATGTCGGCGGCGTGGCGCACCCCGCCCATGGCGGCCTTCTTGACGTTGGAGGCGCCCGACAGCGTGCGGGTGAGCGTGTCGTTGAGTTCCTTCAGCGCCGCCGGTTGCACGCCGTCGAGGGTGGCGATGCGCAGCAGCACGTCGTTGCGCAGGCGGTCGGTGAAGTTCTTGAGGATCTCGCCGGCCTGGTCGTTTTCCAGGTGCACCAGGATGGTGGCGATGATCTGCGGGTGCTCGTTCTTGATCAGGTCGGCGGCGGTGGCTGCGTCCATCCACTTGAGGCTTTCGATGCCGGCAGTGTCCGAGCCCTGCAGCACGCGCGAGATGATGTGCGCCGCCCGGTCGTCGCCCAGCGCCTTGGTGAGCATGGCGCGGATCTGTTCCTCGTCGGCCTCGACCGGCGAGCCCTGTTCGCAGTGCGTTTCCAACTCGTCGAGCAGCGGCTCGACCTTGCTGCGCGGATGCGAGGGCAGCTTGGCCATGGCCATGCCGAGCTTCTGCACCTCCTTGGGGCCGAGGAACTTGAGCACTTCGGCCGCTTCGTCCGAGCCGAGCGAGAGCAGCAGCAGGGCGCTTTTTTCCAGGCCTTCTTCGGGGCTCATTTGCGGGCCTCCTCGTTGACGCCCATCCAGTCCTTGATCAGGTTGGCGACCAGTTTCGGGTTGTTCTTGGCGGTGTCGCGCGCCTGCGCCAGCTTGGCTTCGTAGCTGATGTTCTGGCGCGCCGACTCGGAGAGCGTGACCTCCGCGCCGTCTTCATCGTAGGCCTTCTCCTGCCGGCTTGCACCTTCGCCGCCTTCGTCCGCCGCGTCGTCGGCGGGCGGCGGGGCCAGCGACTTGAGCAGCGGCTTGATGACGCCGAAGGCCACGTAGGCGAGCACGGCGATCACGATCAGGTAGCGCAAGGCCAGCTTGCCGATGTCGATCAGCTCGGGATCCTTCCACACCGGCAGCTCGGGCAGGGCGTCGGTGGCGCCCTCGGCGAAGGCGCTGTTGGCCACGTTGAGGCTGTCGCCGCGTTCGGCGTTGAAGCCCATCGCTTCGCGCACCAGGTTGTTGATGCGGGCGATTTCCTCGTCCGCCAGCGCCACGGTGCTCTCCTTGCCGTTCTTGTCGACCGTGGTGCGATGGTTGATCACCACCGCCACCGACAGCCGGCGGATCGCGCCCAGTGCCCGCTTGGTGTGCTGGATGGTGCGGTCCACCTCGTAGTTGGTGGTGGCGTTGGTGTTGCGCGTCAGGATGTTGCTGTCGGCGCCGGTCGCGCCGGCGGTGGCCGGGTTGGTGATCGGCGCGGTGGCCGGCACCGGCGGCTGGTTGGTCAGCGCGCCGGGCACGCCCTGGGCGCCGGGGTCGCGGGTGAGCACCTCGCTGCTTTGCTGCGAGCGGATGGCTTGCTGCGGCGAGGGGTTGGGCTTGTAGATTTCATCGGTCTGTTCGATGCGGTTGAAGTCCACATCGGCGGTGACCTGGGCGCGGAAGTTGCCGCGGCCGACCATCGGCTCGAGGATGGTCTCGATGCGCCGCACGTAGGCCGCTTCGAGGTCTTCGACATAGCGCAACTGGGTCGGATCGAGGCCGGCGGCACGGGTCGGGTCGTTGCTGTCGGTGAGCAGCTTGCCGGTTTCGTCGATGACGCTGACGCTGTCGTTGCTCATGTTCGGCACGCTGGAGGACACCAGGTGCACGATGCCGGCCACCTGGGCGCCATCAAGATTGCGTCCGGCGCGCAGATTGACGAAGACCGAGGCAGTCGGCTTTTGCTGGTCGCGCAGGAAGGCGCTGCGCTTGGGGATGGCCAGGTGCACCCGCGCGTTGGCCACCGAGCCGATCGACTGGATGGTGCGTGCCAGCTCGCCTTCGAGGCCGCGCTGGTAGTTCACCTGTTCATGGAATTGCGATACGCCGAGCTTCTGGTTCTCCATCAACTCGAAGCCGACCATACCGCCACGCGGCAGGCCCTGGGCGGCCAGTTGCAGGCGGATGTCGTGCACCCGGTCGCTCGGCACCATGATCGCGCCGCCGCCGGGCGTAAACTTGTAGGGCACGTTCTGCTGCTGCAGGGCCGTCACGATGGCGCCGCCGTCGCGCTCTTCCAGGTTCGAGAACAGCACCGTGTAGTCGGCCGACTTGCTCCACAGCAAGACGCCGACCACCAGCGCGATGCTGGCGGCCAGGGCGGCGAGCAGGGCCATTTTCTGGCGCCCGGACATCGCGCTGAAGTTCTCGAACGCTTGCTGTATCGGGGAGCCCGGTACGGTAGCGGCATTTTGTGCGGTGGCCATGACTTCGGTCCTTCACGGAATCGCTTTGACGGATGAGACGCATTGTCTGCGCCACCCGGCAAAAGCTTAGGCAGAATAAGCGGCAGTTTTTGCCGCCTATTTGCCGCCTGTAAACTCAAGGTCCACCCGTAGGCTTCGCACTGTGGAAAAGCGTCTACCTCACGAGCCCGCCATGACCGAGACCGCCGCGCCGTCGCTTGACGCCGCCCAGCTGGCCGAAGCCTTTGCCCTGTTCAATCGCGCCTCGGCCGAGTTGACCGATGCCTATGCCGGCCTGCAGGGGCAGGTCGGCCAGCTCAACGAGCGGCTGTCGGTGCTGATGGGCGCCTTGCCGGCCGGCGTGCTGGTGCTCGACCGCCAGGGCACGGTGCTGCAGGCCAACCGGGCCGCGCGCGACTGGCTGGGCGAGGCCATCGAAGGCACCGCATGGGCGGCGCTGAGCCAGCGCTTCGTGCCCACCGAGACCCCGGGCGAATTGGAACTTGGCGAGGGTGATGACGCGCGGCGCATCGCCATGTCGTCCACCCACCTTGATTCAGGCGAGGGCAGCATCGTGCTGATGCACGACGTCACCCACACCCACAAAATGCAGCGCGAGGCCGAGCGCAACGAACGCCTCGCCGCCATGGGCGAGATGGTGGCCGGCCTGGCCCACCAGCTGCGCACGCCGCTGTCGGCCGCCTTGTTGTATACCGCCACGCTGGGCAAGGGCCAGCTGCCCGAGTCCGAGCGCGGCCGCATCGCTGACCGCGCCGTTGAGCGCCTGCGCCACCTCGAGCGCCTGATCCGCGACATGCTGCTGTTCGCCCGTGGCGACTGCCTCGGCCGCGAGCCGGTGCCGGTGTGTGCGCTCACCGAAGAGCTGGCCCACACGCTCGAACCCATCGCCCGCCAGCGCGAGATCGTCTTCACCCATGCCTGCGAATGCGGCAGCACCCGGCTGATGGCCGACCGCAAGGCGCTCGCTGGGGCGCTCACCAACCTGCTTGAAAACGCGCTGCAATTCACCCCCGCCGGTGGCACGGTCAGCCTGCTGGCGACCTGCGACGCCGAACAGGTGAGCTTTGTCGTCGAAGACACCGGGCCCGGCATCTCGCCCGACCAGCAGCAGCGCCTGTTCGAACCCTTCTTTACCACCCGCGCCGAAGGCACCGGCCTGGGCCTGGCCATCGCCCGCGGCGTGGCCCGTGCCCATGGCGGCGAGATCGATCTCGCCTCGCGCCTCGGCGAGGGCTCCCGTTTCCGCCTGGTGGTCCCGCGCACCGCCGGCGTCACCGCCGAAGAGAACCCCTCATGAGTGATCCCCTCAAGCTCCTGCTGGTCGAAGACGACGCCGCCCTGCGCGACGCCGTCACGCTGATCCTCGAACTCGAAGGCCATGCCGTCACCGCCGTCGATGGCGGCCCGGCCGCGCTCGAGGCGCTGGGCAAGGGCGTGTTCAACCTGGTCATCAGCGACCTGAAGATGGAACCCATGGACGGCCTCACCCTGCTGGGCGAGATCCGCGCCCGCCTGCCGCAACTGCCGGTGATGCTGATGACCGCCTTCGGCGATGTCGAAAAGGCCGTGGCCGCCATGCAGGGCGGCGCCTGCGACTTCCTGCTCAAGCCCTTCGAACCCGAAGTGCTGCACGCCCATGTGCGCCGCTACGCCGCGGTGCCCGCCAACGACAGCGGCACCATCGCCGAAGACCCGCGCACCCGCGAACTGCTCGCGCTGGCCACCCGCGTGGCCGAGACCGACGCCACGGTGATGCTCTCGGGCGAGTCCGGCACCGGCAAGGAAGTCTTCGCCCGCTACATCCACAACCACTCGCCGCGCAAGGCCAAGCCCTTTGTTGCCATCAACTGCGCCGCCATCCCCGACAACCTGCTCGAAGCCACCCTGTTCGGCCACGAAAAGGGCGCCTTCACCGGCGCCCACAGCGCCCAGGCCGGCAAGTTCGAACAAGCCGACGGCGGCACCTTGCTGCTCGACGAAATCTCCGAAATGCCGCTCAGCCTGCAGGCCAAGCTGCTGCGCGTGCTGCAGGAGCGCGAAGTCGAGCGTGTCGGCGGCAAAAAGCCCATCCCGCTCGACCTGCGCGTGCTGGCCACCAGCAACCGCGACATGGCCGCCGAAGTGGCCGCTGGCCGCTTCCGCGAAGACCTCTACTACCGGCTCAACGTCTTCCCCCTGGCCATCCCCGCCCTGCGCGAACGCCCGGGCGACATCCTGCCCATGGCGCGCTACTTCCTCGCCCGGCAGGGCGAACGTATTGGCGCCCAGGCGGTGATCGACGACGGCGCCGCCGAACTGATGCGCGCCCATCCCTGGCCGGGTAACGCCCGCGAGCTCGACAATGCCATGCAGCGCGCCATGATCCTGGCCACCGGCGGCGTCATCCGCGCCGAAACCCTGCGCCTGTGCCTGGGCAGCGCCGCGCCGCGCCCGCCGGCAAGCCCTGCCGCCGAACCGGCAAATTTTGCCGCTCCGGCCGCGGCTGGCGGTAGCAGCAACATGAAAGACCTCGAGCGCGACCACATCCTCGGCACCCTCAAGGCCGTGGGCGGATCGCGCAAGAAAGCCGTTGAAAAACTTGGAATTTCCGAGCGTACCCTGCGCTACAAATTGCAGCAGTACCGCGAAGAGGGGTACGCTGTTGACTGAACGCACCGGCATGGCACGTGCCTTGCTGATACCAAGCTACCCATAGCGCAGGAAGTGCTGGAATCATCATGGACAGTCGCGGCATCGACCAAGTATTGAGCGAACTGCGAGCCACCGCCCAGGCGGCCGGCGGCAAGAGTGCGTCTGCGCCCACCGAAACCGCCGACGGCGTCAGCTTCAACGACGCCCTCCAGAACGCTCTCGCCGACGTCAGCGCCGCCCAGCAAGACGCGCAAAAGATGGCCCAGTCCTTCTCCTCCGGCGACCCCAACGTCAACCTGCAGGACGTGATGGTCAACCTGCAAAAGGCCAACCTCAGCTTTCAGCAGATGACCCAGGTGCGCAACCGGCTGGTCTCGGCCTACCAGGACATCATGAATATGCAGGTGTAATGACATCCCGACGCGCTGCAGCACAAACATGAGGCTCCTTCGGGCGCCTTTTTTCTTGCCTTCCGCCCCGCCCCCGCGCCATTCAGCGCGGGCTGCCCGCACACCTCGAGGACCACGCTGCGCAGCCAGCGGCACCGGGTCGGCGTGAAACCTGGGGTGCCAGAACAGTGAGACGGGTGGATTTCGGCGCGGCAAAGGGCAGGGCGAAGCTGTGCATGTCCGCGCGCAGATTGCCGGTGTGACGCTCGGGCACGCTGGCGATCAGTTCTGACGCCCGGGCCAGTGCCACTGCTGTTGAGAAGCCACCGACGGTGGTGGCGATATCGCGCTGCAGGCCCAGTTCATCCAGGGCGTCGTCGATGGGGCCAGGTGGCATGCCGCGGCGCGACAGCCCGATATGCCGGCCAGCGGCGTGGTCGCGGGTGTGACCGTCCCGCGGCTCAGCGGATGCCCTGCGCGTACCACGCCGACGAAGTGATCCCGGAACAGCGCCTGCACGCGGATCTCCGGCCCCATGCCGCTGCCGATGACGCCGGTTTCAGATCGACCGTGCCGTCGCGCAGGGCGCTGCTCGTCGAGCTGGGACGAAGCTCAGGCGGATGCCCGGCGCCGGTGCTCACGCGGGACGATCAGCGGGCCGAAGTTCTCGACGAAGCTTCCCCGCCGGTGCGCAGCGGTGAAGGTGCGCTCGACCGATTTCGATCCGGCTGTCCTGCCGGGCGCAGCACCGCTTCCAGGTCCGTACCAGCCGGCCTGATCGTTTCGCGCAGTTCGAGCGCCCGTGGCGTGGGCAGGCCGCGTCCGCCCGCACCAGCAGCGGGTCCCCGGTGGTTTCGCGCAGGCGGGCCAGCGCCCGGCTCATGGCCGACGGGCTGAGCCGCAGGCGCTCGGCGGCGTTGCCACGTTGCTCTCTTCGGCCAGCAGCACGTCGAGAGGAGCAGATTGAAACTGGCTTCCGACATGCGCGCACCACAGCACGCGACGGGCGGATGTGGCGTCTGGTGCATGTATTAACTGCAAATGCTGCGTCTTCCGCCTGACGTGCCGCCTTCCTAAGCGATCCAGACACACAGTTCGCGGAGTCAAAGAAATGGAAGGCAAATCAATGCCCGAACGGGCAATCGGCGATGTGGTCCTCGCCGGCGCCGGTAGACCGGGACAATGTTGCGTGTCCGCTCCTGCCGCGATCGATGGATCGCGAGGCGTGGAACCGGCGCTATGCCACGGCGGCGTTTTTATGGACCGTGGAGGCCAAACCGCTTTCTGGCCGCGGAGGTGGCGAACCCGAGGCCCGGCGCGCGCGCCTGATCTGGCCACCGGCGAAGGACGCAACGCCGTGTGGCTGGCTTGTGAGCAGGTGGGACGTCGCTGTGGATTTTGCCGAGGCGGGCCTGTGGGCGCGGGGCCGGCGGCTGGCGGCAGCACGCGGGGTGGTAGAACGCATTCGTTATGAGGTGGCCGACCTGCGCGCCTACCCGCCTGACGCGCAAGGTTTCGATCTGTCGCCCTGGATCTACCTGCAGATTCCGCAGGCAGAGCCGGTAGGTGCCCATCCCGTCGCGCGCGGCTCGGGCGGTGGTGCGCCGGGCGGCACCTTCGCTGGTGGCGCACGACAGCGCGAATCTGGCCGATGGCTTCGCGGCGGGCCGCAGGACCCCGCGGTGTTGTATAACGGCCAGCAGGTGGTGGCCGCCTTGGGCGATCAACTCGCCATCGACAAGGCGCAGACCGTCGAGCGTACCGTCGAGACGGCCGATGGCACCCGGTGCCATCATCGACTGCCTCGTGCGCGCAAGGAGAGCATGATGGCTACGTCATCCGGCGGACGCGGCACAGACCGCGCACCGCAGTTCCCACCAAAACGCGGAGCGATGGCCAGCCTGTCGCTCGCCATGTTGCTGTCGTCGCTCGGCACCAGCATCGCCAACGTGGCCTTGCCGACGCTGGCGCAATCGTTCGGTGCCAGCTTCCAGTCGGTGCAATGGGTGGTGCTGGCCTATTTGCTGGCCATCACCTGCACCATCGTCGGGGTTGGGCGCCTGGGCGATGTCCTCGGCCGGCGCCGGCTGATGCTCGCCGGCATCGCCGTGTTTGCCGGGGCCTCCGTCCTGTGCGGCGTGGCGCCGACCCCGAACTGTTGATCGCCGCGCGGGCGCTGCAGGGGCTGGGGCGGCCGTCATGATGGCGCCTTACCCTGGCGCTCGCCGGCGAGGCGGTCCCCAAGGAACGCACTGGCCGCGCCATGGGACTTCTGGGCACCGTGGTCGGCCGTGGGCACCGCGCCGGGCCTGACGCTGGGCGGCGGTCTGATCGCCGCGAGCGCCGGCCGGCCATCTTCCTGGTCAGCGTCCGCTGCCGCCGTGAGCTTCGGGCTGGCGCGGCGCTACCTGCCGGTGGATGTGCGCACGGCCAACGCCGCCTGGCCGCCGTTCGACACCGTGGGTGTGGTGGTGCTGGCGCTGACGCCGCCGCCTACGCGCTCGCCATGACCCTCGGCAAAGGCCGCTTCGGCGCACTCAACGGCGGCATTGCCGCTGGCCGCTGATCGCTGGTGCCAGCCTGTTCATGTGGCTGGAGTCGCGGGCCCCGGCGCCGCTGGTCCGCCTGGCGATGTTCCGCCAGGGGGCGCTGAGCGCGGGTTTCGTCATGAGTGCCCTGGCCACCACGGTGGTGATGGCGACGCTGGTGGTCGGCCCCTTCTACCTGGCCAGCGCCTTTGCCCTGGACGCGGTGCGGGTGGGGCTGGTGATGTCCTGCGGCCCGCTCGTGGCGGCGCTGTCGGGTGTGCCGGCCGGCCGCCTGGTGGATCGCCTGGGAGCGCCGCGCATGACCATCGCCGGTCTGTGTGCGATGGCAGTGGGGGCCTTTGCGCTGCCGGTGCTGTCGTCGTACCTGGCGCTCCCCGGCTATGTGGCTGCGCTGGCGATCATCACCTCCGGCTTCGCGCTGTTCCAGGCGGCCAACAACACGGCGGTGATGACCGGCAGCAGCGCCGACCAGCGCGGGCTTGTCTCCGGCCTGCTGAACCTGTCGCGCAACCTCGGCCTGATCACCGGCGCGTCGTTCATGGGCGCGGTGTTCGCGCTCGGTGCCGGCGCTGCCGACGTCAAGGCGCTGGCGCCGCAGGCGGCCGCGTCGGGTCTGACGCTGGCGTTCGCCGTGGCCGGCAGCCTGGTCGTCGGTGCGCTGCTCATTGCCTTTCTGTCGCAAGCCGCGGCCCGGCGCACCGCGCCGCTGCATGCGGAATAGATCGTCTCATCGTTCATTCATTCAAGGACTTGCATACCATGGAACCCCGTCTCAATTTTTTCAAAGCCAACCCCGAAGCCATGAAAACCCTGTCGGCCGTGGAGCAGCACCTGGCACGCGCCGGCCTGGAAAAGCCGCTGATGGAGCTGGTGCGCCTGCGCGTCTCGCAGATCAACGGTTGTGCCTTCTGTCTGGACACGCACAGCGCCGATGCCCGCAAGGCCGGCGAAGACGCGCGCCGCCTCGCCACCGTGGCGGTGTGGCGCGAGACCCCGTTCTTCTCCGACCGCGAACGCGCTGCGCTGATGTGGGCGGAGGCGCTCACCCGGGTGGCGGACACCCGCGTGCCGGACGAACTCTGGGCGCAGGTGGCGCCGCATTTCTCGGCCGGGGAAATCGTCGATCTCACCGTGCTGGTCAACGCCATCAATGGCTGGAACCGCCTCGCCATTGCGTTTGGCAAGCGCCCGGTTTGAGCCCCCTGCGGTCGGCCAAAACGGACAAAGGCCCCGGTCCGGGGCCTTTGTCTTGTCGGTACGCGGTGGCGCTCAGCCGTGTTCCAGCCCGATGCGGCGGAAGTCGCCGAGGATCTGTTGCAGATAGACCAGGAAGCGCGCCGCCATCACGCCGTCGATGACGCGGTGGTCCCAGCTCAGGCACAGCGGCAGGATCAGGCGGGGGATGAAGGCTTTGCCGTCCCACACCGGTTTCATCTGCGAGCGGGTGACGCCGAGGATGGCCACTTCGGGGGCGTTGATGATCGGCGTGAAGCCGGTGCCACCGACGCCGCCGAGGCTGGAAACGGTGAAGCAGCCGCCGCTCATGTCGGCCGGGCCGAGCTTGCCGTCGCGCGCCTTCTTGGCCAGCGCGCCGGCTTCGGCGGCGATGGCGTAGATGCCTTTCTTGTCGGCATCGCGGATCACCGGCACCACCAGCCCGTTGGGCGTGTCGGCGGCGAAGGCGATGTGGTAGTACTGCTTGAGGACCAGGTTGTCGCCGTCGAGGCTGGCGTTGAACTCGGGGAATTTCTTCAGCGCGGCGACGCTGGCCTTGATCAGGAAGGCCAGCAGGGTGAGCTTGGCGGCCTCCGGGTTCTTGGCGTTTTCGGTGTTGATCTGCTGGCGGAAGGCTTCCAGATCGGTGATGTCGGCCTCGTCGAAGTTGGTGACATGCGGGATCACCACCGAGTTGCGCGACAGGTTGGCGCCGGAGATCTTTTTGATGCGCGACAGCGGCTGGGTGTCGATGGGGCCGAACTTGGCGAAGTCGACCTTGGGCCAGGGCAGCAGGTCGAGCAGCGTGCCCGGCGCGGCCTGGGCGGCCTTGCCCGGCGCGGCGCCGCCCTGCATGACGGCCTTGATGTGCGCGGTGACGTCCTCGCGGGTGATGCGCCCGTTGCGGCCGCTGGCCTTCACGCCGGCCAGGTCGACGCCGTGCTCGCGCGCATAGTGGCGCACCGAGGGGCTGGCGTGGGTGCGCTTGCCGGAGGCGGGCGGGGCGGAGACGGCTTCGGGCGCGGCCGGCGGCGGCACCGGGGCGGCGGGGGCCGGGGCGGCTGCGGCAGGCGCAGGTGCCGGTGCGGCGGGGGCGGGCGCCGGGGCTGGCGCGGGGGCCGCGGTGGCGCCGGCATCGGCGGTGGCTTCGACGCGCGCCAGGGCGCTGCCTTCCGACACGCGGTCGCCGACCTTGACCAGCAGCTCGCGCACTACGCCGGCCTGCGGGCTGGGCACGTCCATGGTGGCTTTGTCGGATTCGAGCGTGACGATGGCGTCGTCGGCGGCGACGGTGTCGCCGACCTGCACCAGCAGCTCGATGACCGGCACATCGTTGTAGTCGCCGATGTCCGGCACGTTCACATCAATCAGTCGGCTCATGTCTCTACCTCGAACGGAGTGGGGCGGCGGGCACGGGGATGCACTCCCGTGCCCGCGTCAATGTGGGATCAGGCCAGCGGGCTCGGCTTGTCGGCGTCGATGCCCAGTTTCTCGATCAGGCCGTCGAGCGTCTCGCGCGGCAGGCTGCCCTCGGCGACCAGGCTCTGGAGCGCGGCCAGCGTGATGTAGCGCTCATCGACCTCGAAGAAATCGCGCAGCGCCACGCGGGTGTCCGAGCGGCCGAAGCCGTCGGTGCCGAGCACGGTGAAGCGGCCGGGCACCCAGTTGCGCACCAGGTCGGGGTAGCTGCGCATGAAGTCGGTGGCGGCCACCACCGGGCCCTGGCGGCTCGACAGCTGCTGCGTTACCCACGGGGTGCGCGGCGTCTCGGTCGGGTGCAGCAGGTTCCAGCGGTCGCAGGCCAGGCCGTCCTTGCGCAGCTCGGAGAAGCTGGTGGCGCTCCACACATCGGCGGCCACGCCGAAGTCGGCCTCCAGGCGCGCGGCGGCGGCTTGCACCTGGCGCAGGATGCTGCCGCTGCCCACCAGTTGCACGCGCGGCTTCTGCTTGTCCTTGTTCTCGCTGAGCAGGTAGAGGCCGCGGCGGATGCCTTCTTCGGCGCCCACCGGCATGGCCGGCTGCGGGTAGTTCTCGTTGTACAGCGTGATGTAGTAGAAGGCGGTTTCGCCATCGACCATCATCGCGCGCACGCCGTCCTCGACGATCACCGCCATTTCGTAGCCGAAGGCCGGGTCGTAGGCGCGGCAGGTGGGGATGGTGGCCGCGTAGATGTGGCTTTGGCCGTCCTCGTGCTGCAGGCCCTCGCCCGACAGCGTGGTGCGCCCGGCGGTGGCGCCGAGCAGGAAGCCGCGCGCCTGGCTGTCGGCGGCGTTCCAGATCAGGTCGGCAACGCGCTGGAAGCCGAACATCGAGTAGAAGATGTAGAAGGGCAGCATCGGCTCGTCGCTGTGCGAGTAGGCGGTGCCGGCGGCGATCCACGAGGCCATCGAGCCGGCCTCGGTGATGCCCTCTTCGAGGATCTGGCCCTTGACGTCCTCGCGGTAGAAGGCCAGCTGCTCGCTGTCCTGCGGGGTGTAGTTCTGGCCCCAGGGCGAGTAGATGCCGTACTGGCGGAACATGTCCTGCATGCCGAAGGTGCGCGCCTCGTCGGCCACCACCGGCACGATGCGCGGGCCGAGCTGGCTGTCGCGCATCAGCTTGTTGAGCAGGCGCACGGCGCCCATGGTGGTGGAGATCGAGCGGTCGCCCGAATCGGCATGGAAGGGCACGTAGATGTCCGGCTGCTTGAGCGGCAGCGGGCGCGCCGTGCTGCGCCGGGTCGGCACGTAGCCGCCGAGCGCGGCGCGGCGCTCCTGCAGGTAGCGCACTTCCTCGCTGTCCGGGCCGGGGTGGAAGTAGCGCAGCTCGTCGAGGTCAGTGTCCGACAGCGGCAGGCCGAAGCGCTCGCGGAAGCGGCCGAGGTCTTCGCGCGCCAGCTTCTTGGTCTGGTGCGAGGTGTTGGCGCCCTGGCCCGAGGCGCCCATGCCATAGCCCTTGGTGGTCTGCGCGAGAATCACCGTCGGCTGGCCGCGATGCGCCACGGCCGCGGCGTAGGCGGCATGGATCTTGGCCGGGTCATGGCCGCCGCGCATGAGTTGGTCGATGTCCTGGTCCGACATGTTGGCCACCAGCGCCGCCAGCTCGGGGTAGCGCGAGAAGAAGTGCTCTCGGTTGTAGTGGCCGTCGGTAGCGGCCAGCTTCTGGAACTCGCCATCCACGGCTTCGGCCATGCGGCGCAGGATCCAGCCTTCGCGGTCGCGGGCGAAGAGCACGTCCCAGTTGCTGCCCCACAGGCACTTGATGACGTTCCAGCCGGCGCCGGCGAACAGCGTTTCCAGCTCCTGCACCACGTTGCCGTTGCCGCGCACCGGGCCGTCGAGGCGCTGCAGGTTGCAGTTGACCACCAGCACCATGTTGTCGAGCTGTTCGCGCGCGGCGAGCGAGATGCCGGCCAGCGATTCGGGCTCGTCCATTTCGCCGTCGCCGACGAAGGCCCACACGCGGCGGTCGCTCGGTGCGCCGATGCCGCGGTTTTCCATGTAGCGCTGGAAGCGCGCCTGGTAGATGGCGCTGATCAGGCCCAAGCCCATCGAGCCGGTGGGGAACTGCCAGAAATCCGGCATCAGCGTCGGGTGCGGGTAGGACGACAGGCCGCGGCCGATGCCGCCCGACACCTCGCGGCGGAAGTGCTCGAGCCGATCCTCCGACAGCCGCCCTTCGAGAAAGGCGCGGGCATACACGCCGGGCGAGGCATGGGCCTGGAAGTACACCAGGTCGCCCGGATGCGACTCGGTGGCGCCACGGAAGAAGTGGTTGAAGCCCACCTCGAACAGGTCGGCAATCGACGCGTAGGTGGCAATGTGGCCGCCCAGCTCGGCATGCGCCTTGTTGGCGCGCGACACCATGGCCAGCGCGTTCCAGCGGTGGATGGCGGTGATGCGCGCCTCGATGTCGAGATCGCCGGGGTAGGGCGGCTGCGCCTCGACGCCGATGGTGTTGCGGTAGGGCGTGGTGTGGCGGGTGTGGAAGCGCCCGCCGGCGCGCCGGCCCGACTCGATCAGCCGGTCGAGCAGGTATTCGCTGCGCGCCAGCCCGTCGCGCTCGATGACTTCGGCCAGGCTGTCGAGCCAGTCGAGAGTTTCGTCCGGATCGCTGTCGGTGGCCGGATTGAAAATGGGCTGTTGCGAAATCTGAGTCATGGCCCTCGGGCTCCTTGAAAAGACCGCACGCGTGGAGTGGCAAGACGCGGTGATGGGGGTGGCAGGTTGCGATTCAGTCTAATGTGCTGATCCGGCGAATCGATTGTCCTAGTTCACTGGTGCCGGCTTTTTGGCCGGGATGGGCACAAACACGCCGGGCAAGTGAAGACTGTAGCCCCGGCCGCGCGTCGACTTATTGCCAAATTGGCCGATCGAGTGCTTGAATGAGCAACAAATCGGACGAAGAGGTTGGATGTGCGCAATAAACGAAATGTCGCCGAGATGGACCCGACGGACATCGCACTGCTCAACCGCCTTCAGGCCGATGCCCGCATCACCAACGTGGCGCTGGCCGAGAGCGCGCACCTGTCGCCCGCGCCCTGTCTGCGCCGGGTGCGCGACCTGGAAACCTCGGGCGTGATCCGCGGCTACGTGACCCTGCTCGACCCCGAAGCCGTCGGCCTGGACATCTCGATGTTCATCCAGGTGAGCCTCGAAAAGCAGGTCGGCAGCGCGCTGCGCGTGTTCGAGGAGACCATCGACAGCTACCCCGAAGTCATGGAGTGCTACCTCATGACCGGCGACTCGGACTACCTCTTGCGCGTGGTGGCGCCCGACCTGAAAGCCCTGCAAAGCTTCATCGTCGACCGGCTGGCGCGCATTCCCCATGTGTCGAACATCCG
>JAWKYX010000059.1:0-18785 GCA_041396265.1 Rhodocyclaceae bacterium
TGGGTCAAGGAGATGGACGGCAAGGGCTACCAGGGCCAGGCCATGCTCGATACCGCCAAGGCGTTGATCCAGAAGTACAACGCACAATAAGACGACGGCGGCCGGGCGCGCTGCGCGCCGGCCGCCGAATCGCCAGCGCGTCTGCGACGCGCCTCAGACCGAGAGACTCCCATGGCAGAAGCAATTCCCCGGTCCGGTGACGCACCGGATCCGCGTCCGCGCGACCCCGTCGGACGCTTCCTCTACGGCTGGTCGATGCTCTCCGCCATCGGCGGCAGCCTGGTGCTGTTCGGCATCTGCGCGGTGTCGGTGTACAGCGTGGTCGGCCGCTGGCTGACCGACGAGCCGGTACTCGGCGATGTCGAGCTGGTGCAGATGGGCTGTGCGCTCGCCGTGGCCGCCTTCCTGCCCTGGGCGCAGATGAAGAACGCCCACGTGATCGTCGATTTCTTCACCCACACCGCCTCGCCGGCCGTGCGCCGCGTGCTCGACCGCATCGCCGCGGTGATCCTGATGGTGCTGTCCTTCGTCATCGCCTGGCGCAGCTTCGCCGGCGCCTGGGAGGCCTACGAGACCGGCGAGACCACCATGTTGCTCGGCTGGCCGCTGTGGTGGTCCTACACCACGCTCGGCCCCGGCTTCTTCCTGCTCGGCCTGACCGCTGCCTACACCGCCTGGAAAGGCACGCTGCACACCGAAGGGGGCATGGAATGACGAGCGTCGAAATCGGTTTCGCCATCGGCGCCTTCACCCTGGTGCTGCTGGCCCTGCGCGTGCACATCGGCATGGCCATGCTGCTCGGCGGCTCGATCGGCTATACCCTGGTGTCCGGCTGGGACCCGCTGATGAGCTACTTCAAGAATCTGGCCTACGGCCGCTTCTCGGTGTACGACCTGTCGGTGGTGCCGCTCTTTTTGCTGATGGGCAACATCGCCTCCAAGGGCGGCCTGTCGCGCCGGCTGTTCGAGGCCACCAACGCCTTCCTCGGCCACTATCCCGGCGGCGTGGCGATGAGCGCCATCGGCGCCTGCGCCGGCTTCGGCGCCATCTGCGGCTCCTCGCTGGCCACGGCCGCCACCATGGGCCAGGTGGCGCTGCCCGAGCTGCGCCGCTGCCACTATTCGCCCTCGCTGGCCACCGGTGCGCTGGCGGCCGGCGGCACGCTGGGCATCCTCATCCCGCCGTCGGTGGTGCTGGTGATCTACGCCATCCTGGCCGAGCAGAACGTCGCTGCGCTGTTCATGGCCGCGCTGGTGCCCGGCCTGATCGCCATGTTCGGCTACATGCTGGTGGTCAGCCTGTACGCGCGCTTCGTGCCCGGCAGCGGGCCGGCCTCGGCGCCCCTGCCGTGGCGCGCCCGGCTGCATGCGCTGGGCCGGGTGTGGCCGATCCTGGCGGTGTTCATCACCGTCATCGGCGGCATCTACGGCGGCATCTTCACGCCCACCGAGGCGGCCGCGGTGGGCACCTTCGCCACCACCGCGCTGGCGGTGATCTCGCGCGAGATGCGCTGGCGCGAGTTCGTCGCGGCGGTGCTCGGCGCAGCCGAGGCGACGGCGATGATCTTCCTGATCCTGCTCGGCGCCGATGTGCTCAACGCCTTCCTGGCGCTGTCGCAGCTGCCGGTGGCGATCGCCGAGTGGGTGCTGGCCAGCGGCTTCCCGCCGATGGCGGTGCTGTTCGCCATGATCTTCGCCTACCTGGTGCTCGGCTGCGTGATGGACAGCCTGTCGATGATCCTGCTCACCATCCCGGTCTTCCTGCCCATCGTCATGGGCCTGGACTACTGGGGCCTGGGCTACAGCGACAAGGCCATCTGGTTCGGCATCCTGGCGCTGATGGTGGTCGAGATCGGCCTGATCACGCCGCCGGTGGGCATGAACGTGTTCATCATCAACTCGCTGGCCAAGGACATCCCGATGAAGGAGACCTTCCGCGGCGTGTTGCCCTTCCTCGCCTCCGACCTGCTGCGCATCGTGTTGCTCGCTTTCTTCCCCGGCATCGCCCTGTGGCTGGTGCATCTGCTGGGCGGTTGAGCGCCGGCCCCGGAGACTGACATGAAGCTGTATACCTATTTCCGCTCCTCCGCCGCCTACCGGGTGCGCATCGCCCTCAACCTCAAGGGCCTGCCGTGGCAGGCCGTGGCGGTGCATCTGGCGCGCGGCGAGCAGCGCGCGCCCGGCTACCGCAGCATCCATCCGGCCGGCCTGGTGCCGACGCTGGACGACAACGGCCTGCTGCTGACGCAGTCGCTGGCGATCATCGAATATCTCGACGAGACCCATCCGCAGCCGCCGCTGCTGCCGGCCGACCCGGCCGGCCGTGCCCGGGTGCGCGCCATCGCCCAGAGCATTGCCTGCGAGATCCATCCGATCAACAATCTGCGGGTGCTGAACTACCTGACCGGCGAAATGGGCCTGACCGAAACGCAGAAACTCACCTGGTACCGCCACTGGGTGGATACCGGTTTGGCAGCCGTCGAGGCGCAGCTGGCCGGCCATCCGGCCACCGGCCGCTTCTGCCATGGCGACACGCCGGGGCTGGCCGATGCCTGCCTGGTGCCGCAGATCTACAATGCGCAGCGCTTCGACTGCCGGCTCGACCATGTGCCGACGGTGATGCGCATCGTCGCGGCCTGCGAGGCCCTGCCGGCCTTCCAGGCCGCCGCACCCGGGGCGCAGGCCGATGCCGAGTAAGGCGCCGTCGTGAGCGCCGCCGGGCCCGGCCGGGCCATCGCCATCCTGCTCACCACGCTGGTGGCGCTGGGCCCGCTGTCGACCGACTTCTACCTGCCCTCGCTGCCGGCCATGACGACGGCGCTGGGCACCGACGTGGCCCACACTCAGCTCACGCTGTCGGTCTTCCTCGGTGGTTTCGCCATCGGCCAGCTGTTCTACGGCCCGCTGTCGGACCGCTTCGGCCGGCGCCCGCTGATGCTCGCCGGGCTGGCCATCTTCCTCCTCGCCAGCATCGCCTGCGCGCTCGCCCCCAACATCGAGATGCTGATCGCCGCCCGCTTCGTGCAGGCCATCGGGGCCTGCGCCGGCCCGGTGCTGGGGCGCACCGTGGTGCGCGACATCTACGGGCCGAAGGATTCGGCGCGCATGCTCTCCTATATCTCCGCGGCGATGGCGCTGGCGCCGCTCGTCGGGCCGGTGTTCGGCGGTTGGCTGTCGGTAGCCTTCAGTTGGCGTGCCACCTTCGTGTTTCTGATCATCTACTCCGCGCTGCAATATGTGGCGACCTGGCGCGTGCTGGCCGAGAGCAACCGCCACCCCGATCCGACCGCCATCCAGCCGCGGCGCATCCTGACCAACTACGCCACCTTGATGCGCGACACCACCTATCGCGGCGTGCTGCTGTGCAACGGCCTGGCCTATGCCGGCATGTTCGCCTTCATCTCGGGCGCGTCCTTCGTCTTCATCAACCTGTTCGGCTTCAGCCCACAGACCATGGGCCTGGCCTTCGGCCTGATGGTGTCGGGCTTCATCACCGGCACCATGTCCTCGGGCCGGCTGGCCTCGCGCCTCGGGCCGGAGGCAATCCTCACTGGCGGCGTGGTGATCGGCGCGGTCGGCGGGGCGGTGATGCTGGCCTTGTCGCTGGCCGGCTGGCAGCACCCGGCGGCGATCATGGTGCCGATGTGGCTGGTCACCTGCGGCATCGGCTTCATCATGCCTAACGCCACCGCCATTGCGCTGGCGCCGTGGCCGACCATGGCCGGTGCGGCCGCCTCGTTGATGGGCTTCGTGCAGATGGCGCTGGCGGCGCTGTTCGGCGCCTTCGTCGGCCACAGCTTCGCCGATTCCACCGTGCCGGTGACGGCGGCGATCGCCGCCGGCATGGGCGGCGCGGCCGTCAGCTACTGGCTGTGGGTACGGCCTGTGGCGCATCGGCGGTCGATGCCCTGAGCGCCGGGCCGAGTTCGATGTGCCGCGGGTGAAAGCGGCGCAGGCTGCTGCGATGGCCGACGCTGACCACCGTGGTGTCGGGCAGGCGGGTGTCGAGCAGCTGGTAGAGCCGGGTCTCGGTGGCTTCGTCGAGCGCCGCGGTGGCCTCGTCGAGGAACAGCCAGCGCGGTCGCTTGAGCAGCACCCGGGCAAAGGCCAGCCGTTGCTGTTCGCCCGGCGACAAGGCCTTGTCCCAGTCACGCGGCGTGTCCAGCGCCGCGCCCAGCGCGCCCAGATTGACCGCCATCAGCGCCTCGCGTATCGCTGTCTCGTCGGCCTCGCCGTCCGTCGTGCCCAGCCAGTCGCGCAGCGTGCCGACCGGCAGATACGGTTGCTGCGGCAGGAACATCAGCGTGTCCGCCGCCGGCAGATGGAGCCGCCCTTCGCCATGCGGCCACAGCCCGGCCAGGGCGCGCAGCAAGGTGCTCTTGCCGGCACCGGAGGGGCCCGAGACCAGTACCCGTTCGCCCGGCGCGATGCGCACGCCGGCCAGCGTGGCCAGCGGTACGCCGTCGGGGCGGCGGGTGGACAGCTGCTCGATGTGCAGCGCCGGGGCGTCGTCATGACGCACGATGCCGGCATGGGCGTCGCCGGCGTCGGCAATGGCCTGCTCGAAGCCGCTCAGCCGGTCGATGGTGGCGAACCATTCGGCCAGCTCGGTGTAGGCCGAGACGAACCAGCTGCAGGCGCCCTGCACCTGGTCGAAGGCCTGCGCCGTCTGCATCAGCCCGCCCAACGCGATGCCGCCCGAGAAATAGCGCGGCGCGGCCGCCAGAAAGGGAAAGATGATGGCCAGCTGGCCATAGCCCGACGAGAACCACGCCAGCCGCTTGATCTGGCCGATCAGCGTCAGCCAGTTGTCCTGCACCCGACCGAAGGCGGCCGACAGGCGGGTGTGCTCGGCGGCCTCGTCGCGCCCCAGGGCGATGGCCTCGGCATGCTCGCGGGCGCGCACCAGGCCGAAGCGGAAGTCGGCCTCGCGCCGTTGCTGCTCGGCGTTGAGCGGCGTCAGGCGGCGCCCGAGGCGATGGGTGATCCAGGCGCCGGCGCCCGAATAGAGCAGCGCTCGCCCACAGCATGAAGCCGGGCACCACCAGCCCGCCCGGCAAGGTGGCGTCGCCCGACAGCGCCCACAAAATGCCGGCGAAGGCGGCCAGCGTGACGACGGCGTTGAGCAGTCCGAGGCCGAGGCTGAGCGTGCTGTCGACGAACAGGCGCAGGTCGTCGGCGATGCGTTGGTCGGGGTTGTCGATGCCGCTGTGCCCGGCCTGCAGCTGCAGGCGGTAGGGGATGCCGGGGTCGAGCCAGCGGCCGAGCAGCTGGTGGCTCATCCAGGCGCGCCAGCGGATCTGCAGGCGCTGGGTGAGATAGCGCTGATACACCGTGACCACGATGAAGCTGGCCGCCAGCAGCGTGAAGCGCAGCAGCTGGTGGGCGAAGGCGTCGCTGTCGCGGGCCTGCAGCGCGGTGTAGAAATCGTTGTTCCAGGCATTGAAGCGCACGTTCAGCCACACGCTGCCCAGGCTCAGGCCGAGCACCGCGATCAGCAGCGCCCAGGCCGGACGGGCGGCGGGCGAGCGCCAGAACGGGGCGGCCAGCCGCCAGGCCTGGCGCAGTCGCGAGGGGCGGCGGGTGGCGGTCGGCATGCTTACAGGCGGATCGGTGACGGCGCGCCGTCGCGGCAGGCGCCGAGGCGCTGGCTGTGGGTCACGCCCTGGCGGGTGACGCGCAGCAGATAGGGGCCGCCGGTCGGCGGGATGAGCGACAGCGGGCCGTCGGCCTGCAGGCGCAGCACAGTGTGGCCGGCGGTGTCGAGCAGGGCGATGTCGATGGCGGCCTCATGCGCCCGGCGGGTGGTGGTGGTCTGTCCGTGGCGATCGGCCTCGTGCGGCGGGGCGGTGCTTGCGGCGGGCGCTGCATCGCTGCCGAGCGCGAAGGCGATGGCGGCGGCGCGCAGGAAGGCGCGCAGGACGGCATTGTCGAAGGCCTTGGACCTCCGTGCGGGGGGCGTCGATCGATGTGGTAGGCGATAGGCGTGTGGCATGGGGCGCTCCTCGAAGATCGATGGGCGGGGAGAGGGCCCCGCGCCTGCCCGGTGGCAGCGCGCGAGGCCGCTTGTCGCGCCGGGCTCAGCCCAGCTCGACCGGCACGAACAGGCGGGCGTCCTGGCGCTGGATGAGCAGCGCCACACGGTGGTCGGAACCGCTGATCAGTCGTTGCAGCGCGGCCACGTCGGCCACCGGCTGGCCATTGACCGCCAGCACCACGTCGCCCGGCTGGATGCCGGCGCGCCTGGCGGCGCCGGCCACCTGCAGCACCATCACGCCGCCCTTGGCCTTGAGTTGCGCGGCCTCGTCGGGGTTGAGCGGACGCACCGCGACGCCGAGCCGGCCGTGGTCGGGCGAGGGCGTGTCGGCGCTGGCCACTTCTTCGGGGGCCTGCGTGCCGAGCGTCACGCCGATGTCGCGCGTGCTGCCCTTGCGCCACACCTGCAGCGTGATCTTGCTGCCCGGCGCTATGGCGGCCACCTTGGGCGGCAACTCGTTGGAGTTGGTGATGGGCTCGCCGTTGAGCTTGAGGATCACGTCGCCCGGCTGCAGACCCGCCTTCTCGGCCGGGCTGCCCGGTTCCACCTGGCTGATCAGCGCGCCGTTGGCGGACTTCAGCCCGAAGGATTCGGACAGCGCCTGGTTCATTTCCTGGATGCCCACGCCGATGCGCCCGCGCGTCACCTTGCCGTTGGCCAGCAGCTGGTCCTTCACGCTGTTGGCCACTTCGATCGGGATGGCGAAGGACACGCCCTGGTAGCCGCCCGAGCGCGAGTAGATCTGCGAATTGATGCCCACGACTTCCCCCTTCAGATTAAGCAGCGGCCCGCCCGAGTTGCCCGGGTTGATCGCCACGTCGGTCTGCAGGAAGGGCACATAGCCCTCGTCGGGCAGGGAGCGCGACTTGGCCGAGACGATGCCGGCGGTGACGCTGTTCTCGAAGCCGAAGGGCGAGCCGATGGCCAGCACCCACTGGCCGACCCGGGTGCTGTCGGGCGCGGCCAGCGGCAGCGTCGGCAGGTTGCGCGCGTCGATCTTGAGCACGGCCAGGTCGGTGGTCTTGTCGATGCCCTGCACCTTGGCAGTGAACTCGCGCTTGTCGGTGAGCTTGACGGTCACCGTGTCGGCATCGGCCACCACATGGGCGTTGGTCAGGATCACGCCGTCGGGCGAGACGATGAAGCCCGAGCCCTGGCCGCGCACCACCTGCTCGCCGCCGGGGGCCTGCAGGCCCGGGCCGAAGCGGCGGAAGAATTCGGAGAACGGATCGTTGGGGTCGAGCTGGCCGAAGGGCGAGGCGATGTTGCGCGTCTTGACCAGGCCCTCGACGCTGATGTTGACCACGGCCGGCCCGCTGCGCGCGACGATGGATGCGAAATCCGGCATCGACATGGCCGCGGCCGGCGTCGCCGGCGCGCTGATGGCCGGCGCCGGTTCGGCATGCACCTCGGCGATGCCATGGCGGGCGGTCACATAACCGGTGCCCGCCGCCACGGCCAGGCCCACCGCCAGCGCGGCGGCCGAACGTTTGAAGGTCTTGGCTTTCATGATGGACTCCTCGAGACATGACGCGAGCCAGTGCTCGCCGTGGAGACCACCTTAGGCTGGGGCAACTTAAAGCAAACTTAAGAAGCCCCGCGGCAAAACGTAAGACGGTGTTTCAGTTGCCCGGGCGGGCGTGGTCGGCCGGCACGAAGCCGAGGCGCACCCGCAGGCCGCCGCCCTCGGCGTCGTCGAGCGTCAGCACGGCGCCATGGCGCTCGGCGATCGCCTTGACGATGGCCAGCCCCAGACCGCTGCCGTCGGACGTGGCGTCGTCCTGGCGGTAGAAGCGATCGAGCACGCGTTCGCGCGCCTCGGGGGCGATGCCCGGGCCGCTGTCGCTCACTTCCAGCCACAGCCGGCCCTCGGCGCGACGCACCGCCAGATCCACCCGGCCGCCGGCCGGGGTGTAGCGGATGGCGTTGTCGATCAGGTTGTCGAGCGCGCTGCGCAGCGCGGCGGCATCGGCGCTGACGATGGCGTCGTCGGCCAGCGCGGTGGCGCCCAGGTCGATATCGCGCGCCTCGGCCAGCGGCGCCAGGGTGGTGAGTGCGCTGCGCGCCAGCGCGGCGAGGTCGACCGGGGCGACCGGCGCCTCGGCCGGCGCGCTGTCGGGCGCTTGGCGGGCCAGGGTCAGCAGCTGCTCGACCAGGCGGATGGCCCGCGCCAGCCCGCCGCGCAGCTCGGTCAGCGCCGCTTCGCGCTCGGCGGCGCTGTCGGCGCGCTCGGTCAGTTGTAGCTGCAACTGCAAGGCGGTCAGCGGCGTGCGCAGGGCGTGCGCCGCGTCGGCGACGAAGGCGCGCTGGGCCGACAGGGCCTGCGACAGGCGGTCGAGCAGGCCGTTGAGCGCGCTCACCAGCGGCCGCGCCTCGTCCGGCACGCCCTCGGCCGGCAGCGGCGCGAGCGCATCGGCGCGGCGGGCGGTGACGGCGTGGGCGAGCGTGTCGAGCGGGCGCAGGCCGCGGCCGATCAGGTACCAGATGATGAGCCCGAGCAGCGGCACCAGCACCAGCAGCGGCACCAGGGTGCTGAGCGCCGCGTTGGCCGCCATGGCGCGGCGCACCCGCATCGGCTGCGCCACCTGGATGACGCGGTCGCGCAGCGGCACCGAATAGACGCGCCAGTCGTCCTCGCCGGCCCTGACCGTGGCGTAACCGAACTGCGCCAGGGCGGGCAGCACGCTGTGCGGATGCGACAGGTAGAGGCGCAGGCCGCGCCCGTCCCAGATCTGGATGACGAAGTCGAAGGCCTTGTCGGGCGGGGCGATGGGCGCGCCCTGGCCGAAGCTCTGGTCGCGCAGCGACAGGGCCAGCTGGCGCAGGTGGTAGTCCATGACCGCGTCCACCTCGTCGTGGGCCATGCGGTAGGTGGCCAGGCCGGCGATGGCGAAGACTGCCACGATGGCGCCGAGCAGGGAGACCAGCAGGCGCCGGCGCAGGGATGTCATGTGGGCTCCGACAGGTAGTAGCCGACGCCGCGCAGGTTGCGGATCCAGCCGGTCCCGAGCTTGCGGCGCAGCGCGTGGATGTGCACCTCGATGGCGTTGCTCTCGACCTCCTCGCCCCAGCCATACACGCGCTCTTCGAGCCGGGCGCGCGACAGCGGCTTGCCGTCGGCCTCGAACAGAGCTTCGAGCAGGGCAAACTCGCGCGCCGACAGCTTGACCGGTGCGCCGTCGAGCGTCACCGCATGCGCCGCCGGGTCGAGCACCAGCGCGCCGCGACTGAGCACCGGTTCGGCCGCGCCGCGCCCGCGCCGTGCCAGGGCGCGCACGCGGGCGGCCAGTTCGTCGAGATCGAAGGGTTTGAGCACATAGTCGTCGGCGCCGGCATCCAGCCCGCGGATGCGCTCGCTCACCGCGTCGCGCGCCGTCAGCACCAGCACCGGCAGGGGGTTGCCGCTGGCGCGCAGCTCGCGCAGCACCTCGATGCCGTCGCGCTTGGGCAGACCGAGGTCGAGCAGCAGCAGGTCGTAGGGGGTGTCGTGCAGGGCGAGGCCGGCGGCGACACCGTCGCGCACCCAGTCGACGGCATGGCCGCCCTGGCGCAGGCCGCGCTGCACGCTGGCGCCGATCATCGCGTCGTCCTCGACCAGCAGGATTCTCATGTCGTGCCTGTGTCCGTTCGTCCGGCCCCGGTGCCGGGGCCATTGGCGCTCATTGTAGCCGGCGCGGTGCGCCGGGCGCCTCGGCGGCGGCGCCGGCCCATGTGAAACGCGCGGTGTAAGGAATGCCCGGGTGCTGCGGTCTTGTCCGTTGAGTCCGCTGCGCTGGCAGTGGGCGAGTGCGGAACCCCCGCCAACCACAACATAGAGACCTGGAGATTCCCATGACCAAGAACCCGACCGCCCGCAAGCTTGCCACCGCCTTTGTCGCCGCCGGACTGATGGCCGCCGGCAGCATGGCCTACGCGACCTGCGCGCCCAAGAAGGGGCCGTGCTCGGCGCAGCATCCGTGTGCCGCCAAGAAGAACCCCTGCGCGGCAAATCCCTGCGCAGCCAAGAGCCCGTGCGCTGCCAATCCCTGCGCCGCGAAGCATCCCTGCGCTGCAAAAAATCCGTGCGCGGCCAAGAATCCTTGCGCGGCAAAGAAGATGTGATGTGACGATCGTATCCACCATGCCGGAGTCGGCATGGCGGATATGGCCGGGCGCGCCGGTGCGTGACACAGGGCGGCCCGGCGATGTTGCCTGTCCACCGCACCGACCCGCCCGTCGGGCCCGGCGCTGCCAAACATCGAGGAAGAAACGGGGCCTGCCATGGCGCGTGCCCTGCTGATCGATGTCGGGTGGCGACCATGCTGGCGGCCGCGCCGTGTCGCCCATGTGGCGCACATGGTGGCAACGGCGGGTCTGCCAATCGGTGCGCGGTTCAGCGTTGCGGTGAGGCACGTCGCGCTTGCCCCTGTGGATTGCCGCCGCTATTGTCGGTGTGACGGCGAGTTGAAACCGGGCGCCCGAGGGCGCCCGTTGTACTGGAGGGCCTGCGATGTCTTCGACGCTTCGACTGGACGACTTCCTGCCGGATCTGGCGGGCGTGCCACGTGCCCGGCGCATGCAGATGCAGGCGGCCGCCCGCGAAATCGCGGAGTGCTACCGGGTGTTGCGCAAGGGCGGCCTGAACGTGGTTGGCGAGGTGTTGCGCGGTGGCGGCGAGTTTGTCGAGATGGCGCACTACCCGGCCGACGATGTCTTCGACGGCGACAGCCATGCCCAGTATTACTATCACGCCCACCGGGGTGTCGACGCGGAACACGGGCATTTTCATACCTTTGTGCGTGCCGGCGGTATCCCGGATGGGCGGTTGCCTCTGTCGGTGCCGCATGCCAGCGAACCCCGTCCGGGCGGCAACGATGCGATCTGCCACCTGGTGGCGGTGTCGATGGATGGTTGGGGCTATCCGTCGGGGTTGTTTACCACCAATCGCTGGGTGACCGACGAGTCCTGGTTTGCTGCCGAGGACGCCATCGCCATCCTGCCGCACTTCGAGATTGACCACGCCTTTCCGTCGTGGCCGACCAATCGCTGGCTGAGCGCCATGCTGCGGCTCTACGGACCGCAGATCGAAGGCCTGCTGCGCCACCGCGATGCGGTGATGGACGAATGCCAGGCCGACCGTCCGGGGGAGGATGTGTACGAGGATCGGCGTATCGACGTGATCGGCTACCTGCCGATCGCCGTCGATACCTTCGCCGAGGCCGTGACCGACTCGCTGCGCTGAGCGCCGGCCACGGCACGGCTGCCACACGCCCCCGGGGCATGCGCGGTGCGTTCAGCGCACCACGAGCTTGTAATCGGGCGTCGGGTTGAGCGGGCAGGAATACACATACTCGCCCGGCTTGAGTTCGATCTCATAGTCCTGCGTCTTGCCGGTGACCAGACCGCCGCCCGAGACGCTGGGCAGCAGCGCGCGGGCCGCCAGGCCGTCGCCGCGCAGCCAGAAGCCCAGTTCGTACGGCACATTCTGATTGCTGACCCGGAAGACATAGCGTCCCGGCTTGAGCGTCAGCACCTTGGCCTGGCCCAGCCGCTGGTCGCCGCTTTCGGCGTTGATGCGGCGGCAGTCGTCGGCCGTTGCCGGCGTGTAGCCGTGATTGGTGCCGTGTTCGCTCTCGAGGAACTGGCAGCCGACCTGGGTCAGCGGGATGATCATGGGCCCGGCATCGGCGTGGGCGGTGCCGAGGCCGATGGCCAGCGCGGTGGCGGCCAGTGCGTGGGGAATGAGGTGGGACGTCATGGCAGATTCTCCTGGTCAAAGCAGCGGGCCGCGAGGGGGCGGGCGCTGGCGCGTGGTGGCGCTGTCAGGGAATCAGACCGGGCGGAGCGGGGGATGCTTACGTCGACGCGAGGATGGGGCGCCGCCCGGACTATTGCTGGGCGCCCAGCGTGGGGCGGTCGCGCGTGAGCAGCCAGCACAAGGCGGCGTCATGGTCGCTGAATATGCGTACGTCGTAGCCTGCGTTGCGTATCGCGGTTTCGACGAAGTCGTGCGAGCGGTCGTCCGGGTCGGTCACCACGGCGACGGTGCCGGCACGGTCAACGTTCAGGCGGGCCATGTCTTCATTGGCGAACTGGTAGTTGCGGAATACCGTTTCGATGTTGCGCACGCCGCGCACGTCGTACAAAAAGAGCGTGATCTGGTGGCGTTTGCCCAAGTCCACGGTGTCTTTGGTGAACTGGCGGGCGCGCTCGATGGTGATGTCGTCATGCACGCGGCAGCCGACGAAGCGGCCGCAGTCGGATAGAAAGACGGTATGACCCATGGAACCTCCAGGACGCGGCGGCGAGCGCCTCGACGGCGCCGCGAAATCTCAGTGCCTTTACCTTAGCGCCCGGGGCGCCGGGCGCCAAGGTCGTGACACAAGCTATGACTTTCGGGCAGACAAACGGCGACGCCGACGGCGTGCGCTGCGCCATGGGCGTTAAATTTGTGTGTCGACGTGCCGTTAAACCTGTGGTTACCACACGATGACCATGGGAGAGTCGCGATCGTGGGCTGGCTTCAACGATGGCTGGGGCGTAGCGAGGTGGATGCGGCGCAAGGCGCCGAGGTGCCGCCGTTGCCGGATCGGCCGGACGCGGTATCGGTCGCTGCGCCGGACGATGCTGATGAGCCACTGCCGCTGGCGGTCGACGTGCCGCCTGGCGTCGACGCCGGCGCGGTTGGCGTGCTGGTGTGGGAGGCCGTGCTCGGCGAGCGCGGCCAGTCGGTCGGCTACCGTTTCTTCCTCTC
This sequence comes from Rhodocyclaceae bacterium, assembly GCA_041396265.1. Lineage (GTDB taxonomy): Bacteria > Pseudomonadota > Gammaproteobacteria > Burkholderiales > Rhodocyclaceae > Nitrogeniibacter. The sequence goes on from JAWKYX010000059.1 coordinate 12,770, forward strand.
CGACGCCGCCACGCTCAAGGTGCGCGGCGGTGCCCGGGTGCGGCGATTCCTGGATGCCATGCTGGTCAGCCAGGTGGCGGCTGTGTCGCCGACCTGGCGCCAGCACCGGCAGATCTTTCTGCGCCTCGATGCCGAGGCGCTCGACCCGGCGGCACTGACGCGGCTGGGCGGCGCTGGCGTGACGCTGATCGTGCATATCGACGACACCGCGGCACCGGTGGGCGAGGCGATGCTGGCGCAGCTGCAGGCGGTGCGCGCGCTCGGCTTCCGCCTGCTGTTCGAGGTGGCCGAGGACTCACCCTGGCTGGCCTCGCTGGCAACGCTGGCCGATGGCCTGGCGGTGCGCATCGGGTCGGCCTCGCCCGCCCATATCGAACAGTCCGTGGCCGGCCTGCGCCAGCGCTACCCCGGCCTGCCCTGGTGCGCGCTCGATGTACCGACCCAGGATGACCTGGCGCTGACCCGGAAGATCGGCTGCACCCTGAGCACCGGCGCCTTCGTCAGCGAGCGCGGCGCCTACCTCGGCGGCCGCTTCTCGCCCGATGGGCTGCGTGTGGCGTCCTTGCTCAGCAAGCTGCGCCAGGGCGCGGAGATCCGCGAAATGGCCGGCGTGCTCAAGCAGGACGTGGCCTTGTCCTACCGGCTGCTGCGCTATGTGAATGCGGCCGCCTGGGGGCTGACCACGCCGATCAGTTCGATCGAGCAGGCCATGCTCATGCTCGGCCGACGGCCGCTCTACCGCTGGCTGATGCTCTTGTTGCTGGCCGGCGCCCCGAAGGCGGTGCTGAGCGAGGCGCGCGGCGAGGCGACGCTGGTGCGCGCCCGCTTCATGGAGTTGCTCGGGCAGACCTTGAGCGTGTCGCAGCGCGACGAGTTGTTCGTGCTCGGCATGCTGTCACTGCTCGATACCGTGCTGCAAGTGCCCGCCACGCGGGTACTCGATACCCTGCCGATGAGCGACACCATCCGCGCCGCCTTGCGCGACGCGCCTGGCGACAGCCCCTATGCACCCTATCTGACGCTGGCGCGGGCCTGGGATGCGGGCGACAGCGCCGCCGTGGCGACCGCCTGCGCCCGCCTCGAGATGACCGTCGACACCGCCCGAAGCCTGCATCTGCAGGCCTTCGAGTGGGTGCTCGAGAACGGGCAGTAAACCCCCGGCGCGTTCAACCGCCGCTGAGCGCCTGCACGAACATCACCTCGGTCGTGCCGTCGAGTGGGTGCGATAGCGCGAAGACCTGCTCGCCGCCGACAAAGCAGCGCATGTGCCGGCGGATGCGCCCCTGTTCGTCGACCATGCGAAAGCGGATGCCCGGGAACTGCCGGTCGAGATCGTCGAGCAGCGCGCCCAGCGTATCGCCCCGGGCCTCGACGCGCGGCGCATGTGTGTAGTCGTGCAGCGGCGAGGGGATCAGCACGCGCATGGCTCAGGCCTGTGGATAGCCGATTTCGACGGCATAGATTTCGGGCAGGTGGCGGGCCAGGCAGGCCCAGTGCTCGCCCTCGTCGGCACTGCCCCACACCTCGCCACTGGTGGTGCCCAGATACAGGCCGAGCGTCGTCTCGGCATCGGCGCACATGGCTTGGCGCTTGACCGTCCACCACGCCTGCTCGGCGGGCAGGCCGTGGTCGAGCCGTTGCCAGCTGGCACCGCCATCGCGGCTGCGATACGCCGCGGGCCGTCCGTGCGGGCTGGTGCGCGGCCAGACATCGTCGCCATTCATGGGGAAGACCCACAGCGTGTCCGGGTCACGCGGATGGAGTACCAGCGGGAAACCGATGTCGCCAACCTCGGTCGGCATGGCCTCGCCGATGCGCTGCCAGGTGGTGGCGGGGCGGTCGAGGCGGTAGATGCCGCAGTGGTTCTGCTGGTAGAGCCGGTCGGGGTGCGTGGGGCACAGGCGCACGCAGTGGGGGTCGTGGAAGGTGGGCTGGTCGCGCGGGAAGCCGTCGACCACAGCCAGGCCATCGATCAGCGGGGCGAAACTGCGCCCGCCGTCGGTGCTCTCGTGCACCCCGCCGCTGGACATGGCGATGTACAGGTGGGACGGGTCGTGCGGATCAATCTGGATGGAATGCAGCTTGGGGCCATCCGGCGTGCCGTCCTGCTCGCTGCCCATCCATTCGCGGTATTGCGCATCGTCGTTGAGGCAGGAGAACGGAGCCCAGCTATTGCCGCCGTCTTCGGAGCGGAACAGCCCCTGCGGCGAGGTGCCGGCATACCACACGCCGGCTTCGTCGGCGGTGCTGGGGGTCAGCCAGAAGGTGTGCTTGACGCTGCGCCCGCTGCCGTCGGCGGCCGGTGCGAAGGCCGGCGGTTGCGCGGCTTCCTGCCAGGTTGCGCCCAGATCGGTGCTGCGGAACAGCGTCGGGCCGAGGTGGCCGGTCGAGGCGGCGGCCAGCAGGGTGCGGCCGTCGCGCGGGTCGAGTACCAGGTGGTTGATGATGTGGCCAAGAAAGTGCGGGCCGTCGAGCCGCCAGTGCTGGCGCTCGGCGTCGCCGTGAAGCAGCCAGGCGCCCTTGCGGGTGGCGATGAGCAGGACGGGTCGGGGTGCGCTCATGGGCGTCTCCTTGTGCGGTGGGTTGGCGCGCTGTGGTGCGCTCACCCCCTAGTCGCTGGCACTCGGGAGAATTCGACAGCGGCCCGACGAGCGGCGCGGCCGGCGCTCAGCCCGGCACGCTGCGCCGGCTCTTGGCCGCGCAGCGTGCGGCCGGCTCTTCCGGCCGGACGGCCGCGTCATGCAGGAAGCGGGTGGTGAAAGCCTCGGCGGGCAGCGGCTTGCTGATCAGGTAGCCCTGGATCAGGTCGCAGCCCATGGTTTTCAGCAAGTCGCGCTGGGCCTGGGTTTCGACGCCTTCGGCCACCACTTCGAGGTCGAGATTATGCGCCAGCGCGACGATGCCGCGCACGATGGCCACATCGGTGTCGGCGTCCGCGCCGCTCGACGCGCCGCCCAGATCGGTGACGAAGCTGCGGTCGACCTTGAGAATGTCGACCGGCATGCGCTTGAGGTAGCTGAGCGACGAGTAGCCGGTGCCGAAATCGTCGATGGCCAGCCGCACGCCGAGGCGCTTGAGGCGGTAGAGGTTGTCGATGGCCTCGCCCTGGCGCTCCATCCAGACGCTCTCGGTGAGTTCGACGATGAGATCGTCCGGGGCGATGCCGATTTCATCGAGGACGCGCTCGACGGTGGCGGCGATCTGCTCGTCCTGCAGTTGCTGACCGGAGAAGTTCACCGCCACCCGCACACCATGGCCGGCGGCACGCCAGGCACCGAGCTGCCGGCAGGCAGCCCGCAGGACCCACTCGCCAAGCGGCAGGATCAGGCCGGTCTCTTCGGCGATGGGGATGAATTCGTTGGGACCGAGCAGGCCGCGCGACGGATGGCGCCAGCGCACCAGGGCCTCGGCGGCCACCAGGCGGCCGCTGCCGGCGTCGACCTCCGGCTGGAAATGCAGCTCGAACTCGCTGCGCTCGACGGCGTGGCGCAGGTCGTTCTCGAGGCGCAGGTGTTCGCTGGCGCTGGTCTCCATGGCGTCTTCGTAGAAAACGAAGCTGTGCTTGGAGTGCTTGGCGCGGTACATCGCCGTGTCGGCATGGCGCAGTAGCGTGCTCAGGTCGGTGCCGTCGCGCGGATAGAGGGCGATGCCGATGCTGGCGGTGACGAAGATGTCATGGCCGTCGACCACGTAGGGTTCGGCCAGGTCGGTGGCAATCTTGTTGGCGACGGCGGCGGCGACGGTGGTCGAGCCGAGGTTTTCCAGCACCACGGTGAATTCGTCGCCGCCCAGGCGGGCCACGCAGTCGCCGGCGCGCACGCTGTGGGTGATGCGCCGGGCGACGGTCTTGAGCAGGCGGTCGCCGATCTCGTGGCCGAGTGTGTCGTTGACGAACTTGAAGCGGTCGAGGTCGAGGAACAGCACGGCGAGCAGCTTGTTCTGCGCGCCGGCCGCATCCAGCTGGCGTTGCAGGTGTTCCTGGAAGTGCGCGCGATTGGGCAGGCCGGTCAGGGTGTCGGTGTAGGCCAGGTGGCGCACATGGCGCTCGGAGCGGCTGGCGTCGATGGTGCGGCGCACGCGCTGGACGACGACGTTGAGATGCAGCGGTTTGGTGATGTAGTCGCTGGCGCCGGCGGCGAAGGCGCGCTCGATGGAGTGGCGGTCGTCGAGCGAGGTGATCATCAGCACCGGGATGTCCTTGCCCTGCGGCAGCTCCTTGAGCCGGGTGCAGGTGGCAAAGCCGTCGGCGCCGGGCATGACGGCGTCGAGCAGGACGAGGTCGGGGGTGCGCCGCGCGACCAGGTCGATGGCGGAGGCGCCGGCGTCGGCTTCGTCGACCATGAAACCGTTCAGTTCGAGGGCGTAGCGCAGGGCGGAGCGGGTGCTGCGGTCGTCGTCGACGACCAGCACGCGTGCTTCGGCATCGGCCGGGACGGGGGCGTTGGCCAGCGGTTCGGGCAGGAAGTCGCGCAGCGCGGTGGCGACGCGGCTGAACTCGGCGGACAGATCGGTGGCGAGGCCGACGGCGTCGAGCGCAGGGTCGTTCAGCTGGAGTTCCAGAGTCTCGGCCTTGTGCGCCAGGGTCCAGGCACCGAGGTTGCCGGCGGCGCCCTTGATTTGATGGGCGTTGGTCTTGAGCGCCGGCAGGTCGCCGGTGGTGGCGGCCGTCTGCAGGGCCGCGAGGATCTGCGGCATGTCTTCGAGGAAAGGCCCGATGGCCTTGTCGATGGCGCCGCCGAGCGCATCGCGCAGGCGTTCGAGTACGGTCGGGTCGACGATGTGCCCGCGTGTTTCCAGGGCGTCGGTGGTGGCGTCCGGGGCGCGCAGGGCAAAGGGCCGGTCGAACCAGCGGCGCAGCGTGGCGGCGAGGGTGTCGAGGGTAAGCGGCTTGGCGAGGTGGTCGTCCATGCCCGCGTCGAGGCTGCGTGCGATGTCGTCGCGCTCGGTGTCGGCCGTCATGGCGATGATCGGGGTGTGATGCCCGGTGATCTGCTCGCGCTCGCGGATGGCACGGGTGGCGGCGTTGCCGTCCATGCCGGGCATGTGGCAGTCCATCAGGATCAGGTCCCAGCCGTCGCGGGCATGGGCGGCCAGGGCGGTTTTGCCGTCGCCGGCCAGCTCCACTGTCAGGCCGAGCATCTCGAGCATGCTGCGCACCACCACCTGGTTGGTCCGGTTGTCGTCGACCACCAGGACCTTGAAGCTGCCCACGGCGTCGGGCACGGCGGCCGGCAGTTCGGCCGTGGGGTCGGCGAGCAGGCGCAGCACGCCCGACAGCCGGGAGCGGCGCAGCGGTTTGGCCAGCGTGGTGCTCCAGTAGCGATCGTCTTCGTCGCCGAAGCGGGCCAGCGGCGCCATGAGCACCCAGCGTGCCGAGGCGCAGGCGGCGCTCTTGCGCAGTTTTTGCAGATCGGCCGCGGCGACGGCGCCGTCGACCAGCACCAGGTCGACCGGCAGCGGGTCGCCGTCCGGCGTGACGAGGGCCTGCTCGGCCAGCCGGGGGGCGGGGCAGATCACCGTGCGGGCGCCTTGCAGGGCCAGTTCGGTGTCGAGGTAGTCGCGGCAGATGGCGCTGTCTTCGATCACCAGGATGCGCAGCCCGGCGGCGATCGGCGCGGGCGGCGGAGTCGCGGCTGCCGGGGCGGCCTGCAGCGGCAGGGTGACGGTGAAGCGGCTGCCCTGGCCGGGGGCGCTGTCGAGCGCGATGCTGCCGCCCATCAACTCGACCAGCTGGCGGCTGATGGCCAGGCCCAGGCCGCTGCCCGGATGGCGCCGGGTGCTGGAGGCGTCGCCCTGGGTGAAGGAGTCGAAGATGCGCCCCTGCAGGGTGGGGTCGATGCCCGGGCCGGTGTCGCAGACCGTGAAGCGTACGGCGCTGGCGCCGGTGCCGGGCATCTCGCTGCGGTCGATGCGCACCCAGGCTTCGCCCCGGTCGGTGAACTTGATGGCGTTGCCGAGCAGGTTGATGAGGATTTGGCGGAGGCGCTCGGCGTCGCCGATCCAGGCGGCGGGGAGA
>JAWKYX010000060.1:0-18299 GCA_041396265.1 Rhodocyclaceae bacterium
ATCGCCTCGGGCGCGCGCATCGACGTGGCCGGCCTCAAGGGCGGGGTGAATGCGCCGGGGGCGCAGGTCAGCGCGGCGCGCAACCAGATCGGGGCCAAGCTGGTCAGCGCCGAACTGGCCGACGCACCCCTGCAGCGCAGCGGCGTGCTCTACCGTCAGCCAGTGAGCTTCGACCTGCGCAGTGCGCCGAGCGGCCGGCTCGGGGTGGCCAACCTGTCGGGCTATGTGAGCCAGATCCGGCGCAGCGTGCAGGAGCGCAGCACCGCCGGCGGCGAGGTACGCATCCTGTCGCAGGGTGCGGCGGTGGTCGATGCCGGAGCGACGATCGACATCTCCGGCGGCTGGGTGCACTACACCGCGGCCGACATCGTCACTTCGGTGCTCAGTGCCAACGGCCGCCTGTTTGCCATCGAGGACGCCAGTCCCGACCTGATCTACAGCGCGGTCGGTTCGCGCACGGTGCGCATCCCCGACTATGACGAGGGCGCGGATGCCGGCCGCCTGTCGGTGGTCTCGCGCGAGGTGGTGCTCGACGGCGACATCCGCGCCGCGGCCCGGGTGGGCGCGTTCCAGCGGCAGGATCCGGCGTCGGCGCCGCGTGGCGGCACGCTCAGTGTCGGTGGCGATGTGGGCGGCGGTGATTATGGCGTGGCCGATGTGCTGCTGGGCGGCGCTGCGCCGCTCGATGCCGCCTTCCGCGCCGATCCGCTCAATGCCGCACTCGGTGTGCGCAGCGGCACGGTGAATGTCGATCTGGCTCGACTGGCCGGTGCTGGTCTGCAGGGGCTCGAGGTGCAGGCCAACGGCAGCATCGTGATGCCCGCCGGTGCGGCGGTGACATTGCCGGCGCTCTTCTCGCTGTCGCTGCTGTCGCAGCAGAACATCCGTTTCGGCGCCGATCTGCGCAGCGCCGGCATGACCTTGTCGGCCGAGTCGCTGCTCGGCGACGTGGTACTCGACCCCGGCCGGACGCTCGATGCCGTCGGCGCCTGGATCAACGATGATGCCGCCCGTCGTGCCGGACAGGCGGCCTGGGCAGGCCCGTGGGCGATCGACGGTGGTTCGGTCACGCTCCAGGCCGGTGCCGACGTGGTGCTGTCCCAGGGCAGCCGGGTCGACGTGTCCGGCGGCGGTGCGGTATTGGCCGACGGCAGTTTCGCCGCCGGCGACGCCGGCCGTATCGCCTTGGCCCATACGGGCGGACGGCAGTTTGCGGGGGGCATCGAACTGCAAGGCACGTTGGCCGGCTACGCTTACCGTTTCGGCAACACGGCCGGTGCCGGCGGTACGCTCGACCTGGCCGCCGACGACATCGTGGTGGGCAGTGCGCCGGGCGTGGCCGGCAGCCTGTTCCTGACCGGCGACTTCTTCGCGCAGGGCGGTTTCGCCCACTATGCGCTGGCGGCCAATTGGGGCGCGGTCAGCATCGGGGCCGATGCGCAGATCGTGGTCAATCCGGTGCTGCGAACGCTCGACCGGCGCTACCGGCAGGTGGCCACGGGCACGCGCCCGGTGGTGAGCCAGTGGGCCGCCCTGTCGGCGCTGGCGGGCAGCGCGACCTCGTTCTCGGCGTCGGCCACCGCCGTGCCGGAGGCCGAGAACGCCGCCACCGCGGCTGACCGCGCGCGTGTCGGCCGGGTGCTGATGGCATCCGGGGCGTCGGTGAGCGTGCGTGACGAAGGCCGCATCGCCCTGACGGCGGGGCGTCAGCTCACCGTCGGCGGCCGTCTCGATGCGCATGCCGGCGAGGTGATGCTGCGCATGGCCGGCGAGATCGATACCTCCGGCGGCTCGGACGTCGGCTACTTCGCCGACCAGTCGATCTTCCTTACCGATACCGCCGCCATCGATGTGTCGGGCGTGTCGCGGGTGATCGCCGATCCGCTCGGCCGGCGCAGCGGTGCCGTGCTGGGCGCCGGTCAGATCACGCTGACGGCCGACAAGGGGTACGTGATCGCCGCCGAGGGCGCGAGGCTCACGCTCGACGGTGTGCATGACACCGTCGACCTGCCCACCGGGCGGCGCATCGTCGACGCGAGCGACGCCGGCTCCCTGAGCGTGGCCTCGCGCGAGGGGTTCCTGCTGGCCGCGGCGGTGTCGGCCCGGGCCGGTGGTGCCGGTGCGCGCGGTGGAAGACTGGATCTCGCGCTCGACCGCAACAACATCGATAGTGTCAGCCTGAAGAACGGTGCCGTGGCCTATCCTGGCCAGGATCGCGTGTTGCGCATTCAGGATACCCTGCCGTCGACCGCCGGCTGGCTGCCGGGCACGCCGGTGCCGGCCGCCGTGCTGCCGGCGACCGGCTACGTGTCGCCGCAACAGACGATGGCGGCAGGCTTCGATGCCGTCTCGCTGGCCAGCGACAACATCATCCGCTTCGTCGGCAACCCCGGCTGGGATGCCGGGCGCAGCCTGAGTTTCACGGCGCCGCGCATCGAGGGCGACGGTCAGGCCATGCTGGCGGCGCCCCATGTGCGTTTTGCCTATCTCGACCCGCTCGACCAGACCCCGCGGACGGTGAGCGCCGGCAGCGCCCGCCTGTCGGTGTCCGCCAATACGCTGGACGTCCAGGGACATATCGGCTTTTCGGACTTTTCCCTGCTGGACTGGAGTGCGCAGGACGCCATGCGTCTGATCGGCGTACAGCCCAAGGACACCGCCGCGCGGACCGGCAGCCTGACGGCCAGCGGCTCGGCGGTGCTGACCGCTGGCCAGGTGATGGCCACCACCGACTCGCGCTTCACGGTCGATCTGGCCGAGGCCGGCAGCCGGCTGACGGTGAGGGGCGGCGGCAAGGTGCCGGTCGCGCCGCTGTCGGCCGGCGCCGATCTGACGCTGACGGCCGACTTCATCGATCAGGGCGGCGTCATCCGCGTGCCCTTCGGCAGCCTGTCGCTGATTGCCCGCGACACCTTGACCCTGGCCGCCGGCAGCATCAGCTCGGCCGCTGGCGAAGGGCAGGTGACGCCCTACGGGGTGCGCTCCGGCGACGACTGGGTGCTGGTCTATCCCGCCGACGCGTCGAGCGCGGACGGTTTCGATCTGAGCACTCTGCTGACCCATGCGCCGGTGCCGACGGTGGTGCTCGATGCCCCGAATGTCGACCAGCAGGACGGCGCCACGGTCAACCTGTCCGGCGGTGGCGAGCTGTATGCCCATGAATTCGTTCCCGGTGCCGGCGGGACGACCGATGTCCTGGCACAGCCGGGTACCTACGCCATCGTGCCGAGCTTCGGCGGCGCGGTGGCGCCGGTGGATGCCACCTACGGCGAGGGCTTCGACCTGGAGGCGGGCACGCAGATCACGCTCGGCGCGGGTGCGGGCGTGCCGGCCGGTACCTACCTGCTGCTGCCGGCGCGCTACGCCCTGCTGCCCGGCGCCTACAAGATCTCGCGCCTGCCGGGGCAGGACATCGACCCCGGCCAGGTCACGCAGACCGCACTGGGCGGCTCCGTCGTGGCGGGCACGCTGTCGGTGGCCGGCACGGCGGTCCAGGCGGCGCACACCACGCGTTGGCTGGTCGAATCCGGCGCGCTCACGCGTCAGCGCACGCAGTATGCCGAGTCGACCGCCTCGCCGTACTTCGCCGACAGGGCGCAGGCCGAAGGCCGCGAGCTGCCGCGCAGTACGCAGGATGCCGGCCATCTGGTGGTGTCGGCGACCCATCTGCTGAAGCTCGACGGCGATATCCGGTTCGACCGAGCCGACACCGCTCGCGGCGGCCTGCTCGACGTCGACGCCGTGCGGGTGGCGATCGGTGCGCCGCAGGCCGGTGCGCTCAATCTCGAGGTGGCGCAGCTCAACGCCACCGGCGCCGAGAGTGTCGTCGTTGGCGGCCGGCGGCGTTTCGATGGCGATGGTCAGGCCGTGCTCGAGGTCGGTGCCGACCAGGTGACGCTGGCGTCGGCCGAGACGCTGCAGGCCGGTGAAGTGGTGCTGGCCGCCACCGACACGCTGCGGGTGGCCGACGGCAGCGCCATCTCGGCGCAGCCGGCCGGCACGCTTGGAGCGTTGCGCGTGGCCGGCGACGGCGCCTTGCTGCGCGTGGCCGACAGCGGTCCGGCGGTAGTGCGCACTGGGGTGAGCGGTGCCAGGGGCTCGCTCGACATCGGTGCGCAGGTCAGGCTCGACGGCGCCGCGGTGCAGTTCGACGGCACGCGCGATACCCGCGTGGCGGACAGCGTGCGCATTGGTGCCGACGAGGTGGCCATGGGCGCCAGCCGCATCACCTTCGGCAACGCCCGACCGGCGCAGGGCATCGGCCTGGACGGCGCCTTGCTGGCCGGGCTGACCGGCGCTGACGGCATCACCCTGCGCAGCTACAGCAGTATCGATTTCGCCGACGACCTGGCACTCGGTTCGCTGGCGGCGCCGCTGCGCGCCCTGACACTCGACAGTGCCATGCTCGGTTGGACCGGACCGGCCGGTGGCGCGGTGTCGATCGCCGCCGAATCGCTGACGCTGACCAACACCACCGGCGTGACGCTGGAGGACGCCGGTGCGCGCACGCTGGCCGGCCAGGGGGGCACGCTGACGCTGGCGGCGGTGGCCGACGGCGGGCAGGGCGGCGTCCTCGAGATCGCCGACGGGGCATCGGCGCTGCGCGGTTTTGACGGTGCCGCGGTGCAGATGCAGGCCGACCGCGGTGTGGTGTTCGCCGGGCGGGGCGGCCTGTCGGTGGCCGGCGCGGCGACGCTGAGCGCACCAATGGTGACGGCCGCGGCCGGCGCGCGCGGTGCGCTGATGTCGGATGGGGCGCTGGAGATCGCGGCGTCGGCCGCTTCGGCCGCCATCGAGGCGGGCGCCGGCCGGCTCGCACTGAGCGGCCAGCGCGTGTCGCAGGCCGGCCGGGTCGAGGTGGCCAGCGGCGCGGTGACGCTGGCGGCGACAGCCGGCGACGTGGTGCTGCAGGCCGGCTCGACGACTTCGGCCGCCAGCCTGGTGCGGGACTTCGACGGAAAACCGGTCGGTCATGCGGCCGGCCGGGTGGCGCTCGATGCGACGGGCGGCGATGTGCGAATCCTCAGCGGCGCGGTGGTGGACGTGCGCGGCCGTGCCGGTGCCGATGCCGGGCGGCTGGCGGTGACAGCGGCCGACGGGGCGGCGGTGCTCGACGGCCAGTTGCTGGCCTCGGCCGACCGTGTCGATGCGCGCGGCGGCGCCTTGTCGGTGGATGCGCAGCAGCTGCCGGCGCTGGACGCGCTGTTGGGCAAGGCCGGCGATTTCAGCGAGGCGGTGCGCGTGCGGGCGCGGTCGGGCGACCTGGCACTGGGCGCGGCTTCGACGCTGCGTGCGCAGGCGGTGGATCTTTCGGCCGACCGGGGCGATATCGCCATCGACGGCGTCATCGATGCGCGCGGCACGGACGGCGGCCGCATCGCGTTGTCGGCCCGCCATGCCGGCGGCAGCGGCGGCGCCATCGATGTTGACGGCCGCTTGCTGACCGGTGCGGACGGCCGGGTCGACATGACGGTGAGCGGCGACACGGCCGCGGACGACGCGGCGACGCGAATCCGCCTCGGTGCCGCCAGCCGCATCGAGGCCGGCCGGCTGACGCTGGCCGCGCCGGTGGTGAGCGGCGGTAGCGCGCCGGGCGTCAATATCGACAACCAGGGGAGTTCGCTGACGGGCATGGCGGCGGTGGATGTCGAGGCCACGGCCGTTCAGCGCTACGCCGGCGATGTGGTGCTCGACGGCGCCTGGCAGGCGGCCACGCAAAGCATGCTGAACGGGATCGACGCCCATCTGGCTGCGATCGGCGCGCAGGTGGCCGGCACCTCGGGGCTGCCGGTGGCGGTACGCCCGGCGGTCGAGCTGCGCACCGACGGCGACATCACGGTCGGCCAGACGCTCGATTTCCTCGCCGGCAGCGGCTGGCGCTTCGGCAGCGGCGATACCCTGGCCGGTGCGCTGACCTTGCGCGCAGGCGGCGATGTGCGGGTGGATCGGTCGATCAGCGACGGCTTCTCGGTGACTACCGTCGGTTGCGGGCGCGGTTGCACCCCGGTGCCCACGGTGGCACCGGCGGCCACGCCGGACAGCTGGCGCTACCGGCTGGTGGCGGGGGCCGACGTCGCGGCGGCGGACCGTCTGGCGTATGGCAGCGACGGCAATCTGGTGCTGGCTGCCGGTGCCACGGTGCGCACCGGCACGGCCGACATCGACGTCGTGGCTGGCGGTGATCTGGTGCTGGCCGGACAGGGGGCGGCCATCTACACCGGCGGCAGGCCGGTGACGGATGCGGCCATGCCCTCCGGGGCGCCGGTGCTGACCGACGGCGGCGGCGATGTGCGGATCCTGACCGGCGGCGACATCATCGGCAATGCGCCGGGGCTGTCGCCGGCCCAATGGCTGTGGCGCCAGGGCTTCAAGGGGCGCGGCAGTACCTTGAGTCCGCCGCTGGCCTGGTTCGTCCGGTGGGGCGAGGTGGATCGCACCATCGGCGCGCTGGGCGGCGGCAACGTGAATGTGCGCAGCGGCGGCGATCTGGTCGATGTGTCGCTGGCGGTGCCGCAGGTGGGTGTGCTGACGAATGCCGGCAATGTGCTGACCTGGGGTGGCGGTGATCTGGCGGCGACGGTCGATGGCGACATCCTGCGCGGCGATTTCCTGGTCGGCCACGGTCGCGGGCTGATCGCCACATTGGGCGAGATCGGTAGCGGTGCGCCGCTGCATAGTGCGGCCGATGGTTGGGCGCAGCTGCGTACGCTGCTGTATGTGGCCGATGCGCAGCTGGAGGTGCGCTCGCTGGGCAATGCCGCCTTCCAGGCGGTGATGGACCCGGTGCAGTTGCCGCTGAGCCGTGCCAACGAGGACCAGTTCACCACGGTGCGGGTGTTCACCACGCTGAGCGAGGCGTCGGCCGTGTCGGTGTCGTCGGCGGCCGGCGACGTGGTGATCGGCGATCCGACCGACCCGGCCAAGGGCTTGAGCGGCCTGGCCCAGCACACCGCGTTCAACTCGCCAGCCACGCGGCGCTACGAGGATGTGGGCAGCGAGATGTTCGGCTACCGGTTGTTGCCGGCCTCGCTCTCGGCGACGGCACTGAGCGGCGACGTGGTGTTCGACACCACGACCACCGGCAGCTTGGCCCTGTTCCCTGCCGCCGACGGCCAGCTGGTGTTGCAGGCGGGCGGCTCGGTGAGGGTGCCGGAGGGCTTGTCGTTCGGCCTGCGCATGTTCGACATGGACTTGGCGCTGGTCAACACGGCGGCCAACTCAGCCGCCGACCGCAAGGATTTCGCGCTGGCCTTCTCGGCCAACGAGGGCGCAGCGCGCACCGCCACCAATCGCCGGACGACGGCGCTTCATGCCGGCGACGATGTGCCGGCGCGCATCGTGGCGGCGACGGGCGACGTGCGCGGCAGCTTCGTGCTGGCCAAGGCGGCCGAGGTGACGGCCGGCGGCGATGTGCGCAACCTGCGCCTGATCACCCAGCATGACGACGCCGCTGACATCACCCGCATCAGCGCCGACGGCCAGCTGCGGGTGGACGAGGCGCGCGAGGCCGGTTCCAACCGGCGCCTGCTGAGCGATGCGGGCATCCTGGTGCATGGGCCGGGCGAGGTGATCGTCACGGTGGGCGAGGGCATGCACCTGGGCACCGGCGAAGGCATCCGCAGCATGGGCAACACGGTGCATTCGACCTTGCCGGATACCGGCGCCAGCATTCGCATCGTGGCCGGCCGGCCGCAAAGCATCGATACCGCAGCCTTCATCGACACCTATCTGAGGGGCGCCGTCGGCGCCGCCGCGCGCGCCGACCTGGTCGCCTTTCTGGCGCAGCGCGGCATCGTGGTGAGCGGTGAGGCGGATACTTTGGCCGCGCTGGTCGCACTGCCAGACGTCGAGCAGATGGCCTATGCCGAGCAGTGGTTGCGCTCGGCCTTCATCGAAACCTATCTGAGCGGCGGTGCGACGGACTACTCCGCCGAGTGGGCCGCCTATGCCGCCGCGCGCGGCCTGGGCGTCGATCCGCATGCTGCCGGTGCGCAGGATTTCGACCGTTTCCGGTATCGCGTGCTGTGGCAGGAACTGGCGATTTCGGGCAAGGAGGGGGCCCGCATCTCGAACGATGCGACCGCCAATCCGGGCAAGTACACCCAGGATGAACTGGCCCCCGGGCGACTCTACGCTCGCGGCTTCAAGGCCACCGAGCTGGCCGGCCTGGCCGCGCCCTTCGGCTTCGATGGCGACGTGCGGCTGGTGTTCAGCCAGATCAAGGCCGAAGACGGCGGCGGCGTGGACATCCTTGCGCCGGGCGGCGGCATCGACGTGGGCGCCATGACCCAGCCGCAAGGGTTCGCCAAGGGGGCCAGCGAGCTGGGTATCGTCGCCACCGCTTCGGATGTGAATCTGTGGGTGCGCGACACCGTGGCGGTGAACCAGTCGCGGGTGTTCGCCCTCGACGGCGGCAACATCCTGATGTGGGCGGCCACCGGTGACATCTCGGCCGGCAGCGGTGAGCGCACCGCGCTGTCGGCACCGCCGCCGGTGGTGACCATCGACCGCGAGACCGGTGCGGTGAAGCTGGTCTATCGCGGCGCAACCTCCGGCTCGGGCATCGCCACCATCTTTACCGGCGCACCGAAGGTCGGGGCGGGCGATGTCAGCGTGTATGCACCGAACGGCTTCATCGACGCCGGTGAGGCCGGGATCGCCAGTGCCGGGACGGTGGATGTTGGCGGCATCGGCATCCTCAACGCGGCGGATATCTCCGGTGCGGGCGGCAGCAACGTGGTGCAGCCGGCGGCACCGGTGATCGGTGCCGGTGCCAGCCTGGCCGGCGATGCCGCCGCGGCCGCCAACGACTTGCTTGAGGCCGATCCGCCGGCGGCCGGCAATGCGCTGCGCTCGTCGCTGCTGACGGTGGAGGTGCTGCCGTTCGAGAGCGCCTGCGACCCGGCGCGGCCGGGCTCCGCCGCCTGCCGGCAAAAGGCCGGGTAGCGGTGGCCGGCACAGGTAGTCCGTTCGGACTACCTGTGCGCGCGGCCGGCGGCAGACCCGCTTAACACGCCATGGCCATCATGACGGGCTGAGTCCGGAGCCCGAGCTGCCATGAAGAAACTGTTTGCCCTCGTCCTTGCGCTGGCCCTGCCGGTGAGCGCGCATGCTTGGTGGAACGAAGCCTGGACCGCGCGCCGCGCGGTGGTCATCGACACCACCGCCGAGACCGGCGTGGCGGTACCGGCGGCGTCGATGGTGACGGTGCCGGTGCGCCTGCACAGCGGCAACTTCGATTTTCTGGGTGCCAAGCTCGACGGCAGCGATCTGCGCTTCATGGCGGCGGACGACCTCACGCCGCTCAAATTCCATATCGAACGCTATAACAGCACCGACGAGCTGGCGCTGGCCTGGGTGCAGGTGCCGCAGGTGGCGCCGCAGATGGCCGACCAAAAGGTGTTCGTCTATTTCGGCAATGTCGGCGCGGCGGCCGAGCAGGATGCGGCCGGCAGCTATGACGCCAGCACCGCGGCGGTCTTCCATTTTGCGCAGGGCGATGCACCGCCGGTGGATTCGAGCAAACATGCCAACGTGGCGACAGCGCCGGTGGCGATCGAGACGGCCGGGCTGCTCGGCGCCAGCGCACGCTTCGACGGCACGCAGGCAATGGAGATTGCGCCGTCGGCCGCGCTGGCGCTGGACGGGTCGCGCGGGCTGACGCTGTCGATGTGGCTGCGTCCCGACGACGGGGTGACCGAGGGCACGCTTTACCAACAGGACGGGGTACGCCTCGACATGGTTGGCGGCACGCTGGTGCTGCGCACGCCGGCCGGGGATGTCACCGGCGGCGGCGTGGGTGCCGGGGCCTGGCATCACGTGGCGGTGAGCATGGGCGGCGGCAAGGTGGTGTTCTATGTCGATGGCGATCAGGTGGCGGCCGGCGAAGTGCAGCTGCCCCTGCTGCAGGCGCCGGTGCGCATCGGCGAGGGCTTTGCCGGTCTGCTCGACGAGTTGCAGATCAGCAACACCGTGCGCAGCGGCGACTGGGTGAAGCTGGCGGTGGCCGCGCAGGGGCCCGAAGGCCGCCTGCTGCGGGTGGTCGAAGATGCTGGCGAGGCGGCCGACGAGGGGGGGCATTCCTACTTTGGCGTGCTGGTCGACAACCTGACGGTGGATGCCTGGGTGGTGATCATCATCCTGATGGTGATGTTTGCGATCGCGCTGCTGGTGATGGTGGCCAAGGCGCAGTTCGTGGCCCGGGTGGATCGTCACAACCGCGTCTTCCTGCACCACTTCCGCGAGGCGAAGGACGATTTTCTGTCGATCGCGCAGGGCAAGACGCATGCGCATTCGTCACTGTTCCGGCTGTATTCGGCCGGGGTGCACGAGGTCGGAAAGCGGGTGGCGGATGGTCGCGAGCATTTGACCGGCGCCTCGCTCAATGCCATCAAGGCCTCGGTCGATGCTCACCTGGTGCGCGAATCGCATCGCCTCAACGACAAGATGGTGCTGCTGACCATCGCCATCTCGGGCGGCCCCTTTCTTGGCCTGCTCGGCACCGTGGTGGGGGTGATGATCACCTTCGCGGCGATCGCGGCGGCCGGCGATGTGAACGTCAATGCCATCGCGCCGGGTATCGCTGCGGCGCTGCTGGCCACCGTGGCCGGCCTTGCCGTCGCGATCCCGGCGCTGTTCGGCTACAACTACCTGGCCGGGCGGATCAAGAACATCTCGGCGGACATGCACATCTTCGTCGATGAGTTCATTACCCGCATCGCCGAAGTCTACGACCGTTAAGCCATGTCCGCCGACATCCGCGAGGACAACCAGCCCTACGACGACATCAACGTCACGCCGATGCTCGATCTGGCGTACGTGCTGCTGGTGGTGTTCATCATTCTGACCACTGCCTCGGTGCAGGGCATCAAGGTCGAATCGCCGCAGACCACGGCGGCCGAGAATCTGGCCAAGCCGCAGACCCGCGCCATCACCATCACCCGCGACGGCGATGTGTTTCTCGACGCCTACCCGGTCGACATGGCCCAGCTGGAGACCCGCCTGGCGCAGATGAAGGCGCTCAACCCGGCGCTGCCGGTGGTGCTCAAGGGCGACGCCAGTGCGCAGTACGAGAAGGTGATGCTGGCGCTGGAGGTCTGCAAGCGGCTGGGCATCACCGAGATCGGCCTGGTTACCAAGCGGGTGCAGTGATGCAGATCCAGAACGAGACCCAGCCCTACGATTCGATCAACGTCACGCCGATGCTCGATCTGGCCTATGTGCTGCTGGTGGTGTTCATCATCATGACCACCGCCTCGGTGCAGGGGCTGACCATGAACCTGCCCAAACCGAGCAACACGCCGAGCGAAGAAAAGCACGAGACCAAGATCGTGCAGATCTCGCCCGAGGGGCGCTTCATGATCAACGGCGTGGGCGTCACCCCCGCCGAGCTGGAAAGCCAGCTGCTCGCCGCCAAGGCGCGCGACCCCAAGCTGGCGGTGATGGTCAAGGGCGACCCGGCGACCCAGTACGCCAAGGTGATCGAGGTGGTGGACATGGTCAATCGCCTGCAGATCGATGGCCTCGGCCTGATCACGGCGCGGATCGGTACATGAGCGGTCTGGCCGAAGAAGAGCTCTTCGAGGCGCCATGGCGCCGCCGCGTCCGCCAGCTTGGCCTGGCGGTGGTGGTGGCCGCGATGATCGGTGGGGCGGTGCTGCTCGTGCAGAGTCTTGGCGGCGAGGCGCAGCGCCCGGCGCGCCAGGTGACGAAGATCACGATCATTCCGGACACGCCCCCGCCACCGCCGCCGCCTCCGCCCAAGGAGCAGCCCAAGCCGGAGCCGAAGGAGGCGCCCAAGCAGGTCAAGCTGGATGCGCCAAAGCCGCAGGACGCACCCAAGCCGCAGGACGCCGAGCAGATCAAGATGGAAGGCGAGGCCGGCGACGGACCGAGTCCGTTTGCCGCCGGCCCGGTCACACAGGAGTACACCGGCGGCGAGATCGGCGCCGGCAACGGCATGCAGTTCGCCTTCTATACCAACTTGCTGCAGCGGCGCATCCAGAACGCCCTGCAGCAGGCCGCTTCGCTCAAGGGCGCAGATTTCCGGGTGGTGGTGCGCGTGTGGCTGGACGCGGACGGTCGTCTGACGCGCAGCGAGCTGGCCGATTCGACCGGCGACGGCGCGCTGGACGCTGCCTTGCGCACCGCCATGGCGGAGGTGCCGGCAGTGGGTGAAGCGCCGCCGGCCGGCATGCCCCAACCCGTCCGCATCCGCGTCACCAACCGGGTGACCGGCTGAACCGATACGCCTTTCCAACCACAGGTCAGAAATGAAAAAGCTGTCTCCGATCGCGCTGTCTCTTGTCCTCGCCTTCGGCGCACTGCCGGCATCGGCGGCGGAGGACGAATACAAATCGCTTGAAACGCTGCGTCAGACCACGCTCAGCTTGATCGACGTGTTGGTCGAATCCGGCGTGTTGACTCGCGAAAAGGCCAATGCACTGATGGCGCAGGCCGAAAGCCGCG
This sequence comes from Rhodocyclaceae bacterium, assembly GCA_041396265.1. Classification (GTDB taxonomy): domain Bacteria; phylum Pseudomonadota; class Gammaproteobacteria; order Burkholderiales; family Rhodocyclaceae; genus Nitrogeniibacter. The sequence continues at coordinate 12,469 of JAWKYX010000060.1, forward strand.
CCGCCGAGCGCATCGCGGCCGAGGCGCCGGAGGGCGTGGTGCGGGTCACCTACGTGCCCGAATCGGTGCGCAACGAGATCCGCGAGCAGCTCAAACAGGAGGTGATGGCCCAGGCGCGCGAAGAGGGGTGGGCGACGCCCAATGCGATGCCGGATTGGGCCAGCCGCATCAGCTTCGAGGGGGACATCCGGCTGCGCTACCAGACCGACAACTTCGCCTCGGACAATACCGCCCCGCGGGACTATGTGCTGGCCGCCGACCAGGGCTCGCTGGCCTCGGCCACGCGGGCGCCGGACTATTCGTTGGTCGACGGCAACGGTGTGCCGACCGGCAACACGCTCAACGACCAGGCGCGCTGGCGGGTGCGGGCGCGGCTCGGCGTGCTGGCGCGGATTTCCGGCCAGGTCAGCGCCGGCCTGCGGCTGGCCACCGGCAATACCGGTGACCGGGTGTCCACCAACCAGACGCTGGGCCAGAACCTCAACAAGTACTCCTTTGTCGTCGATCGCGCCTACCTGCGTCTGACGCCGTATGAATCGCTGACGCTGACCGGCGGACGCATCCCCAATCCGTGGCTGTCGACCGATCTGATGTGGGACGACGATCTGAATTTCGAAGGGGTTTCGGCCAGCTGGCAGTCGCAGAGCGCCGGTGCCTTGCGCCCCTTTGCCACGGTCGGCTACTTCCCGATCAAGGGCGAGAGCGAGCCGACCACACCGGATGGCCGCAGCCTGGTCGGCGTGCAGTTGGGCGCCACCTGGATCCGCTCGCCGATGAACCGCATGCGCGTTGGCCTGGCGGCCTATGAGTTCCGTCACTTCGAAGGAAACCGCGAACCCGACAGCGCCTACGACACCTTCAGCACCAAGCCGGTGACGGCCGACTATGGCAGCTCGCAATACGAAAGGGGTCTGCGCCAGAAGGGCAATACGCTGTTCGCCACCAATGCGAGCGTGGACAGCAATCAGGCCTACTACTTCGGTCTGGCCTCGAAGTTCCGCCCGCTCAACCTCACGGGCGTGTGGGACCTGGGGTACTGGGATCCGGTGCATGTGTTGTTGTCGGCTGACTATGTGATCAACACCGCCTTCGATCGTGCCGAGATCCGCCGCCGAACCGGGCGCGACCTGGGCAACGCGGCGAGTGCGACGGCCTGGCGATTGGGGGCGACGGTAGGCATGCCGAGCATCAAATTGCGCGGCGACTGGAATGCCTATCTCGTCTACAAGCGCATCGGAAGCGACGCCATGCCAGACGCCTTCAACGACTCCGATTTCGGTTTGGGCGGCACCAACCTCAAGGGCTATACCCTCGGCTTCAACTGGGGCTGGGACGACCGCACGACGCTGGGGCTCAAGTACACCAGTGCTGATACCATTGCCTCGCCGACGCTGGTGGATGGCCACAAGTTCGGCGTCGACACCCTCCAGCTCGACCTTGCGGTCAAGTTCTGAGGCAAATGATCATGTTGCGACACGTTTTCCTGGCGATGTGTATCGGCCTGTTGATGCCGCCCGTGCTTGCCCAAGGGTCGGCAGATGCCCAGCTGCGCCAGCTACGCCTGCAAGTCAGGCAGGCCATGCAGACCGCACGCGATGCGCAGCAGAGCGCGGATGCTGCCAAGGCCGATGCCGAAGCGGCGCGGGCTCGCCAAGTCGAATTGCAGGCCGCGTTGGATGAGGCGATGGGCCGTCGTGATGTAGCGGCGGCGTCGGTGTCGCGTCTGCGGCAGGACAACGGGGCGCTGGAGGGTAAATTGACGACGGTCGAATCCGCCCTGACGGAAACCCGGGAACTGCTGGCGGCGGTACGAACCGAATTGAATGCCCAGGTGGCCGGGCGGCGCACGGCCGAGGCGGGTTTGCGTGATACCGATGCGGCGCTGGCGACCTGCCAGGCGCACAACGGCGAGTTGGTGAGCGTGGCGGACGACCTGCTCGCCGCCTACCAGAACAAAGGCGTGTTCGATGTGCTGGGGGAGGGCGAGCCTTTTACCGGCATTGGCCGGGTGCGTCTGGAAAACCTGCTGGAGACCTATCGCGACAAGGTGGATGCGGCCGCCGAGCGTGTGGCGGAGTCGGCCCCGGAGCGGCGCTGATCCTGCCGGCTTGGCTGGGCGCGCGCGGCCCCGCACCTAGAAAAATGCCCGGCAAGTGCCAGGCATTATTTCTGCGTGCCGCCAGGGGCGATCAGCTGACCACGACCGGAATCTTGCCGATCTTGGCCTGCCACTGTTTCGGGCCGGTGTTGTGCACCGACTCGCCGGTGGCATCGACCGCCACGGTGACCGGCATGTCGACCACGTCGAACTCGTAGATCGCTTCCATGCCCAGGTCGGCAAAGCCGACCACCTTGGAGGCCTTGATGGCCTTGGAGACCAGGTAGGCCGAACCGCCGACGGCCATCAGGTAGGCGGCCTTGTTGTCGCGGATGGCCTCGATGGCGACCGGGCCGCGTTCGGCCTTGCCGACCATGGCGATGAGGCCGGTCTGCTCAAGCATCATGCGGGTGAACTTGTCCATGCGCGTGGCGGTGGTGGGGCCGGCGGGGCCGACGACTTCGTCGCGCACCGGGTCGACCGGGCCAACGTAGTAGATGACGCGGTTGGTGAAGTCCACCGGCAGCTTCTCGCCCTTGGCGAGCATGTCGGCGATGCGCTTGTGCGCCGCATCACGGCCGGTGAGCATCTTGCCGTTGAGCAGCAGCACCTGGCCGGGTTTCCACGAGGCGACTTCGTCGGCCGTCAGCGTGTTCAGGTCAACGCGAGTGGCGACGTTGGTGTCGGCCTGCCAGGTGACGGCCGGCCAGTCTTCGAGACGTGGGGCCTGCAGGTGGGCCGGGCCGGTGCCGTCGAGCACGAAGTGCACATGGCGGGTGGCGGCACAGTTGGGGATCATGGCGACCGGCAGCGAGGCGGCGTGGGTCGGGTAGTCGAGGATCTTGACGTCGAGCACGGTGGTCAGGCCGCCCAGGCCTTGTGCGCCGATGCCCAGGGCGTTGACCTTGTCGAAGATCTCGAGGCGCAGTTCTTCGACCCGGCTCAGCGCTTCGCCCTTGGCTGCGCGGGCCTGCAGTTCCTGGATGTCCACATGGCCCATCAGCGATTCCTTGGCCAGCAGCATGGCTTTTTCAGGCGTGCCGCCGATGCCGATGCCGAGGATGCCCGGCGGGCACCAGCCAGCGCCCATGGTGGGGATGGTCTTGAGCACCCAGTCGACGATCGAGTCGGAGGGGTTGAGCATGACCATCTTGGATTTGTTCTCGGAGCCGCCGCCCTTGGCCGCACAGGTGATGTCGACGGTGTCGCCCTCGACGATCTCGTAGTGCACCACGGCCGGGGTGTTGTCCTTGCTGTTCTTGCGCGCGCCGGCGGGGTCGAGCAGCACGGAGGCGCGCAGCGTGTTGTCGGGGTCGGTATAGGCGCGGCGCACGCCTTCGTTGACCATCTCCTGCACGCTCAGGGTGCTGTCCCAGCGCACGTTCATGCCCACCTTGAGGAAGACCACCGCAATGCCCGTGTCCTGGCAGATGGGGCGGTGCCCTTCAGCGCACATGCGGCTGTTGGTCAGGATCTGCGCGATGGCGTCCTTGGCGGCCGGCGATTCCTCGCGCTCATAGGCTTCGCCCAGTGCCTGGATGTAGTCCAGCGGGTGGTAGTAGCTGATGAACTGGAACGCGTCCGCGATGGACTGGATGAAGTCTTCCTGCTTGATTGTGCTCATGGTGGGCTCCCTCACAGAGAAAGGCAGGCGCTGCGGGCTAGTGGTGTGCGTCGCAAAAATCGGAACATGAAAACATGCCTTTTCGCCCGTGGTGGTGTTGCGAACCCGCGCAACAGACGCCGCTGTTGCTGCGGCTCGCGCCTTGCCACGAATGAAAATCCATCGGTTTCATCCCGTTCCTCGATTTACCAGGCACACCACTCGGCAGCCCTGCCATGATGCGTCCACGGATCGTCCGGGCCGGCGTCGTGGCGTCGGGCGAGATTCTAACACCGCGCGGTGACGGGCTTCGTGTTGCAGTGCCACGCAGGTGTAAGTCCTGTGTAAGATAGATCTTCTTTAATGCGGCCTGTTCTCGGTGGCAGGCTGTGTTGAAGCATGTTGCCGATGGTAATGTCTGTTGATTGCTTCGCCGCAGGCTGGAGCAAGTAACCGAATTTCGATTCCGTGAATTGAGGAGAGGTGAGAGATGTCCGACAACGCCCAGAAGCTGTACTACCCGCCCGAGTCGCTGGTCAAGAATGCCGCCGTCGCTGGCATGGAGGCCTACCAGGCGCTGGTCAAGCAGGCCGAGACCGACTACGAAGGTTACTGGGCGAACCATGCCCGCAACCTCCTCGACTGGAAGAAGCCCTTCACCAAGGTGCTCGATGAATCCAACGCGCCGTTCTTCAAGTGGTTCGACGACGGTGAGCTGAACGTCTCCTACAACTGTATCGATCGCCAGGTAAACAACGGCCTGGGCGACAAGGTCGCGATCATCTTCGAGGCCGACGACGGCCAGGTCACCAAGGTGACCTACAAGGACCTGCTCGGCCGCGTCTGCAAGATGGCCAACGCGCTCAAGGCCTCGGGTGTCGCCAAGGGCGACCGCGTCGTCATCTATCTGCCGATGTCGATCGAAGGCATCGTTGCCATGCAGGCCTGCGCCCGCATCGGCGCCACCCATTCGGTGGTGTTCGGCGGTTTCTCGGCCCAGTCGCTGCGCGATCGTATCGAAAGCTCCAGCGCCGTGGCGCTGATCACCTCTGACGGCCAGTTCCGCGGTGGCAAGGCGCTCCCGCTCAAGCCGATCGCTGACGAAGCGCTGGCCATGGGTGGCTGCGAGTCGATCAAGAAAGTGCTGGTGGTCAAGCGCACCGGTGCCGACACCAACATGATGGCCGGCCGCGACGTGTGGCTGAACGACATCCTCGCCGAGCAGGCCGATACCTGCGAACCCGAGTGGGTCGGTGCCGAGCATCCGCTGTTCCTGCTCTACACCTCCGGCTCCACGGGCAAGCCGAAGGGTGTCCAGCATTCGAGCGGCGGCTACCTGCTGCATGCCATGCTGACCATGCAGTACACCTTCGACATCAAGCCGGACGATGTCTTCTGGTGCACGGCCGACATCGGCTGGGTCACCGGCCACACCTACATCGCCTATGGCCCGCTGGCCTGCGGTGCGACCCAGGTGGTGTTCGAAGGCGTGCCGACCTACCCGGACGCCGGGCGTTTCTGGAAGATGATCCAGAACCACAAGGTCAGCATCTTCTACACTGCGCCGACGGCCATCCGTTCGCTGATCAAGGCGGCCGATGCCAACGAAGCCGTGCATCCCAAGCAGTACGACATGTCCAGCCTGCGTATCCTCGGGTCGGTCGGCGAGCCGATCAACCCGGCCGCGTGGGAGTGGTACTACGAGAACATCGGCGGGAGCCGCTGCCCGATCGTCGATACCTTCTGGCAGACCGAGACCGGTGGCCACATGATCACCCCGCTGCCGGGCGCTACGCCGATGGTGCCGGGCTCCTGCACCCTGCCGTTCCCGGGCATCCAGGCCGCGGTGGTCGATGAAACCGGCACCGAAGTGCCCTGGGGCCAGGGCGGCATCCTGGTGGTCAAGCGTCCGTGGCCGTCGATGATCCGTACCGTGTGGGGTGACCCGGAGCGCTTCAAGTCCTCCTACTACCCGGCCGATTTCCAGGGCAAGTACTACCTGGCAGGCGACGGTGCGATTCGTGACGTCGAGACCGGCTACTTCACCATCACCGGCCGTATCGACGACGTGCTGAACGTCTCCGGTCACCGCATGGGCACGATGGAAATCGAGTCCGCGCTGGTGGCGCA
>JAWKYX010000061.1:0-15650 GCA_041396265.1 Rhodocyclaceae bacterium
GTCAGCACCATGGCGACGAGCAGCAGCAGGCGGAAGGACTGCGCCGTATTCATTCGATACGCTTGCGCAAGAGAACCACGCCGCCTTCGGCAAACACGGTGTCGAAGCCGGTTTCGGGCACGCGGTCGATACGGGTAATGACCAGCCCGCCGGCCTCGGGCACACGCGACGGCGTGGGCGACTGGGCGTAGACACTGAAGCTTGGCGCATCAAAGCGCAGGCGTACGGCCGGCTCGCCCAGCGCACGCGCCGCCAGGCCGGCGTCGCGCACCGGGCCTTGCAACACTTCGCCCAGGTAGGGCACCACGGTGCTGGTCAGCACCACGACCTGCAGCACGGCGGCAAAGGCCATCTTGCGCCAGGTGCCCGTCGCCTTGCTGGTCAGCAGCGCCAGCCACAGGCCCAGCGCGCCGAGCGTGACGGCGTAGTAGGGCCAGCCGGCCAGATCCATGGCGCGCGACAGTTGCGCCCGATAGAAGGCATTGCCGGCGTCGCTTTCGGCCAGGAAGCCGAGCAGCGGCGGGGCGCTCACGAACAGGGCAAACAACACCGTCGGCGCGATCGCGTGGGCCCAGGTGCGGCCGTGGTCGAAGCGGTGGGCGGCAATGAGCAGGAACAGCGGCGTGGCGCCATACAGCGCGTAGTGCGGCAGCTTGGTGCCGGACAGGCTGAAGAACACCACCACGAAGACGGCCCAGATCCACAGGTAGCGTCGCACCCCGGTGGCGAGGTCCTTGGGTATCTGGCGGCAGGCGGCGAACAGCGGGCCGGTCCAGGGCAGCAGCAGCAGCGGCACGGCAAGCACATAGTAGAACATGCTGCCGGCGTGGCCTTCGAGCGTGCCGGTGAAGCGTTTGACGTTGTGCTTGAGGATGAAGCCGTCGATGAATTTCTGGCCATGGATGCCCAGCGCCGCGGCATACCAAGGCACGACCAGCACCACCAGCAAGACCCAGCCGATGGGGTCGCTGATGGCCTTGAGCCAGGTTCGCCACTGGCGGCGGCTGGCGCAGAACAGAAAGGTGACCGCGATCGGCAGGATGATGGCGATCGGCCCCTTGGTGAGTACGCCGAGGCCGATCCACACATAGGTGCGCAACAGGGGCGCCCGGCGGCCGGACTCGAGGTGACGCCAGGCGTCGAACAGGGCCAGCGCCAGCCACAGGTTGAGCAGGGCGTCGGCGGTGGCTGCACGGCCGATGGCGAAGGGGCCGATGGCGGTGCTGACCACCAACAGGGCGGCCAGCGCGGTCTGTGCGCCGAAGCGCTCGCGGGCGAACTGCCAGGTGGCGTAGCTCCAGCCGATGGCGGCCAGCGCCGAGGGCAGGCGGAAGGCCCATTCCGACGGGCCGAGCACCAGGTAGGCCAGCGCCTGCAGCCAGTAGATCAGAATGGGCTTGTCGAAGCGATGCTCACCGTCGAGGTAGGTGGACAGGAAGTCGCCTCGCTCGAACATCTCGCGGGTGGCTTCGGAGAACGCCCCTTCGTCCACATCGAACAGCGGATACGACCCCAGGAACGCCAGGTAGCTGATCAGCGGCAGGAGAAAGACCAGCCAGCCGATGAGCCGGCGTGGATGGGCGTTCGACTCGCTCATTCGTGGTGCTCGGGGGTCTGCGCCCAGCCGGCAGCGTCCGACAGCTCCTTGGTCGGCCGCGCCAGGTAAGGCTTGGTGATGCCGGATTCGAAGTACACCCGCGCCAGCAATTCGGCCAGCACGCCGGAGGTCACCATCTGGATGCCGGCGATGACCAGGAAGAAGCCACCGAACAGCAGCGGCCGGGTCCCGATGGATTCTCCGAAGAAGACCTTGAGCGCCATCAGGTAGGTCAGGATCAGGCCGCCCAGACCGCCGAGCGCAATGCCGATGCCGCCAAAGAAGTGGCCCGGTCGCGTCCGGTAGCGCATGAAGAAGTACACAAACACCAGATCGAGCACGACCCGGAAGGTGCGCGAGATCCCGTACTTCGACTGCCCGAACACCCGCGGGTGGTGGGCCACCACTTCCTGCGCGATGCGCTTGGGCGTGGTGACGGTGGCGAGCCAGGCCGGGATGAAGCGGTGCATCTCGCCATACAGGCGCACATTCTTGATCGCGCTGGCGCGGAAGATCTTCAGACTGCAGCCGTAGTCCTTGAGCTGGACGCCGGTGAGGCGGGCAATCAGGCGGTTGGCGATGCGCGACGGAATCTTGCGCAGCCACAGGCCGTCCTGGCGGTCCTTGCGCCAGCCAGCAACCAGGTCGAGGTCCTCGGCCAGCAGGCGGCCGACCATGCGCGGGATGTCGATCGGATCGTTCTGCAGGTCGCCGTCCATGGTGGCAATCACGGTGCCGCGGGCGGCATCCAGCCCGGCCTGCATGGCTGCGGTCTGCTTGAAGTTGCGCACCAGCACGACGACGCGCACATGCGAGCCATACTTTTTTGCGCAGCGTTCGAGTTCCATCGGCGTGCCGTCGGAGCTGCCATCATCGACCAGCACCACTTCCCAGGGCCAGGGGTAGGGGCCCAGTGCCAGGTGAATGCGCTCGAGCAGCGGCTCGACGTTTTCCGCCTCGTTATACATCGGCACCACCACCGACAGGCGGTGCTTGGGCAAGTTGTCGGGGATGCGCGGTTCAGCGTGCGGCAGCGGAGAGGTATTCATTGACGGTCAATGCCTTGTTTGGGGGCGGATGGCATGCTCAGGCCGGCCAGCCAGGCGAGGGCGCCGGCGATGCTCGAACACGCGATAACGAACAGATGCAGGGCAAGCGCCACTTGCAACCCGGTTTCAAAATCAATGCCATTGGGCAGCAATGCCGCTGCCGCGCCGGCTTCATAGGTGCCAAAGCCGGCGACGCCTTGCACCGGCAAAATGGCGGCCAGCTCGGCACCGAGCGCGCCGGCCGCGCCGATCAGCGTGGAGGCGCCAAGCAATACCGACAGCAGCCAAGCCTGGGCTGCCAGTTTGACCGACCAGTTGGCGATCGTCCATAGCCAGCCGAAGCGAGCGTGGCGGGTCGATTCGGCAAAGGCGTTGCGCAGCTTGCCGAGGCGGGCCTGCCACGGGCCGCCGTCATGCCAGGCGTGTGCGCGGCGCGCCCAGCGTGGCAGCATAAACGCCGTCGCCACTACCGCGACGATGCCGAGCAGGCGCAACCACACGGGCAAGCCCGGCCACACAGCCATGGCCAGCGCCATGACCACGAAGGCATCCTGCAGCCGGAACCACACCAGCGAGGCCACGGCGCGGCCCAGTGGCGTGCTGAAATGCCGCGCCAGCAGAATCGGGAATGCCGCCTCGCCACCGCGAAACGGCACGATGTTCACCATCGCGTTGTGAATCAGCACGATGCGCAGGCAGGTGCCAAAGCGCCCGGCCGCGTCGTGGCGGAACTCGTCCCACACCCGCAAGGCGCGCAAGGCATAGCTCAGCGCAAAGCCGGCCGCGGCGATGGCGAGCGCACTCACCGGGGTCTCGCGCACCAGCGCACCGAGCGCGGACCACTGGCCTGCGGCGACAAACCACGCCACCAGGGCCAGGGTGAGCACCACCGCCAGGGCGCGCTTCACGACCGGGCGCTCCATAGCGCCTTGAGTGCAAGGCCGGCCGCTAGCAGGCCGGCCAGCCCCAGGGCGGAGGACCACAGTTGTGCTTGCGGATAGCCCGTCTCAAAAAATACTCTGGCGAGACTGACGACAATCCCCGCCACGGCCAACACGCCCAGCACACGGCGCGAGCGCCACAGCGGCCAGCGCTGTGACAAGCGCAGGCCGATGACAGCGCACAGCCAGCCGAGTGCCGCCCCGGCGAACACATCACCGGGCCAATGGGCGCCGACGGCGATACGCGACAGCGCCACCAGCACGCCGGCGGCGAGCAAAAATGTGGCCGGCCAGGCACGGCGACAGGCCGGCGTGGTCAGCAACAACGCGGCGAGCACGGTAAACGCGGTCGCCGTGTGGCCCGATGGAAAACTGTAGCCCGACAGGGTGACGCCGATCTGGTGAAAGCCCTCGGCAGGGATGAGATCCTGCGGGCGCGGCGCGTCGATCAACGCCTTGAGCCCGCGCACCAGCACAATGCCCGCCGGCCAGGCCATCACCGCGGCGACGACGGCCTGCGGTGCGCGGTGCAGGCACAGCGCCAGCACGGCACCGGCCGACAACACGCTCGCCGTGTCGGTCACCGTGGCCCACAGGCCGTCGGGCAGGGTGCTCGTCCACTGGTTGAGCACGACGAAGGCCGTCACATTGGCGCCGCTCACCACCATGCCGGCGGCGGTCAGCCCGAGCACCAGCGGCGGCGCAATGCACCAACCGGGCGAGCACGTTGCAGACGCCGGGGAAGAGGTCATGGAGGGGCGGGTTGCGAGGCTAAAACGCGAATTCTAGCCTAAGCCGCCGCTGGCGAGCCGACCGAGGCGCCTGTCGTCGTGTGGCGGCGCATCCTTGCCCGTAAGGGCCGCGCGGCTCAGGTATAATTCCGCCTTCGTTTTTTGCCGCTGCCGCCCACGGGCGTGACGCAACTCACCTCTGCCTGTCCCCGTCGATCACATGACTGAAATCCTCACTCTCCGCGGCGCATCGGCGCTGTCGGCACCCCGCCTGACCCGCCTTGGCGACACCCTTGGCCGCGTCATCTCGCGCTTTCATGGCGTGCATGCCGAGTTTCAGTACTTCATCGAACTGAACGACGCGCTGGACGATACGGCCATGAGCCGCTTGATCGACCTGCTTGGCGCCCATCCGGCCAGCGACGCGCCGCCCGAGGGCGAGCTGATCCTGGTCACGCCGCGCCTGGGCACGATCTCGCCGTGGTCGTCCAAGGCTACCGACATCGCTCATCAGTGCGGGTTCGACGCCGTGGTGCGCATCGAGCGCGGCATTGCCTACACCGTGATGGCCAAGGGCGGACTGGGCAAGCAGCGCGCGGCGGTCCTGCCGCTGCTGCATGACCGCATGACCGAGTCGGTGCTGGACAGCATGGAAGCGGCCGAGGCGCTGTTCCATCACTACAGCCCGCAGCCGCTGACCACGGTCGACGTGGTCGGTGCCGGTCGCGGCGCGCTCGAGGCGGCCAACCGCGAGCTCGGTCTGGCGCTGTCGGACGATGAAATCGACTACCTGGTGGACAACTTCACCCGCGCCGGCCGCAATCCGACCGACGTCGAGCTGATGATGTTCGCCCAGGCCAACTCCGAGCACTGCCGTCACAAGATCTTCAACGCCGACTGGGTGATCGACGGCCGGCCGGAGGAGAAAACGCTGTTCGGCATGATCCGCGAAACCCACAAGGCGCAGCCCGAGGGCACCGTGGTGGCCTACTCCGACAACGCCTCGGTGATCGAAGGCGCAGCGGTCGATGCGCTGTATCCGAACGCAGACGGCCAGTGGCAGTTCCGCACCGAAACACAGCACATTCTCGCCAAGGTCGAGACCCACAACCACCCGACGGCGATCTCGCCCTTCCCGGGCGCGGCCACTGGTGCCGGCGGCGAAATCCGCGACGAAGGCGCCACCGGGCGCGGCTCGCGGCCCAAGGCGGGTCTGGCCGGCTTCTCGGTGTCGAACCTCGCCATCCCCGGTTTCGAACAGCCGTGGGAAAAGCCCTATGGCCGCCCGGACCGCATCGCCTCGGCACTCGACATCATGATCGAAGGCCCGATCGGCGCTGCCGCTTTCAACAACGAATTCGGCCGCCCCAACCTGGCCGGCTATTTCCGCAGCTTCGAGCAGGTAGTGCAGGGCGAGGTGCGCGGCTATCACAAGCCGATCATGATCGCCGGCGGCCTGGGCAACATCCAGGCCGAGCAGTCGTTCAAGACGCAGTTCGCCCCCGGCACGCTGATGATCCAGCTCGGCGGCCCGGGCATGCTCATCGGCCTGGGCGGCGGTGCGGCCTCGAGCATGGCCACCGGCACCAATGCGGCCGACCTCGACTTTGCCTCGGTGCAGCGCGGCAACCCCGAGATCCAGCGGCGCTGCCAGGAAGTCATCGACCGCTGCTGGCAGCAGGGCGAAGCCAACCCGATTCTGTCGATCCATGACGTCGGCGCCGGCGGCATCTCCAATGCCATGCCCGAGCTGGCCGATTCGGCAGGTCTCGGCGCCAGATTCGAGCTGCGCGAGATCCACATCGAAGAGCCGGGCATGAGCCCGCGCGAAATCTGGAGCAACGAGTCGCAAGAGCGCTACGTGCTGGCCATCGCCCCCGAATCGCTCGACGCCTTCCGCGCCATCTGCGCACGCGAGCGCTGCCCGTTTGCGGTGGTCGGCGTGGCCACCGACGATGGCCAGCTCACCGTGACCGACCGGCAGTTCGACAACAAACCGGTCGACATGCCCATGTCGGTGCTGCTCGGCAAGCCGCCGAAGATGACGCGCAATGTGTCGCGTCGGGCGGTGTTCCTGCCGCCCTTCGACGTGACCGACATGACGCTCGACGACGCCTGCCGTCGCGTGCTGCGCATGCCGGCCGTGGCCTCGAAGAACTTCCTCATCACCATTGGCGACCGCAGCGTCGGCGGCCTCACCGCGCGCGACCAGATGGTCGGCCCGTGGCAGGTGCCGGTGGCCGACGTGGCCGTCACCTCGATGAGCTTCCATGGCGACAAGGGCGAAGCCTTCGCCATGGGCGAGCGCACCACCGTGGCCTGCGTCGACGCCCCGGCCAGCGGCCGCATGGCGGTCGGCGAGGCGATCACCAACGTGGCCGCCGCCGACATCGCCGACATCAAGCAGATCAAGCTCTCGGCCAACTGGATGGCCGCCGCCGGCCACCGCGGCGAAGACGCCCGCCTGTTCGACACCGTCACCGCCGTCTCACAGTTCTGCCAGCGCGCCGGGCTATCGATCCCGGTCGGCAAGGATTCGCTGTCGATGAAGACCGCCTGGCAGGACGGCGGTGAAGACAAGCAGGTGGTCTCGCCGCTGTCGCTCATCGTCACCGCCTTCGCACCGGTGCAGGACGTGCGCCGCACGCTCACCCCGCAGCTCCAACTGCTCGAGCACGAAGACACCGAACTGGTGCTGATCGACCTGGGCAACAACAAGAACCGCCTCGGTGGCTCCGCGCTGGCGCAGGCCTACAACAGCGTCGGCGAGCATGCCCCGGACGTCGATCCCGCGCAGCTCAAGCAGTTCTTCGACCTCATTCAGCGCTTCCGCCAGGACGGCCTGCTGCTCGCCTACCACGACCGCAGCGATGGCGGCCTGTGGGCCACCGTGTGCGAAATGGCCTTTGCCTCGCACTGCGGCCTGTCGCTGCTGCTCGACACCGTCTGCTACGACGAGTGGATGAACGATGTCGACGGCCTGGACAAGAAGCCTGACACCCTCAAGGGCCGTTTCCACGACAAGGTGCTCGGTGGCCTGTTCGCCGAAGAACTCGGCGCCGTGGTGCAGATCCGGCGCAGCGATCGTGCCCGGCTCACCGAGCCGCTGCGCGCGGCCGGGCTGTCGTACCACTTCATTGGCGAACCCAACGACAAGGACGAGATCCGTGTCTGGCGCAACGCCAAGCTGCTGTTCAAGGCATCGCGCATCGAACTGCAGCAGGCCTGGACCGAAACCAGCTACCAGATCGCCCGCCTGCGCGACGATGCCACCTGCGCCCAGGAAGAATTCGACGCCATCGCCGACGCCACCGACCCGGGTCTGAGCGTGCGCCTCACCTATGATGCCAACGAAGACATCGTCGCGCCGATGATCGCCACGGGCGTGCGCCCGCGCATCGCCATCTTGCGCGAGCAGGGCGTCAATTCCCATGTCGAGATGGCCGCCGCCTTTGCCCGCGCCGGCTTCGACGCCTTCGACGTGCATATGTCTGACCTGCAGAACGGCCGCTTTGCACTGGCCGACTTCAAGGGCCTCGCGGCCTGCGGCGGCTTCTCGTACGGCGACGTGCTCGGCGCCGGGCAGGGCTGGGCCAAGTCCATCCTGTTCAACCCCAAGCTGCGCGACGCCTTCGAAGCCTTCTTCGGTCGCGACGATACCTTCGCTCTTGGCGTGTGCAACGGCTGCCAGATGATGTCGCACCTCGCGCCCATCATCCCCGGCGCCGAGCACTGGCCCACCTTCCACCGCAACCGCAGCGAACAGTTCGAAGCGCGCTTCAGCCAGGTCGAGATCCTCGACAATCCGTCGATCTTCTTCGACGGCATGGCCGGCAGCCGCATGCCCATCGTCGTCTCGCATGGCGAAGGGCAAGCGGTGTTCAAGGCGGGTGACAAGGAGGCTGTCATTCGTGCGGTGCGCTTCATCGACCACCACGGCGAGGTCGCTGACCGCTACCCCTTCAACCCCAACGGCTCGCCCGACGGGATCACCGGCGTCACCACCAATGACGGCCGCTTCACCATCATGATGCCGCACCCCGAGCGCACCCACCGCACTACCCAGATGTCGTGGTACCCGGCCGGTAGCGGCGAGGATTCACCCTGGATGCGGATGTTCCGCAATGCACGGCGCTGGGTGGGGTGACCGGCCGCAGCAGCCTTATGATCGAAAAACGGAGCGTGTTTGGCGCTCCGTTTCTCTTTGGGCAGCCGAAGTGCCGGTATTGCCCGGTGACGGGCCAACGCTATTTGTCGAAATCTTTTACAGCGCATGACAACTGCGTGCCTGTGGAGAATGTCAAACAATTGTTTCTGAATGGAATATGCTTTTGCGGTATGTAATTTGCTTGATGCGATCGTGATGGATGTCATGTCTGATCCGCACTGCCTGCCCCAGACGGCATTCATCCAACAGCAATTTACGCCCCCATGGCGACACCGTCGCCCGATAGCACAAAGGATTTTCCATGAAGACACGTTTGCTCGCGTCAGCCGCCGCCGTAACGATGGCGCTGTCCGCATCACCTGCGCTCGCCTTGCCAGGATTTGACATCGTCATCAATTTTCTAGAAGCCGGCGATACACAGCCCTCGTGGGGCACCGGCTCACCGATCAGCTTCTCGACGCAACAAAAGGCCGCCTTCGAAAGCGCCGCCCTGTTCTGGGAGAGCAAGATCACCGGCTACCAGGGCAACATCAGCATTCCCACGTTCACGATCACGGCTGCGTTCGCGCCGGAAGATGGCGAGTACAACTCGCTGGCCTACGCCGGCCCCGACCTCATCCAGACCTCGGGCGGATTTACGCTGCCGACCAGCGGCTTCATGCAGTTCGACTCGCAGGACTGGGGGCCGGGCGACACGCCGTTTACCCGCGGTGAGTTCCTGATGCAGGAGTTCATCGATTCCGTTCAGCACGAAATGGCTCATGCCCTTGGCTTCGGCACCTTGTTCGCCGAGAACGGTGTTCTGTCCGGCAACAACTACATCGGCGCACAGGCCGTGGCCGCGTTCAACCAGGAGTTCGGTCAGAACGTGTCGAGCATCCTGCTCGAAGATGGTGGTGGCCACTGGAGCGAATGCTGGCGCGCCCAGGTCAATGGCGACCCGAATTGCGTCGCTGACCAAAGCCAGCCGAACGCCACGAACGACCTCGAGCTGATGACGCCGTATGCTGTTGCCAATGCGACCTTCAGCAACGCCACGCTGGGGGCCTTCCGTGATATTGGCTACACCACTGTGAGTCCGGTGCCCGAACCCGAAACCTGGTTCATGATGCTCACCGGCCTGGTCGGCCTCGGTATTGCCAAGCGCCGTCGCGCTGCCTGATCGACAGCGACTAGACCCGGCGCAGGAGGATGCTTCTGCGCCGGCGTGAATCTCACAACCGTTGTTTTGACAGGAGGGTGCTGTGCGAGCACCGTTGATCTCACGCTGGTTTGTCCGATGCTGTGTCGCTGCACTGGTGGTGGGCGGGTGCGGCTTGCGCCACGCTGGCGCCGACCAGATCGACGACCAGCCCGATCTCGTCCTCGTGTTCGATGTCTCGGGCGGCCAGCGCCCCCGGGCGGACGGACCGCTCCTGACGCTGTCTGCCGCTGGCCTCGCCAGTGTTAGAGCGCCGCGCCCCGGTGGAGCGCGCATGGCGGTTCAGCTGTCACCGGCAGAGGCCACCGCCTTGCTCGATACCGTCGTGTCACGGTATGGCGCGCTGGAGATCGACGCGGCCGCCATCGACCAGGCATTGTCGCAGGCCGGCGAACCCCGCTTGCGGATTGCCGATGCGTCGACCACCTCGCTGACACTTGCCATAGACGACCGCCACCATTCGGTGTCGGTCAACGCGCTGCCCCAGCAGGCGGGACGACACCCCGGGATTGAGCCCCTGCAGCGCTTTGCCGAGCTCGCCCGCTATCTGCAATCGAAAGCCAATGCGCTGGCGACGCAGGGCGGCGCCTCAGCGGCGACGCCGACGGCGGACTGATCGCCGCCACACGCAGGTGGCGGCGGTTGTGGCCGGCACGCCGGCCGGACATGACAGCCCTGAAGATGATGACCTACAACACATTGCTCGTGATGGGTGCCGCGCTCAGCCAGATCGCGGCGGCCTTGCATTTTTTGTGCATCTTCTGGGGCGCGAATGGTTTCCGGCTGCTCGGGGCCGGTGAGCCGATCGTCGCCCTGGCGACGGCGGGGCACTGGTATCCGCGTCTCGTTGCCTTTGTCGTTGGCGTTGTGCTGAGTGTCTGGGCACTCTATGCGTTATCGGCCGCCGGGGTGATTGGGCCGCTGCCGTATGTGCGCGGTGTGTTGAGCTGCATTACGGCCATCTACCTGATCCGGGCGCTGGCCTTCCCGCTGATCAAACCGGCATTTCCGGGCAATAGCGCCGCGTTCTGGGTGGTTTCTTCTGCCATTTGCCTGGTGATGGGCCTGGTGCATCTGGTCGGCCTCGTTCAGGTCTGGCAACGGCTGTAGACCGCTCGCCGTTGCCCGGCGCCAGCGTGCCCCACCGGGCGCCGCGCCGGTGGTGCACGCTGGCGCCGCGGGCTCAGGCGAGGTTGCGCAGTTCCCTGAGTGTGACCGACAACATTGGCATGTCGATGCTCGGCGAGCCCTTGATGTCGGCGAACAGCTGCTGGCTGCGGTCGATCTGGGTGCAGCGTTGCGTCTCCCACGCCTTGATCAGTTCATCGGGGTCGCCCAGGTCAGGCGACAGCCGCAGGACGTTGGCGGCCAGATTGCGCGCCTGCAGCGAGAGGTCATCGCGCAGGGCAGTGCGGGCGAGCGACTGCCAGTGGGTATCCGCGGGCAGGCTGGAAATCTGCCTGCCGAGCCAATGGAGGTCGAAGCGGCCGCCAAGGGCGAAATACACCGACGCGGCAGTGCGCTGGTCGCGGCCGGTCTCGTTGGTCAGCTCCACCAGGTCGAGTGCCGAGTATAGTTCATCGAGTCCCGCCACACGCCGCGCCAGCGGCTCTGGGACGCCTTGCTCGGTGTAGCCGGCGGTGAGCTTTTCGAGCTCTGCGCGGTAGCCGGAAGCTACGACCTCTTCGAGCGTATCGGCCAGTTCTTGCGCACCCGGGGTGAAGCGGGCCAGCGTTGTGCTCAGATCGCGGGTGAGATCAGGGTGGCGGAGGAACCAGAGGGTGCCACGCATGACGAGCCGGCCCGAATCGATGATCATGCGAGTCTGTACGGCGTCGGGGATCTGGTTGTCGAGCGCTTCGATGTCGGCCCAGACGGACACCAGTCCGAACACCTCGCGAGTCGCAAGATAGGCCCGCACGATGTCGGGCGCGGTGGCGCCGGTTTCTTCCTTGAGCCGGCCGACAAATGTGGCGCCGACGCGGTTAACCATGCTGTTGATGACATGGGTGGCGATGATCTCGCGCTTGAGCGGATGGCGCTGGATCTGCGCCGCGAAACGCTCGCGCAGGGGGACCGGGAAGTAGCGGATCAGCGCGGTGGAGATGTACGGGTCTTCGGGGATGTCCGAGGCCAGCACTTCGTCGTAGAGCTCGATCTTGCTGTAAGCGAGCAGTACCGCCAGCTCAGGTGAGGTAAGCCCCCTTTGTGCGGCCTTGCGCTCGGCGATCTCTTCGTCGAAGGGCAGGAACTCGAGCTTGCGGTTGAGCCGGCCGGCGTTGCCGAGGCGGCGCATGAAGCGCGCCTGGGCGTCGATCAGTTCGGTGCCGCGGGTGCGGGTGACCGACAGGATCTGGGTCTGGAAGTAGTTGTCGCGCAGTACCAGGGTGGCCACTTCATCGGTCATGTCCATGAGCAGCTGGTTGCGCTGCTTGTCGGTCAGTTCGCCTTCGGCGACCACGCCGTTGAGCAGAATCTTGATATTGACTTCATGGTCGGAGCAGTCGACGCCGCCGGAATTGTCGATGGCGTCGGTGCACACGCGCCCGCCATTGAGGGCGAACTCGATGCGGCCGAGTTGGGTGGCGCCGAGGTTGCCGCCTTCGCCTACCACCTTGCAGCGCAGGTCACGGCCGTTGACGCGCACCGCATCGTTGGCGCGGTCGCCGACCGAGGCGTCGGTCTCGCTGGCGGCCTTGATGTAGGTGCCGATGCCGCCGTTGTAGAGCAGGTCGACCGGCGCCTTGAGGATGCAGCGAATCAGTTCGGTCGGAGGCAGGGCGGTGGCGTCGGTGTCGAGCACGGCGCGCATCTGGTCGGATAGCAGGATGGACTTGGCGCTGCGCGGCCAGATGCCGCCGCCGGCCGAGATCAGCTTGCGGTCGTAGTCGTCCCAGGACGAGCGCGGCAGGGCGAACATGCGTTCACGCTCGGCCCAGCTGGTCTCCGGGTCAGGGTCCGGATCGAAGAAGATGTGACGATGGTCGAAGGCGGCGAGCAGCTTGATCTTCTTCGACAGCAGCATGCCGTTGCCGAATACGTCACCGGACATGTCGCCCACACCGACCACGGTGAAGGGTTCTTCCTGGGTGTTGATGCCCATTTCGCGGAAGTGGCGCTTGACCGACTCCCAGGCGCCGCGGGCGGTGATCCCCATCTTCTTGTGGTCGTAGCCGACCGAGCCGCCGGAGGCGAAGGCATCGCCGAGCCAGAAACCATATTCGGCCGCGACCGAGTTGGCAATGTCGGAGAAGGTGGCCGTGCCTTTGTCGGCGGCCACCACCAGGTAGGGGTCGTCTTCATCGTGGCGCACCACCGAGGCCGGCGGCACGACCGCGCCCATGACGAGGTTGTCGGTCACGTCGAGCAGGCCAGAGAGGAACATGCGGTAGCAGGCCACGCCTTCGGCGATCATGGCTTCGCGGTCGCCGGCGGGCGTCGGCGTCTTGACCACGAAGCCGCCTTTGGAGCCGACCGGCACGATGACCGCGTTCTTGACGATCTGCGCCTTGACCAGGCCGAGGATCTCGGTGCGGAAGTCTTCCATGCGGTCCGACCAGCGCAGCCCGCCGCGGGCGACCTTGCCGCCGCGCAGGTGCACGCCCTCGACCCGCGGCGAGTACACGAAGATCTCGAACATCGGCTTCGGCTCGGGCAGGTTGGGAATGAGGCTGGGATTGAACTTGAACGACAGGTAGGGCTTGGGCTTGCCATCCTTGCCGGCCTGGTAGAAGTTGGTGCGCAGCGTGGCCTGGATCATGGCCAGGAACTGGCGCAGGATGCGGTCTTCGTCGAGGTTGGCGACGGTGTCGAGCGTGGCGTTGATTTCGGCGACCAGTTGCTCGCAGCGGCTATCGCGGTTGGCTTCGTCGGCCGGGTCGAAGCGGGTCTTGAACAGCTTGACCAGCTGGGCAGTGAGCGCCGGATAGTTGGCCAGCGTCTGCTCCATGTAGGTCTGGCTGAAAGTGAAGGCGGCCTGCTTCATGTGCTTGGCGTAGGCACGCAGCATGCTCACTTCGCGCCAGTCGAGGCCGGCGAGCAGGGTAAGGCGATTGAAGTCGTCGTTTTCGATGTCGCCGCACCAGGCGCGAGCAAAGACTTCGTGGAACAACGGGCGCAGGCGCTCGAGATTGAGCTCTTCGACGCCGGCCAGCTGCATGCCGAAGTCGTGCACCCATACCACGGAGCCGTCCTGCCGCTCGATGCGGCTGGGACGTTCTTCGATGACCTTGACGCCAGTGCGCTCGAGCATCGGCAGGCTGCTCGACAACGGCACCGGCGAGCCGGCATGAAAGAGCTTGAAGTTGATATGGCCTTGCGGCGCCTCCAGCGGGATGTAGAGGTTCATGCCCAGCCCGCTGCGCGGATCGAGTGACTCCATCAGGTCGATGTCGTGCACGGCGATACGTGCCGGGTACTCTTCGCGGTAGCCCGCGGGGAAGGCAGTGGCGTAGCTGCGGGACAGGCGCATGCCGCGCTCTTCGCCGTGATGCTCGATCAGTGCGTTCTGCAGCCCGTCCTCCCAGCGCCGGGCAACGTTGATGAGCCGAGTCTCGAGTTCGCGCACGTCGAACACTGGAATGGTCGAATCCTTGGTGCGCACGATGATCAGTACCCGCGCCAGGGCGGATTCGGAGAAATGCACCTCGAACTCCGAGGACACACCTTCAAAAGCGTCCATCAGCACCGCCTGCATACGCTTGCGCTGCTCGGTGTTGTAGTTTTCGCGCGGGATGTAGATCAGGCAGGAGACGAAGCGGGCGTAGGCATCGCTGCGGGCGAACAGGCGAATGCGTTGCCGCTCGCCAAGGCGCAAGATGCCGGTGGCGGTGTTGAAGAGCTCGTCCGGCGTGCTCTGGAAGAGTTCGTCGCGCGGGTACTGTTCGAGAATGGTGGCCAGGGCCTTGCCGGCATGGCTCTTGGGCATCAGCCCGGCACGCTCGATGACGCTCTGTACCTTGCGCCGTAGCAGCGGAATGCGCTTGGGGTTGGTGTTGTAGGCGGTGGAGGTGAGCAGGCCGATGATGCGGCGCTCGCCGGTGACGCGCCCTTCGGCATCGAAACACTTGATGCTGAGGTGGTCGAGATATCCCTGGCGATGCACCGTCGAGCGGGTATTCGATTTGGTGATGGTCAGCAGGTTGGGCAGATGGGCCTGTGCCTTGAGTTGGGCGGGCAGGGCGGCGAAAGACATCGACTGCTTGCTGTCGCCGACTTCGCGCAGCAGGCCGAGGCCAGAACCGCTGCGGATGCGCAGCTCGTTTTCACCGTCCTTGCTGATCAGGTCGTAATCGCGGCAGCCGAGCAGCACAAAATTGTCGTCGGCCAGCCATTCGAGGAAGGCCTTGACCTCGGCCACTTCTTCCGGCGCTTCCGGTGTGGTGCTGGCGCCGGCTTCGGCAATGACCTCAGTCAGCCGCTCGGTCATCGCCGGCCAGTCTTCAACGGCGACGCGAACATCCCTCAGGACACGCTCGATGCCGGTCTTGATCGACTCGAGATCGGCCGCTTCGGTGCGGCGGTCGACCTCGACATGGATGATCGACTCGTAGCGCGCATCGGCCTCGCCGTTGTCGCCCATGCGTTGGTACTGACCCTTGGCGTCTCGCACCACCGACATTACCGGGTGGATGATGAGGTGCAGCGTCAGGCCCTGGCGGTTGACCTCGATGCCGATGGAGTCGACCAGAAACGGCATGTCGGGGCCGACCAGTTCGATCACCGTGTGCGTCGATTCCCACCCGTGCTCGTCCATGCGTGGGTTATAGACGCGCACCTTGGTATCGCCCTCATGCTTGCGGGCGAATTGCCAGTGGCTCAGCACGGCACCATAGAGATCGGCGACTTCACGGTCGGCCAGGTCGTCGGTGTCGACCTGGTTGTAGTATTTGCGCGCAAACGGTTCGACGACAGCGGCCTGGTCGGGCGCCAGTTTGCTGCGGATCAGCTCGACGACTGCCTCG
>JAWKYX010000062.1:0-15336 GCA_041396265.1 Rhodocyclaceae bacterium
GTGGGAGTGCCACACCGAGTTCTGCACCTTCAGCTTCATCGAGCAGGGTGTGTCGGGCGAGGCCTTCGCCGAAACGCCGATGCGCCATGTGCCGCGCGACTGGCTCGAAGCGCTGTCGGGGCAGATCATCGTCGCCTCGCACATCCTGGCCGAGCAGGGCGAGGCCTACGAGCTGGACAACCCGCGCCTGCGCCGGATCTTCCCCGCGCCGCTGCTGGTCGGCAGCCGGGTGCTGGCCGGTGGCGAGCTATGGACCGACCTGCAGGTCGGCCCCGACGGCTTCTCGCGCTTCTTGCTGCGCGACACCGGCCTGCGCGAGATGCAGCTGGGGCGCATCGTGCAGCGCATCTGCGAAATCGAAACCTACACGCTGATGGCGCTCCTGGCGCTGCCGCTGGCGCGCGACCATGCCTCGCGGCTGACCGCCATCGAAGCCGACGTGACCCGGCTCGGCCTGCAGATGCAGGCGGCAGACGACGGCGCCGACGAGGCGCAGCTGCTGCAGGACATCTCGCGCCTGGCCGCCCGGGTGCGCTCGATGTCCTTCGACAGCGGCTACCGCTTCAGCGCCGCGCAGGCCTACTACCGCATCGTGCGCGACCGCATCGGCGAGCTGCGCGAGCGGCGCATCGAAGGCGTGCCCACGCTCGGCGAATTCATGGCGCGGCGTCTGGCACCGGCGATGGACACCTGTGTGTCGGTGGCGGCGCGCCAAGAGGCGCTGGCCAACAAGATCAGCCGTTCCAACGACCTGCTGCGCACCCGCGTCAGCATCGCCCAGGAAGGCCAGAACCAGCGCGTGCTCGAACGCCTGAGCCACAGCGCCGCGATGCAGCTGCGCCTGCAGCAGGCGGTCGAGGGGCTGTCGGTGGTGGCGGTGTCCTATTACGGCGTCGGCCTGGCGGCTTACGGGCTCAAGGCGGTCAAGGGCTGGGGGGCCGGGCTGAACGTGGATGGTCTGATCGGTGTGGCGCTGCCGCTGGTGCTCGGCACCGCCTGGTTCGGCCTGCGCCGGCTGCGGCATCGCCTGCATGGCCAGACGGCCGTCCAGGGGGGCTGAGCGATGACGCTGGCACCCCCCGAGGCGGCCGGGCCCGCCGATTACGCCGCCGCGCTCGACGCGATTCTGGCGCAGGTCACGCCCATCCTCGGCCAGGGCCGGGTGGCCGACTATATTCCCGAGCTGGCGCGGGTGCGCCCGGACCAGTTCGGCATGGCCATCGTCGGGCTCGACGGGCAGGTGTTCGAGATCGGCGCCGCGCGCCAGCCGTTTTCGATCCAGAGTATCTCCAAGCTCTTCGCCCTGATCCTGGCGCTCACCACCGAAGGCGATGCGTTATGGGCGCGCGTTGGCCGCGAGCCCTCGGGCACGGCCTTCAACTCGCTGGTGCAGCTCGAATACGAGCACGGCAAGCCGCGCAACCCCTTCATCAACGCCGGCGCGCTGGTGATCACCGACATCCTGTGCCAGCGCTTCGCGGTGCCGGCCAACGCGGTGCTCGAGTTCCTGCGCAAGCTGTCGGGCAACCCGGGGCTCAGCCTCGACCGGCGCATGGCGCGGTCGGAGCTGGGCTGCTCGGACCGCAACGCGGCCATGGCGCATCTGATGAAGAGCTTCGGCAATCTGCACAGCCCGGTGCCGGCGGTGCTCGAGGCCTATTGCGGGCAGTGCGCGATCGAGATGAGCTGTGTCGACCTGGCGCGCGCCATGACCCTGCTGGCCAACCACGGCTGCGTCGCCGCCACCGGCGAGCGGGTGCTCGGCGTCAGCCCGACCAAGCGGCTCAACGCCCTGATGCTCACCTGCGGCACCTATGACGCGGCGGGCGACTTCGCCTTCCGTGTCGGTCTGCCGGCCAAGAGCGGCGTGGGCGGCGGCATCGTGGCGCTGATTCCCGGCGAGTGTGGCATCTGTGTGTGGTCGCCGGCGCTGGAGACCTCGGGCAACTCGCTGGCCGGTTCGCTGGCGCTCGAAACGCTCACCACGCTGACGCAGAAGTCCATCTTCTAGCCGTCGCTGCGGCCGTGTTCCGACACCGTGCCAGGGCTTCGTGCCGGCACGGTTTTCGTGTTTGTGCACCGGCCGCCGACTATGCGCCATATGCATAACCCGATGCACCATGTGCATCCATGCGACATGCACCGGTGACCACAATGTGCCGTCCTTTCACCGGAGCACACCTGCATGAACCACCCCATGGATCTCACCGCCGCGGTCGGCGGGCTGTCCTACCTCAACCCCCATGCGCCCGAGCCCTGGGCCAGCTTCGTCGAGCAGATCGAACGCGTGCGCCCCTATCTGGGCGAGCTGGAGCGCTGGATCGAAACCCTCAAGCATCCCAAGCGCACGCTGATCGTCGATGTGCCGATCGAGCGCGACGACGGCACCGTGGCCCACTACGAGGGCTACCGCGTGCAGCACAACCTGTCGCGCGGGCCGGGCAAGGGTGGCATCCGCTTCCACCCGGCCGTCACCCTCAACGAGGTGATGGCCCTGGCCGGCTGGATGACGGTCAAGAACGCCGCCGTCGGCCTGCCCTTTGGCGGCGCCAAGGGCGGCATCCGCGTCGATCCGGCGAGCGTCAGCAAGGGTGAGCTGCAGCGCATCACGCGCCGCTTCACCTCCGAGATCGGCCTGATCATCGGCCCCGACCGCGACATCCCCGCACCCGACGTGGGCACCAACGCCATGACCATGGCGGTGATGATGGACACCTACTCGATGAACCGCGGCGGCACCGCCACCGGCGTGGTCACCGGCAAGCCGATCGCCCTCGGCGGCAGTCTGGGCCGTCAGGAAGCCACCGGCCGCGGCGTGTACATCACCGCCCGCGAGGCCGGCCGGCGCCTGCATCTGCCCATCGAAGGCGCGAGGGTCGTGGTGCAGGGCTTCGGCAACGTCGGCGGCACCGGCGCACGGCTGTTCCATGAAGCTGGCGCCAAGGTGATCGCCATCGGCGACCACACCGGCACCTGGCTCAACGAAGGCGGCATCGACATCCCCGCCGCGCTGGCGCATGTGGCCGCGCATGGCGCGCTGCTCGGTTTTGCCGGCGCCGAGCCGATCGGCATCGAGGACTTCTGGGCCCTGCCGTGCGAGTTCATGGTTCCGGCCGCACTCGAAGGGCAGATCACCGCCGCGCGCGCCGAACGCATGCGCGCCCGCGTGGTGGTCGAAGGCGCCAACGGCCCGACCACGCCGGCGGCCGACGACATCCTCACCGACCGCGGCATCCTGGTGGTGCCCGACGTGCTGGCCAACGCCGGCGGCGTGACCGTCTCGTACTTCGAGTGGGTGCAGGACTTCTCCAGCTTCTTCTGGACCGAAGACGAGATCAACGCCCGCCTCGAACGCATCATGGTGCAGGCCTTCGACGCCATCTGGCAGGTGTCGCAGGACAAGCGGGTGCCGCTGCGCACGGCGGCCTTCATCATCGCCTGCCACCGCGTGCTCGAAGCGCGCGCCGAGCGCGGCCTCTACCCCTGACCCAACGGCCGGGGCAGCCCCAGCGGACGCCTCGGCCGTCGCTTGCCCGCCCCCAGGCTAGCGCCCACAGTCGTCGAGGCAAAAAACCCGTGTCACCCGCGCGGTGGACCACTCCGATGGCCGCCGCGCGGATCTGCCAGTCGCACAGGCGCATGGTCCCATTCAAGCCGCCGCTTTGCGCCGCGGCGCCCACGCCCCCAGCCCCGCACCGGCCGACACCACCACAATGCCCACCCCGGCAAGCAGCGAGATCGGCTCGTCGAGAAAGGCATAGGCGCCGATGGCCGACACCGCCGGCACCAGTGCCAGCGCCATCGACGCGCGGCTGGCACCGAGCCGCGCAGTGGCATAGGCATACATGCCGGCGGCCAGCAGCGCCGCCACCATGCCCTGGTAGATGCCTTGCAGCACGAGGTCGCCCCAAGCGGCGGACTGGATCGTCTTGGGCAGCCAAAGGACATAGATCGGCAGGTAGATCGCCGCCGACATCCCGGCAATGCCGACCACCGCATTGCGCGCGCCCGGCTGCCAGCGCCGCACCAACAGGCCGAAAATCGCCCACGAGGCCGCCGCGCACAGAAACAGCACATCGCCCAGCCACTGCCCGCGCGCCAGCGGCGCGAACAGGCTCTCGGCGCTGATCAGCACCAGCCCCGCCGTCGTCAGCAAGAGCGACACCACGACCTTGCGCGAGCGCTGCAGACCGGTGGTCAGCGCCAGCAGCACCGCCGTCCAGAACGGAATGCCGCCATTGACGAACACCCCGGCATGCGTGCTCGGCGCGAGCGCAAAGCCCGAATACGCGAACAGCGCATAGCCCAGGCCGCCGAAGAGCGCCAGCGTGAAGTAGCGCGGATAGTGCGCCACCGGAATGTCGCGGATGAAAAATGGCAGCGCCAGCGTGGCCGACACGGCGTAGCGCAGGGCCGCCATGTCGAAGGGCGTGAATGCGCCCGTGCTGCCAAAGCGCGACACGATGTTGAACCCCGACCAGCACAACACCACCACCGCCGCCGCCGCCACGCCCTTCCAGGCATCGGCAGCGCTCACGGCGGGGTCGTCGGCCACGGTACCGCGGCAATGTTCGGGTGGTTGCGCCGTCGGTTGCGAAGCTTGCGTCATGATTGAGGCTCCGTGTCGTCAGCGATCGCCGCTGCGGTATTCGACACCGCGCGCACGACCATGGAAAGAATCGACGACGACATCGCCAGCGTCGGGTGATGAAAGCGCGGCCCGCATGCGCGGACCGGGGTGGTGTTGCAGGGGAGCATGACGCGTCTCTGTGGTTTACCTGTGCATCCGGGCGGTTCAATGACCCGGCCTGCTGCCAGGCTCAACCAACGCGCGGCGCATCCGGGGACACCGCGAGTAGATCACGCCGACATGGGCGGCGACAGGCTCAGTCTGGTCGAACTTTTGGCAAAACAGTTCGGACGACGCCGGCGCCATTTGGCGAAAGACGCTGCGCTTGTCGGCCTGCGAGTTCGGGGCTTTCTGGCGAGCGCGCTTGCCGCCAGGGCGAACAAATCCTCGCAATCGTCGCAGGCAAAGAACCCTCCGCACCATCACAGCGAATGACACCGGTCGCTGCCGCGCTGATCTGCCAGTCGCACAGGCGCTTGCCCGCCTTCAAGGTGCCCTCGATCCGGCACGGTGCGACCGGGTAGTTGTCGCTCAGCGTGCGGACATCCAGCTGGCGTGCGCGTTTGAAAAAGGCGTGTGCCTCACTGTGCGTCAGGTCGACATCGGCGGTGGTGCAGGCCGTCGGCTCGGAGGAGGTGAAGTCCTTGACGAAAACCGCCGACAGACTTGCCGTATCGAGTGGCGCCGAGGTGCTGGCGCAAGCGGCCGTCAGGAGAGCGACAGCCAAGGCGGTTGTGAGCTTCATTGCCATTGCGCGCTTGCCGCCTCGCCGGGGTGTTTGTAGGACACCTGAGGGTGCTTGAACACATCGCCGCTGTCGAGCGACACGTGGGCATAGAGTCGGTCGAGCAGCCATTGCAGGCTGTTGAGCTGTGCCGGCGTGAGTGGCTCATAGCTTGCGCTGTCGAGATGGCGCCCCACCAGCTCGATCCCGATGGAATCACTATTGACCGGGAAGCGGTCGGGGTATGCCTTTTGCCGCTCGATCTGGTCGATGGCCTTGATACGCGCCGCCCAACCCAATGCCGTGGCCTTGGCGATGGCGGCGTCCTTGCACGCCGCGCCCTTGAGCTCGAGGCAACGCGATTTGATCAGCCGCCCGACGTGGTAGCACCGCATCTTGATGCTGGCCGTCTGTATGATCCGCCCGTCCTTGGCGATCAGGAAATGCGCACCATTTCCGCCGGCCGCGTAGGCGTTGAAGGTGGCTTGCGCCGACCCCGAGTCGGTCTGGTGCACCACGATGGCGCGAATGCGCTGCAGCGCGCCATGCTCGATGTGCGAATAGCGCTGATGCCGAACTTTGGGCGAAACAAGCATTCCAGCAGCGTCGAAGGACGACATGGGGCCTCCTCGTTGGCGCGATCAAGATCGTCCGAGAATATGCCATTCGACTTTGTATGAGCAAACGACACTTTCGGGCACCTCGAAAACTCCCGGATTCACGAAAAACAGCGCTATAAGCATCTGATTTACAGAAGGTTGCTTCTAGGAAAGTGAGGTTTTTTGAGGCCCCTGGATGGAAGTAGACGCGGCCCAAGATCATGGAAAAGTGCAGCACTTCATCAAGAGGGGTTGTTTCCCCCTCAAAACCGCCCCCGAAAATGCCACTCCCCCGGCATCACATCATTCACCACCGCCGCCCGTGTCGCGGCATCCACCCGTTGATCATCCGCGTCATACAGCCCACACAGCCGTAGCGCACGCCGCACATCAATCGCCTGACCCAGAAACTCGTACACCACCCGCGCGCAGCAGGGCATGCGTTCGCCGCTGCCGGAGACGCCGAGCTTGAGGCCGGTGAGGCGGGTGACGCGGTTCTTGAAGGAGGGGAAGAGGATCGTCTGTGTCATTTCCAGGCCGGTGAGCGATTCGTAGTCGGCGAGGAAGATGCGGTCGGTGAGGAAGTGGGCCATGCCGAGGTAGATGCCGTGGTAGGCCTTTTCGTGCGGGTGTTCGACGAGGCGTTCGGTGCGCTGGTAGTAGACCCGGCCGTCGCGTTGTTCCAGGCACACCAGGGTGCGCAGGATCTTGCCGGGGCAGGCCATCGAGCGGTAGGTCTCGAAGTAGTAGCCGAGGTATTTGTCGAGCCCGGCGGTGCCGATGGCCTTGAGGTGGGCGAGGTGCGGGGCTTCGGGCGCCGTGGACTCGGGCGCGGGGGTGTGGCGCGGGCGCACTTGCACCAGGCGTTCGAACTGGGCGCTGGGCAGCAGGATCTCGTGTTCTTCGACGCCGAAGAATTCGCAGAAGCGCCGCAGGGTGTTGGCCGAGGGGCGGTAGCGGCCGCTGAGGTAGCGGTTGAACTGGGGGCGGTTCACATTGAGCCGCCGGCACACTTCGGCGATGGATTTGTAGTAGCTGCACAGCAGGCGCAGGTTGCGCGCGAAATCGTCGTGCATGGGAGGCTCCCGGGGGCGGATACGTGTCCGTCATTGACTGCGTCTGGCGCAGTATGGCGCAGTTTTTGCGCCAATGCGCAACGCATCGATCCACTCCGTCAAATTGTCGTGTGGCCCATCGGTTGTTGAAATGGGCTTGCCGTCCGGCATGAAAAACACAACAGCGGCTGCAGCCGCAGATGGAGACTGCCATGTACTCATCCCTATTCCCTTGCCCGTGCACGACCGCCCGCCGGCTCACCGCTTGCGGAGGGCTGCGTCATGCTTGATCTGCTCAACGACCTCTTGTGGGGCAAAGTGCTGATCGTGGTGCTGATCGGCCTCGGCCTGTGGTTCACCATCGGTTCGCGCTTCGTGCAGTTCCGCTATTTCGGCCGCATGTTCCGCATCCTCGGCGCCAATCAGGCGTTTTCGAAGGACCAGCACGGCCATCTGAGTTCCTTCCAGGCGCTGATGCTGTCGGTGGCCGGCCGCGTGGGCGGCGGCAACATTGCCGGCGTGGCGGTGGCGATCACGCTCGGCGGGCCGGGCGCGATCTTCTGGATGTGGGTGGTGGGCCTGATCGGCATGGCCACCAGCTACTTTGAATGCACACTGGCGCAGGCCTACAAGAAGGCCGAGCCCGACGGCACCTACCGCGGCGGCCCGGCGCACTACATCGCCCGCGGCATGGGCGCCAAGTGGGGCTGGTTGGCGGCGGTGTATTCGGTGCTGCTGCTGTTGACCTTCGGTTTCGGCTTCACGGCGCTGCAGTCGTATGCGGTGGCCACCTCGTTCGAAGACGCCTTCGGCATTCCGGTGCTGGCCACCGGGGCGGTGCTGGCGGTGGTGATCGGCGTGATCCTGTTCGGCGGCGTCAAGCGCATTGCCAAGGTGGCCGAGGTGCTGGTGCCGGTGATGGCGGTGGGCTACCTGCTGATCGCGGTGGCGGTGATCGTGCTCAACCTGGAGCAGATCCCGGGCGTGATCGCGCTCATCGTGAAGAGCGCCTTCGGCCTGGAGCCGGCCATCGGCGGCGGTATCGGCGCGGCCATTTTGATGGGCGTGAAGCGCGGCCTGTTCTCCAACGAGGCCGGCCTGGGCAGCGCGCCCAACGTGGCGGCCGTGGCCTATGTGCCGCACCCGGCCAACCAAGGCATCGTGCAGGCATTCTCGGTGTTCATCGACACGCTGATCCTGTGCTCCTGCACCGCCTTCATCATCCTGCTGGGCACGGTGTATGAGCCGGGCGCAGCCACCGACATCGGCGGTGTGGCGCTCACGCAGGCCTCGCTGGCCGGCCATGTGGGCGAGTGGGGGCGCATCTTCGTGAGCATCGCGCTGATGCTGTTCGGCTTCACCACCATCATCTACAACTGCTACCTGGGCGAGAACAGCCTGAGCTACTTCAGCGACCAGAACCGTCCGCTGACCACCACCTACCGCTTGGTGGCGGTCGGCCTGTGCGGCTGGGGCGCCACCACCGACCTGGGCACGGTGTTCGCCTTTGCCGACGTGACCATGGGCTTCCTCGCCCTGGCCAACCTGCTGGCGCTGGCGATGCTGTTCAAGCCGGGCCTGCGCATCATGCGCGACTACGACGCGCAGATCGCCGCGGGCATCGAAGAGCCGGTGTTCGACGCCAAGCGCTTCGCCGACCTGAACATCGACCCGACGGCCTGGGAGATCGAGCCCGAAGACCTCGAGCGCAACACCAAGGCCCGCCTGCAGCCGGCCTGAGTTTCACCCCTGACACCCCGGGGCCGCACCGGCCTCGGGGCCCCTCTCCGACCCCACGGACAGACCCCCATGACAACCCGCATCGAACACGACCTGCTTGGCGACATGGCCTTGCCGGCCGACACCTGGTATGGCGTCCAGACCCAGCGCGCGGTCGACAACTTTGCGCTGACCGGCGTGCCGATCAGCCACTTTCCGCACTTCATCCAGGCGCTGGCGATGGTCAAGGCCGCGGCGGCTCGCGCCAACCGCGACCTCGGCCTGCTCGCCCCGCACAAGGCGGCGGCGATCATCGCCGCCTGCGAGGAGATCATCGACGGCCGGCTGCACGCCGCCTTCGTGGTCGACCTGATCCAGGGCGGCGCCGGCACCTCGACCAACATGAACGCCAACGAGGTGATCGCCAACCTGGCGCTGGAGCAGCTCGGCCATCCCAAGGGCGCCTACGAGCATCTGCACCCCAACGACGATGTGAACAAGTCGCAGTCGACCAACGACGCCTACCCCACCGCGGTGTGCGTCGGCCTGCAACTGGCCACCGAGCCGCTGATCGCCTCCATCGCCAGCCTCAAGGCCGCGCTGGAGGCCAAGGGCCGCGAGTTTGCCGACGTGCTGAAGATGGGCCGCACCCAGCTGCAGGACGCCGTGCCGATGACGCTCGGCCAGGAGTTCGAGGCCTTCGCGGTGAACCTCGGCGAAGACATCGACCGGCTCAATGACGTATGCCGCCTGCTGTGCGAGGTGAATCTCGGCGGCACGGCCATCGGCACCGGCATCAACACCCACCCCGACTACGCCGCGCTGGCGGTGCGCTACCTGGCCGAGATCTCCGGCAAGCCGATCGTGCCGGCCGCGAATCTGGTCGAGGCCACCTCCGACATGGGCGCCTTCGTGCTGTTCTCGGGCGTGCTCAAGCGCCTGGCGGTCAAGCTCTCCAAGATCGCCAACGACCTGCGCCTGCTCTCCAGCGGCCCGCGCACCGGCCTGGGCGAGATCCACCTGCCGCCCATGCAGCCGGGCTCGTCGATCATGCCGGGCAAGGTCAATCCGGTGATCCCCGAGGCGGTCAACCAGGTCGCCTACCAGGTGATCGGCAACGACCTGGCCGTCACCATGGCGGCCGAGGCCGGCCAGCTGCAGCTCAACGCCATGGAGCCGCTGATCGTCTACAACCTGCTCAATTCACTGAAGATGCTCGGCGCCGCCTGCGACATGTTCGAGACGCGTTGCATCCGCGGTATCCGCGCCGACCGCGCGCAGTGCCAGGCGCATGTGG
Source organism: Rhodocyclaceae bacterium (assembly GCA_041396265.1). Lineage (GTDB taxonomy): Bacteria > Pseudomonadota > Gammaproteobacteria > Burkholderiales > Rhodocyclaceae > Nitrogeniibacter. Next base: position 10,025 of record JAWKYX010000062.1, read on the forward strand.
ACCGCAGCATCGGCGTGATCACCGCGCTGGTGCCGCACATCGGCTATGCCAACGCCTCGCGCATTGCCGCGCTGGCGCTCAACAGCGGCGCCACGGTGCGCGAACTGGTGATCGGAGAAGGCCTGCTCAGCGCCATGCAGCTCGACCTGCTGCTCAGCCCGCAGACCATGCTCGCCCCGCAGCGCGCCGCCTGATGAACGCGCGCGTGCTGATCCTCCACACCGGGGGCACCATCGGCATGACCGGCTCGCCCGACGGCCTGCGGCCGATGGCCGGCTTCGGCGCGGCGCTCGGCGCACAGTTGCGGGCGACGGGCGCGCCGGCGGCCGACATCGTCGAGCTGGCGCCGCTGATCGACAGCGCCAACCTGCAGCCGGCGCACTGGCGGCACATCGCCGAGGCGCTGCTCAGCCGCTGGGACGACTACGCCGGCTTCGTGGTGCTGCACGGCACCGACACCATGGCGTGGAGCGCCTCGGCGCTGTCCTTCATGCTGCGCGGCGCCGACAAGCCGGTGATCTTCACCGGCGCGCAGATCCCGCTGCTGCTGCCGCGCAGCGACGCGGCCGGCAACCTGCGCGCCGCGCTGGAGATCGCCGCCGCCGGCACGGTGCGCGAAGTCGGCCTGCTGTTCGGCCAGCGCCTGCTGCGCGGCAACCGCAGCCGCAAGCTCAAGAGCGTCGCCTTCGACGCCTTCGACTCGCCCAACTGCCTGCCGCTGGCCGACATCGGCATCGACATCACCGTCCACCGCGAGCGCCTGCTGGCGCCGACCGAACGCCGCTTCACGCTGCCGGCGTTCGATCCCGAGGCGGTGGCCGTGCTGCCCATCTGGCCGGGGCTGCCGGCACGGGTGGTCGACGCCCTGCTCGAATCACCCGCCGTGCGCGGCCTGATCCTCGCCAGCTACGGCGTGGGCAACGTACCCGACGCCGACGCCGCGCTGATCGACACGCTGGCGCGCGCCGTGGACCGCGGCGTGGTGGTGCTCAACACCAGCCAGTGCCCGGTCGGCCCGGTGGCCCAGGGCGCCTACGCCACCGGCGCGGTGCTCAACCGCATCGGCGTGGTGCCGGGCGGCGACATGACACCCGAGGCCGCCTTTGCCAAGCTGCATGTGCTGTTGGCCGAGGGCGGCGACGCCGCGGCCGTGCGCGCGCAAATCGGCCGGCCGTTGTGCGGGGAGATGTCGTAGGGCCAAGGCCGGATGAATCCGGCCCTACGATGGCCATCGCCGCGCGCGCAGTCATAGGGCCGGATTCATCCGGCCACACCGCCGTGTCTACAACACCACCGTCGCCAGCCCCAGAAACGCGAAGAAGCCGATCACATCGGTGACGGTGGTGAGGATCACGCCGCCGGCCAGCGCCGGATCGATACCCAGGCGGTCGAGCACCAGCGGCACCACCAGGCCGGCGAGGGCGGCAAACAGCAGGTTGATGAGAATCGCCGCGCCGATCACGCCGCCGATCTGCCAGTCGCCAAACCACACCACTGCCAGCGCGGCCACCACCGCGGCCCATACCACGCCGTTGAGCGCCGCGATACCCATCTCCTTGCTCAGCAAGGCGCGCGCATTGCCGCCGGCCACCTGGCCGAGCGCCATGCCGCGGATCACCAGGGTCAGCGTCTGGCTGCCGGCGATGCCGCCCATGCTGGCGACGATGGGCATCAGCACCGCCAGCGCCACCACACGCTCCAGCGTGGTCTGGAACAGGCCGATCACCCAAGCGGCAAGAAAGGCGGTGACCAGGTTGATGCCCAGCCACACGGCGCGCCGCCGCGAGCTGGTGAGCACCGGTGCAAAGATGTCGGCCTCCTGATCGAGACCGGCCATGTTCATCATGGCGCGCTCGGAGCTCTCGCGGATCTGGTCGACCACGTCATCGACCGTGATGCGCCCGAGCAACTGGTTGTCCGCGTCGACCACCGGCGCCGAGAGCAGGTCAAGATCCTGGAACAGGCGGGCGACCTCGTCGTCGGCCATATCGACGGGAATGGCGGGGGTCTCGGTATCCATGATGTCGGCCACCCGTCGCTCGGGCTGCACGGTAACCAGCGTGCTCAGCAGCAGCACGCCCTGGTAGACCCCCTTGCGGTCGACCACCATCAGCTTGTCGGTCTGCACCGGCAGGGTCTTGAGCAGGCGCAGGTAGCCGAGCACGGTCTGCGCCTTCACATCGGGGCGCACGGCGATGTGGTCGGTGTTCATCAGGCCGCCGGCCGAGTCTTCCGGGTAGGAGAGCATCGACTCGACCTTGTCGCGGTGGCGCGCGTCGGTGGCGTGCAGCAGCTGGCGGCCGGTCTCTTCGGGCAGGGTCTGGATGAGGTCGACCAGGTCGTCGAGGTCAAGCCGGCGGGCGGCGACGACGAGATCTTCGGGGTCCATCTCGAGCGCCAGCGCGGCGCAGCTCTCGTCGTGCAGGTAGCTCAGCACCTTGCCCGCGCGCTCGGTCTCGACCATGCTCCAGGCGTCGACCCGCTCCCTGGGCGGCAAGGCTTCGAGCAGCCCGGCCACCTTGGCCGGATGCATGCCGTGCAGGATCTTGCCCACCCGCTTGAGTTTGCCCTGGGTCAGCGCCTCGCGCACCTCGCGCATCTGGGTGCTGGCGTGATGCGCCTCGGCGGCGGCCGCCTCGCCGTCGGCCGGCACCGCCTCACCCGATTCACTGTGCAGCTGCCGGGCCAGCTCGGGGGTCAGGTGGGCCAGGATGCGCGCCTCATGCGCGGCGTCGACCTGCTGCCACACGGCCAGGCGCGGGTCGTCATCGAGTGTTTCGATCAGGCTGGCAATCTTGGCCGGATGCATGTGCCGCAGGCGCTTGCGCACCCGCTTGTACTTGCCGGTCTCGAGCGCCTCGATGATCTGGGCGATCTCGGTACGCACGCTGCCCACTGCCTGATCGGTCATATGCTCGCCTGTGCTTCGCTATCGTCTTCCTGCCGCCGGGATGGCGCTGCGCCACATTGTGACACGACCGGCCAGCGCAGCCGCGTCAGCCCGCACCGGGCGCCACATGCCGGCTGGCACGGTAGAAGCTCAGCACCCTGTCCACATACGCCCGGGTTTCCGGGTAGGGCGGTACGCCGTCGTAACGCTGCACGGCGCCTTCGCCGGCGTTGTAGGCGGCGGCGGTGAGGGCGATGTCGCCGTCGAACCGGTCGAGCAGCCAGCGCAGGTAGGCCAGACCGCCGCGGACGTTCTGCTCGGGGTTGAAGGCGTCGGCCACGTTGAAGCGCTCGGCGGTCTCGGGGATGAGCTGCATCAGACCCATGGCGTTCTTGGGCGAGACGGCGGCGGGGTCAAAACCGGACTCGTTGCGCACGATGGCCAGCGCGAAGCGCGGGTCAACCCCGAAGCGCGGTGCCAGCCGCTGCACCATGCGTGCATGTTGGCGACGGGCGGCGGGCAGCTCGGCGATGTAGCGCTGCACCGCCTGAGGCGAGATGACGCGCCCGAGCGTCTTGATGACGGCCAGGTCGAGCGGCTGTTCGAAGCACGCCGGCGTGTCGATGCGCCCGGAGGCCTGGTCGCCGAGGCGCTTCTGCGCTTCGCGGTGGCCGCGCTGTGCGGCGAACGACAGCAGCGTGGTGGCCACCGTGGGGCCCACACCGGGCCGGCGATGGGTCTGGTAGAACTTGCCGAGGCGGTACTGCCCCTCGACACTGCCCAAGCGGGCCGCCCAGCAGTAACGCGCCTCGGCGCCGGCGGCAAAGCCCACCGCCTCGGCGGCGATGCCGTCGTCGAGCAGTCGGGCAATCACCGGCGCCTCGTCGGGGAAGAGGCTACCGGGCTCGGCCACCACCGTCACCGGCAACAGGGCCAGCGCACACAGCGCGATGCGATGTTTGAGGGCGGTTGCGATCATGACTCCAATCTAGCGCGGCAGCGGCCGCAACGTGTGTGACTCCTTGCGTCTTAACGGCAACGAAGCGCACCGGGTTGAATCCGGTCACCGCCACCACCGCCGTCGCACACGACGAACGCGCTAGAATCGGCCGCGTCGCTCCCGCCCGTCACCGCCATGCTGCCGCCCCCTGCCTTGTTCGAATTGCCCAGCCCGTTCATCACCGAACCGGGCCGCGTCCTGCTGCTCGAACCGCCGGAGGCCGATGCCGACACGCTCAGCGCCGCGCTGCGCGACGAGCGGTACGCGCGCCCCTTCGTGATCGACGACGGCGAGCACCGCTCGCTGTACTTCAGCCTGCGCCTGATCCAGAGCGCGATGCGCACCCGCACGCCCAACACGCTGGCGCTGCGGTACACGCAAATGATGATGCTGTTCGTGCTGTTCATCCCGCGGCCGCGGCGGATGGCGTTGATCGGCCTGGGCGGCGGCTCGATCGTCAAGGCCTGCCGCCAGCACCTGCCCGGCACCGCGCTGACCGTCATCGAGCTCGACCCGGACGTGATCGCCTTTCGCGATGCCTTCATGCTGCCGCCGGATGACGCGCGGCTGTCGATCCGCCAGGGTGACGGCGCCGCCTGGCTGGAGACGGCGCCACCGGGCATCGATGTGCTGCTGGTCGACGCCTTCAATGGCGCCGGCCTCGCCCCCAGCCTCGCTGATGCCCGCTTTCTCGACGATGCGGCGACCCGCCTGGCCCGCCGCGGCATGCTGGTGATCAACCTGGCCGGCGACATCGGCCAGTACGCGGGGCTGATCAGCGCGGCGCTGTCGGCGTTCGACGACCGGGTCATCGTGCTGCCGATCCGCGACGACGGCAACCACCTGCTGTTCGCCTTCAACGACCCCGCCTTCCGGCCCGACTGGCGACGCCTGCAACAACAGGCCCATGCCGCACAGGCATGCTACGGGCTCGACTTCCCGGCCTTTGCCGAGGCGCTGGCGCACGCCGCCCGGCTGCGGCTGGCCCAGCGCGAAGCGGCGGCACGCCGGTAAGCCGCGTGACGGCGCCCGCGGCCGGCGCCGGCTTCGGTTAACATGGCGCCTTCCCTCTCATCCGGAGCACGCGCCATGGCCGGCCCGTCCGCCCTGCCCGACCACCGACTGCGCACCATCTGCGACCCCGCAACCTTCCCGTTCGACACCACCGAGCAACTCACCGGCCTGCCCGACGCCACCGTCTCGCTCGGCCAGGGCCGCGCCGAAGAGGCGCTGCGCTTCGCGCTGGCCATGCAACAGCCCGGCTACCATGTGTTCGTGCTCGGCGCGCATGGCAGCGGCCGCCACGCCATCGTCAACCGCCTGCTCAAGGAACACGCCGCCACCCGCGCCGTGCCGCCCGACCTGTGCTACCTGCACAACTTCGACGACCCGCAGCGCCCACAGCTGCTGACCGTACCGGCG
>JAWKYX010000063.1:0-14796 GCA_041396265.1 Rhodocyclaceae bacterium
AGCAAGCCTCGAACATCCAGCGTGGCTGATTCCGCCTAGGCGGAACGCGTTAGAAAAAGCTGCCTTCGGGCAGCTTTTTTTGGCCTGGCTGCCGACCGGAGTTGTGTCGCGCCTTGCGCTGATACAGAAAAGCAAAGGCCCGCTGTTGCGGGCCTTTGATCGAAACCGGCTGGGCGAACCCGGCGGCTGAACCATTACTTCAGCTTGGTTTCCTTGTACATCACGTGCTTGCGAGCGACGGGATCGAATTTCTTCAATTCCAGCTTCTCGGGCATCGTGCGCTTGTTCTTGTTGGTGGTGTAGAAGTGTCCGGTGCCAGCACTGGACTCGAGCTTGATTTTTTCGCGACCGCCTTTGGCCATGTCAGTCTCCGTCTAGTGGGGCTGGATTAGATTTTGGCGCCAGAGGCGCGCAGATCGGCCACGACCACGTCGACGCCTTTCTTGTCGATGGTACGCAGGCCGGCGCTCGAAACGCGAAGGCGAATCCAGCGGTTTTCAGCCTCGCTCCAGAACTTGCGGTACTGCAGGTTCGGCAAAAAGCGACGCTTGGTCTTGTTTTGGGCGTGGGAAACATTGTTGCCCACCATCGGTGCCTTACCGGTCACTTGGCAAACGCGAGCCATGGTTGTGCTCCAGGGAAATCGGTTTTCGAAAAGCCGCCGAGTGTACAACACTCAGGGCTGAGAATTCAAGGACTTGTTTTCAAAAGTTCTGGAACAGGCCCTACAGCAGTCCGCTTTCGGCAAATGACGTGATCTGCGCCCGGGTGACGACGAAATGGTCGAGCACCCGAACATCGATCAGCGCCAGTGCGCTGCGCAGATCCCGCGTCAGCGACTGGTCTGCGGCGCTGGGCGTGGCATTGCCGGAAGGGTGATTGTGCGCCAGGATCACCGCTGCAGCATTGTGCGTGAGCGCGAATTTTACGACTTCTCGCGGATATACGCTTGTTTGTGTGAGGGTGCCGCGAAAAAGCGTCTCGGCGAGAATCAGGCGGTTCTGCGCATCGAGCAGCAAAACCATGAAGACTTCGTGCGGCAGGGCGCCCAGATGCAGCCGTAGCCAGCCCCGCACCGCTTCGGGGGCGCCGAGCACATCGCCTGCGCCGATGTCCTCGGCCAAGGCGCGGCGGGCGATCTCCATGATCGCCTGCAGCTGGGCGTACTTGGCCAGGCCCATGCCGGGGAAGGACGAGAAGGCGTCCGGCGTCGCATGGCACAGGCCGGACAGCGTGCCGAAATGCCCGATTAGATCGCGCGCCAGGTCCACCGCGCTTTTACCCCGCACGCCCACGCGCAGGAAGATGGCGAGCAGTTCGGCGTCGGACAGGGCTGACGCGCCGCGCTCGATGAGCTTTTCCCGTGGGCGTTCGCCGACGGGCCAATCGGTGATGGCCATGCAGTACAATCCTCGCTCTGGCTGGAATCAGCGCACAGTATATGTGATTGTCATGATTGAACTGAAGGGCAGGAAGATCATTCTCGGGGTGACCGGTGGCGTGGCGGCCTACAAAGCGGCTGAACTGACGCGTTTGATGGTCAAGGCCGGCGCCAGCGTGCACGTGGTGCTGACTGAAGGGGGGGCGCACTTCGTGACGCCGGTGACCTTCCAGGCGCTCAGCGGCCACCCGGTGTGGTCCGATCTGTGGGATCCGCGCATGGGCAACAACATGGCGCACATCGACCTCACCCGCGACGCCGACTGCATCATCGTGGCGCCGGCGACGGCGGATGTCATGGCCCGGCTGGTGCAGGGGCGCTGCGATGACCTGCTCACCACGTTGTGCCTGGCGCGCGATTGCAGCTTGCTGGTGGCGCCGGCGATGAACCGCCAGATGTGGCAGCACCCGGCGACCCAGCGCAATGTGGCGCAACTGGTGGCCGATGGTGCCACCGTGCTGGGGCCGGACGCCGGCGAACAGGCCTGCGGCGAAGTGGGCATGGGCCGCATGCTCGAACCCGAGGTGCTGTGCGAGGCCGTCATCAGTCATCTGGAAACCAAGCGCCTGGCCGGGCGGAAGGTGGTGCTGACGGCCGGGCCGACCTTCGAGGCGATCGACCCGGTGCGCGGTATCACCAACAGCAGCTCGGGCAAGATGGGCTACGCGCTGGCGCGTGCCTGCGCGCAGGCCGGCGCCGAGGTGGTGCTGGTGAGCGGGCCGGTGGCCATGCCGGCGCCGTACGGTGTCGAGCGGATCAGCGTGCACTCGGCGCTGGCCATGCGCGATGCGGTGATGTCGGTGATCGACGATGCCGACGTGTTCATCGGCGTGGCAGCGGTGGCCGACTATCGGCCCGCCGAGGCGGCGGAGCACAAGATCAAGAAGTCGGGTGAGGCAATGCAGATCACGCTGACGCCGAACCCCGACATCCTCGCCGAGGTGGCGGCGCGGCCGAGCCCACCGTTCTGCGTCGGCTTTGCCGCCGAGAGCCGCGACCTCGATACCTACGCCGAAGGCAAGCGGAAGAACAAGCGCCTGCCCATGGTGGTGGGCAACCTGGTACAGGACGGCCTCGGGCAGGACGACAACGAGGTCGTCATCTATGACGCGGCCGGCCGGCATCCGGTGCCGCGCGCCGCCAAACACAATCTCGCCCGCAGCATCGTCAAGCATCTGGCTGACCTGCTGGCCGCCCGTTGAGCCATTCAAGGAATTCCCATGCATCCGATCGACGTCATCCTGCTCGACGAGCGCCTCAAGACCCATCCGCCGGCCTACGCAACGCCGGGCGCGGCTGGTCTCGACCTGCGCGCCTGCATCGACCTGCCGCTGGAGCTGATGCCCGGTGACACCGTGCTGGTGCCCACTGGCATGGCCATCCACCTCGACGATCCGGGCCTGGCGGCGATGATCCTGCCGCGCTCGGGGCTGGGCCACAAGCACGGCATCGTGCTGGGCAATCTGGTTGGCCTGATCGACTCCGACTACCAGGGGCAGATTTTTGTGTCGACCTGGAACCGCGGCAAGCACGCCTTCAAGATCGAGCCGATGGAGCGGATTGCGCAGCTGGTCATCGTGCCGGTCCTGCAGGCGACCTTCAACGTCGTCGATCAGTTCGATGCCTCGACGCGCGGCGCCGGCGGCTTCGGCAGCACCGGCACGAAATGACCGCGACGCACGCGGGGATCCCGACCGGCGTGCACGTGATCCTGCCGCGCGACGGGGCGGTGCTGTTGATGCGCCGGGCCAACACCGGCTTCTTTGACGGGCAGTTCAGCCTGCCGGGCGGGCATGTGGAGCCCGGCGAGTCGATCCGGATGACCGCCGTACGCGAGATGGCCGAGGAGCTGGGGCTGCAGCTGGCGCCCGATGACCTCGACCTGGTGGGCGTGGTCCATCGCCTGTCGGACACCAACCGCATCGATTTCTTCCTGCGCGCCCGCCGCTGGTCCGGCGCCCCCCAGCGGGCCGAGCCAGGCAAGTGCGACGCCCTAGACTGGTACTCACCCGACGCCCTGCCGCCGAACACGGTGGCCTACATCCGCGATGCGCTCGGCTGCCGGCAGGCCGAGCCGTGGGTGATGGAGCGCGGCTGGCCGGTGACGGCGGCCGCCTCCGTTTAAGCCAGCGTGTCGGCCCAGATGTTGCGCGCCCAGGCCTGCGCGGCCGTCGCTTCGGCCGGACTGGCGACGGCCGACAGGCCGCCGGCGCCGTCCACCGGCACGAAGGTGTGTTCGGCCGCATCGAAGCGGTGTACCGAGGCCACATGCATGGCGCTGTCGCGCCCCACATAGCTGTAGCAGGTATTCATCACCACCGGCGCGGGGTTGGGCGGCAGGTCGGCCAGCAGGTGCAGGATCGCTGCCGCCGCCACCTTGGCCTGCTGGTTGGCCATGTGGCCGGACTTGGGCATGCGCGGAGCAGACAGGGTGGCGTCGCCGATGACGTGAACATGGGGCACGTCGGCCACCTCGGCCGTCTGCCAATCAACCGCCACCCAGCGATCGTTGGTCAGCCGGCTGCCGATCAGGTCGGCCGCGCGGCCGGCGCGCTGCGGCGGGATGACGTTGAGCACATCAGCCTTGACCTCATCAAACTCCAGCACGGCCGTGCGCGTGGCCGCATCGACCGCCAGCAGCTGGTTGTTGGGGCGGTATTCGATGATGTCTTTGTAGCGCTCGCTCCAGGCAGCCAGGAACAACCCTTTCTTGGACTGGATGTCGGCGTTGGCGTCGAGCACCAGCACCTTGGCACGCGGCTTGTGGCGGCGGCAGTAGTCGGCCACCAGGCTGGCGCGCTCGTAGGGCCCCGGCGGGCAGCGGAAAGGGGCTTTGGGAATATGGATGGCAAACACGCCACCGTCCGGCATGGCCGCGAGCTGCCGGTGCAGCAGGGTGGTCTGCGCGCCGGCTTTCCAGGCATGGGGGATGCGGTCTTCCTGGCCGGCCAGGCCCTCGATGGCCTCGGGCAGGAAGTCGATGCCCGGCGACAACAGCAGGCGGTCGTAGCGCAGGCGGTCGCCGCTGGCGAGGCGGACTTCGCGCGTGGCGGGGTCGATGGCGGTGACGGTGTCGTGCACCACGCGCACGCCATGTGCGTCGCGCAGCCCGGCGTAGTCATGCGTGATGTGGGACATCGACTGGGCGCCGCCAATGACCAGATTGGACATCGGGCAGGAGATGAACTGCGCATTGCGCTCGATCAGCGTGACGCGCACGCTGCCATCGCTCCACAGGCGCAGGTACTTGGCCGCAGTGGCGCCGCCGAAGCCGCCGCCGACCACCACCACATGGGCCTTGCGGGCCGATTTGCCCAGTGGCGCGCAGCCGGCCAGTGCCGCGGTGGCGCCCATGGCGGCAAGGAAATGACGTCGATTGGTCATCGTGCCACCCCCGCGTCCGGGCGCTGCGCGGCGAAGTAGGCGGCGATCAGCGCGAGCTGTTCGGGGGTGTAGCCCTTGGCGATCTGGTGCATGATCGTGGCCGGCTTCTCGCCGCTGGTGAAGGCGGCGAGTTTGCGCAGGAGTTTGTCGCCGGGCACGCCAGCCAGGCTTTCGGTGCCGCCCACGCTGCGTCCGTCGGTACCGTGGCAATTGGCGCAGGTGGCGGCCAGCAGGCGTCCGGCGTCGAGTGCGTTGCTGGCGTGGGCTGCCGGTGCCAGTGCCCACAGGCAGACAAGCGTCAATGGCGCTATCCGTTTCAATTCGATCTCCCGCTCACGGCTACAATGGCCGCCATGATACCGCCTGCGGCTGTGGTGGCGCGGGCGCGGGTGAGATGACGGGAGTGGGAGAGGACATGGATCAGGCGCGACGGCGCATGCTCAGGCAGGGCGGGGGTGTTGGCATGCTGGCTTGGCTGGCGGCGGCGGGCGTGTTGCCGGCCGCGGCGGCGGACATGCCACCGGTTTTCGCGATTCGCGGGGTGGCGGCGGTGCTGCAGGCACTGAGGGCCGCCGGCGCTCGCGCGAGCGAGGCGGTTCGTATCGAGGCGGCGGAGATCGTCGAGGACGGATCGATGGTATCGCTGACCGTCAGCGCCAGCCTGCCCGGTGTTCGCCAGATCGCACTGCTCGCCGACGAGAATCCGACCACGCTGGTGGCGGTGTTCGACCTGCCCGAGGGCACGTCGCCGCGGGTGCAGACACGGATCCGCATGGCACAAACCAGCCACGTGATTGCCGTGGTCGAGGCGGCCGGGGGTTTTTTCATGGCGCGCCGTGAAATCAAGATCGTGCAGGGTGGTTGTGGCTGAATGCAGCGGGGAGAGCAGCGTATGACAGAACCGGTCCGGATTCGCGCGACGGCGAGCGAGGGCGTGACCCAGGTGCGGCTGATGGCCACGCATCCGATGGAAAATGGCCGCCGTCGCCTGCCGGATGGCAGCTTGGTGGCGGCCCATCACATCACCGACCTGACGGTGCTGCACAACACCCGCGTGGTGTTGCAGGCCCGCTTCGGGCCGTCGGTGTCGCGCGATCCTTACCTGGTGTTTTCGTTTGCCGGCGGCGCGCCGGGTGAGACGGTGAGTGTGTCCTGGCGCGATAACCGCGGCGCGCAGCGCAGCGATAGCGTCACGATTCGCTGAGCGGCGCGGGCGGCGTGTCGTCATCCGCGGAGTGGTTGCAAAAGCGCAGTTCGGGCGGATAGGGGAAGAAGTCCTCCACATGCCCCTCGCGCAGCCGTGCCTGCACGCCCTGCCAGAATGGTGTGTCGAGCAGGTCGCGGTGGTGCTTGAGAAACGCCTTGCGGATGCGTGGCTTGCCGAGCAGGAAGGTGGCGAACTCCTCGGGGAAGATGTCCAGTGGGCCGCCGGCATACCAGGCTTCGCTGGACATTTCCATTTCCGGATTGGGTGCCGGCGGAATGCGCCGGAACTTGCAGTCCGTCATGTATTCGATTTCATCGTAGTCGTAGAACACCACGCGGCCGTAGCGGGTGACGCCGAAGTTCTTCCACAGCATGTCGCCAGGGAAGATGTTGGCGGTGGCCAGCTCGCGGATGGCGTTGCCGTATTCGCGCACAACGTGTTCGGTCTGGGCGTCGTCGGCCTGTTCAAGGTAGATGTTGAGCGGCGTCATGCGCCGCTCGATGTACAGATGGCGGATGACCACCGAATCGCCATCGATCTCGAAGGCAGAGGGCGCGAGCGTGCTCAGCTCGTGGAGCAGGTCGGGGTGGAAGCGCGCGCGCGGCAGGGCGACGTTGGAGAATTCCAGCGTGTCGGCCATGCGACCGACGCGGTCGACCTGCTTGACCATCAGGTACTTCTTCTTGACTGTGGCGCGGTCCATGTTCTTGGAGCTGCCGAACACATCCTTGATGAGCTTGAACACATAGGGATAGGAGGGCAGCGTGAAGACCAGCATCACCAGCCCGCGGATGCCGGGGGCGATGATGAACTGGTCGTTCGAGTGGCGCAGGTGCGACACCAGGTCGCGGAAGAACATGGTCTTGCCCTGCTTGCCCAGGCCGAGCATGGTGTACAGCTCGCTGCGCGGCTTGGCGGGCATGATGCTGCGCAGGAAGCCGACATAGCCCGAGGGCACTTCCATGTCGACCAGGAAGTAGGCGCGCGAGAGCGAGAACAGCAGCGAGATGCGCCACGGCTCGAGCAGGATGGTGTCGACATACAGCATGCCGGCCGCGTTGTGCCGGACTGCAATCGCGAAGGGGTATTCCTGATACCCGTTGAGCGCCTTGCCGATGATGTAGGCGGTCTTGTTGCGGTAGAAGGCGGCGTACAGCACCTGGATCTGGCTGTTGACCTCCATGGCCGGCCACTGGCCGAGAAAGGCCGCTACGGCGCGGAGGATCGAATCGACGTCGCGATCGAGGTCTTCGAAGGGGCGCTCCCAGTCGAAGTCTTCGATGATCCGCCGGACGGTGCGCCGCAGGCCCTCGTCGCGCGGGTAGTAGCTCGAGTACACCGGCGGATAGGACTCGATGTACTCCACGGCCATGGCCGGGCGGGCGAAGATGTAGTCGTTGTTGAAATAGGTGCGGTGCAGGATCTTGCAGCACACCGAGTTGAAAAAGGTCTCGGCCAGCTCGGGCTGCTTGTGGTTGATCAGCATGCCGATGAAATGCAGCTTGACCTGCTGCCAGGTGGCGTCGTCGAGCGAATCGGCATCGAATTCGCTGTGCAGGCGGGCGACGCATTCGTTGACCCGGTCGTCGTAGAACTGCACGCGGTTGCGTACCGCATCGAGCTGGGCTTGCCAGGCGCCGGCTTCAAACAGGCCCTTGGCCTTGTGGCTGGTCTCGCGAAAGATGCGATAGTGCTTGTTGAAGCCTTCGATCAGTGCCCGGGCGATCGACTGGGCGACCTGATTTTCTCCATGAGTGGCATCCATGGCGTGTCCTTCCGACGGCCGGTTGTGCCGATCTTAGCACTCGGCGGTCGCGCCGAAGCAGGTACACAGTGCTGTCGGGAACGCGGTTCATGCCCCGCCCGGCCGCCGATGGTCAGTCAACCATAGGATTGCCAGCGAGGTGTAAGGATCCGGCATTATAATTACGCCTTCGCCTTGATTTGCCTGAATGCGGATACGGTGCGTATCGGGCAGACTGGGTCGGTTGCAGTATCCGCAGGGCCTTTGCGCCACGATATAAAACACGGGAGAAATGCATGACTACGAAGCGTCCGACGATCATCTACACCCTCACCGATGAGGCGCCACTGCTGGCGACACGCTCCCTGTTGCCGATCATCAGGACGTTTGCGGCGCCGGCCGGCATCGACGTGACGACCAGCGACATCTCGGTGGCAGCCCGTGTGCTGGCCGAGTTCTCCGACTACCTGACGGACGAGCAGAAGGTCACCGACAATCTCGCCGAGCTCGGCCGGCTGACGCAAGACCCGGAAACCAACATCATCAAGTTGCCGAACATCAGCGCCTCGGTATCGCAGCTGATGGCCTGCGTGAAGGAGCTGCAGGCCAAGGGCTATGCCATCCCCGATTACCCGGAGAGCCCGAAAACCGAAGAAGAAAAAGCGCTCAAGGTGCGTTACGGCAAGTGCCTGGGTTCGGCGGTCAACCCGGTGCTGCGCGAGGGCAACTCCGACCGCCGTGCACCGGCCGCGGTCAAGAACTACGCCAAGAAGCATCCGCATTCCATGGGCAAGTGGAGCCAGGCCTCGCGCACCCATGTCTCGCACATGAAGCACGGTGACTTCTACCACGGCGAGAAGTCGATGACCCTCGATCGCGCCCGCGACGTCAAGATGGAACTGATCACCAACGAGGGTGAAGCCATCGTGCTCAAGCCGAAGGTCGCGCTGCAGGATGGCGAGATCATCGACTCGATGTTCATGAGCAAGAAAGCGTTGTGCGAGTTCTATGAAGAGCAGATCGAAGACGCGCGCAAGTCCGGCGTGATGTTCTCGCTGCACGTGAAGGCGACGATGATGAAGGTGTCGCACCCGATCGTCTTCGGTCACTGCGTCAGGATCTTCTACAAGGATGCTTTCAAGAAGCACGCCGGCCTGTTCCGCGAGTTGGGCATCAACGTCAACAACGGTATGGTCAATCTGTACGACAAGATCGCCAACCTGCCGCGCTCGCTGCGCGAAGAGATCATCGACGACCTGCATGCCTGCCACGAGTACCGGCCCGAACTGGCGATGGTCGACTCGGCCAAGGGCATCACCAACTTCCATTCGCCCAACGACATCATCGTCGACGCCTCCATGCCGGCAATGATCCGCTCCGGCGGCAAGATGTGGGGGGCCGACGGCCGCCAGAAGGACGTCAAGGCGGTGATGCCCGAATCGACCTTCGCCCGCATCTACCAGGAGATGATCAATTTCTGCAAGACCAACGGTAACTTCGACCCGGCAACCATGGGCACGGTGCCGAACGTCGGTCTGATGGCACAGAAGGCCGAGGAGTACGGCTCGCACGACAAGACCTTCGAGATTCCCAAGGCCGGCGTGGCCAACATCACCGATCTGGCGACCGGCGAAGTGCTGCTGTCGCAGAACGTCGAAGAGGGCGACATCTGGCGCATGTGCCAGGTCAAGGATGCCCCGATTCGCGATTGGGTCAAGCTGGCCGTTACGCGGGCGCGCAACTCCGGCATGCCGGCTGTGTTCTGGCTCGACCCGTATCGCCCGCACGAGAACGAGCTGATCAAGAAGGTCGAGAAGTACCTGCAGGATCACGACACCACCGGCCTCGACATCCAGCACATGTCGCAGGTTCGCGCCATGCGCTACACGCTTGAGCGTGTCGTGCGCGGCCTCGACACCATCTCGGTGACCGGCAACATCCTGCGCGATTACCTGACCGACCTGTTCCCGATCATGGAACTGGGTACCTCGGCCAAGATGTTGTCCATCGTTCCGCTGATGGCCGGCGGTGGCATGTACGAAACCGGTGCCGGCGGCTCGGCGCCCAAGCATGTGCAGCAGCTGGTAGAGGAAAACCACCTGCGCTGGGATTCGCTCGGCGAGTTCCTGGCGCTGGCGGTGTCGCTCGAAGACCTCGGCATCAAGAAAGACAATGCCAAGGCCAAGCTGCTGGCCAAGACGCTGGACGAAGCCACCGGCAAGCTGCTCGACAACAACAAGTCGCCCTCGCGCAAAACCGGCGAGCTCGACAACCGCGGTAGCCACTTCTACCTGGCCCTGTACTGGGCCGAGGCGCTCGCCGCGCAGGACGAGGATGCCGAGCTGAAGGCCCACTTTGCCGCACTGGCCAAGACGCTGGCCGACAACGAGCAGAAGATCCTCGCCGAGCTCAGCGAGGTGCAGGGCAAGCCGGTGGACATCGGTGGTTACTACATGGCTGATCCGGAGAAAACCGAGGCGGTGATGCGTCCGAGCCCAACCTTGAACGCAGCACTGGCCGCCGCGCTGGGCTAAGACCCGCACCCCGGGGCATCACGCCCGGGGTTGTCAGCCACAAAACGCCGGAGCGTCGTCTCCGGCGTTCTCGTCTACCGGGGTGGAGACCGTGTGGACCTGCACCGCCGCTCTCGCAGCGGTTTGCGTGGCAGGAACAAGTTGTTGAATTGAGCCATAATCAAAGCAGACGTGCCCGCTGGCGGCTCATGGAGCCGGCGCCGGCGTGGTGTCCGTTCAGGTCCGCCATGCCAGGTGGGTCCATCCGAACATGTTCGCAATGAGGGAATCGACATGAGCGCATCTCACATCAAGGTCCCCGTCGGCGGCGAAAAAATCGTCCCCGGGCAGGCCGTTCCGAACAATCCGATCATCCCCTTCATCGAAGGCGACGGGATCGGCGTGGACATCACCCCGGTGATGATCAAGGTGATCGACGCCGCCGTGGACAAAGCCTACGGTGGGCAGAAGAAGATTCACTGGATGGAGGTCTTCGCCGGCGAGAAGTCGACCCAGCTGTACGGTCCCGATGAATGGTTGCCCAAGGAAACCTTCGACGCGCTGCGAGAATACTCGGTGTCGATCAAGGGGCCGATGACCACGCCCGTCGGCGGCGGCATCCGTTCGCTCAACGTGGCCCTGCGCCAGGAACTCGACCTCTACCAGTGCGTACGCCCGGTGCGCTACTTCAAGGGCGTGCCCTCGCCGTTGAAGGATCCGTCCAAGACCGACATGGTGATCTTCCGCGAGAACACCGAAGACATCTACGCCGGCATCGAATGGCAGGCCATGAGCGACGGGGCGAAGAAGGTCATCGGTTTCCTGCAGAACGAGATGGGCGTGACCAAGATCCGCTTTCCGGACTCCTCTGCCATCGGCATCAAGCCGGTATCCAAGCAAGGCACCGAGCGCCTGGTGCGTGCCGCCATCAAGTACGCCATCGCCAACGACCGTGCCAGCGTCACGCTGGTGCACAAGGGCAACATCATGAAGTTCACCGAAGGTGGCTTCCGCGACTTCGGCTACGCCCTGGCCAAGAACGAGTTCGGCGCGACGGAGATCGACGGCGGGCCGTGGTGCAAGTTCGCCAACCCGAACACCGGTCGCGAGATCATCGTCAAGGACGTGATCGCCGACGCTTTCCTGCAACAGATCCTGCTGCGCCCGGCCGAGTATGACGTGATCGCCACCCTCAACCTCAACGGCGACTATGTCTCCGACGCGCTGGCGGCCCAGGTCGGCGGCATCGGCATTGCACCGGGGGCCAACATCTCCGACCAGTACGCGGTGTTCGAGGCTACGCACGGCACGGCGCCGAAGTATGCCGGGCTCGACAAGGTCAACCCGGGCTCACTGATCCTCTCCGCCGAGATGATGCTGCGCCACATGGGCTGGACCGAGGCGGCCGACCTGGTCATCAAGGGGATGGAAGCGGCCATTGGCGACAAGGTCGTGACCTACGATTTCGCCCGGCTGATGGACGGCGCGACGGAGGTCTCGTGCTCGGCCTTTGGCGATGCGATGATCGCGCGCATGTAAGTGCTGCATGTCGTATTGGGACCCCGCCGCGGCGGGGTTTTATTTTGTCTGTTTTGTTTGGCATATTGGAATGGCATGTTTTGGTGTGTATGATGCTTGGCCATCCTGGAGCGTATCCATGATGCGCTGGCCGTCGGCCGATCGAGGCCTGGCGTGGCGAGTGCAACGTCCACTATCTAGCCAAGAGGTTTTTCATGAAGCATTCCCTGATCTTCGCCGCGTTCACCGCCCTGTTGATGTCTGCATGTGCCACGGCCCCTCAGCACACCAGCGAGCCTGCCGCTCAGGCCCCGGCGGCAGCGCGCGTTGAGGTGGAGAAGACGGCCAGCCAGTTGCTGGCGGCGGAAGTTGACGATTTGAAGGCGGCGGGTCTTGGCGTCGAGGCGTTGGGCGATGGGCTGCGAGTGACGTTGCCGGGCACGATGAGCTTCAAGTCCGGGCGCAGTGAGCTCAATGCCAATGCCGACGAGGCCCTGGATCGCCTCGCCGGCGCGCTGAACACCGTCTCTCAGGTGCACGCGCTCGTGGTTGGCCACACCGATAGCGCGGGCGACGCGGTCTATAATCAGAAGTTGTCCGAGGCGCGCGCCGCCGCCGTCAGCCGTGCGCTGGTTGAGCGTGGGGTGGCTGAAGAGCGCTTGTCGTCCGAAGGTCGTGGCGAAGACGAGCCGGTGGCCGACAATGGCAGCCGCGAAGGCCGCGCGGCCAACCGCCGGGTCGAGGTGATCATCGGGGCGAAATAATCGGCGCTCGCCCGGCTCGGGGGGGCAGACAACGCGGCCGGCACATGCCGGCCGTTTTTATGGTGGGGGCGTCAGATCAGGCCGTCAAAGAGCTGCACATCGACCGCATCGCCGGTCGCTACATCGCCCTGCGCCTCGGGCAGCACAATGAAGCAGTTGGCGTCGGACATCGAGCGCAGCACACCAGAGCCTTGCGCGCCGGTGGGTGAGACGGCCCAGCCGGCATCGCCCGGTTGCACGATGGCGCGCACGAACTCCCGCCGCCCCGGGCGCTTGCGGATATCGGCCGTGCAACGGGCGGCCAGCGTCGGGCGGGTGGGCAGCGGGCTGACGCCCATCAGCGCCAGCAAGGCGTCCTGCACGAACTGGTAGAAGGTCACCATCACCGCCACCGGGTTGCCCGGCAGGCCGAACAGCCAGGTGTTGTCGAGCTTGCCGAAGGCCATCGGCCGCCCCGGTTTGATGTTGATCTTCCAGAAGGCGACCTGGCCGAGACGATTGACCATTTCCTTGATGAAGTCCGCTTCGCCGACCGATACGCCGCCGGAGGTCAGGATCACGTCGGCGGCCGCGCTGGCATCGCGGAAGGCGGCTTCGAGCGCCTCGGGCTGGTCGGGGATCACGCCCATGTCGAGCACCTCGCAGCCGAGGCGGGTGAGCACGCCGTACAGCGTATATCGGTTACTGTCATAAATCTGGCCCGGCGCCAGCGGTTTTCCGATGGACGCCACCTCGTCGCCGGTCGAGAAGAAGGCTACCCGCAGGCGGCGATAGACCGTGACTTCGGCAATGCCCAGGGAGGCGATCAAGCCGAGTTCGGCCGGGCCGATACGCTTGCCGGCCGACAGCGCGGGCTCGCCGAGCGCGAGGTCTTCGCCGGCGCGGCGGATGTTCTGCCCCGGCTTGCGCCCCGGCGGGATCTGCACCGTGGCCTTGTCGGCCTGGACGTCTTCCTGCGGCACGATGCAATCGGCGCCGCGCGGCACCATCGCGCCGGTCATGATGCGCACGGCCTGGCCGGCGCCGACGATGCCCGAGAACGGGTTGCCGGCAAACGCCGTCCCGACGATGGTCAGCACGGTGCCGGATTGACAGTCGTCGGTGCGAATGGCGTAGCCGTCCATCGCCGAGTTGTCATGGGCGGGGACATTGTGCGGCGCAATGACATCGTGCGACAACACCCGGCCGAGCGCATCGCGAATGGCCACCTGTTCCCAACCGGGCACCGCGCTCAGGCCAGCGTGAATGAGGCCGCGGGCTTCCTCGACATCAAGCGCTGTGCGGGCGGCGTTGGGGGTGGCGGGGGCTGCGGTCATGGTGTCGTCTCGGTCGGTCGAACGGAAATGGCTGCGCCGGGCATGCTGCGCTGCGTTCAGGACAAGTGTAGGCAATTTGGGCTGAAAGCACCATTCGGCGCGGCTTTCAGTGCGTTGACAATCAAGTCGGTGGGCGTATCCTGAGAATTCGATCGCGCCGGCAAACGGTTGGCGCGTGAGGGAGAATAACAAACGGGCGTAAGCACGAATATCCCGCGGCCGACTGCGCTGCGCGGATTGTTGTTCGGTCCGCCAGAGGCCACTCGCCCGATCTCAACCTGTCAGGAGGAGTCGGCCGATGTTGAAGTCTCTTCACATTGATCCCGCCAAATGCACGGGCTGTCTGCAATGCGAGATGGCCTGTTCCTATGAGCACCATGGGGTCTTCAATCCGTCCAAGTCGCGGATCAAGGTATTCAATTTCGAGGCAGAGGGCCGCAAGGTGCCCTACACCTGTACCCAGTGCGCCGAAGCCTGGTGCATGAACGCCTGTCCGGTCGATGCCATCCGGCTCGACGCCGGCACGGGCGCCAAGGTGGTCCACGAGGATATCTGTGTCGGGTGCAAGGTGTGCACCATTGCCTGTCCGTTCGGCACCATCAACTACGAGCAGGATTCCGGCAAGGTCCAGAAGTGCGACCTGTGCGGCGACAACCCGGCCTGTGCTAGCGCCTGTCCGACCGGAGCGATCACCTATATCGATGCCAACTGGACCGGCCTGGACAAGATGCGCCAGTGGGCGGCCAAGGCCAATACGCCGGCCGCGGCGGCCTGAGGGAGGACTGAATCATGGGATGGGCAAGAAAGATCCTGCGCGTGAACCTCACCGAAGGCACGTGCACCCCCGAGCCGCTGAACATGCAGTGGGCCGACGAGTACCTCGGTTCGCGCGGTCTGGCGAGCAAGTAT
>JAWKYX010000064.1:0-14696 GCA_041396265.1 Rhodocyclaceae bacterium
GCGCGGTGAACTCGGCGAACTCTGTGATGGCGATCTTCTCGGAGTGGTCGCGCACCGCGCGCGGGTCGTTGTACACCCGCGCGCCGGCCTGCACCGCACGTTCGAGCAGCCAGGTGGCGGTGAGGTACTCGAAGTCGAAGGGTGGGTCCTGGCGCATCAGCACGGCGTCGAACTCGGTCAGCGCCACGGTCGACGCCTCGCCCGCCACATACCAGGCGGCGTTGTCGGCGGTTGGCGTGAGCGCCAGGGCACGCGCCCGCACCTGGCCGTCGAGCCAGTGAAGATCGGGGCGCTGGATGCTGAACACCTGATGCCCGCGCGCCGCGGCGGCGCGCATCATGGCGACGCTCGAATCCTTGTAGGCTTTGAGGTGCTCGATGGGGTCGAGGATGAAGGCCAGGCGCATCATTCGCTTCCGTCTTGGGGGGTGTCGTCAAACAACGGCGGGCGGACGGTGTGATACACCCGCCGCGCCACATACACACTGGCAGCGAGCACGATCAGCCCGACCGGCAGCACCACGATGGCGCTGGCCACCGACAGCATGTGCTGCTCGGTGGTGGCCGAGGTGATCGACAGCACGCCGATCAGCAATACCACACCGGTCACCGCACCACCGACCAGCGCGATCAGGCCCGCCAGCGGGGCCGGTACACGGCTCATGCCGCCGCAACGGCCAGTTCGGCCGGCGCCGCCTGCTCGATCTCGACCGCCGCGGCCAGCAAGGCCAGCCGCGCCACCACACCATAGGCGTAGAAGCGGTTGGGCGGCGCATCCGGCCCTTGCTGAACGTCCGGCAGGGTGCAGCAGGTCTCGAAGGCCAGCGGCTTGAAGTGCGCGCCCGGCGCGTTGAGGTTTTCGTCGCGGCCGCGTTCGGTGTGCACCCGATAGAAACCGCCCACCACGTAGTGATCCATCATGTACACCACCGGCTCGGCGACGGCGTCGTCGACGGTCTCGAAGGTGTGCACGCCTTCCTGGATGATCACCTCGTGCACCTGCAGGCCTTCCTTGATGACGCTCATCTTGTTGCGCTGCTTGCGGTTGAGGCCTTTCACCTCGGCCGCATCCTTAACCATCATGATGCCCATGCCGTAGGTGCCGGCGTCGGCCTTGACCACCACGAAGGGCTCGTCGGTGACGCCATATTCCTTGTACTTGCTGCGGATGCGGGTGAGCAGCGAATCGACCTGCCCAGCCAGGCACTCCTCGCCGGTGCGCTCCTTGAAGTCGATCTGGCCGCACACGCCGAACTCGGGGTTGATGCGCCACGGGTCGATACCGACATGCTCGGCAAAGTCCTTCGCCACGCGGTCGTAGGCGCGCGCATGGTTGGACTTGCGGCGGCTGTGCCAGCCGGCATGCAGCGGCGGGATCAGCCACTGGCCATCGAGTCCCTGCAAGGGTGCCGGGATGCCGGCCGACAGGTCGTTGTTGAGCAGCACGGCGCAGGGGTCGAAGTTCTTCACGCCCAGGCGGGTGCCACGGCGCTCCAGCGGCTCCAGCGTGAGGGTGGCGCCGTTGGCCAGCTCGAGCACGGTCGGCTCGGTGACATCAGGCAGCAGGGAACCGATGCGCACGTTGAGGCCGGTCAGGCGCAGGATCGACACCAGCTTGGCCACGTTCTGCAGGTAGAACTGGTTGCGGGTGTGGTTCTCGGGGATCAGCAGCACATTGCGCGCATCGGGGCAGATGCGCTCGATCGCCGCCTGCGCGGCCTGCACGCACAGCGGCAGGAAGACGTCGTTGAGGTTGTTGAAACCGCCGGGGAACAGGTTCAGGTCCACCGGCGCCAGCTTGAAGCCGGAGTTGCGCAGGTCGGTCGAGCCGTAGAACAGCGGCGTGGTTTCCAGCCACTGGCTGCGGAACCATTGTTCGATCTTGGTCTGGTTGTCGAGAAACTGCCGCTCCAGCTCCAGCAGCGGGCCGGTCAGGGCGGTGGTCAGGTGAGGGACCATGGGGGAGCGCTCCGTGCGCCCGCGAGTGGCGGGCGGGTTCGAATGAGGTTATTCGGCGCATCTTACACCCAAGGCCGGACAGACCGCCGCGACCGCGTCTGACACCGCCTGGACGCCCCCACCCCACGCAGCCTGACATCCCGGCCCCCCACCGGCTCAGCGGCAGGCCGCCTGGGCCGGCGCCAGCAGCCAGTCGATGAGGGCGGCCCGCTCGGCCGGATCGGCGATGCCGGCGTAGGTCATGGTGGTGCCCGGCACCATCGCCGCCGGCGCCGCCAGGAAGCGGTCCAGCGTATCGGCCTGCCAGACGATGCCGGCATCCCGCATCGCCGCCGAGTAGGCAAAGCCCGGCACGCTGCCGGCCAGCCGCCCGGCCAGGCCGCAGTGACGCGGCCCGACACGGTCGTAGCGCAGCGCGTGGCAGGCCAGGCAACGGCCATACAGCGCCTCGCCGTCGGGCGCGGCGGCCGCGGCAGCGGCGGCCAGCAGCAGGCCGGCGAGCAGGCCGCTTCGAATCTTCCGGACGCACATGACGGCGCTCAGGACACGAAGGCCGTCGGCACCGCCACCTCGCCCAGCACCTGGCGCAGCACCGCCCAGTGCATGGCTTCGTCGCCGAGAATGCTGGCGGCGGCCTTGGCCAGCTCGCGGTTGGCGAACAACGGCACCGCGCCCAGGTAGGCACTGACCGCGCCCCGCTCGAGGCCGGCGGCAAACCGCAGCACGTCGGCCTCGGCCTTCAGCCCCGCGGTGGGAAAATCGTAGTGCGCCCGCGCCGCCGCCGGTTGGCCACCGAGTTTTTCGACGGTGCTGGCCAGCAGTTCGGCATGTTCCTTGTGATGGCCCTGGAACTGCAGCGCCACCGAGCGGATCGATGCGCTCAGCAGGCCGCTGTCGGCGCCCAGCTGGTAGGCGGCGATGGCCTCCTGCTCGGCCGCCAGCGCGGTGTTGAGGATGCGCACGTCGCCGGCGGCCTGGCCGTCGCCGCTGCCGGCCGCCAGCGCAGGGCAGCCGCCGAGCAGCGCCACCGCGGTGGCCGACAGGGTCGCGCCCTGCTGCAGGAAGCGCCGGCGGGCGAGGGCGGGCAGGATCAGGGTCGTATCGGTCGGGGTTTTCATGGGTCTCTCCTTGGGATGAGGTCGAACGGATCCGCGAGGCGCCAGGGCGCTTCGTCGGGGTGGAACGACGGAAAGGGGGCGGCGCGCGGCCGCGTTCAGCCGGGCGGCGCCAGCCCGAGGCGGCCGAGCACGGCGGCGACCAGGCGGTCGCAGCGCGCGCCGTCGAAGGCGAAGAAGCTGTCGAGGGTGGCGCCGATCTCGGCCCCGATGCGCTCGCGCAACAGGCGCCGCGCACGGAACAGACCGGTCTTGACCGCGGCCTCCGACAGGCCGAGGCAGGCGGCCGTTTCGGCCACGCTCAACTCCTCGACCGAACGCAGCATGAAGATGCTGCGGCACTGCCCGGGCAGACCGTCCACCGACAGCTCGATCAGGCGGCGCAGCTGACGGCGCATCGCCAACGCCTCGGGCGTCTCGGCCGGCGGTATCTGCGGGTCGGGCAGATCGGCCGGCAGCGGCGCCTCGGGGCCGCGCTTGCGCCGGCGCATCAGGGCGGCGTTGACCACGATGCGGGTCAGCCAGGTCGACAGGCTGGACTGGCCCTTGAAGTCGGCCAGCGCGGCATAGGCGCTGATGTAGCCCTCCTGCACCGCCTCTTCGGCCTCGGTGTCGTCGCGCAGGATGCTGCGGGCGGTGCGGAACAGGCGCCGGTTGTGGGCCCGCATCAGGCGCTCGAAGGCGCCGGAGCGGCGCGCCAGCACCTCGGCGACCAGCGTCTGGTCGGCGGCGGGGGCGGTGTCGGGCGGCAGGGCGGTGTCGGTGCTCACGGTGGCGTCATCCTTCGGGTGTTTGCCGATTGGATGCCGCCGTCGGCGAAAAGGTTACATCGCCGGCGCGCTGCGGCAGGCCCAGGCCAGCGCGTCGTCGAGGCGGTCGTTGCCCCAGAACATCTCGCCGTCGACCAGAAAGGTCGGCGCGCCGAAGATGCCCAGCGCGGCGGCCTGCTCGGTCTGCGCGCGCAAGGCCAAGTTTGCTGGCCGAGGACTGCGCCTCGGCGATCAGCGCCTCGGCGGGCAGGTCGAGGGCGGTGAGCGCGTCGGCGATCACCGCCGGCTGGTCGATGTCGCGATCCTCGCCAGTGGCGCGCATCGCCGCGCGGGCGAAATCGCCGATCCACGGCTGATCCTGCCCGAGCACCGCCACCCGCGCAGCGAGCAGACCGTTGCGCGGGAACTGGCTGGGCAACTGGAACGGAATGTCGTACTTGGCCGCCAGACGCGCCATGTCGCGCCACATGTAGCGCCCCTTGGGCGGGTAGATGTTGAAGGGCGAATCGTTCCAGCCCAGGCTGAGAAACACCGGGCCGAGCAGGAAGGGGCGCCAGCGCAGCGTGACGCCAGCGGCGCGGGCGGCCTCGACGATGCGCATCACCGCGAGGTAGGAATACGAGCTGGCAAACTCGAACCAGATCTCGACAAGGGGCGGACGGGTCACGATGTCGGGCTCTCCATCAGAACATCACACGGCGCGCCCCCCGGCCAGGACAACGGGCATGGCAAGCGGGCCTCATGCCGAACCGGACGTGCGGCAGCGGTCGTCCGGTTCAGTATGGCACAGGCCATCCGCGCTGCCCGGGCGCCTCCGGCTCAGCCGTGGCGCAGCGTGCCACCGGGCAGGCGCTGGCGCAACGCGCTACTGGCCCGGCTGCCCCAGCGCGGGTCGAACACACCCGCCAGCCAGCGGCCGACCGACCGGCGCACCGCCGGCGCGGCGCGACGGGTAATCAACACCTCGGCCCCATCGCTGGCGGTCATCACCGTCGCGGTGGGCAGATCCAGCACCACCGACTGCCCCGGCTTGAGCACCACGTCGCGATGATCGCCGTACTGGGTAATCCACACCCCGCCGGTGCGACAGCTCACTTCGGCGTGCGCCATCTGGGCCAGCACCAGCGTCGTCCGCGGGGCCAATGTGACAGGTTCGCATGCAATTGTTTCAGCCATGATGGCGTCCTCCAGAAAGCCCGGCACATCCGCAGATCGGCAGCAGGGTTGATGGAAGTATCGGCGGCAGCTAGGCTGTGGACAAACGGTCAATTTGCATTACATGGATGCGTCAAACGCATGGATAGCGTATTGCTTCACCTGCCCCCCCTCGATCCACTGCGTGGTTTTCTCGCGGCGGCGCGCCACTTGTCCTTCACCTTGGCGGCGGACGAACTGTGCTTGAGCCAGTCGGCGATCAGCCGGCAGGTACAAAGCCTGGAGCGCGCGCTCGGCACGGCCCTGTTCGTGCGCGGCGTACGCAGCCTGAGCCTGACCGAGGCCGGCACCCGCCTGGCCGATGCCGCCGAACAGTGGCTGACCGAGTACGCCCGCCTCGCCGGTCGCCTGCGCACGCCGGAGCGCCCGACCGTCACCATCTCGGCCGGCGTGGGCATCTCGGCGCTGTGGCTGGTGCCGCAGTTGTCCGACTTCCAGGCCGCGCACCCGGACATCGAAGTGCGCATCTCGACCACCAACCGGGTGGTCGACCTGCTCCATGAAGACATCGACCTGGCGCTGCGCTACTGCGCCGACCGCGATGCGCCGGCCGGCGCGTGGCGGCTGTTTGGCGACACCCTGGTGCCGGTCGCCCACCCCTCGGTCGGCACCGGCCTGGTGCTCGACCGCGACACCCTGCCCCAACAGGTCCTGCTCGACCTCGACGACGCCCGATTCCCGTGGCTGAGCTGGTCGCCCTGGCTGGCCGCCAACGGGCTCGAGGCGGTACGCCCGCGCGGACGCATCCGCTTCAACCACTACGACCAGCTCATCCATGCCGCCGCCTCCGGTCAGGGACTGGCCATCGGCCGCAAGGAGATGATGAGTTCGCTGTTTCGCGAGGGCCGGTTGATGCCGCTCGGCGGTGACCGCCATCCCATGACCGGACGCGGTTTCTGGCTGGTCGCGGCGCCCGGTGCGCCACGGCCCGAGGCGCGGCTGTTTGCCGACTGGATCCGCACCGTGGCCGACCACTGCCGCACGCCGGAAGACGGTTAGGGCGCATGGTGGCCGAACGCACCCCGCTCGGGTAGCATGGCAGGCGAGCTGTCGCTGCGGGAGGAACCGACGTTGATGATTGCTCGCGCCCGGGCGGTCTGCGCCCTGCTCTGCCTGCTGGCCAGCATGCCGGCGCTCGCCCAATTGCCGGTCAGCGTCAGGCAGCTGGGCTACCCGGTCGACCTCGCCGACACCACCGATCTGCACGCGGCGCTCATCGCCGCCTCGCCAGTGCACGTGCATGGCAGGCACAGCCTCACCCGCTGGTCGGTCCGCTGGCGCAGCGTCTGGCGCACCGAGAACGGGCTGTGCCGCATGCAGCGGGTCAGCACCGAAGTCGACATCGAACACATCCTCCCCGACGCCGTCCGCCTGCCCCGCCGGGCTGACCTGCGCCAGCGCTATACCGACTACCTGACGGCGCTGCGCGCCCATGAACAAGGCCATGCCGATCTGGCCATCCTGGCCGCCCGCGAGATCGAGCAGACCCTGATGGCCGTCCCGCCGCACCCCGACTGCGACGGTCTGTCGGCCGCCGCCAACCGCCGCGGCAATGCCATCATCGAGCAGACGCGCGCGCGCGAGCGCGCCTACGACGCCACCACCGGCCGCGGCCGCGCAACAACCGCATCGCTCGACTGAGCCTGGCCCCGGGCCGCGGGGCAACAGGCCGCCCCAATGGACCGACAGGCGATTAAAATCCGGCCACGTCCCGCCGTAGACCTCAGACATGCCCCCACGCCAACGCCACAGCCCCCACCCCCGCCACCGCGCCCGCCGGGTGCTCGCGCTGCTGACGGTGGTCGCGCTCAGCGGCTGTGCCTCGCTGCAGGAAGCGGTCGATACGGTCAAGGCCCGACTGCCGGCGACGGCCGCACCCGCCACCGAGCCCGACACCACCGCCGACACGGCCCCCGCGGCGGCCAGACCCATGGCCAAGGCGACCCGCAAGCCGTCCCCGGCCGCGCCGGCCGCACCGCCACCGGCCGCCACCCCGACGCCACCGACCCCGGCCCCGGCGCCCCGCGCCGCACCACCCCCCATCGACGGGCCGGCCTGGCTTGCCCAGTGTGCCGAGGTACAGGTGGCCGGCGGCGTGGCGCGCTGCGACGCCGACCGCCTGCTCGCCCGCCCCTCGGCCACCGTGCAGGTGTTCACCCGAGACCCGGCGCTGGCCGTGCGCACCGGCGGCGGCGACATCACCCTGCGCCCCGGCCTGCCGCAGCGCTACCGCTTCTTCGTGCTGCCCTGAGCACGCCCCGGTTCGGCCACACGGCCATCCGGGCTAGAATGAGGCTTTGCATCCACGCCTGCAGCGGAGCTCTGCCATGACTTACAAGGTATTCATCGACGGCCGTCACGGCACCACCGGCCTGAAAATCGACGAGCGCCTCGCCCTGCGCGACGACGTCGAGGTGCTGACCATCCCCGACGCGCAGCGCAAGGACGCCGCCGTCAAGGCCGAGTACATCAACCGCGCCGACGTGGTCTTCCTGTGCCTGCCCGACGCGGCGTCGAAAGAATCGGTGTCGCTGCTCAAGCCCGACAACACCCGCACCCGTTTCCTCGACGCCAGTACCGCCCACCGCACGAATCCGGACTGGGTCTACGGCCTGCCGGAGCTGAACCCGCGCCACCGCGAACGCGTGCGCACCGCACAGAAAGTGGCCGTGCCCGGCTGCCATGCCAGCGGCTTCATCATGCTCATGCACCCGCTGGTCGCCGCCGGCATCGTACCCGCCGACTACCCGGCCACCACGTATTCCATCACCGGCTACAGCGGCGGCGGCAAGGAAATGATCGCCAGCTATGAAGACGCCGGCACGCTGGGCGACGCCATGCGCAGCCCGCGCTTCTACGCGCTGGGCCTGGCGCACAAGCACCTGCCCGAAATGCAGACCCTCACCGGCCTGGCCAACAAGCCGCTGTTCACCCCCATCGTGGGCAATTTCGCGCAAGGCATGGTGGTGGCCGTGCCGCTGCTGCCGCGCCTGCTTGGCAAACCGGTGGCCGCGGCCGACCTGCAGCACTTCTTTGCCGAGTACTACGCGGGCGAGACCTTCATCAAGGTCATGCCGGCCGATGCCACGCCGCTGCTCGACAACGGTTTCCTGCCGGCCACCGCCTGCAACGACACCAACCGCGCCGAGATCTTCGTCTTCGGCCATGGCGAACAGATCCTGCTCGCCGCGCGCTTCGACAACCTCGGCAAGGGCGCCTCGGGCGCCGCCATCCAGTGCATGAACCTGATGCTCGGGGTCGATGAGGCGACCGGGCTGGCGGTGTAAGCGGTCCCGCGCCCTGTCAGCGAACCCGGCCTGCGTGCCGGGTTCTTTTTTGCCTGCCGCCGGCGCTCACTCCTTGTTGCTGCGCCGGATCGACAGCAGCAGCCATACGCCGCCAATAACCGCGCCGAGAAAGCCGAGCAGGGCATAGGTCGACAGCCCGGCCAGCAGACCGTCGCCGGCCACGGTCATGACGATCGAGGTGCCGATGATCAATGCCGCGGTGACGATGCCGACGGTCAGCCGGCTCACCGCGCGGTCGATGCGATCGCCGAAGTGCTTGAGCGGCAGCACCTCGACCTCCACCCGCAGCTTGCCGCGCTTGGCCGCGCGCAGCAGCGCGCTGAGGTCTTGCGGCAGGCCGGCGATCAGGTCGGCCGCCCCGCGCGCCGCACGCCAGCCGCGCCGGGCCAGCGCCGCCGGCGACTGGTGGGCGATCATGGTGCGTTCGAGGTAGGGCGCCGCTTCGCCGGCCATGTCGAAGTCCGGGTCGAGCTGCCGGCCCATGCCTTCGAGCGAGATGAAGGCCTTGATCAGCAAGGCCAGGTCGGCCGGCAGGGTCAGGCGGTTATCGCGCAGGATGGCCACCAGGTCGGCCAGCATGCCGCTCAGGCTGAGGCGCTTGAGGGGCACGCCCTTGTACTGGTCAACGAAGGCGTCGATCTCGTTGTGCAGGCGCGCCGGGTCGGTGTCGGCGCCGAGGTCCTCGCTATCGCGCCAGTCGAGCAGGATGTTGGCGACGGTCTCCGAGTCGCCGGAGACCAGGCCGTGCATCAAGCTCGCCACCTCGTAGCGGCGCGCTTCGGAGAGCCGCCCGACCATGCCGAAATCGATGAAGGCGATGCGGTTGCCCGGCAGGTAGAAGACATTGCCCGGGTGCGGGTCGGCATGGAAGAAGCCATCCTCCAGCGTCATTTTCAGCACCGCCTCGGCGCCACGCCGGGCCAGCTGCCGGCGGTCCAGCCCGGTGGCGTCGACTACGGCCAGGTTGCGCCCCGGAATACCGGCGATGTAGTCCTGCACATTCAGCCGCTCGCCGCTCCACTGCCAGTGGATGGCCGGGATCACGATGTCCGCGTGATCGGCGAAGTGCGACCGGATGCGTTCGGCACTGCGCCCCTCGGCGGCAAAGTCGAGCTCACGGCGCAGCGACACGGCGAACTCGCGCACCACCGCCTGCGGGTGATAGCGGTGCAACTCGGGCATGTCGGCATCGATGATCTCCGCCAGCCGGGTCAGCAGGCGCAGGTCGGCCTCGACGGTCGGGCGGATGCCCGGGCGGCGTACCTTGAGCACCACCTCGCGGCCGTCATGCAGGGTGGCGCGATACACCTGCGCCAGCGAGGCGGCGGCCAGCGGTTCGGTGTGGAGGGTGGCAAAGGCCGCTTCGGGCGGCTCGCCGAGGTCTTCGGTGAGCTGGGCGCGCACCGCCTCGAAGGGCACGGCCGGGGCGGCGTCCTGCAGCTTGCTCAGCTCGTCGATCCACTCCGGGGCGAAGAGGTCCACCCGGGTGGCGAGGATCTGGCCGAGCTTGACGAAGGTGGGGCCGAGGTCTTCGAGCGCACGGCGGGCCCGCGCTGGTGGCTCAAGGCGCGCCAGCTCGTCGGGCACTTGCCAATGCAGCGCCTTGCCGGCCTTGCTCAGCGCATCGGCCATGCCGAGCCGGCGCACGAGATCGCCAAAACCGTAGCGGATCAGCACGCCGGCAATGTCCTGCGCGCGCGACAGATCGCGCGCCGCGCCCACCGCTTGCCAGAACATCAGGCGTCGCGGTCCGGCGTATCGGGCGCCTGCAGCCGATCGGCCACGCCTTTGAGGAAACCGGCGGCGATGCCCGCCAGCAGCGCGCCTTGCTGGCGCAAGGTATGGGCGCCGGCCTGCAGCTGCGCCTGGGTGATGCCGGCGACCGCCTGGGCCAGCTGCGCGGCCGCCGCCTGCACCCGACCACCGACGGCCGTGCCGCTACGGCGGGCATGCTCGGCGAGACCATCGAGCGTCTCGCGCACATGGCCGGAGGACTGGCGGGCCGCGTCGCCGAGCGTTTCGATGAACAGCGTCTCGAGCGAACCCAGATCGTCCAGCGACTGCTTGAGGCTCTGCTTCGAGAACTCGCTGCTGCGGCTGGCCGCCTCCTGCACTGCCAGGCCGGTGGCCTCGGCGGCCGAGGCCAGCGCTTGGTCGAGGCCGTGCATGGCCTCTCGCAAGGCCTCGGCATTACGCGGGTCGGGGCGCTCGACCCCTTGCTTCGCCCCGCGCACCACCGCGTCCATCACCGACTTGAGGGCGGCGCTGTCGAGTTGCCCCTCCGACAGGACCTTGAGCGTGATCTGCCGCACCCGGTCCGACACGCCGGCCACATCAGCGGCCACGGCGTCTTCGACTTCGCGTGCAATTCTGTCCGTATCTTGTGTCATGACACCCCCTGCGAGTGGTCGAAATACATGATCTCAACAGCGTCGCCGGCGACGGCCGGCCCACGCCTCAGCATATCAGCGCTTGCCGATGCGCGGCACGCCCGCATGTCGAACGGCCGCCCGGGCTCACAAGGCCGTCAGCCGCGGGGTCAGGAAGTCCCGCAGCTGTTGCACCGCCGGGCTCAGCTGGCGGCGATCGGCACAGAGCAGGTTGAGCGGCGCCGGCTCGCCCTGCCAGTCGGCGCACACCGCCACCAGGCGGCCGGCCTGCAGGTCGGCGTGCACGTCGAGGCGGGATTTGTAGGCCAGACCATGGCCGGCCAGCGCCCAACGGCGCACCACATCGCCGTCGTCCGACACCCGGTCGCCGTGCACCGCCACCGAGGTCTCCTGCCCGTCGCGAAAGAAGCGCCAGCGATCATGCACCGCCTCGCCCAACATGAAGCACAGACAGTTGTGGTCCACCAGCTCGGCCGGCGATGCCGGCGCGCCGGCGCGCGCCAGGTAGTCCGGCGAGGCACACAGCACGCGCCGGTTGCCGGGCACCAGCGGCAGGGCGACCAGGCTGGAGTCGGGCAAGGTGCCGTAACGGATGGTCAGGTCGACCGGCTGGCGATAGACATCGGCCAGGCGGTCCGACAGCTGCAGGCGCAGCGCCACCGCCGGATGGCGCTGCTGAAAGGCGTCGAGCCAGGGCAACAGCACATTGCGGCCGAGGTCCGACGGCAGCGACAGCTGCAACACCCCGCGCACCACGGCACGCCCCGAGGTCACCGCCGCGCGCCCCTCGGCGAGCAAGTCCAGCGCCTGGCGGCAGTGCCGCAGGAACATGTCGCCCTCGGCGGTCAGCCGCAGGCTGCGGGTCGAGCGCACGAACAGTGGCGCCTGCAGCGCAGCCTCCAGCCGCTTGAGCGCCGCGCTGGCCGCTGCCGGGGTGAGCTCGAGCCGGCGGGCGGCCGCCGACAGGCTGCCGAGTTCGGCCGTGCGGACAAAGAGTTCCAGGTCTTGAAGCGTCTTCATTTTCAAATATTAGTATCAAGTTGATCAATCACAGGCCTGTTTTTCAAATTTATCAAAAAACCGATGATGATGTCTCGCTGCCACTGCAGCGCCACCGTGACCCCGACCGAGGAGCCTGTTGATGCCTGCCCCCGCCCTGTTCGCCCCGCTCGCCCGCCGTGGCCTCGCCCTGCCCAACCGCATCGTGATGGCGCCGATGACCCGCAGCCGCGCGGCCCAACCGGGCAATGTGCCGACCGCGCTGATGGCCGCCTACTACGCCCAGCGCGCCGGCGCCGGCCTGATTGTCAGCGAGGCGACGCAGATCTCGCCGCAGGGCCAGGGATACAGCCACACGCCGGGCATCCACAGCGCGGCGCAGATCAACGGCTGGCGGAAAGTCACCGAAGCGGTGCATGCCGCGGGCGGGCGCATGGTGCTGCAGCTGTGGCATGTGGGGCGGATGTCGCACCCGGTCTTTCATGACGGCGCGCTGCCGGTGGCGCCCTCGGCGCTGGCGCCCGACGCCCAGGTGTGGGTGGTGGGCAGCGACGGTATCGGCCGCATGGTCGATTGCCCCACGCCACGCGCGCTGGAGACGGCGGAGATAGCCGACATCGTCGAGGACTACCGGCGCGCCGCGGGCAACGCCATGGCCGCCGGCTTCGACGGGGTGGAAATCCACGCCGCCAACGGCTATCTGATCGACCAGTTCCTGCGCACCACCTCAAACCACCGCCGCGATGCCTACGGCGGCAGCACCGACAATCGCCTGCGCTTTCTCGACGACGTCGTGCAGGCGGTCACCGACGAAGCGGGGGCGGCGCGCACCGGCGTGCGGCTGGCGCCCTTCATTACGGCGCGCGGCATGGCCTGCCCCGAGATCATCGACACCATTCTGGCGGCAGCGGCCCGGCTCGACGCGCTGGGCGTGGGCTACCTGCACCTGTCCGAAGCGGACTGGGACGACGCTCCGCAGATCCCCGACGACTTTCGCCACGCCCTGCGCGCGCGCTTCGACGGCACGCTGATCGTCGCCGGCCGCTACGACGCCGACCGGGCCCAGGCCGTGCTGGCCGCGGGGCTGGCCGACGCCGTCGCCTTTGGCCGCCCCTTCATCGCCAACCCGGATCTGCCGGCCCGGCTCGCCCACGGCACCGCGCTGGCCGATTTCGATCCCGGCACGCTGTTCGGCGGCGACGCCCGCGGCTACGCCGACTACCCGCGCCAACACCCCACGCCCGCCACGGCGGCTGGCGCTTGACTCCCTCCTCCCCTCAGGACTCCACCCATGAAAGCCATCGCCTACCAACACACCCTGCCGATCGAGCACGCCGACGCCCTGCAGGACATCACCCTGCCCGACCCGGTGGCCACCGGTCGCGACCTGCTGGTCGAGATCAAGGCCATTTCGGTCAACCCGGTCGACACCAAGATCCGCCAGAACGTGGCGCCCGAGGCTGGCCAGTGGAAGGTGCTGGGCTGGGACGCGGCTGGCGTGGTCCGTGCCGTCGGCCCCGAGGTGACGCACTTCAAGGTCGGCGACCGGGTGTGGTACGCCGGCGACCTGACCCGCGCCGGCACCAACGCCGAGCTGCACCTGGTCGATGAGCGCATCGTCGGCCACATGCCGGCGACGCTCGACTTCGCGCAGGCCGCGGCGCTGCCGCTGACCGCCATCACTGCCTGGGAGATGCTGTTCGACCGCCTGCAACTGGTGCCCGGCAAGCAGGCCACCGACCAGCAGTTGCTGATCATCGGCGCCTCGGGTGGGGTGGGCTCGATCATGGTCCAGCTCGCCCGCCGGCTCACCGGCGTCACGGTCATCGGCACCGCCTCGCGGCCCGAGACACAGGCCTGGGTGCGCGACCTGGGTGCCCATCATGTGGTCGACCACAGCCGGCCGCTGGCCGCGGAGGTGGCCCACCTCGGCCCGATCTCCCATGTGGTCAGCCTGAACCAGACCGACGCCCACTTCGCGCAGATCGTCGAACTGATCGCACCGCAAGGCCGCTTCGGGCTGATCGACGACCCCGCCGCGCTCGACGTGCGGGCACTCAAGCGCAAGAGCCTGTCATTGCACTGGGAGTTCATGTATACCCGCTCGATGTTCGGCACCGCCGACATGATCGCCCAGCACCTGCTGCTCGAGGAGATGTCCGCACTGATCGACGCTGGCCTGATCCGAAGCACCGTGGGCGATCATTTCGGCCGCATCAACGCCGCCAATCTCAAGCGCGCCCACGCCAAGCTCGAGAGCAACACGGCCCGCGGCAAGATCGTGCTTGAAGGCTTCTAAGCCGAGCGGCGGCTTTTCAGGCGAACCGGGCAGGCGCGGCCATCGCGCCGCGTCAGCGCCAGGGCCATCAGGGCCAGCGCCAGCAAGGCCAGCGCACCGGGTTCGGGCACGCCCTGCCCACGGGCGAGGGCCAGGTTGCCGCGAATCTCGCCGCCGGGATACACGCTGGTGTGGATGTTCAGATAGACCTGTCCGTTGGCCAGCGCGGTGGTCAGCGCCATCGCCGCGCCGGCGGCGGTGCCGCCACCGTCACCGGCCAGGAACGCTGACGAGAAGATCGATGTGTCGGTCAGGTCGAACAGCCGGCTGTAGGTGGCGCCGGTCACGCCCGAGGCGAATCCGATCAGGCCGACCGCGACCCCGTCGTTGATGCCCGGCGCCGCGCAACAGTGCAGGTGCGCCGCCACCGTGGTGCCGACCAGGTTGGCGAAGTCGACGTCCACCGACAATGTCTGGGCGGCCGCGTCGTAGCCGATCTGCACCGTGCCCGTCCCCAGCGACACCACCGGCGGCGACTCGTTGAGGCCCGACAAGGTGGCCGAATAGTATTCCGGCGCCGCCCACGCGCTGCCCATGGTCAGCGCCAGTCAGGTGAACAGCCGCAGTCCGAGTCGCTTCATGGCAAACGCTCCACGCCAAGGC
>JAWKYX010000065.1:0-13564 GCA_041396265.1 Rhodocyclaceae bacterium
GGCCGCCTCGAGCTCGGCCAGTTCGGTCGGCAAGAGCAGGTGCGTATAGCCGCGGGGTAAGGCCCGGGCGCCCGGGCGCGGGTCGGCGCTCTGGAACTGGATGACGTTGCGCCCCTGTGTAGCCATGGCCGAGGCATTGACCCCCCAGTCGGACGAACCCAGCGTGTCGCAGCCCGCGGGCAGGGCAAAGGTATAGCCCAGATCGGGCAATGCCGGAGCGTTGATGTCGCGCACCTGGCCGTCGGGCACATCGCTGTTGCTGGGAACGTTGCGCCAGGACCGTTGCAGGTCGGGCAGCGTGATCGGCCCCGGCGGGCTGTGCATGGCCCGCCCGTCCAGAAAGATGCGCTGCGCCAGCGCAGGTGCGCAACGGTCGGCGACCGCCGAAGGGATGCCCTGCCAGCCCATGCCCTGTACGTTGCGCAGCGATACCGTTTGGTCATGCGGGCAGAAGTAGTTGAAGACCTTGCCGTGGTTGTCGCGCATGGCCTGCGGGTCGGCAGTCACCTCGGGGTGGGCGATGCCCTCGAAGATGAATGCTTCCGGCGCCGGAGCGGGTTTGCGATGCGCGTCGATCAGGTGACAGACGTTCACGAGGGTTTCGGTGCGTGCCCGGCGTGACTGCTGGGGGCCGTGCGACTGCATAGCTTCGAGCGTCGGCGTTTCGAGGCTGTAGGGGGAGTGGTTGAGGATGAGGCAGTCGGCGGGGCGATAGCCGGACTTGTCGTTGGCGACGAGGAGATTCGCCAGCATCGCGACAAGGGTTCCCTGGCTGTGGGCAACGATGTTGATGGAGTCGTCACCTGCGCTGGGATTGTCTCGAATCATCAAAATCAAATTCGCCAACCGCTGTGCGGCATTGACCATGTAAACGCGGTGAGGGTTGTCGAAGATGGCGTGGCTCAGGTCCTGCCCCGCGCTCGCGAGCCACTTGGCCGCGCCGAAGATATCGCCACCCGGCCCCCACATGTCGATCAGGCTGGTGGTGGCGTTGGCGAACACGCCGCCGTTCTTGGCAAAGTGTTCGTCGAGCCGGTTGTTGAAGCAATCGACGTTCTCGAAGCCGCGCTTCGGGTCGGATCTGCCGTCGATGTAGTAGGCGTCGTAGGGCGCTTCGGGGTCGGCCATGCGCTTTCGGAGTTCGTCGCGATAGCGCGCCTGATCAGTTTCGTAGGTGGCCTTGTCCACCGGGCGATAGCCCCAGTAGAAGGGGATGATCGGGTTGTAGCCTTGCTGGTCGGCGCGGCGCTCGTAGCTGGCCACGCGGTTGTCGCGGCAGGCGCGGGCAACGTCCCAGTTGCCGGGGGTGAGGTCGGTGCGCCCCAGGCGCAGGTTCAACCCCTCGCACAAACCTTTGGCCTGGGTGGCGTAGGCCTCGCCCACGTCGTTGACGCCATGGACCAGGATGATGATGCCGGGCATGGCGCGGGCGACGCACACTTGCTTCTCCGGTGCCATGCCTTTGGATACGTTGGTGACGGCAGAGGCCCGGTCGCCGTTGAGGCGGGCGTCGCGGATGCGTGGGTTGGGATGCCAGTTTTTCATGAGTCGCTCGGCGCCTCGGGGAGCAACTCGATCGAGGCTGTCTGGAAGTGGGCCATGTCGAGCAGATCGGCCTGGCCGGCGCTGTCGGTGCGCCCTTCAATCACCCGGCCGTCCTCCAGCGTGGCGCGGAAACGCCGATTGGCGACCGGGGTGTCCGAACCGTCCCAGGTCAGCACGGGTTTCACATGAAAGCCGTCCGTCGGCATGAAGCTCGGGGCGTCGTAGCTCAAGCTCGTCGGCCCGGCAAAGCTCTTCTGGCTCGCATGCACCGTAATCGTCCCCGGGCACTCGACCGTGATCCCGCCATCGATGGTGATGCTCGCGCCGCCCTCGGTGGCCAGCACGATGCGTTTGCCGGCGGCGAAGTCGATGTGTTCGGTGATC
This sequence comes from Rhodocyclaceae bacterium, assembly GCA_041396265.1. Taxonomy (GTDB): domain Bacteria; phylum Pseudomonadota; class Gammaproteobacteria; order Burkholderiales; family Rhodocyclaceae; genus Nitrogeniibacter. The sequence goes on from JAWKYX010000065.1 coordinate 1,930, forward strand.
GAGACGAGTTCGAGATCGTCTTTGGCCTGGAAGGCCATTTCGTCGCTTTGCGCCTGCATCTCGATGTCGTCGCGGGCGGCGATCAGGGTGATGCCGGTGTTGCCCTCGCCGGCCCGGATGGCGCCGGCGAGCAGGCCGATGGCCTGGCCGGTGTGGAGGCGGGTCTTGCCGGCGACGGCCAGGTTGGTGTCTTCGCCGCTGATGAGGCTGATGGTCTCGCCGTTGCTCAGCTGGATGTGTCCGCCGGCGACGAAGCCGAGGCCGGCTTTGGCGGCCTGGACGATGGCCGCATCGGTGAGGTGGGGGAGCTTACCGGCGGTGGCGGCGGTCTTCTGGCTGGCGTCGGCCAGCGCGGTGTCGAAGTCGGTGCCGTCGACCATGCCGCGGGCGATGGTGTGTAGCGCCTTAAGCGGCGGTGCGTTCGGATCGATGGCGCTTTGGTTGGGACCACAGCTGCCGATGGCGGCGGCGAGCTGCACGGTTTGATGGGTGGCGGCGGCCTTGGAGAGGGTTTGGGCGAGGGCGTCGGCCTGGCCGAGCAGGGCGGCGGCGGGGGCCATGTCGCCGGCCGGTTCGGCGCCGCTGTGCTGCGCCCAGCTCGACAGGGTGATGCCACGTCCGCCGCGCAGCGCGCCCCAGGCATCGGTGCGCAGCTCGGCGCCGATGCCGCGGAAGCTGCCGCGGTAGTTGTCGGCCTGGTGGATGAGGTGGCCGAGGTTGAGCTGCGAGGCGTACTGGGTGCAGTGCAAGGCGGCGCGCTGCTGGGCGTCGGTGTCGTCGAAGACGAGCTGGTTGTGGCCGGCGAAGCGGCCGTGGGCACCGAATTCCTTGCTCTTGAAGCCACTGAGCGCAGCGGCGTGGTTGTGTTCGTTGGCGGCGGCGCCGTGCCAGGCGGGGCTGTGGCCTGCGGCCAGATTGCCCTGTGCGGCCGGGGCGTGATCGGTGGCTTGATCGAAGACTGAGCGATCGGCCGGTTGGGTGTCGGCGCCGCCGGGGGTGGGTGTGATGCCGCCTTCGCCCTGGCCGTTGTAGAGCGCGCCGAGCACCACCGGGCGGTCGATGTCGCCGCCAAGGAAGGTGACCAGCACCTCCTGGCCGATGCGCGGTAGCGCCTGCCAGCCCATGCCGGGGCCGGCCTGGCGGGTGGCCACGCGCACCCAGCAGCTGCTGCGATCGTCTGCGGTGTGGCCCTGCTGCCAGTGGAAGCGGATCTTGACCCGCCCGAGCGCATCGCACCAGATCTCGTCGGCGCCGTTGGGGCGGGTCTCGCCCTGCGGGCCGACGACGATGGCGCTCATTGGCCCGCCGACGGTGGGGCGGGGGTTGAGGCGGGCGCCGGTGGCGTCGGCCAGTTGCGCTCGCCACGCCAGTGTGGCCGATTGGGCGGTGAAGGCGTTGGCGTAGCCGCGCTCGGCGGCCAGCGCCAGCAACTCGGCGGGGAGGGTGTGCGGAGCGCGCTGTGGGGCGACGGGGTCGAGGGTGGGCTCGTGCGTGTCCTCGAGACTCAGTTCGTCGGCGCCGAGGCGGGCGGCGATGGTGGCGATGGCCTCGCCGCTCAGGTTGTTGATGCCCACATGGGTGAGTTCGAGCAGGCTCAGCCGTGGCGGCTCGGCCGAGGCCGGATCGGTGATGTCGTGCGGGGCGTCGAGCAGGTCGAAGGCGGTGCCGGGGCGGAAGCTGCGCACCGTGCCGCGGCCGACGAAGATGGTGTGGCGCGCCTCGAGCGCCTCCATCATGAGGCGGGTGTAGCGCTCGGCCTCGGTGGCGGTGGCGAAGGCGTAGAGGCCGGCGTCGTCATAGCGCTCGAGCGCGGGGGCGTGTTCGCCGCCGACGGCCAGCGCGGTGGGCATGCTGGCGCTGACGGCGCGTTTGGCCTTGTAGTCGTAGCTGAGCACGGTGCCGATGGCTGGCTGCAGACGGCGATGGGCGCCAAAAGCGACGACCGCATCCTGGTCTTCCTGCGAGTCGGCGCGGTGAAAGCGGATACCGCGCCCGCCGTTGGCGTGTTCGGAGGACACATCTTCCGGCCAGCGCATGCTGTCGGCAAACAGGCGCATGCGGTGGCCGGCGGGGGCGGCGGCGTCTTGCTCGATGCACCAGCCCATGCCCTCTTCGGCCAGCAGGCGCGAGACGAAGGCATAGTCGGACTCGCCATACTGCACGCAGTAGCTGCGCGCGCGCGCCTCGGCGAGAAACTCGGCCACCTCCTCGCTCCACTGCCAGGCGGCATGCTCGGGGTAGTCGGCGAACACCGCCTCGACGATGTCGATGACGGATTTGTCCTGGAAGACGCGGTTATGGCGGCCCCGCGAGAGCAGCCAGGTCCACGGCACCAGCGTGAGGCGGTAGCGGCAGAAGCCGCCGTCGGCGCCGAGCTTGAGTGCGGCGCGCACCAGGGCGGAGCGATCGGCGCGGCTGCCATCGGACAGGGTGCTGTGCAGCGTCACCGCCTGGCCCATCATGGATTTGAGCTCGATGAAGGCGTCGGTCGAGAGCAGATCGACCACCAGCTCGAACCCCGCCGAGGCCGCCTCCGACCCCCACCACGCTTCGACCGGCAGATCGAAAGCACCATCGCGCCAGCTGAGCGCGAACAGCCGGGTGTCGGAGGTGAACATGGGAGGGCGCCCCGCAGCCGTAAAAAGCAGCCATTTTACATACGACAATGGCATTGACAAGGGCTTTGTGCCGGCGCGGCGGCGTGTTGTGCCTAGCCGAACCCCATATCGACGGCGAAGCGCCGTGTTACCTCTCCCAGCGCCGCCGCCATGGCCGGCGCAAAGGGGCTGTGGCCGCAGCCGTCAATCAGCTGCAACCGGCTACCGGGGCAGACTGCATGCACGGCGCGGGCGTTGTCGGGGTGGCAGATGCGATCCTGAGTGCCGTGCAGGATCGCCACCGGCAGATCGGCCAGCGCTGCCGCCGCGCCGCGCCACCAGCCCGCTGCCAGAAAGCAGTTGTGGTGCAGGTAGTGCGCCTGCACACGGTATTTGTCGATGGCGCCCGCCAGAGACTCGCCGGTAGGTGGGGTGAAGCGGGTGGTAGGGCCGTTGTCGAGGGCGCTTTCCCAGGCCATCCAGGCGGTCACGAGTTCGGTCTGGTCGGCAGGGCGGGCGGCGAGCAAGGCGGCGGGGAGCCAGTTGGCGAGGCGGGATCGTGCGCCCGGCGGGGCGAGGGCGGCGAGGCGGGTGTGGACGGCGGGGGCGTGGCGCCGGCCGTCGTCGAAGAAGCGGTGCAGGTCGTCGGCCGAGCCGAAAAACATGCCGCGCAGGATGACGCCGAGGCAGGCACCGCGGTGCGCGGCGGCGTAGACCAGTGCCAGCGTGGCACCCCAGGAGCCGCCAAAGACCAGCCAGCGGTCGATGCCCAGGTGCTGGCGGATGCGTTCGATATCGGCCACCAGATGCGTGGTGCTGTTGTGCTCGAGGCCGCCGCGCGGGGTGCTGCGGCCGCAGCCGCGCTGGTCGAACTGGATGATGTGGTAGCGCGTGGTGTCGAAGAACTGTCGGTGCCCGGCGGCCATGCTGCTGCCCGGCCCGCCGTGCAGGCAGATCACCGGCAGGCCGTCGGGCGTGCCGCTTTGCTCGACATGCAGCCGATGGCCGTCGCCGACGTCGAGGGCGAAGACGGACCAAGGAACGGGGGTGAGGGTCATGGCGTTCATGCTAGTGCGCGGCGGCGCGCTTGTCTTCACTGTTGTAGGGCGGGTTTCAACCCGCCAGGGGGCGGTGTCCCGGCGTGGTTCGGCATCGACCGTCGCTGGCCGGATGAATCCGGCCCTACGAGGTGATGCCTCTCGCGTGTAGGGCGGGTTTCAACCCGCCATCGGTGTGGTGTCCGCCTCATGAAAATCTGTAGGCACCGATCCACATTCCACGGATGTGGCGACGATTGCGGGCCGGCATGCTGGGCTCGCGTGGCGCGAAGTCGCCGCGGCCAACCGATAACCTCAGGAGAGACATCATGAAATGGGAAACCCCGACCGCGACCGACTTCCGCTTCGGTTTCGAAATCACCATGTACATCGCCGCGCGCTGAGCCCGGCCGGGGCCGCGGGCAGCGCTCGCGGCCCCCTTCGGTGACACACCATGAAAATCCGTGTTCTCGGCGCCGGCGCCGGCGGTGGCTTTCCGCAGTGGAACTGCAACTGCCCCAACTGCGCGGGCCTGCGCAACGGCACGATCCGCGCCACGGCGCGCACGCAGTCGTCGATCATCGTCAGCGGCGATGACGAACACTGGGCGCTGTTCAACGCCTCGCCCGACATCCTCACGCAGATCCAGCGCTGCCCGGTGCTGCAACCGGGCCGGGCGCTGCGCGACACCGGCATTGCCGCCATCGTGCTGATCGACGCGCAGATCGACCACACCACCGGCCTCTACATGCTGCGCGAACACCGCCAGCCGCATGCGTTGTGGTGCACCCGCCCGGTGCGCGACGACCTGAGCAGCGGCAACCCGCTGTTCGGCGTGCTCGAACACTATTGCGGCATCGACTGGCACGAGATCGCCCTCGGGCAGGACTTCGCCATCGACGCCATCGCCGGCCTGCGCTTCACCGCGCTGCCGCTCACCAGCAACGCGCCGCCGTATTCGCCACGGCGCGACCGCCCCGAGCCGGGCGACAACATCGGCGTGACCCTCACCGACACCCGCAGCGGCCGCCGGCTGTTCTACGCGCCCGGCCTGGGGCAGATGGAAGACGCGGTGTGGGCGGCCATGCAGGCGGCCGACGTGGTGCTGGTCGATGGCACGCTGTGGACCGACGACGAGATGATCCGCCTCGGCGCCTCGGCCAAGACCTCGCGCGCCATGGGCCACATGCCGCAGTCCGGCGCCGACGGCATGATCGAGTGGCTCGACCGCCTGCCGGCGAGCACCCGCAAGATCCTCATCCACATCAACAACACCAACCCCATCCTCAACGAAGACAGCGCCGAGCGCGCCGAGCTGGCGCGCCACGGCATCGAGGTGGCCTTCGACGGGATGGAGATCGCGCTGTAAGGCGCCGGAGGCGTTCGCATGAAGCATGACGACATCCCCACCCCGCACCTGGCCGCCGTCGCCGGCGAGGCACCGTGGAGCCCGGAGGAATTCGAGGCCCGGCTGCGCGAGAAGGGCACCAGCTACCACATTTACCACCCCTTCCACGTGATGATGGCCGAGGGCAAACTCACCCAGCACCAGCTGCAGCGCTGGGTGGCCAACCGCTATCTGTACCAGGTGGCGATTCCGGTCAAGGACGCCAACATCCTCGCCAACTGCCCCGACCGCGCCATCCGCCGTGAGTGGATCCAGCGCATTCTCGACCATGACGGCTACGCCATCGGCGGCGTGCAGGACGACGGCGGTATCGAGGCGTGGATCCGCCTCGGCGAGGCGGTCGGCCTGAGCCGCGACGACGTGGTCTCCGAGCGGCTGGTGTCGCCCGCGGCGCGCTTCGCGGTGGACGCCTATGTCACCTTCGCCCGCCAGCGCCCCTGGCAGGACGCCGTGGCCTCCAGCCTCACCGAGCTGTTCGCCCCGCACATCCACCAGCAGCGCCTCGACACCTGGCCCGACAAATACCCGTGGATCGAAACCGGCGGCCTGCAATACTTCCGCAACCGCCTCACCCAGGCGCGGCGCGACGTGGCCCACGGCCTGCGCTTCACGCTCGAGTACTTCGGCCAGAACCGCGCCCTGCAGCAGCGCGCCCTCGACATCCTGCAGTTCAAGCTCGACGTGTTGTGGTCGCTGGCCGATGCGATCATGCTGCAGGCGTGCGAGATCGAGATTTGCGGACCCAAGTCATGACCACTGACGCCGACCACCCCCGCCTGTCCGCCCACTTCCGCATGCAATGGGAAGAGGCGCAGCAGGCCTGGGTGCTGCTCTACCCGGAAGGGATGGTCAAGCTCAATGCGAGCGCGGCAGAGATATTGAAGCGCTGCGACGGCAGCCGCGATGTGCCGGCGCTGGTCGCCGATCTCGAAACCGCGTTTGACGCCACCGGGCTGGAGACCGAGGTGCGCGCCTTTCTCGACATGGCGCGACAGCAGCAGTGGGTGGCGTGATGCTTGCGCAAATCGACCGGCGGATGGCGGATGCGCTGCGCTTATCCGCCCTACGGCGGCGATTGGGTAGGGCGGATAAGCGCAGCGCATCCGCCGCCATCCGCCAAGGAGGCTGACATCATGACCCTCACCGACCGCCCCGGCCCGCCGCTGTGGCTGCTCGCCGAGCTCACCTACCGCTGCCCGCTGCACTGCGCCTTCTGCTACAACCCGGTCGATTTCGCCCGCACCCGGGCCGAAGACGAGCTGGATACCGAAGGCTGGCTGCGCGTGCTGAACGAGGCGCGTGCGCTGGGCAGCGTGCAGTGCGGCTTCTCGGGCGGCGAGCCGCTGGTGCGCGACGACCTTGAAGTGCTGGTGGCCGAGGCGCACCGGCTCGGTTACTACACTAATCTGCTGACTTCCGGCGTGGGGCTCACCGAGGAACGCGCCGAGGCGCTCAAGGCGGCCGGGCTGGACCACATCCAGCTCTCCTTCCAGGACACCACCAAAGAGCTGAACGACTTCCTCTCGCACACCCGCACCTTCGACCTCAAGCAGCAGGTCGCGGAGCGCATCAAGCGCAACGGCTGGCCGATGGTGATGAACTGCGTTATCCACCGCCTCAACATCGACCACATCGGCCAGATCATCGACATGGCGGTCGAGCTGGGCGCCGAGTACCTGGAGCTGGCCAACAGCCAGTACTACGCCTGGGCCAAGCTCAACCGCGACCAGCTGCTGCCCTCGCGCGAACAGCTCGAGCGCGCCGAGCGCATCACCAACGAATACCGTGCCAAACTCGGCGACAAGATCCGCATCTTCTTCGTGGTGCCCGACTACTACGAAAACCGCCCCAAAAAATGCATGAACGGCTGGGGCAATGTCTTCCTCACCGTCACCCCCGACGGCACCGCGCTGCCCTGCCATACCGCGAAAATGCTGCCCGGCCTGAGCTTTCCGAACGTGCGCGAGATGGGCGTGGGCGAGATCTGGTATGACTCCGAAGGCTTCAACCGCTACCGCGGCGACGGCTGGATGAGCGACACCTGCAAGGCCTGCCCCGAAAAGGAAAAAGACCTCGGCGGCTGCCGCTGCCAGGCCTACATGCTGGCCGGCGACCCCGCCGCCACCGACCCGGTGTGCGACAAGTCCCCGCATCACCAGGTGGTGCTCGACGCCGTGGCGCGCGCTCAGCGTCCGGACGCCGGCACCGCCGCGCCGCTGCTCTTCCGCGATCCCAAAGCCTCGCGCCGGCTGGCGCCGTAGGGCGGATAAGCGCAGCGCATCTGCCGCCGTCGCGGCGACCTGGCACCACGGCGGATGCGCCTGCGGCTTTTCCGCCCTACGGGGTACGTGTCGCCACGATCCGCATCCTCACGGTCAGCGCGTCGGCCACCTGCAAGGCGCCGCCGAGCACCGACATCGGGGTGATGCCGAAATCGGTCTGGCGGATGTCGAAATCTGCCGTGGCGGTGAGCGCGTCGCCATCCCGCGCCACCGTCACCGGCACGTCCACGTCGCGCGCCACGCCGCGCAGCGTCAGGCGCACCGTCACCGTCGGGGTGGGCAGGGCGCCGTGCACGGCCACTGCGTCGATCCTCACCTCGGGGTGGTGCTCGGCATCGAGCACGCGCTCGCCCAGCATGTTGCGCCGGGTGCCGGCCACCGCCTCGGCCGAGGGTTGCACCTCGAAGCCTTCGCCCGCGTCGCGCCGCGCCTCGGGCGGGTCGACCTCGAAGGCCGCCACCGGCAGGCGCAGCGAAAACTGCGTGCGCGCCAGATCCGGCGCCAGGGCGACCGTGCCCTCGACCTGCCGCGCCACGATCACATGGTTGTGCCCCAGCGCGGCCAGCCGCCCGGCGCGATAGACCCGGAAGTGCACCGCCGAATGCTCGCTTGCCACCCGGTAGCGCAGCGCGTCCGGCGCCAGCACCGCCAGCGCTGCGGCCGGGGCGCGGGCGTCGACCGGAGGGGGCGGGCTCGCTGTGGTGCAGGCGGCGAGCCAGAGCGTGATCAGCAGGCGGGGCAGATGTCGCATGGATGCCATCGTCCGCCATCCGGCCGGTCGGGGGCAAGGGCGTCGGGGCCGCCCGCCACGCTGGCGGCGCGTGACGCATGCCGTCGCGACGCCGCGGCGCTGCATAGTATGATGGGCCACCCTTCGCCGTCATCCGGCCATGACTCGCTATCGCCTCTTCAACCACAACCGTCTGCTCCTGATCCTGGGGCTCCTGCTCACCGTCGGTTTTCTGGTGACGTCGTTCATTAGCTATGAGGTCTCGAAGCGCTCCATTCTCGACGCCATCGTCGACCAGAGCCTGCCGCTGACCTCCAGCAACATCTATTCCGAGATCCAGAAGGATCTGGTGCGGCCAGTGCTCATTTCCTCGACCATGGCGCACGACACCTTCCTGCGCCGCTGGGTGTTGCAGGGCGAGGCCAACGTTGAGGAAATGGCGCATTACCTGCGGGAGATCAAGCAGCGCTACGGCGCTTTCGCGAGCTTCTTCGTCTCGGAGCGCAGCGGCACCTATTACACCGGCGACGGCATCCTCAAGCAGGTCTCGCCCGAAGAGCCACGCGACGCCTGGTACTACCGCACCCGCGCCCTGACCGAAGACTACGAGATCAATGTCGACCCTGATCTGGCCAACCAGGACGCGCTGACCATCTTCATCAACTACCGGGTGTACGATTTCGACGGCAACTACATCGGCGCCACCGGCATCGGCCTGACCGTGGACGCCGTGCGCCGGCTGGTTGCCGAGCACCAGCAACGCTTCAACCGCAAGATCTACTTCGTGGATAAGGGCGGCAAGGTGGTGCTGGTGGGCAACAGCGCCAAGGCCTTGAACGTCGACCTGCACACGGCGGTCGGCATCGGGCCGCAGCTGGCGCAGATCCTGGCAAACGACAGCGGCTCCTACCAGTATGTGGACGCCGACGGCCACACGCAGATCCTGCAGGTGAACTATCTGCCGGAACTCAAGTGGTACCTGTTCGTCGAGCAGGGGCAGGACGCCGCGCTGGCCGGCATCCAGAACACCTTGTTGATCAACATCCTGATCAGCCTGCTGATCACCACCGTGGTGATTGCCCTCGCCCATCTGGCGCTGAAGAACTACCAGGTCCGCATCGAGGAAATGGCCACCATCGACAAGCTGACCGGCCTGCTCAACCGGAACGCCTTCACCATGCTGATGAACAAGCTGCTCGCCGACCACAAACGCGATCCGCAGCCCATGGCCTTCCTGCTCGCCGATATCGACTTCTTCAAGCAGATCAACGACCGCCACGGCCACCTGGCCGGTGACGACGTGCTGGCCGGTATCGCCAAACGGCTGCTCGACGGTCTGCGCGAATCGGATCTGGTGGTGCGCTGGGGCGGCGAGGAGTTGCTCGTCCTGCTGCGCCACTGCGACCTGGCCGAAGCCCTGCGGATCGCCGAGAGCCTGCGCCAGCGTATCGGCGACGAGGCCTTTGCTGCCAACGGCCGGGCAATACCGGTCACGATCAGCATCGGTGTGGCCGAGTACCAGGCCGGAGAATCCACCGAGCAGGCGGTCAGCCGTGCCGACGCCGCGCTCTACCAGGCCAAGAACGCCGGTCGCAACCGCGTCTGCGCAGCGCCCGGGGCATAGGCCGGCGAGCGCGGCACCACGCGCTGCCTGAACGACGGGGCGCCCACGCCGCCATTGCCGCCGCCCGCAAAGCCCCGGACAATGCCGCCATGGATCCCATCGTACTCATTCTCCTGGCCGGCATTGCCGCCTACACCCTCAAGACACAGGACCAGCGGCGGCGCATTACCCTGCTGGGCACCCAACTCCAGCACTACAGCCTCGAGAAGCACATCGAAACCCTCATCGAAGGCTATCTGCGCGCCCTCGGTGAAGACGATGCCGACCGCCGCGAACAGATCTGGGGCCTCATGCGCGCCAACGAAACCGCGCTGAGCGAGCAGCTCGGCCGCCTCGCCCGTGACCTGACCCGGCTCGACGCCGACGCGACACGCATCAGCAAGCTGGCCTGGGCGGTCCCGTTTGCCGACAAGCTCTTTCCCGCCGCCACCTTCGACCTGCGCCAGGCGATCGACATCCATGCCCGCGGGGTGGCCCAGGCCATTGCCGAGCAGCCCGGGCGCAGCGAAAAGGACAAAGCCTTTACCGTGATGGCCGAGATGTATCTCTTCCAGCACACCTGCCACTGGTTCTGCCGCTCGAAGAACGTCGCCTCGGCCCGCCTGCTGGCCCGCCACCGCACGGCCTACGCGCAAGTGCTGGCGGCGGTCACGCCGGACACGCGGTGCGCCTACCAGGCGCTGATCGGCAAGGCGTAGAACGTGTAGCCCGGCCGGGGCAAGCCGCCGCGGTGATCGAGACGATTCACCCGTAGCCCGGGCGAGCGCAGCGACCCCGGGGCCGCCGTTGGAAGTGGGCACCGCTCCAGGCGTCGGGCCTGCGGCCCTCGGCCGGGCTACAGCACCAGCGCGCCCACCGCCACCAGCACCGGATACACCAGCACCGACACCCACAAGCCGGCGCGGATCATCACCCGCTGGGGCACAAGGCCGCTGCCGAAGACGATGGCGTTGGGCGGGGTGGCTACCGGCAGCAGGAAGGCGCAGGAGGTGCCCACCGCCACCAGCACGGCCAGCGGTGTTGCGTCGATCTGCGGTGCCAGGCCGATGAACAGCGGGATCAGCAAGGCGGCGCTGGCCGTGTTGCTGGTGACTTCGGTGATCAGCAGCGCAAAGAGGATCATCAGCCCCAGGCAGACGAAGGCCGGCAAGGTTGCCAGCGGCCCGCCCAGCTGCCCGGCCAGCCAGGCCGCGGCGCCGCTTTCGGAGAGCGCGCGACTGAGCGTGAGCCCGCCACCGAAGAGCAGCAGCACACCCCACTCGGTGCTGCGCTCGACCGCCTTCCATTCGGTCAGGCGCAGGGCGTGGAGCATCACCAGCGCGAATACGGCGACGGCGGCGTCATAGCCGCGCCCCATGGCCAGCCAGGCATTGAGCGGCGCGCCAAACACCCACAGCAGCACCGTGGCGCCGAACAGCGCCAGCATCTGCTTCTGCGGCCGGGTCCAGGCCGCCTGCGCTGGCGGCAGCTCGACCTCGGCGCTCAGGTCGGGTTTGAGCGCAAAGCGCAGCGCAAGCTCCATCAGCGGCATCAGCACCAGTACCAGCGGTAGCCCCCACACCAGCCAGCCGGCAAAGCCGAGCCCCACTTGCGCCGCCGCGATGGCGTTGGGCGGGCTGCCCACCAGCGTGCCGATGCCGCCAATGTTGGCCGAAAACGCCACCCCCAGCAGCACATAGAGGTAGGCCGGCCGGTGGCGCTCGGGCGGCAGCGCGCCGAGCAGGCCAAGGGCCAACGGCAGCATCATGGCCGCGGTGGCGGTGTTGCTGATCCACATCGACAAGAAGGCGGTGAGCCCGAACAGCCAGCGCACGGCACGGTCCAGCCGGTTGCCGGCGCGGCGGATCACCTGGGCGGCCATCCAGCGGTCCAGCCCCTGGCGTTGCAGGCCGGCGGCCAGCGCGAAGCCGCCGAGAAACAGGAAGATCACCGGGTCGGCAAACTGCCGCAGCGCGCT
>JAWKYX010000066.1:0-13503 GCA_041396265.1 Rhodocyclaceae bacterium
GTCCGCGGCTCGGCCCAGGACCTGTTCGACCTGGCCGGCACGCTGGCCGAGCGTGTGCCGCTGATGCCCACCGACCGCAGCAAGGCCGAGCGCGGCTACCGGCTGTTCCTGGGCACGCCCGACGCCCCGCGACAAGCGGCCAAGTCGACCGTGCACCCACGCCAATCGCCGCTGGACGCCTTCCGGGCGCTGGCCTTCGACGGCCTGCAGCAGTGGCAGGAAAACACCCTCGGCGCACTGGTGCACGACGACCCCGAATACGTCCACCAGCTGCGCGTCGCCCTGCGCCGCCTGCGCTCGCTGATCCGCCTGTTCCGCCCGGCGCTGCCCGACAGCTTTGTCGAGCGCTGGACCGAAGTGCTGCGCGACACCGCCGCCGACCTTGGCGACACCCGCAACTTCGACGTCCTGCTCGACGACATCCTCGCCCCGGCCGATCCGGCGCCGCTGATGGCCGCCGAGCTGCTCACCCCCCTTCGCGAGCACGCCATCGCGGTGCGCGACACCGCCCGCAAGGCGGCCCGCGCCCGCCTGACCCATGCCGATCACGGCCAGCGGATTCTCGGCTTTTCGGCCGACATCCACCGTCTCAGCAACGACGCGCTCACCGCGGCGGCCGACCTCACCGCCTTCGCACGCCTGCAACTGAACGCCTTGCGCAAACGCGCCCGCAAGCGCTTCGCCAGCGGCGACAGCCTCGACCCGGAGCAACTGCACGAGCTGCGGGTGAGCCTCAAGCAGCTGCGCTACGGCCTCGAGTTCTTCCGCCCACTGTTCGACACCAAGGCACTCAAGCAATACCTCGGGGCCGTGCGGCAGGCACAAACCGACCTGGGCTACCTCAACGACGTGGCCACTGCGCGCACCCTGATGCTCGACTGGCTCGACCACACCCCGCCCCTGAGCGCTCCGACCCACTTCCTGATTGGCTGGCATGCCCAGCAGTACGCACGCACCCGCCGACGGGTGGTGCTTGAAATCGAGACCTTGCTCACCGGCAAAACGCCGTGGCGGGCGGGGCGTTGATATCTCCACCCGAGGACACCATGGATTTGTTGTTGTGGCGCCATGCCGAAGCCGTTGATGGCACCCCCGATCTGACGCGCGAACTCACCGAGCGCGGCCAGAAACAGGCCCGGAAAATGGCCCAGTGGCTCACCGAAAACCGCCCCAAACACCTGCGCACCCTGGTCAGCCCCGCGCTGCGCACACGCCAGACGGTCAGCGCCTTCACCGAAGATTTCGAGATCGTGCCGGCATTGGCGCCCGACAAGGGTGTGGCCGACATCCTCGCCGCCACGGGCTGGCCCGAGGGGCGCGGCGCGGCCCTGCTGGTCGGCCACCAGCCGGCACTGGGCCAGTTGGCCGCCCTGCTGCTATCCGGCAGCGAAGCGAACTGGACGATCAAGAAAGGCGCGCTGTGGTGGTTCACCAACCGTGTGCGCGACGGCGAAACACAGACCGTGCTGCGAACCGTCATCCCGCCCGATCTCCTGTAGCAAGGACCAGGTGCGCCGGATCGCCTGGCCAGCACCACGGCACCGGGAGGGCAGGTGCTGGCGGTCGGCGACGAACGGCCGGGCGCCGGACGGGCCTTGTTTTTCGGCGTACGGCACCGCATATTCCCGTCTGGCCGGCACGGCGACGTCTGTGCCCATTTACCGGATGCCCCCATGTTTCACCGCTTCCTGCCCTCTCACGACAGCATCAAGAGCCACCGCCTGCTGCGCTGGCTCGGGCCGCGGCTGCACGATCCGTCACTTTGGCGAATCAATCGCCATGCGGTGGCCAAGGCGGTGGCCATCGGCGCGTTCTTCGGACTGATGATTCCGGTGGCACAGATCCCCGCCGCGGTCATCGTCTCGCTGTCGCTGCGCGCCAATCTGTGGATCGCCTCGGTCAGCACACTGATCAGCAACCCCTTCACCTACGCGCCGCTGTACTACTTCGCCTACCATCTGGGCGCCGGCGTACTGGGCATCCCACCCCGGCCTGACGACGCCACGCCGCCGGTCTACGAGAGCTTCGGCGCATGGCTTGCCCACGCGTGGGAATGGCTGTCCGGCATCGGCCAGCCGCTATTGCTGGGCATGTTGTTGATGGCCATGGTCGGTGCGATCGCCGGGTATTGCCTCACCCAGGCGTTATGGCGCTGGCGTGTGTTGAGCAAGCGCCGGCGCTCGCTGCGTGCCAGGATAGCGATCTAAACGACCGTTTATCCTTTTTGCAGTGCACAAACTACGACCTTTGCACTAGACTGGAGCGCTCGACTAGTATTGGAGCGGTCCAGGACCGTTGCGCGGTGGCTGTAATGGATGAAAACCTCGCAGAGGGTACCCGACGGGTTATTAACAACCGTTTACGGGTGTATTACGGCGGCTACTGGATCAAGGTCTATGATCCGCCGGAGGACACGCTCACCACCAAGAAGAAGCTCATCGGGGCGCTGACCCGACGCTTGTTCAATCATGTCGAGCACGGCATCAACATTCCCGGTTTCCGCCTGGAGGCGGCCCGCGAGGCCTATGAGGCCGAGACCGACGAGGCCATGCGCCGCGTCAAGGGCGGCATGTACGCTGGTGCGCTGTTCAACCGTGCAGCCGACATCTTCACCAAGCTGGTCGAATTGCAAGCCCTCGGCGTCGACATCGGGCAGGAAAATCCGCTCATGCGCCAGTGCGGCGCCTGTCTGCAAAAAGCCCTCGAACTGGGCCGGCTGGTCAATCACATCAGCGGCGAGGAAGGCATCGACGAATTGTGGGGCGAGCCGTTCCGTGCTTTCTCGATTCCGGTCGAGGACTTCTACGAGAGCCGTTACATCAAGATCGCGCAGACCATGCGCGACATCGACAAAATCGCCGATGCGATGGTCCGTGCCTTTACCAGCAACGGCATCTTCGCCGGGGTCGAGCCGTTGGTTCATGCCTACGCGACGGCGGCCCGCGAGAAGTGCGAAACCTTGCGCACCGACCCAGCCATCTTCGACATCTGGCCCGCCTTCGTGGTGGCCGGCGAGCAGATGAACCGCTTCACGCCCAAGCTGCCGGCTCGACCAGCCCGCAGCCAGATCCGCAACGCCGACTCCGGCCTGGAACTGATGCGTGCAGGTACCGACCTGCTGATCTACATCACCCGAGCACGGGTGCCCATGCCCAAGAGCACGCGCGAATTCGTTGAAAAATGCGACGCCTTCGCCGCCCGCTGGGCTGAGCCGGCCTGTCCGCCAGCGCGGGTGGCCTAAGCCTGGCACCCGCGCCTTGACCCACCGCCCCGCCGTGCCATGGCGGGGCGTGGCATGCCGGGTCAGACAATCACGCCGCCGCCCAGGCACACCTTCGATTCATATACCACCACGCTCTGTCCCGGCGTGAGCGCCCACTGCGCCTCGGCAAAGGCGATCTCCACCTCGCCTTGGCCGATGCGGTCGATCTCACAGGGCTGATCGGGCGTGCGATAGCGCGGCTTGGCGGTATACACCCAGTGAGTGTGGGGGTCGCGCCCGGCGATCCAGTTCAGCTCGGTAGCCACCAGCCGGTCGCGCAGCAGCGCCGGGTGGTCGTGCCCCTGCACCACGTACAGCACATTGGCCGCCATGTCCTTTTTGGCGGCATACCAGGCATCGTGCTCGCCGCCGGCGTCTTCCATGCCCTTGATGCCACCAATCATCAGCCCCTTGCGCTGGCCGATGGTGTGGTACATGAGCCCCTGGTGCTCGCCGAGCACGCGGTCGTCGTCGAGCGAGCGAATCTCGCCCGGCTGGGTCGGCAGGTAGCGGCTGAGGAATTCGCGGAACGGCCGCTCGCCAATAAAGCAGATGCCGGTCGAGTCCTTCTTGGCGTGCACATGCAGCCCCGCCGCCTCGGCCATGCGGCGCACCTCGCGCTTGTACATGTCGCCGAGCGGGAACAGCGTGCGCGCCAGTTGCTGCTGGTTGAGGCGATACAGGAAGTAGCTCTGGTCCTTGGTGCCATCCTCGGCCTTGAGCAGCTGGAACTCGCCGCGCCCGTCGCTGCGCCACTCGCGCACGCGGGCGTAGTGCCCGGTCGCAATTTTGTCGGCACCCAACTGCATGGCGTGGTCGAGAAAGCAACGGAACTTGATCTCGGAGTTGCACAGGATGTCCGGGTTCGGCGTGCGCCCGGCCTGGTACTCCTTGAGGAAGTCGGCGAACACCCGGTCCTTGTACTCGGCCGAGAAATTCACCACTTCCAGGTCGATGCCAATCACATCGCACACCGAGGCCACGTCGACCAGGTCCTGCCGGGTCGAGCAGTACTCGTCGTCGTCATCGTCTTCCCAGTTCTTCATGAACAGGCCGACCACGTCGTAGCCCTGCTGCTTGAGCAACAGCGCCGCCACCGACGAATCCACCCCGCCGGACATCCCGACCACCACCTTCATCCCGTTCGGATCTTGCTTACTGGACATTCGGTCCTTCTCCATCGAGCCATTCGGCCAGCGGCAGGATCACCGCAGGTCGGCCATGGTCGTAAAACCAGGTATCAACCGCAAACCGGGCACCTGGCGAGCCCCCCGCCACCGGCGGCGGCGCGGGCACATCGTCGAGCACCTCAACGCAATCACACAGCGCCAGCAGCACCGGCACATGGTCCGGCACCACGGCCGGCGACACCGGCGGGGGCGGCGGCGCAATCTCTTCGAGCACCGCGCCGAAATGCTGGAACAGCACCACCGTGGTCCGCCGCGCCTGTGGCATCAGCTTGTGGAAGCGCAGCGCACCGCGCGCTTCGAGCACACCGAGCAGGCGGGTCGTCGAGTTGGCGTGGTCGATGCAGTCCATGCGGCCGTCCACGCCCTCATCGGCGAAATTTCCCCCGCGATCGGCATGGATCGGCGATTGCCTGCCGGCTTCGCGGTACATCCAGCCGATCACCTCGGCCACAATGGCGCGCTCCTCGGCCGCACTGGTCGCCGCCCGCAACTGCCGCTGCAGCGACAGCAGGTCATCCTCGGGAAAACGCACCACGGCTTCGGTGACACAACCGTAGTTGTAGCAGATCGGCACGTCTACAGCGGCCTGCGCCGCAACAGCCGTCAGGCAGGCCAGTATCGTCAGGGCGGAGCGCAGCCGGCGCATCACGATTCGGCGTAGTGGCGCAGCAGGTCCAGCGATGCCCGCTGGCCGGCGAGGTAGTCGTCCACGCAGCGCAGGATCAGCGGGCTGCGATGGCGTTCGACGGTGGCCACGATCTCGTCGCGCGTCATCCACACCGCCCGCACAATGCCGTCATCCAGGCGCCGCCCGGCAATCGCTTCACCCACGCTGCCGCCAAAGGCGAAGCGCAGATAGGTGACCTCGCCGTCCGGGCGCGGCCACTGGTAGATACCGACCAGGTACTCCGGCGTAAACGGGTGTGCGGTTTCCTCCAGCGCCTCGCGCGAGGCAGCCTCGACCAGCGATTCGCCCGCCTCTCCAGGTGGCCGGCCGGCTGATTGAAGCGCAACCCTCCGAGGTTTCTTCCTCGACCAGCAAAAAGCGGCCCCGGTGCTCGACCACCGCCGCCACCGTCACATTCGGTTTCCAGACCCGCTCCATGCGCAGCCCCGTCATCAAAGTTCCGCATTTTAGCGCGACCACAGCCACTCACAAGTTGCGATAGAATTGCGGGATTCGTGCACCCCATCCGCGGGCGCCGCTCAACACAACATTTCGCTGGAGACTTGACCATGTCCATGGCCGATCGCGATGGTTTTATCTGGTATGACGGCAAGATGGTGCCGTGGCGCGATGCCACCACCCACGTGCTGTCCCACTCGCTGCACTACGGCCTCGCGGTCTTCGAAGGGGTGCGCGCCTACGAGACCGCCCGCGGCGCGGCCATCTTCCGCCTGCGCGAGCACACCCAGCGCCTGATCAACTCGGGCAAGATCTACCACATGAACCTGCCCTACTCGCTCGATGAGCTGATGCAGGCACAGGTGGAGGTGGTCAAGGCCAACGGCCTCAAGTCCTGCTACATGCGCCCGATCGCCTTCTACGGCTCGGAAAAGATGGGCATCTCGACCCGTGGCGCCACCGTGCATGTGGCCGTCGCCGCCTGGCCGTGGGGCGCCTACCTGGGTGAAGAAGGCCTGGAGAAAGGCATCCGCGTCAAGACCTCGTCCTACCAACGCCACCATGTGAACGTCACCATGCCGCGCGCCAAGGTGGCCAGCACCTACGCCAACTCCATCCTGGCCAACCTCGAAGCCACGCAGGACGGCTACGACGAGGCGCTGCTGCTCGACGTGCAGGGCTTCGTCGCCGAAGGCGCCGGCGAGAACCTCTTCGTCATCAAGGACGGCAAGATCTACGAACCCGAGATCGCCTCGGCGCTGACCGGCATCACCCGTGACTCGGTGATCCAGGTCGCCCGCGAATTCGGCCTCGAAGTGCAGGCCCGCCGCCTCACCCGCGACGACATCTACATCGCCGACGAAGCCTTCTTCACCGGCACCGCCGCCGAAGTCACCCCGATCCGCGAGCTCGACAACCGTGTCATCGGCGAAGGCAAGCGCGGCCCCGTCACCGAAAAGCTGCAGGCCCGCTTCTTCGAGATCGTCAACGGCCGCGCACCCGAATACGACCACTGGCTCACTTACGTTTGATTTTTCGAGAGACTCATCATGGCTGACAACCAGGACGCTTTCCGCCGCATCGACGTCACCGCCAAGGACCTGCCGCTGCATTGCCCGCAACCGGGCGCGCCGCTGTGGGCCCGCCACCCGCGCGTGTTCCTCGATGTCCTCCACGAAGGCGAAGTGAGCTGCCCCTACTGCAGCGCCACCTACGTGTTCACCGGCGAACGCCCGAAAGGTCACCACTGATCGGCCACCGGCCGGCGCCACACGCGGCGCCGGCCGGTGTCACCGCACACCCGAAGGAACCCGTCGTGTCCGATTCCGCCTTCACCTCACCGCAAGAGGTCGAGGCTGCCTTCTATGCCGCGCTCGCCCGTGCCGACCTGGACGCCATGATGGCCGTCTGGTGCGAAGACGAAGAAGTCGTCTGCGTACATCCCGGGGCGCCCCGCGTCGTCGGTCTGGCCGCCGTGCGCAACACCTGGCAGCAACTGTTCGCCAATGGCCCGCGGCTGCGCATCGACATCACCCAACAGGTCGTCTCGTCCGGCTCGGTGATGGCCATGCACAACGTGCTGCAGCATGTGCACATCGATGGCGACGACGAGCTGCACCCGCCCATCGTCGCCACCAACGTATTCATCCGCGGCGCCAAGGGCTGGCGCATGCTGGCGCACCACGCCTCGCCGACGCCCGACCTGCACGCGAGCGACCCCGACGCACCGATGCTGGTGCACTGAGCCGGCACCGACGCGCAGATGACACGGTGAACGCCGCCCAAGCCACCCCGTATCGCGCCCCCGCCTGGCTCCCGGGCGGCCACCTGCAGACCATCTGGCCGCTGGCGCGCACACCGCGCGTCCCGCCCTATAGCCGGGTGCGCTGGGAAACCCCCGACGACGATTTCATCCATGCCGACTGGCTGCCGCTCAACGACGGCGCACCGCTGGTCGTGCTGTTCCACGGCCTCGAAGGCGACAGCCGCTCGCACTACGCCCGCGCGCTGATGCGCTCGCTCGCCGCCATCGGCTGGAACGGCGTGGTGCCGCACTTCCGCGGCTGCTCGGGCCGCCCCAACCGCCTGCTACGCGCCTACCACTCGGGCGACAGCGCCGAGATCGGCTGGATCCTCGCGCGCATCGCCAGCCGCTATCGCCACGGCCCGGTCTTTGCCGCCGGCGTCTCGCTGGGCGGCAACGCCCTGCTCAAATGGCTGGGCGAACAAGGCGCGGCCGCGGGCAAGCACATCGCCGGCGCCGCCGCCATCTGCCCGCCGCTGGACCTCACCGTCTCCGGCATGGCGCTGGGCCAGGGCTTCAACCGCCTCTACACCCACCGCTTCCTGCGCACGCTCAAGGCCAAGGCGCTCGACAAGATCGCCGTCCACAAAGCCGCGCTGGATGTCGACCGCATCCGCCGGGCGCACACGCTGTATGCGTTCGACGACGCCTTCACCGCCCCGGTGCATGGGTTCGACGGCGTGCTCGACTACTGGCAGCGCGCCTCCAGCCGCCCCTGGCTCAAGCACATCGCCACCCCCACGCTGCTTATCAACGCACGCAACGATCCGTTTGTGCCGCCGGCCGCGCTGCCGCAGCAGGGCGACTGCTCACCGGCGATCACGCAGGAACTGCCGGCCGGCGGCGGGCATGTCGGCTTTCTGTCCGGCAGCTTCCCCGGCACGCTCGACTGGCTGCCCCAGCACCTGATTGCCTACTTTGCCGGCCTCGCCCGCCCGCCGGCGTGACCCAGTCGTCACACGCGCTACGCACAAATCACCGATAATCGCGCCATCCATTTTCATTCATTCAGCATTCCCGGACATCTCATGCAACTTGCTCCCGAAATCTTCAAGGCCTACGACATCCGCGGCATCATCGACAAATCGCTGACGCCGGATGTCGCCCGCGCCATCGGCCACGCGCTGGGCTCCGAAGCCCGCGCCCGCAATCTCAAGAGCATCGCCGTCGGTCGTGATGGCCGCCTCTCTGGCACCGCACTGGCCGGCGCACTGGCCGAAGGCATCTGCGCCGCCGGCGTGGACGTCATCGACATCGGCTGCGTGCCCACCCCGCTGACCTATTTCGCCGCCTACCACCTCAATGCCGACGGTTGCGTCAGCGTCACCGGCAGCCACAACCCGCCCGATTACAACGGCTTCAAGATGGTGCTCGGTGGCCAGACCCTGTTTGGCGAGCTGATCCAGGATCTGCGCAAACGCATCGAAACCGACGACCTGACGCACGGCACCGGCACGGTCCGCCAGGCCGAGGTGATCGACGCCTACCTCGACCGCGTGCTCGGCGATGTCCGCCTCGCCCGCCCGATGAAGATCGTCATCGATTGCGGCAACGGCGTGGCCGGCGCCGTCGCACCGCAGCTCTTCCGCCGCCTCGGCTGCGAAGTCACCGAGCTGTTCTGCGAGGTCGATGGCAACTTCCCCAATCATCACCCCGACCCCTCCAAGCCCGAGAATCTGCAAGACGTGATTCGCGCCCTGCGCGAGACCGACGCCGAACTCGGCCTGGCCTTCGACGGCGACGGCGACCGCCTCGGCGTGGTCACCAAGGACGGGCAGATCATCTACCCCGACCGCCAGCTCATGCTCTTCGCCGCCGACGTGCTCTCTCGCGTGCCGGGCGGCCAGATCATTTACGACGTCAAATGCACCCGCAATCTGGCCGGCTGGATTCGCCAGCACGGCGGCGAGCCGCTGATGTGGAACACCGGCCACGCGCTGGTCAAGGCCAAGCTCAAGGAAACCGGCGCCCCGCTGGCCGGCGAGATGAGCGGCCATGTGTTCTTCAAGGAACGCTGGTACGGCTTCGACGACGGCCTCTACACCGGCGCCCGCCTGCTCGAGATCCTCTCCGCCCGGCCGGACGCCAACGCCGCCCTCACCGAACTGCCCGATGCGCTCAGCACCCCCGAGCTGAACCTCAAAATGGCCGAAGGCGAACCCTTCGAGCTGGTGCGCCGGCTGCGCGAACAGGCCGCCTTCGACGGCGCGGACGAGGTGATCACCATCGACGGCGTGCGCGTCGAATATCCCGACGGCTTCGGCCTGGCCCGCCCGTCCAACACCACGCCCGTCGTCGTGCTGCGCTTCGAAGCCGATTCCCAGGCCGCCATCGAACGCATCCAGGGCGCCTTCCGCAACGCGATCGACGCTGTCTGGCCGGGGCTGACGCTGCCGTTCTGATCGGCGCACACTGCCGCCAATCCACACCCGCGGCTTGATCCGGCGCGCCGCGCACGCCGGATCAAGCCGCCAACATTCTGGCGATCCTCCCCGCTTTTTTCACCACGCCCCACTCGCATCCGTCATGAATGTGTGGCATGATCCGCCGCATGTGATCAGGTGTCCCCGCGCTTCGGCAAGGGGATTAAACGGGAAGTCGGTGAGTTTTCAGGCCTTTGGCCGGAACAATCCCGACACTGCCCCCGCAACGGTGAACGAGTCAAACATCGCAACATGCCACTGTGCCAACGCACGGGAAGGCGCGATGCCGGCGCAACAGCGCCCCTCGTGAGTCCGGAGACCGGCCCGACGCAGACGAGCGGCATCGCGGCGGGCGATCCAGCGGGCATCCGGCACTTCACACCGGTTTCTGCCATCTGAAATCCTCTGCATGTCGTAACGATCCACTTTGCACGCGGGTGAGCGTGCGGAGAGACACATGACGCTTGCAGATTCGCCAGCCGCCGTCCACCACTGCCCGGCCCTCCTCATCGCCGCCCCGGCCTCCGGCCAGGGCAAGACCACCGCCACCGCCGCGCTGGCCCGCTGGCATGTCCGCCAAGGGCGCCGGGTGCGCGTGTTCAAGACCGGCCCCGATTTCCTCGACCCGACCATCCTGGCGCAGGCCAGCGGCCAGCCGGTGTATCAGCTCGACCTGTGGATGGGCGGCGAGGCGCACTGCCGCGCCTTGCTGCACCAGGCGGCCGCCGAGGCCGACCTGATCCTGGTCGAGGGCGTGATGGGCCTGCACGATGGCATCGCCTCCAGCGCATCGCTGGCCGAAACACTGGGCCTGCCGGTGCTGGCCGTGATCGACGGCTCGGCCATGGCGCAAACCTTTGGCGCCATCGCGCTCGGGCTGGCCCGCTACCGACCGTCGCTCAACTTCCATGGTGTGCTCGCCAACCGCGTCGGCAGCCCCGGCCATGCCGAGATGCTGCGCGAGTCCCTACCCGCCGACATGGCCTGGCTCGGCGCCCTGCCGCGCAACGCCGAGGCCGCGCTACCGTCGCGCCACCTCGGACTGGTCCAGGCCGACGAAATCGCCGACATCTCGCAGCGCATCGACCGCGCCGCCGATGCGCTCGACGCCGTCAACCCGCCGCTGCCCGCCCCGGTCGCCTTCAGCGCGCCAACGCTGGCGCCGATCCCGCGCCGGCTCGACGGCGTCACCATCGCCATCGCCCGCGACGCCGCCTTCGCCTTTCTCTACCCCGCCAACCTCGACACCCTGCGCGCGCTCGGCGCCGAGCTGCGTTTCTTCTCGCCGCTGGCCGACCCCGGCCTGCCGCAGGCCGACGCGCTCTACCTGCCCGGCGGCTATCCCGAACTGCACCTCGACACCCTCGCCGCCAACACCGGCCTGCGCGAAGCGCTGCACGCCCACCACCACGCTGGCAAGCCGATTGTTGCCGAATGCGGCGGCCTGCTCGCCCTGCTCGAGACCCTGACCGACCACGACGGCCACAGCGCAGCCCTGTTCGGCCTGCTGCCCGGCGAAGCGGCGATGGCCGTCCGGCTGGTCAACCTCGGCATGCACAGCCTGCTTACGGCCGAGGGCGAGCTGCGCGGCCACAGCTTCCACCATGCCCGGGCCAATTGCCTGCGCACGCCCGCCGGCCACAGCATCGCCCAGCGCCACAACGGCACGCCCGAGGCGATCTGGCGCGACGGGCGGCTGTTCGCCACCTTCATGCACCTCTACTTCCCCTCAAACCCGGCCGCCGTGGCGGCCTTGTTCACCCCCTGATTCACCCCCTACCCCAGGAGTCATCATGCACATCGAACCCGGCATGCTCGCGCAAGCCAAGATCCTCTTCGCCTCCGTATCGGCCAGCGGCGTCCTCGCCGCCCATGCCATCGTCCTTTTCAAGCGCCCCGCGCTGATCCTGCGCACCGTGCTCGCGGCCGTCTTCTTCTCGCTCTTCATGCAGAGTTTCCACCTGCCGGTCGGCCCGTCCGAACTGCACTTCGTCGGCGCCATGCCGATCTACCTGACCCTCGGTTTCGTCCCCACCCTGCTCGGTTTCGGCCTCGGCCTGCTGGTCCAGGGCCTGTTGTTCGAACCCACCGACCTGCTGCACCTGGGCGTCAACACGCTCTCGCTGGCCGTGCCGCTGATGGTGCTGCACCACACCGTCGGCAAGCGCATCCAGACACTGAGCATTGCCAACATCCTCAAGCTCGACGCGATCTACTACACCGGCGTCACCGTCATGGTCGGCTTCTGGCTGGCCCTCGGCGAAGTCGCCACGCCACTGGCCGCCTGGGGCACGTTTGCTGCCTCCTACCTGGCCATCGTCGCCATCGAACCGCTGCTCACCCTGGTCACCGTGCGCCTGCTGCAACGCCACGCCAACCGCCCGGCGATGCGCCTGTGCTTCGACCTGGCGGGTCGCACATGACGGGAACGGTATGGTTCGTCGGCGCTGGCCCGGGTGACCCGGACCTGATCACCGTCAAGGGGCGCGGTTTGCTTGAGCAAGCCGGCGCGGTGCTGTTCGCCGGTTCGCTGGTCGACCGCGCAGCAACGCTGTTCACGCCCGAGGGCTGCGAGATCCGCGACTCCAAAGGGATGACGCTGGAGCAGATCTGCGCCTGGCTGATCGACGCCGCCGCGCGCCACGCCGTGGTGGTGCGCCTGCAGACCGGCGACCCCGGCCTGTACGGTGCACTCACCGAGGTGACCCGCCCGCTGGATGCCGCCGCCGTGCCCTGGGCGGTGGTGCCGGGCGTGTCCTCGGCCATGGCCTCGGCCGCCGCTGCCGGCGAGACGCTGACCCTGCCGGAGGTGACGCAGACGGTGATCCTCACCCGCGTGGCCGGGCGCACGCCGATGCCCGCCGGCGAAGACCTCGCCGCGCTCGCCGCCCACCGCAGCACGCTGTGCATCTTCCTGTCGATCACCCTGCTCGACACCGTGCAAGCCGAATTGCGCGCCGCCGGCTGGCCGGAGGAGGCGCCCATCGTGGTCGTGCAGAAGGCCAGCTGGCCGGGCGCCGAGCAGATCGTGCGCGGCACGCTGGCCGATATCGCCACCCGCTGCGCCGAGGCCGGCATCGCCAGCCAGGCCATGATCATCGCCAGCCCCGCGCTGGGCGCCCGCCACTGGCCGGACATCGCCCGCAGCAAGCTCTACGACCCCAGCTTCAGCCACCGCTTCCGCCGCGCCAGCGCGGCCGAGGACACCCCATGAACGACACCACCGTCCTGCTCGTCGGCCACGGCTCGCGCAACCCGGCCGGCAATGCCGAAATCGAACGCTTCGCCGCGCAATGGCGCGCCCGCCGGCCTGGCTGGCGCATCGAGGTGTGCTTCATCGAGTACGCCGAGGTGCTGCTCGATGCCGGCCTCGACCGCGCCGCGCACAATGCCCGCCGCGTCATCACCCTGCCCTTCATCCTCAACGCCGCCGGCCATGTGAAGATGGAATTGCCCGCGGCCATCGAACGCGCCCGCCAGCGCCACCGGGGCGTGCACTTCGCCTGCGCCCGCCACCTCGGCATGGGCCGCGAGATCCTCGGCGTGCTGCAAGCCCAGCTCGACCGCTTGATGGCCGAATTGCACCACCCCGACCCGCGCACCACCGGCGTCATCCTGCTCGGACGCGGCTCGTCCGACGCCGGCGCCAATGGCGAGCTGGCCAAGCTGGCGCGCTGGCTGTTCGAGGACGGCGACCA
>JAWKYX010000067.1:0-13397 GCA_041396265.1 Rhodocyclaceae bacterium
GTCTGCCCGCCCAGCAGCAGTGCGCTGGTACCGGCGCGCGCGGCGGCGGTCGAGATGCTGCCGGCGGTGTCTACCGTACCGCCAGTGCCGGAAGCGCTCGGCGCGGCCGCGGCCGGCGCAGCGCCGCCGCGTGGCGCCGCACCCAGCGGCTGGCTCGCGTCTGTGGTGCTTCCCTTCAGCTCGCTGAAGAAACCCGAGATCCGCTCGGTCGAGGCTACCGCAGTCTCGGCCTGGGCGATGCTGGCCAGCGCCGGCGAGATCGCCAGCCGCGTGGCCGCAGTGGTGCCGAGCACCAGTTGCCGCACGCGGTAGATGTCGGTCTGCACCTTGACGAAGTTGTAGTCGACCAGGTCGTCGGCACGGTCGGCGCGGCTCTTGAGGTAGGCGATGAAGCCCTCCAGCCCGCGCTGGAAGATCTGGTAGCGCTCCTGCTCCGAGAGATGGCCGAGCGCCGGGTTGTCATAGAGCCGCAGCGCCGCATCGACCTGGCCGTTGATCGCCGCGGTGGTCGGCGCACGCAGGTCACGCGCCGCCAGCATCTGCCAGATGCCGCGCTGCTGGGCGCCGGCCGGCAGGCTGCCGGAGAACCACACCCGCTCGACGTTGGCCGCGCTGAGCGCCCCGGCCGCGCCGAAGGCGGCGCTGCCGTCGAAGAAGGTGAAGGCCATGCCGTTGAGCGCCACCCCGGCGAGGTCGACCCCGCTGGTGGCGTCCACCGGCACCTCGAGCCGCACCCAGCGGCCGGGCCGCGGAATCGCCGCGATGCGCCTGCGCGAGGCCGCACCCTCGACGCCCCAGCCGATGCGACTCAAGCCCCAGTAGGCGCGATGTTCCCAGCTCGCACCGGTACGCCATTGCAGCATCAGCTGGGCCGGCGGATTGTCCGGATCGATGTAGGCCCACACGAACAGGCGCTCGCCCGCCGCCGGCGTGAAGGTGCTGGTGGCATTCTCGAAGAAATGCTGGTGCAGCCCGGCCATCGGTGGCTCGGTGTGGCCGCCGCCGGCGGGCGCGCCGCTGCCGTCCACCGGCAGCACCGCAGCAGAGACCTCGAACGGCGCCCACAGGTCGTTGTGGGTCATGAAGTCCCAGCGCTCATCGCCGTTCTGCTGCGCGGCGGTGGGCAGCACGCTGCAGAACCACTTGTTGGGCGCGCCGCTGGCGCCGATCGAACCGGTCATCGCGAAGGCCGCCTGGCCGTCGTAGAGCGTGAAGGCCATGCCGTCGGCCGCGAGGCCTTCGAGGCCGACCAGCGAGGCAGGCAGCGTGAGCTGCACCCACTCGCCGGGCTCGGGCAGATCGCCCGCGCGGGCCCGCGACACGGTGCCGTCCGCGCCCCAGTCGATGAGGTTCTCGCCCCAGTAGGCGCGATGGTCCCAGGTGCCGGCATGCCACTGCAGCATCAGGCTGCGCGGCGGATTGGCAGGATCGAGATAGACCCAGGCGAAGAGGTGATCGCCAGTCGCGACCGCCAGGGTCTCGGTGGCAGCCTCGAAGAAATGCTGGTGCACCCCGGCGCGCAGTGCCGAGCGGTGACCGCCACCGGCCGGCGGCGGCCCCCAGGGCGACAGCGATTCGGTCTCCAGTGCCTCGGGATCGTCGGCGATCGCCGGCACCGGCAGCACCTTGCCGTTGATCGCGCGGGCCAGCACCGCGGCGCGGGTACGCAGCCCCTGGCGGGCGCCGAGCGCGCGCGCGCGCTGCAACTGGAAGGCTGCCAGGGTGGCGGCAAATTCCGGATCGATGATCTCGCGGATCAGCAGGCGCGGCTCGAACACCGCCTGCGGCACCGGCACCAGCAGCCGCACCCGCTCGCCCAGCGAGAGGTCGAGCGGCGCCAGCGAGGCGGCCTCGGCCAGCGCCGCATCGAGCTGCTCGGTCGGCAGCGGCACGGCATCGAGGGTGAAGCCGACGGGGAAGAAGTCGCTCGACATGGCCTCGAGATCGACCACGTGTGCTGGCAGCAGGCCGAATGGCGGCAGGTGCGCGTAGTCGGCGGCCAGTGTCGCCGCGTCGGGCACCGGGTCGCCGGCCGAGGCGATCTGCTCGGCAAGCTGCTCGAAGCGGGCCTGCCACAGCGCCGGCAGGCGCCAGTGGATGCCGAGCCCGTCGGCGGCACCACCCATGCGCCCGTAGCGCGCGCGTCCGCCGCTGCGCACCACGCTCGCACGGTCGAGGAAGAGCGGCGCCCAGGCGGCATCGCAGCCGACCAGCGCGAGCGGCACGCCAAACGCCTCCCAGGGCAGCAGATCGTCCGGTCCGAGCATGCGTTCGGCGTCGAAGACGCGCCACGCCAGATCGTTACGCCAGCGCCCCGGCGCGCCCGGCGGCATCGCCGGCAGGCTCACGAATTCTTCCGGCCAGGCGTACCACAGCAATCGTGCCGCATCGCCGATGCGCCAGTCCTCGAAGGCGATCACGTTGCCGTTTCCGCAACCCTCCAGCGAGCACGGATCGGTCGGGTCGAACTCGCCGATGCGATCGGCGGTGACCGGCTGCAATAGCAGGATGCCGGCCCGCGGCAAGGCCTCGGCGTCGGCCGCCACCACCGCGCCGAGGGTCGGTCCGACCACCTTCGCGGCGATACTCCCGCCACCGCCGCCGGCACCACCCATGCCGGCGAAGACCGACGGATCAGCCACCACCGGCAGGTCGGCCAGCGCGACCTCGAGCGCCTGCAGTACGCGCACGTCCTCTCCATCGATGCTCAGGCCCTGGCCCTGCATGAGCGCCAGCCGGGTCGTCGCCAGGCCGCCGGCGTTGCCGGACATCGCGGCTTCGAGCCCGCGCACCACGCCCGGCGTGAAGGCCTGGCCGCGCAGCGCGATGTGGCGGGCGGCCCAGTCCTGGCGGGCCGACAGGGTCGGGCCGGTGAGGGTGCGGCCGGCGAACAGGTGCGGCCGGCGCAGCCACCAGCGGCTGGCGTCGGCGGCATCTTCCGGCGCGAGTCCGACGATGTGCTCGCCGGGCAGGGGTCTGTCGATCGGGGTGATGCTCACGATCCACCTCCTTCAATCCGCTCGATCATTTGCGACCGCCCCGTGGTTTCCTGGCGGGCGCGGGTTTCTCTGCCGCAGGCGCGGGTTTCGCTGCCGCGGTCGCGGCCTTGCGGCGCTTGCCCGACGGCGTGGTGGCGGCCTTTTCGCCAGGGCCGGTCACCGCCGCGGCGCTGGCCTTGCGGGCTGCGGCCCGCGGCGCAGGCGCGGGCTCCGCTGGCGCCGCAGGCTTGACCGGCTGCGGCCGCAGCACGGTTCGCGCCATCCCGGACAACTCGGCCCCACGCACGCTCGCCGCAGCGGTGTCGGCGCTGCGCCAGTCTCCGCCCTCGGCCATGGCCTTGAGCGCGGTCTTGCTCGGCACGGTGTCTGGCCGGGCGCGTTCGAGCCGGGTCAGGCCGTCGCCGACACCGGGCGCCGACAAATTCGCGGCGACCCGCAGCACCGCGGCCTGGTCGAGCGTCGTCGCCTGGCCGAGTTCGCCCAGTGCAGCCGCGGTGAGGGTCGGCGACTCGGCAAAACGCGGACTCGCCAGCAAGCTCTGTACTTCCAGCGCAGCGCGCGGGGTGGCGCGTTCGAGCACCCGGTTGGCGGCCGTGTCGAGACCCAGCGCGGCGAGCCGTGGCGCTGCGGCATCAGCGGTGTCGCGTCCGGCCACGCGGATCGCCTCGCCGGCGAGATCGTCGCGATAGGCGAGGTTGCGACGGCGCACGAACCACAGGTTGGGCAAGGCCGCGAGCCGCGCCCACTCGGCGGAGGACGGGTCGCTCGGGACGACCACCGGCGGCAATCTTGGAATACGTAGCTGCTGCAGGATCTCGAGCGGCTTGCGGGTGGCCACAAGGTTGATCGCGGCGGGTCGCAGGGTCAGCGGGCGGGTCGTCAGGCGATTGCTCACCGCGCGCCACTCGTTGCGCGGGACCGGCGCCAGCAGCAGGATCGAGGTCGATTCGAGGGTCGCCGAAGGCGCTTCCAGGTCGATCGGCGGCAGCAACAGGGCCTCCTCCACCAGGGCTGGCAACTCGTCCTCGGGGATGATCGAGAAATCCACCGCCATCTCGGGCGGGAAGTAACGCTGGGTGAAGTCGCTGGTGTCGATCATGCCGGCCGGGATCGGGCCGGCCGAGGGCAGCACCGAAAACTGCTCGTGTGCCGCGAAGCCGCGCCCGCCGTTGGCGATGAGGATGTCGGCGAGCTGCATCTGGTGCTGGATCAGGTGGGCGAGGCGCAGCGCGCGCGGGGCATGGCCAAGGCCCGGCAGGTCGGCGCGGTCGGCGCCCAGTTCGCGCCGCACCATCGCCTCGTCGATCCACGCCACCACGTTGTTGGACAGTGCCAGCATGGCCAGCGGCAGCACATTGGCGGACAGGCCGCGCACGCCGTCGCCGGCGAAGATGGTGGCCGCGGCGCGGCTGCGGCGGGCGTCCAGCGCGTCGGCGGCGCCATCGTCCTGCCACGGCACCAGCACCACCGCGGTGGCTTCGACCACGTCGCCGTCCTCGACGGTGCGCTGACCGGTGATCGAGGTCGGATAGGCGCCGGTGGGGTTGTCGGTGTATTCGACCGGCCGCAGCGCCAGCACGAACAGGCCGGTACGGCTGCGCAGCGGCGGTTGCGGCAGCTTGCCGAGGCCGAAGCGGGCCGAGAGCTGCTCGGCACGCGGGATGTCGGCCAGGCGCAGCTCGATCGCCCGTGGCAACAGCACCAGCTCGCCGGCCGGCGTCACGCCGTAGCCGGCGGTGACGTTCAGCCGGTCGCCGGCGCTGCCGCGCTCCACTTCGAGACCGCTCGCCACACCGCTGCCGGCCGCCTGGCCGAGGTCGGCCTCGCGGGTGAGGATGTATTGCTGGTCGCGTATCAGATCCCGCGCGGCGAGGAAGCGTCCGTCGAAATAGCGTGGCCGTTCGCGACGCGGATCCTCGATCAGCACGCCGGCGCCCCTGAGCGTCGCGACCTCGTCGGCGGCGAGGGTTTGGCGGCTTTCACCAGTGGTCAGGTTCATGGCTCATCCTCCACGGCGCAATCTCGAGCGCCAATGTTGCTTGCTGTTCATCCGCCCGCTCCGAGTGCGCCGGCGAGCATCCCGAGGTGCGGCAACACCCGCCTGCCGCCGTTGTCGACGATCGCATCGCCGCTGCGTGCGGGCGGGTTGCCGGCGGCCACCGGCACGAAGACCCGAGCGAGGAACACCGCGGTCGGGTCGAGGCCGGGCGGGTGTCCCGGCGGTGCGGGCAGCTCGCCCGCCGCGCTGCTGTTGCCGGCGTTGTCCGGCCAGCCGTCGAGCACCGCGTCGAGCAGCGCGTCGCGGCGCTCGGCCGGGCTCAGCGCGGAGAGATCGCGGTCCTGCTGCGGCAGGCCGTTGAAGTCGTCGTCGAGGCCGTCGCCGCGCAGCACCAGGTGCACCTCGTAGGCATCGCGCAGGCGCGAGGTCTGCACCGCGTCGAGGGCGTCGAAGGGGCCGCTGGCGAAGGCCGGAGTGAGCGCCTGACGGCAGGTCACGAAGCGCACGAAGACGTCTGCGATGACCGCCCGGGCCGGCAGCGCCGGGCCGTCGGCGATGAGGCGCGCGCTGGCGAAACGCTGCGGGTTGTCGAGCGCGGCGAGGCGCAGCCCGTCACCGCCGTCGCCTGCCAGTTCGCCATCGAACCAGCGGGTAACGCGTAGGCACACCGCGCGCGGCACTTCCACCAGGCGGCCGAGCCGGTCGACCGCGAGGCCCGGGGCGATGCGAATCTCCTCCACCGCATCCCCCGCGGCGGGCACCTGGCGCACCCGCAGGCCAGCCAGCGTACCGCCGCCGAACAGCCCCGCCGCACCGGCCGTGTCGGGATCGAGACCGTCGGGGAGGCGCCGCGCGCCGGCACCGCTGGCGAAGGCCAGTGCGCGGGCGAGACGGTTGCGGTGGTAGGTCTGCTCGTCGGCAAAATCGCCGGCGTCAAGCAGCATGCCAGTGGCGTAGTGCGGCCGCGAGGCATCGGGCAGCGCGTAGAGTGGATCGTCGGTGGGCGGGCGAAGGGGGCTGTTCATGTTTCGCTCCTGGTTTTTGCGGGTTTGCGTGCGCGGGGCGTGCTGGGCTTGCGTGGCCTGGCCGGGCTGCGGATCGGCGTGACCACATCGGTGAGCACCGTCGGCCGGGTGACGATCGGCGGCAGCGGATCGACCACCAGCAGCCGCGAGACCACCACGTCCACCGCGACCGGCGCGCTCCTGCGGCCGTCGCTGGTCACCACCTCCAGCTGGAAGCGGTGGGTGCCGACGGCGAGGCCGGCATCGACCGTCACCACCGCCTCGGCGGTCTTGACGGCGCGGCCCTTGACGAAGGTGGTCATCGCGGCGACTCCGGCCCGGCGCTCAGCCCTGGCCCATGTAGGTCCACAGGTAGGTCACGACCTTTCCGCCGCCCGCATCGAAGGACTTGGAACCATCGAGATTGAAGCTGTTGCCGAAGGCGGCGGTGCGCGGCCCGCTGATCACCGCGGTCGGGTTGGTGGTATCGGCGACGATCACCACCACCTCGTCGGGGACCGAGATATTGCCCGAGTCGTCGACCACCACCAGGCGGAAGGTGTGGCGCCCGAGCGCCAGCGGCTTGTCGACGGACAGGGTGACCTCGACGGTGGGGGTGTCGGTCTTGACTTCCTTGTTGATGATGAACTCGGCCATGATGGGCTCCTTGGGTGAGGGGTGACGGGCTCTTGACGGGGGCGCCTAGTCGACCAGGCGCCATCGGTATTCGGTAATGCGACCGCCCGGCGGGGCGATCGAGCCGCCGCCGTCGAGCACGAAGCTGCGGCCGTGCGGGACGGTCATGTCGGGCCCCGCATCGGCCACCGGCGCGCCGGCCGGGACGCTCAGCAGCGGCGTGGTGGCGCCCGACAGCCGCGGATCGAGGCTGCCGACCCCGAGCACGTAGTCGCCATTGCCGAGACTGCTCACGTCCGCCCGCGCCGGGGTGCGTTCGCGCGGTGGGCCGAGCCAGGTATCGACGCCGACCAGGCTGGCGATGCCGACCAGCAGCGGCCAGGTCGCGGTCTCGACCTGAACCTCGACATGGGCCGGCGATTCGAGCTCGACGATGCGGCGGATCAGGCCGAGGTCCTGCGGCTCGACGCTCTGGTGCACCAGCACCATCGCGCGGAAGGCGAGCTTGTCGTAGAAGGCCAGCACCGCGTCGTGCTCGGCGCTCGACACCAGCTCGTCGCGGAACAGCGCCAGCAATTCGACCCGCTCGGCCTCGCCGAGGATCAGGGTGTCGCCGACCACCGAGTTGCCGCTGATGATCAGCCCGGGCAGCAGCGGGTCGTCCTCGACGTTGAGATTGACGCCCAGCAGCGTGCTCATCAGGCGGCGCATGCGAAAACCCTCGAGCAGCACGATCTCGCCGCCACGCACGCCGCCGTCGGTGGCGATGTCGAGCGCGAGGCGCAGCCCGCGGCTGGTGCCGTGGTAGCGCGCCAGTTCGCTCGAGCGGGCCAGCCATTCGCGCCGGCGCGCCTCGGGCAGGGCCGCGTCGAAGGCCACGCCGAGCCAGCCGCCGAGCCAGTCAAGCGATTCCTGCGGGGCCACCACCGGGTCGCTGGCCAGATGGGCGGCGGCGGCACGATCCTCGAGCGGGGTGAGCACGCCCTCGACGTTGCCGAGCAGGCGCTCGAGGAAATCCGCCGGCGTGGCCTGCGGACGATAGACACTGATCGCCCCCGCCTCGAGCCGGAGGATCCAGCCAGCTGCGCCATCGCGCAGCTGCCACAGGCTGCCGGCCGCCAGTACCGTCACGCTCGCCGAATCGCCAAGGGACAGCGTGCTGCGCAGCGCGTCGGGCACGCTCGTCGCGTCGAGATCGGCGGCCAGCAGGGCATCGAGCGCAGCTACCTTGACGCCCGGGGATTCGGCCGCGGCACCGAACTCAGTCTCGCGATAGAGCCGCGGCAGGTACTGGTCGCGATACGAGAAGCGCGAGCCCCAGGCACGCAGCGCGGCGAGTTCGGGCGAGTCGCGGCCGTCGCCGAAGAAGCTCACCCGCACCCACAGATAGCGCCCGCTGAGCGCCCGCACGCGGTGCGCAGCGCGCTGGATCAGGGCACTCCACAGCCCGGCGCGACCTGCCTCGGGCGCGCCCCAGGCGCCCAGGCCCGGGTGGCCGGGCAGCTCGGAGGGCTGGCGCTCCCAGGCCGCCCGCGGCACCGCCCCGAATGGCCGCGCATCGGCGGGCAGCTCGCCGAACTGGTGGGCATGCCATTCGAGCACGGCGGCCTGGCTCGGCTCGGCGCTGGTCGCCAGCCACACCAGCATCCCGCAACCGGCCGGCAGGCGGGCTTCCGCATAGAGCCGGTGCCATATGGTCTGCTGGTCGCCGCTGTCGATCAGGTGGATCGTGCCGCCGCTGAAGTTCGCGGCCTCGCCGCGCCGGGCGAGGTTCGACACCGACAGGCGGTAGAGCGGTTCGACGCCGCCGCCAGCCAGCGGGTAGCGCGGCGGATCGTCGAGCCGATGGGCGAAGGGCGCCTCCTCCGCCTCGGCAGCGAGCGGATAGATGTCGCCGGCCGGACGCAGGGTGAGCGCAGCGGCAGGTGCGAGGCGCGGCACCCACACCGGCGCGTCGCGACGACCGGGCAGCCGCGCCGCGATGCGCCCCTCGGAGAGCCAGTCGATGGAATACGCGAACAGCGCGCCGTCGAGCGTCTGCACGGCACCGAGCCGGCCGAGCCGGCGATCGAACAGGCGCAGCCGCGATTCGCCATCGCCGAACCACGACAGCAGCGCCAGCGTGCCGTCGCTCGCCAGCGCCAGCGACTGCGGCCGCTCACCGGCCGGCCAGGAGACGCCGTCGAACAGCCTCAGCGTTGGCGGCGTGGGATTCTCGGGAGCTGGGCGGAAGGTGGTGTGCGCGTAATCGGCGGCCGGGCGGGCCGGCTGCACGCAACCGCTGAGCCGCCCGAGGCGCCCGCTGGCGCGCTCCAGCAGCCATGCGCCGCCGGCAGGATCGGCGGCGATCCGCCAGGCCTGGAAGCCCGGGGTGGGCAGCACGGTGTCCGGCCAGCGGCCGCGCAGGTCGTGCAGCAGCAGGCGTTCCGCGAGCGCCACGTAGAGCACGTCGTCGAAGCCGGCGGCGAAGTCCAGCGGACGCTCGGCGAGCGGCAGCAGGATCGCCGGCTCGGGCAGGTGGCTGGTGACGACGATGGCCATTTGCGCTTCATCCCAACGCGCCGTCGCGCCCTGGCGGTCCACCGCGCGCGGCAACCGCTCGAGCGCCGAGGCTGCAATCGCCGCCGCGTCGGCCGGCGGCGCCGACAGGGTCCGCTCGCTGGCGAGACGCAGCGCCCGGCAGCCGGCGCGATACTCCACATGGGCCCGGCCCGGCCAGTGGGCATCGTCGGCAAGCAGCCAGAAGCGTTGTCCGTTGGCGTCCATCAGCACACCTCGGGCACGACCGGCACCGCCACCGCGGTATCGTCGGCGAAGGGATTGGGCACCGCCGAAAGATCGCCCGGCGCGCCGCCGCTGCCGGCGGGGTTATCCACCGCCACCACGCTGAGCAGCTCGGGCAGCTGCCAGGGCGAGAGCGACAGCGACTGGGTCCCGTCGGCAGTGTTGCGGGTCAGCAGGCGCCAGCTGGCCTTGCCATCGATCTCGGCCCGCTCGAACAGGTTGATGCCGCCCACTTCGGCCACGCCGGCCACCCGCGAGACCTCCACCTCCAGCTCGCGCTCGCGCACTGTCCTGCCCAGCGGCCAGCCGGCACCGGACGGCCCATAGGGCGGCAGCGGCCAGAGCAGGCGGCGCAGCGCTTCGCGCAGCTCGAAGAGCACCGCCTCGCGGCCGAAGCCGTCGCGGATCGTGACCCCCACCGAGACGCCCAGCGGCACGTATTCGCAGCCGATCACATAGAGCTCGGTGGCGAGCGGCGTGCGCACCGACAGGTGGGCATGAACGCGCTCGATGAAGGGCCGGTCCGGCCGCGGGTTGGGCGCCTTGCCGAAGGCCTGCGCCGGCAGCACCATCACGCTGACCACGCCGGGCACGTCGAAACGCCGTTCGCGCGGCTTGAAGCGCGGCATCACCTCGACCCGCGCCACGTCGGTGCCGGGCACCTCCTGGGCGAGCCGGCGGTAATCGTCGGCGGTGACCGCGCGCTCGCGATGGCGCAGCAGCGCGGGGATGCGCTTCTCGGCGCGCGCCAGGGTTTCGGCGTCCTCGCCGCCCTCGGTGGCGAGCGGCTGGACGACCTTGATGCCCGGCATCGGCCGCGGCGCGCCGACCAGCCGGGCCGAGGAAACCTCGCTGAGGCTGTCCGCCGGCAGGTTGCCGGCACGACCGCCGCCAAAGCGGCCATAGGCCAGCCGGATGCGCATCTGGCGCTCCGGCACGCGGCCGCGCACACCATCGCCGAATCGCAGCGTACCGGCCTCGGCGTCGAGCTCGAACACCGCCGCCTCGCGCGCCACCACCGCATCGGCCGAGATCGCGGCGAGGTCGTCGACGCAGGCCCAACCCTGGTAACCACGGCCCGCTTCCTCGACCTGGACCTGCAGGGTCGCGGCATCGACCGAGCCGGCCGGCAGGCTGAAGACCTGGTCGGCAGCGCCGGTGGATACGCCGAGCACCCGCCCCGAGAGCGTCGTGCGCTGGTCCACCGCGGCGGCGTTGATGCCCACCCAGGCCAGCTTGAGACTGCCCACGCCGCTGCCGGGCTTGGGCCGCAGGCGCAGCCAGCCGACCAGGCGGGCGGCCTTGTCCGGGTCGTCGAGGCGCGGCGGGTTGTCGCCCACCCCGGCGCGCGGGTTCTCGCCGACGTCGTTGGCCGGCGCCCATATCAGCGACTCGTCGGGCATCGGCAGGCGCAGCACGCCCGGGCGGGTCAGCCCCGCGGTGGTGTCGTTGGCCTCGCCCGGGAAGGGCTCGATGGTGAGGTAGTCGGCGTTCACGCCGTCGGCGCCCTGTGTCACCACCTCCCACAGCACCGGCACGCGGGCGCGCGGGCCGACCTCCTCGAACAGCGCCGGCGCGGCGATGGCCGGCACCACGCCGACCGACAGCATCGCGGTCGCCCCGCTGTCGCCGCCGCCCAGCGCCGAGCGGGCGGCCTCGTTGGTGCCGGCCTGCTGGTCGGGACGCGGCGCGGCCGGCGCCAGCAGCGCCAGCCACAGGGCCTTGTCGGCGCTCGCCGCGAACACGTCGACGCCGTCGCCGCTGGCCGCCTGGCCGCCTTCGAACAGCGGCGTGGCGAGATAGCCCCTGGCCGCACCGTCGATGCGGTGGACCTTCTGCAGGCCGGCGATCACCGCCTCCATGCGCGCGGCGTCGCTGTCGGGCAGCGGCTGCTTGTACCAGGCTTCGGCGCTGACCGGCAGCAGCGTGGTCTCGGCCAGGGTCTCGAAGGGCACCGGGGCCTTGATGCGGGCGCCGGCGGCCAGCGTCACCCCGGAGAGCTCGGTGGGCTGGGCGAAGGCCAGGCTGACGATGCCTGCGGCCGGCTGGGCGGGACGCAGGCCCTGGCCGAGCAGCTTGAGAAAGACCAGCCGTTGGCGTTCGGGGATCAGGTTGACCCGGTACAGCAGCGCATCGCCGAGCCAGGCAAACAGCTCGAGCAGGGTGCGGCCGGGGTCGCCGAGGCGCGGGTTGGTCCATTCCGGCGTGTGGGCCGGGATACGGGCGAGCAGGTCTTCGAGCAGGTCGTCGAAGCTGCGGTCGTCGAGGCGCGGGGGCAGGATGGGCATGTCAGGCCTCCTGCCGGATGGCCCGCGCGGCCGGGCCGCTGGCGGGCATTGTTGTCAAGCCTGGGGGTCGTGTCATTTCAGCCTTCCTCCAGTCGAACGGTCACGGCCAGCGCTGCGGGCGTGCCGGAGCGGGCCAGCCGATAGGCGATTTCCACCCGCAGGTCGGCGGGCTTGTCGGGCACTTCGAGCACCTCCACCCGGTCGAGCAGGATGCGGCGCTCCCAGCGGCCGAGCGAATCCATCACCCAGTCGCGGATCTGGCGCCGGGTGGCGAGGGTGTTGGGGGCGTGCAGCAGGCGGTCGAGTCCGGCGCCGAACTCGGGACGCATCAGCTGCTCGCCGGGGCGGGTGCTGAGGATCACGCGGATGCCCTGGCGCACGCTGGCCTCGAGATCGGGCCAGTCGAGCTGGCCATGCTCGTCAGGTACCGCAAACAGCGGCCAGCCGAGGAGCGGGCGCGGAAGCTGGCTGGCGCTCATGACTCACCTCCCCCCTTCTTCGGGAAGGGGATGCAGATCTTGATGAACATCATCCATCTGAAGAACAGGTCGAACAGCGACAGGAAGATGTTCAGCACGATGAAGGCGCAGATGGTGATGATCGGGATGTTGAAGCTGCAGATCCAGCCCAGTTTGAGGCCGCTGTCGGCGGGCTTCTTGCCGTCCATCAGGTCGAGCGGATCGCCGCTGAGCAGGTTCTGCATCGAGGCCGGCACGGTGAACGCAACGTTGGGCTTGAGCTTGGCGAGCATGTCCTTGTCGGCCGGGTCGGGCATCGCGATCTGCACCGGCGGCGCGCCGCTGCCCTCGTACCAGGGCGCGATCACGAAGGCCGGGCTGTAGTCGCCCCACACGGTGCGGGCCGGGCAGCTGCCCTCCGGCTTGAGCCGTACGAAGGCGCGCAGCACGTAGCGCGCCTCGGGGTCGTCGAAGCGCCCGGCCATGCCGCTGACCGCCTCGAAACGCAGCTGCAGGCAGGCCGACAGCGCCCGCGCGAGGAGGTCGCGGGTGGTGGTGTCGAGCTCAGGCCAGCCGGCCGGCATGGTCGGCGCCGGCGAGACCGATTCCTCGTTCAGCAGGATGCGCGCCGCCGCGGCCAGGAAGTCGCCGGCCGGGCGGCTGCCCTCGATCGGCTTGCCGGCGGCGTCGGCAAGCGGCAGGCCGATGGCGTTGAGCTGGGTCATCAGGGCGTCGGCCTCGGCGCTGTCGCCGAAGGCGTCGAACTCGACCGCCAGCTGGCGCAGCAGGAGCAGCAGGCGCTTCATCGCGTTGCGGTCGGTGTCGGCCGCGTTGCCGGCAATCGTGGCGAGGTCCGGCGTCAGCGCGCGGCCCGGCCGCGGGAAGCTGTCGGCAAGACCGCGCAGCGGGCCGACCAGATGGTTCCTGAAGTCCGCGGTGGTCGGGCCGAAGGCCGCGTCGTCGAACTGCGGCGCGCCGCCCTCGGCCTTCTCGCTGCTGGTGGTCGGGATCAGGCCGTAGAACAGCGTCGCCGCGGCGGCCTTGCAGACGTCGGGCGGCGCCACGAACATTGGCACCACCGACTCGTTGAGCAAGGCATCGTCCTGGGCGGCGAGCAGCGCGGTGACCTGCCGGTCGAGCACCGGCTGGCCGGTGCCGGGGCGGGCAAGGCGGCGGAGTGCCTCGGGGTCGTGGCGATTGCCGCTGGCCGCGGCGTCGGCCGCGGTGCC
>JAWKYX010000068.1:0-13383 GCA_041396265.1 Rhodocyclaceae bacterium
CTGCTGGTGGTCGAGGCGATGCCCTTCTTCGCCCTCAACGCCGACACCCTGCAGGTGCTCAACCTGCTCGCCGGCTACTACGCCGACAGCCTCGCCAGCCGCGACATCGTGCGTCCGGTGCTCGCCGTGGCGCCGCACTGCCCGCCCGCATTCGCGCTCGAGCTGCAGCGGATGTGGCATGTCGCCCGCGACAGCGGGCTGCCCGGCGCCATCGTGGCGCTCACCTATGCCAGCCGGCCGGTGCTCGACGACCTGCCCCTGCAATGGCACCGCCTGCAGCGCACGCTCGATGTCACCTGGCACACCCGCGAGGGCACGCGTGAAGCCCTGCTGGTGCTGATGCCGCTGTCCGGCCCCGCCGCCATCGAAGGCTACCTGGAGCGCCTCGACGCCTGGCTGACCCAGCACCTGGACGCCCCGCCGGGCGAGTTCGGCATCGCCCTGCATGCCTACCGGATCGACACCACCCCCGCCCCCGCGCTGCTGCGCACCCTGCTCGAGGACTGCCATGTTCGCCCTGCTGTTCAGCTTGTCAGCCCTGCTGCTTGAAGGGCTTGCGCTCGGCGTGCTGGTCACCGCCGACGACAGCAGCCACAGCCTGGCCGCCTTTTTGCTGCCGCACCTGGCCGCCAGCGCCCTGCTGGCGCTGGCCGGGCGCGCGCTGATGCCCTCGCTCAGCGCGCGCTCACCGCGTGCCAGCGCGGCGCTGATGTTCGCCCTGTCGGCCTTCATTCCGCTGCTCGGCTTCCTCGGTGTCGCCACCGGCCTATGGATCGGCCGCTACCGCCGCGCGGCAAACGGCCCACGCGGGCTGCGCACCCTCGCCCTGCCCCCGCTCGATCCGCACCAACGCACCGGCACCGGCTTCCACCAGGCCGGCGTCAGCGGCTTTCTGCGCAACCGGCGGGTGCCCACCCCGCAGCGCCTCAAGGCCCTGGTGGCCTTGCAGCATGTGCCCGGCCGGGTGGCCAGCCCGCTGCTACGCGACCTGCTCGGTGACGACAGCGAAGACCTGCGCCTGCTCGCCTACGGCATGCTCGACCGCAAGGAAAAAACGCTCAACGCGCAGATCCACGCCGAGCACCGCCGCCTGGCAAGCCGCCCCGGCACCACCGCCCAGTTGCTCGCCCACACCCGCCTGGCCGGCCTGTACTGGGAGCTGATCTACCAGCAGCTGGCCCAGGGCGACTTGCGCGCCCACGCCGCCCAGACCGGTCTGCACCACGCCCGTGCCGCGCTGGCGCTGCGCCCCTCGGCCGCCGGCATCCACCTGCGCTGCGGCCAGTTCCTGCAAGCGCTGGGGGAGTCCACCAGCGCCGAAGCTGCGCTTGAGGCGGCCCGCGCCGCCGGCCTGCCCGACCACCGGGTGCTGCCCCACCTGGCCGAGCTGGCCTTCCTGCGCCGCGACTTCGCTGCCGTGCGCCGCCTGCTGGCGCCGCTGGGCCAGTGGCCCGGCATGACCGGCATGCACAAGGTGGCGCAACTGTGGAGCGCCCGATGAGCCCCACCCCTCGCGCCACCGAGGCCGACGTCGCCCTGCTGCTCGAGGGCACCTACCCCTTCGTGTCGGGCGGGGTATCGTCGTGGACTCACCAGATCATCCAGGCCCACCCGGAGCTGCGCTTCGCGCTGGTGTTCCTCGGCAGCCGCCGCGCCGACTACGGCGAGATGCGCTACACGCTGCCGCCCAACGTGGTGCATCTGGAAACCCACTTCCTGCATGACGACACCGGCGCAGCGGCGGCCTCACCGCGCACGCGGCCCGGCCACGCCGCCGCCTTCGCCGACATCGACGCCCTGCATCACGCCTTCCGCCACGGCACGACGGTGGCCCCGGCCACCGTGCACGCGGCCTGCGCGCACCTCAAGCCCGGCGGCGCCCTGCCCGAGGCCGACTTCCGCCATTCCGAAGCCGCCTGGCAGCGCATCACCGAACACTACCGCCAGCACTGCGCCGACCCCAGCTTTGTCGACTATTTCTGGTCGGTGCGCATCATGCACCAGCCCTTGTGGCAGCTCGCTCGCATCGCCGACCAGCTCATCCCGGCGCGCGCCTACCACAGCATCTCGACCGGCTATGCCGGCTTCCTCGGCGCCCTGCTGACCCACGCCACCGGCCGCCCGCTGATCCTCACCGAGCACGGCATCTACACCAAGGAACGCAAGATCGACCTGTTCCAGAGCGAGTGGATCAGCGACAACCGCAACGCCTTCCAGCGCGACCCGACCGAGCTGTCTTACTTCCGTCAGCTGTGGATCCGCTTCTTCGAGTGGATGGGCCGGCTCAGCTACGATGCCGCCGACCCGATCATCTCCCTCTACGAAGCCAACCGCGCCCGCCAGATCGCCGACGGTGCGCCGGCCGCGCGCACCCAGGTGATCCCCAATGGCGTGGCCCTCGACCGTCTCGCCCCGCTGCGCACCCAGCGCCGCACCGACGGCCCGCCGGTGCTGTGCCTGATCGGCCGCGTGGTGCCGATCAAGGACGTCAAGAACTTCATCCGCGCCATGCGCTCGGTGCGCACCCGCCTGCCCGAAGCCGTGGGCTGGATCGCCGGCCCGCTGGACGAAGACCCCACCTATGTCGCCGAATGCCGCAACCTGATCGACAGTCTCGGCCTGGGCGATGCCGTGCGCCTGCTCGGCATGCAGCGCATCGACGCGCTGCTGCCCAAGGTCCGCCTGGTGGTGCTCAGCTCCATCTCCGAAGCGCTGCCGCTGGTGGTGCTCGAAGCCTTCGCCGCCGGCGTGCCCTGCGTGAGCACCGATGTCGGCGCCTGCCGTGAGCTGATCGAAGGGCAGGACGCCGCCGACCGCGCCCTCGGCCCCGCCGGCGCGGTGGTCGGCATTGCCGATCCGCAGGCCCTGGCCGACGCCGCACTCGCCCTGCTGGCCAGCCCGGCCCGCTGGCAGGCCGCCAGCGAGGCCGGTGTGCGGCGCGTCGAAGCGCGCTACAGTGACGCCCTGATGTTCCAGCGCTACCGCGCAGTCTACGACGCGGCGCTGTCCCCCACGCACACCAAGGAGCCCCACTCATGAGCCTGACCCGCTACGGCACCACCCGCCGCTATTCCGACATCGTGGTGCACAACCAGACGCTCTACACCGTCGAAGTGCCCGCCAGCATCGACACCAACATCGAGACCCAGACCAGCGAAATCCTCGGCAGCATCGATCGCCTGCTGGCCCAGGCCGGCAGCGACAAGTCGCGCATCCTGATGGCCACCATCTACCTCGTCGACATGGACGACTACGCCGGCATGAACGCGGTGTGGGACACCTGGCTGGCCGAAGGCACCGCGCCGTGCCGCGCCTGCGTGCAGGTGGCCGGCCTGGCGCAGCCCGGCTGGCGCATCGAGATCGCGCTGACTGCCGCAGTAGACTAGAGAAAGCGACGTGGCCGGCATCGGTTTCGAGCTGCGCAAGCTGCTGCGCAAGGACAGCCTGCTCGGCCTGGTGCAGGCCTATGCCTATGCCGGGGTGATCGGCTCGGGGCCATGGGTGCTGTCGATCGTCGGCATCCTGGCCATCGGCCTGCTGTGCTCGGCGCTGGATGCCGCCTCGCTCGGGGTCACGCAGTTCCAGGTGTCGGTCACCTGGCTCATCGCCAGCTCGCTGATCCTCACCGGCGGCGTGCAGCTGGCCTTTACCCGCTATGTGTCCGACCGCCTGTTCGAACGGCGCGACGACGTCGTGCTGCCCAATCTGCACGGCGTTCTGTGCCTGGTTGCTGGCCGCCGGCGCCCTGGCGACGGTGCTGGCGCTCACCGTCTTTGCCGGCGAAGGGGTGGTCCTACCGCTTGCTGATGATGGCCGGTTTCACCCAGCTGTGTGCCATCTGGGTGCTGACCATTTTCCTCTCCGGGCTCGCGCTATCGCGCCATCCTGGCCATGTACGCGCTCGGCTACGGCATCACCGTCGGCGCCGCGTTGCTGGCGCGCGCCTGGGCGCTGGAGGGCCTGCTCGCCAGCTTCGTGCTCGGCCACTTCGCCCTGCTGTGCGGCATGTGGTGGCTGACCGTGCGCAGCTTCAGCACCACCGAGGCGGTGCGCTTCGACTTCCTGAAACCGCAACACCGCTACCCCAGCCTGCTGCTCATCGGCGTGCTCTACAACCTCGCGGTGTGGGCCGACAAGCTGGTGTTCTGGCTCTACCCGGACACCTCGGCCGCCATCATCGGCCCGCTGCGCGCCTCGGTCATCTACGACCTGCCGGTGTTCATGGCCTATCTGTTCATCATCCCCGGCATGGCGGTGTTCCTGGTGCGCATCGAGACCGACTTCGTGGACTTCCACGAGCGCTTCTACACGCAGTGCGCGAGGGCGGCAGCCTGGAGACCATCGAGGCGATGCGCGACGAGATGGTGCTCGCCATCCGCCAGGGCCTCGCCGAGATTGCCAAGATCCAGACCCTGGCGTTGCTCGCCGCCATCGTCGTCGGCCCGACCGTGCTGGCGGCGCTGGGCATCTCGGCGCTGTACCTGCCGCTGTTCCATGTACAGACACTCGGTGCCAGCCTGCAGGTCGGTCTGCTCGCCCTGCTCAACGTGTTCTTCTATCTCGACCAGCGCGCGCTGGTGCTGCGTCTGTGTGCGCTGCTGTGCGTGAGCAACCTCGCCCTCACCGCGCTGTCGCTGCAGCTCGGCGCCGCCTTCTACGGCTACGGCTACGCCGCCGCCGTGCTGCTGACCCTGCTCTACGGCCTGTTCGCGCTCGACCGCAAGCTGCACTT
This sequence comes from Rhodocyclaceae bacterium, assembly GCA_041396265.1. GTDB lineage: Bacteria > Pseudomonadota > Gammaproteobacteria > Burkholderiales > Rhodocyclaceae > Nitrogeniibacter. The sequence goes on from JAWKYX010000068.1 coordinate 4,733, forward strand.
TCGGCTGGAATACGAGACCTTCATGCTGCGCTGAGCCGCACCGCCGGTCACACGCGCTGCGCACAGCGGGCAGCGGATGCAGTAAATTGATGCATTCCGTTGCGCTTCGCCCTCATGCCCTCGCCCGCCATTCTCACGCCCGAGCTGGTGCGCTTTGTGACCAGCCACCTGTCGATCCATGTCGCCGCCAGCGACGGCGGCGGTCAGGCCACGCTGGTGCGCGGGCTGGGCTGCCGGGCCGACCCGGCCACGGCCGGCGGCCTGCGCCTGCTGGTGGCGCGCCCGCAGGCAGACCGGTGTTGCGCGGCATCGCCGCCGACGGGCGGATCGCCCTGGTGTTCAGCGAGCCGGAAACACATCGCACGGTACAGCTCAAGGCGCACGCCCGTGTCGGCCTCGCCGACAATGACGACACCGCCGTGCTCGGCCCCTACACCGACACCCTGGTTGCCCGGCTCGGCCGGCATCGGCACGCCCAGAACCCTTCGTGCGCGCCCTGCTGGCCTGTCCCGCCGACGAGCTGATCATCATCTGCGCCACGCCGGACGAGGTCTTCGGCCAGACGCCGGGGCCGCAGGCCGGCGAGCGCCTGGGCGCGGGGCAGGCGCTGCCATGAACCCGCTGCGCGGCGTCGACACCCTGCGCAGCTGCCTGGAAGGCATCCTGCCGGCGGGATTGGCCACCTGCGCGCCGGACGGCACGCCCAACGTCACCTATGTGTCGCAGCTGATGTATGTCGACCCGGAGCATGTCGCGCTGTCCTTCCAGTTCTTCAACAAGACGCGCGAGAACATCCTGGCCAATCCGCACGCCACGGTGCTGATGATGGATCCGGACACTGCCGCGCGCTACCGGCTGCGCATCCGCTACCTGCGCACCGAGACCGCCGGCCCGCTGTTCGAGCGCATGAAGGCCACGCTGGCCGGCATCGCCTCGCACACCGGCATGGCCGGCGTGTTCCGGCTGCGCGGCGCCGATGTCTACCGGGTGCTGGCCATCGAAGCCGTGCCCGGCCGCAGCCTGCCGCCGCCGGTGGCCCGGGCGCCGCTGCTGCCGGCGCTGCGCCGCAGTGTCGACGCGCTGTCCGGTTGCCGCAGCCTGGAGCACCTGATCGACACCCTGGCGCAATGCCTCGAGCGCCATTTCGGTATCACCCACCAGATGCTGCTGATGGCCGACGCCACCCGTCAGCGCCTGTACATCGTCGCCAGCCGCGGCTACACCAGCTCCGGCGCCGGCGCCGAGATTCCCTACGGCGTGGGCGTGATCGGCGTGGCCGCGCGCGAGCAAACCCCCATCCGCATCATCTTCCCGGCCGCCGAATACGCCTACAGCCGCGCCATCCGCGAGCAGCTCGAAGGCGGCGAGCTGGCCGACCGGCTCGAAGCGAGCATCCCCCTGCCCGGCCTGCCCGACCCGTCCAGCCAGCTCGCCGTGCCGGTGCGCGCCGGCGACCGCCTGATGGCCGTGCTGTATGTCGAAAGCGACCAGCAATACCGCTTCGACTACGACATGGAAGACGCGCTGGTCGCCCTGTGCGCCATGCTCGGGCCGTGCATGTGCGCGCTGCAGTCCGAGGCCATCGACGACGACGGCACGCCGGCCACCCCGGCACGCCCGCCGCCCGACGCCGCCGCCCCGCCGCTGCGGGTGCGCTACTTCGAGCAGGACGGCAGCATCTTTCTCGACGACACCTACCTGATCAAGGGCGTGGCCGGCAGCATCCTGTGGGCGCTGCTGCAGGACCACCAGACGCTGGGCCGCTGCGAGTTCTCCAAGCGCGAGCTGCGCCTCGACCCCCGCCTGCGCCTGCCCGAGGTGGCCGACAACCTCGACGCCCGGCTGATCCTGCTCAGCCGCCGGCTGGCCGACCGCGAGGCCGACCTGCGCATCGAGAAGGCCGGCCGCGGCCGCATCCGCCTGGCGCTGGCGCGGCCGGTCAGCCTGATCGCCGGGGGTGTTCAGGCCGCCTGAGGCAGCGCCGCCGCCGCGTCGCCCAGGCGCAACCGCAGCGCCGCCAGCAGATCGTCGAAAGCGGCCGCCGGCAGCCGGCTGCGCAAGGGGGCGAGCAGCGCGATACGCTCGGCCGGGCGCATTGCCGGCACCATCCACGTCAGCGCCAGACGCATGTCCGCCGGCGTCAACCGGGCATGGATGCGCCCGTGCAATGCGGCGATCTGCGCATCGCTCAGGCCCGCCCACAGCACCTCGTTGTGCTCGGTTTCCTCCTCATACATGTGCAGCAGGCTCTCGCCGACAAAGGCGGCGAACTGCCGGTACAACCGCGCCGCGGCGCGGACCCGCGCCGGCCCGGTACTGCTGTGCAACTCATCGCCCAGATGCCCCAGCAAGCGCAGGCTCGCCGCGTGTTCGGCATGAGCGTCGGCCGCCCGCCGGGCGCTGCCCGGCTGCAAGGCCTCGAGCGCCGGGTGGATCACCCGGTCCTCATGCGCCAGGTGGTCGCGACAGAAGCCGATCAGCACCTGCAGCGCGGCGAGCGCCTCGGCCACCGCCGCGTCATCGTCGGTATCGAGACGCCCGAGTTCGGTCAGCATCTCGCCCATGAACAGGCGCAGCCCCTTGTGGATGCCAGCGTAGAGATCATGGCGCTCGGCGGTCGTCGGCCGCAGGAATCGCATGTGCATTGCTCCTCTCCTGCGCGCAACTCAACGCGTGGCGCTGACCACCGTCGTCGGCGGCGCCGGTACGAACACGAAATGCGGCGTCGGGATCGGCGCGCCCGGCCGCACGGCCTGCGGCGCCGCCAGCCCGGCCGGGCCGAGCGCGCGCAGATAGGCGTAGATGGCGTTCAGGTCCTCGTCGGTCATGGCCTTCAGGGCCGGCCACGGCATCGGCGGCAAGCCGCCGGCACGGGCACGCGCCCGCCATTCCTCGGCGCTCTGACGGCTGGCCGACAGGCGCAGGTTGGCCGGATAGCTCACCCCCCACGGGCCGCTGAAGCCGACAGCCATGCCGGTCAGCCGCTGGGCCTCGGGCACCGCCCCGCCCGACTCGGCAAACCCGGCGGTGTGGCAGCCGTTGCAGTCGGCCACCTCGACAAGATATCGTCCGCGCGCCACCGGATCGGCCGGTGCGGCCAGCGCCGGCAGGTTGGCGCTGACAACCGCGGCAAGGATCACTTTCGCAAACAGTTTCATGCTGGACTCCATCGATTGATTCGAGAGGCCAGCTTACGAAGCCGCCCGGCGCGCCGCTCTTAAGAGTTGCATCAGCAAAGCTTCAAAATTTGCTAAACACGCACGCGCCGCCGGGAACAGGAGGCCAGGCCATGATCGCCGGGCAGATAAGCGCCGAAAATCAAAGCCTTGTTGGGCTGAGGGTTTTTGATTGGGGCTGCATGGTGCACCGCAGTTCGATAGAATGTGCAGTTCCCCCCAACGCCACCGCAAGACACGCCGATGACCCAGCGCCTGCGAGAGATCCCCTATAACTACACCTCCTTCTCCGACCGCGAGATCGTGATCCGCCTGCTCGGCGAGGAGAGCTGGCAGGTGCTCGACGCCCTGCGCAGCGAGCGCGTCACCGGCCGCTCGGCGCGCATGCTGTACGAGGTGCTGGGCGATATCTGGGTGGTGCAGCGCAACCCCTACCTGATGGACGACCTGCTGGCGAACCGCGACCGCCGCGGCGCCCTGGTCGGTGCCCTGCGCCACCGCCTGACCGAGATCGACAAGCGCCGTGTCGACGCGCAGGACGAAGACCACGACCGCAGCGACAAGGTCGAGTCCCTGGTGCGCGCCGCGCGCGAGGCGGTGGCCCGCTTCGAGTTGCAGTTCGAGGAAACCTTCGACCTGCGCCGCCAGGCCATGCGCGTGCTGTCGCGCCATACCCGCAAGGACAACATCTGCTTCGACGGCCACGCCCGCGTCTCGCATGTGACCGACGCCACCGACTGGCGGGTCGAGTACCCCTTCGTGGTGCTCTACCCCGACACCGAGGCCGAGATCGGCCACCTGGTGCGCGACTGTATCGAGCTGGGCCTGACCATCATCCCGCGTGGGGGTGGCACCGGCTATACCGGCGGCGCCGTGCCGCTCGATGCCCGCTCGGTGGTGATCAACACCGAGAAGCTGATCGACATCGGCCCGGTCGAGGAGACCGTGCTGCCGGGCCTCAATGGCCCCATGAATGATCCCTACGCCACCATCCGCACCAGCGCCGGCGTGGTCACCGCGCGCGTGGCCGAAGCGGCCTCGGCCGCCGGCCGGGTGTTTGCGGTGGACCCGACCTCGGCCAGTGCCTCGTGCATCGGCGGCAACGTGGCCATGAACGCCGGCGGCAAGAAGGCCGTGCTGTGGGGCACCGCGCTGGACAACCTGGCGTGGTGGAAGATGGTCACGCCCGACGGCAACTGGCTGGAGGTCGAGCGCCTCGACCACAACTTCGGCAAGATCCACGAGCAGGACGTGGTGCGCTTCCGCCTCAAGCGCTTCGACGCCTCGGGCACCCGGTCGCTGGGCGACGAGGTGCTGGAGATGCCCGGCGCGGCCTGTCGCAAGGTGGGCCTGGGCAAGGACGTGACCGACAAGTTCCTCGGCGGCGTGCCGGGCGTTCAGAAGGAAGGCACCGACGGCATCATCGTCGCCGCGCGCTGGGTACTGCACAAGATGCCGCCGGTCACCCGCACGGTGTGCCTGGAGTTCTTCGGCCAGGTGCGCGAGGCGGTGCCGGCCATCGTCGAGATCACCGACTACTTCAAGCCGGGCGGCGAAGGCCATGCGCTGGGCGTGCAGCTGGCCGGCCTGGAACACCTCGACGAACGCTATGTGAAGGCCGTCGGCTACACCACCAAGGCCAAGCGCCACGGCCGGCCCAAGATGGTGCTGATCGGCGATATCGTCGGCCATGACGAAAAGGCCGTCATGCAGGCCACCTCCGACGTGGTGCGCATGACCAACGCGCGCGGCTCGGAAGGCTTCATCGCCGTCAGTGACGAACAGCGCAAGAAGTTCTGGCTCGACCGCTCGCGCACCGCCGCCATCTCGCGCCACACCAACGCCTTCAAGATCAACGAAGACGTGGTCATCCCGCTGCCGCGCATGGGCGACTACTGCGACCACATCGAGCGCATCAACATCGAGCTGTCGACCCACAACAAGCTCGCGCTGTGCGACGCGCTCACCGAGACGCTGTCCGGCGAGCTGCCCCTGCACACCCAGGACGACGACATCGACGCCGCCGAGATCATCGGCGACCGCCGCCAGGCCGCGCTCGATTACGTGAGCCGCATCCGCGCCCGCTGGCAGTGGCTGCTCGACAACCTCGACACCCCGCTGGCCGAGGCCGAGGCGCGCTTTGCCGAGTTCGGCATCAGCGCCGGCGAGCTGACCAACACCGCCACCGACCCGGTGCTCTTCCACCGCCTGCAGGATTACTCGGTGCGCACCTCGTGGAAGACCGAGCTGCGCGCCCGCCTGATCAAGATCTTCGACGGCGACGTGTTCCGCCCGGTGCGCGAGAAGATCGACGCCACCCATGCGCAGGTACTGCGCGGCCGGCTGTTCGTGGCCCTGCACATGCACGCCGGCGACGGCAACGTGCACACCAACATCCCGGTCAACTCCGACAACTACGCCATGCTGCGCACCGCCGAGGAGACGGTCGAGCGCATCATGGCCATCGCCCGCTCGCTCGACGGCGTGATCTCCGGCGAACACGGCATCGGCATCACCAAGCTCGACTTCCTCACCGATGACGAGATGGCCAACTACTGGACCTACAAGCAGAAGGTCGACCCCGAGGGCCGCTTCAACCGCGGCAAGCTGCAGCGCGGCGCCAACCTCGACCGCGCCTACACCCCCAGCTTCGGGCTGATGGGCCACGAGTCGCTGATCATGGAGCAGACCGATGTCGGCGAGATCGCCAACGACATCAAGGACTGCCTGCGCTGCGGCAAGTGCAAGCCGGTGTGCTCCACCCATGTGCCGCGCGCCAACCTGCTCTACAGCCCGCGCAACAAGATCCTGTCCACCTCCTCGCTGATCGAGGCCTTCCTCTACGAAGAGCAGACCCGGCGCGGCGTGTCGCTGGCGCACTGGGCCGAGTTCGAAGACGTCGCCGACCACTGCACCATCTGCCACAAGTGCGAAAAGCCCTGTCCGGTGGACATCGACTTTGGCGATGTCTCCATCAAGATGCGCAACCTGCTGCGCAACCAGGGCAAGAAGTCCTTCAACCCCGGCAAGGCCGCGGCCATGGCCTTCCTCACCGTCAAGGACCCGGCCACCATCAAGCTGATGCGCAAGGGCATGATCGAGTGGGGCTACAAGGCGCAGCGCTGGGCGCACAAGACCGCCAAGTCGCTCGGCCTGATCCAGGGCCAGGTCAAGCAGCCGCCGGCCACCCTGCACAAGGCGCCGATCAAGGCGCAGGTGATCCACTTCATCAACAAGCCCATGCCGGGCAACCTGCCCAAGCGCACCAGCCGCGCGCTGATGGACATCGAGGACGACAAGATCATCCCCGTGATCCGCAACCCGCAGATCAAGCGCGACGCCTCCGAGGCGGTGTTCTACTTCCCCGGCTGCGGCTCCGAGCGCCTGTTCAGCCAGGTCGGCCTGGCCACCCAGGCCATGCTCTACCATGTCGGCACCACCACCGTGCTGCCGCCGGGCTACCTGTGCTGCGGCTATCCGCAGACCGCCGCCGGCGAAGAAGACAAGGGCCAGAAGATCACCACCGACAACCGCGTGCTCTTCCACCGTGTCGCCAACACGCTCAACTACCTCGACATCAAGACCGTCGTGGTGTCCTGCGGCACCTGCATGGATCAGTTGATGAAGTATCAGTTCGACAAGATCTTCCCCGGCTGCCGCCTGATCGACATCCATGAATACCTGATGGAAAAGGGCGTCAGGCTGGAGGGCATCACCGGCCAGAAGTACATGTACCACGAGCCCTGCCACACGCCGATGAAGATCCATTCGGGCATCAAGGTGGCCAACGAGCTGATGGGCACGCGGGTCGACCTCAACGACCGCTGCTGCGGCGAGTCGGGCACCCTGGCCGTCGCCCGCCCGGACGTGTCCACCCAGGTGCGCTTCCGCAAGCAAGAAGAGATGGAGCAGGGCGCGGCGGCGCTGCGCGAGGGCGACGCCAGCGCATCGGTGAAGATCCTCACCTCCTGCCCCAGCTGCCTGCAGGGCCTGTCGCGCTATGCCAACGACGGCGGCGGTATCGAGGCCGACTACATCGTGGTCGAGATCGCCAAGCACCTGCTCGGCGAGAACTGGCTGCCCGAGTATGTCGACCGTGCCAACCGCGGCGGCATCGAGCGGGTGCTGCTGTGAGCACCCGCCGCTGAAGCGCTGACCGCCTCAGCCACCCATCCCGCCAGGGGCTGCGATCGCGGCCCCTTTTTTTGTTTTGTGCGAAACGCCGCCCCGGGCTTTCCGAATGCCAAATACCTCACATGAGCAGCCCCGCCCATTATGACTTTAGTCATGTATGTTGAATAACTCACGGCCGTAGCGCCGCGCCTGCACTACCGTGCGCAGCGGAACAACCCTGGGCTCTTTCCATGACGTGCATGTACGACGTTTGGCTAGGAACAAGAGCCACTCTGAACATGACACGCCACAAGGACCGACACACCCATGGATCGCCCGAATCCTGCCGCCTTCATGCGGCCCGAAGATACCCACAAGCAGCCCGACGTTGCCGACCTGATCGTCGCCCACCTGGAACAGATCGGCGTCGAGTATGTGTTCGGCGTCCCCGGCGGCGCCATCGAACCGATCTACAACGCGCTCGCCCGCAGCGCCCGCCGCAACGGCCCGCGCGTCATCACCACGCGCCATGAAGCCGGCGCCGCCTACATGGCCGAAGGCTATGCGCGCGAAAGCGGCCGGCTCGGCGTGTGCATCGCCACCTCTGGCCCAGGCGCCACCAACCTGATCACCGGCGTCGCCTGCGCCCACGACAACGGCATTCCACTGCTGGCCATCACCGGCCAGCCCAAGTTGACCGCCTTCGGCCGGCGCGCGCTGCAGGAATCGGGCTGCACCGGCGTCAACACGCTCGGCATGTTCCGCCACTGCACCGGCTACAACACGCTGCTGTCGCATCCGGAACAGGCCGAGCCGAAGATCGTCAGCGCGCTCGCCTATGCCTTCCAGAACCGCGGCGCCGCCCACCTGACGATCCCGGTGGACATCCAGCGCAGTGCCGCCCCCGCCGAATGGCAGGGGCCGGCCAAGGGGCTCCGGCGCATGCTGCGCTCGCCCGCGCTGGTGGACGAGGACGCCGTGCAGGCCGTCTTCGACGCCCTCGGCGCGGCGCGCCGGCCGGTCTTCCTGCTCGGCGGCGGCGCCGGCGGCGCGGTGGACCTGTTCCTGCAACTCATCGAGCGTCACGGCGCCGCCTTCGTCACCACGCCGGACGCCAAGGGTTTCGTGAACCCTGCCCACCCGCTGTATCACGGCGTCTTCGGTTTTGCCGGCCACCCGCAGGCGCGCGAGCTGCTGACGGCCGATCCCGATCTGATCGTCGCGGTCGGCGTGAGCCTGGGCGAGTGGACCAGCGCCGGCTGGAGCGAGGTGCTGCTGAACGATCGCCTGATCCACATCGACAGCCGGGCCGAGCATCTGCAACGCTCATCCATGGCACGCCTGCAGGTGTCGGGCAATCCG
>JAWKYX010000069.1:0-12861 GCA_041396265.1 Rhodocyclaceae bacterium
CCCGACAATCCACCAGAGCTTAAGCAACTGATTCATAACACCTTCCTCCATGGCACTCCCCTTGCTTTGCCCAAGGCATCAACAAGGAGCGCGCCATGCCCAAACCCAAGAAACACGTCCTCGTCTGCGTCCAGGGCCGTCCGGCCGGACATCCTCGCGGCTCCTGCCAGGACAAGGCCTGCGGCCCGGTGTGGCAGGCTTTTTCGGATGAGTTCGCCGCCCGCAAGCTGTGGGAGTCGGGCCTGCAGCTGACCAACACCGGCTGTCTCGGCCCCTGCCAGGCCGGGCCGAGCGTGCTGGTGTATCCGGAGGGGCTGATGTACGTCGGTGTCACGCCTGCGGACGTAAACGCCATCATCGACGAGCACCTGCTCGGTGACCGCCCGGTCGAACGCCTGCTGGCACCGGCCGAGCTCTGGTAGGGGGTGCCGAGATGAACGTCAAACAGTACGAGATCGGCGAGATGGTGTTCGCCGCTGAGCCCATCTTCAACGATGGCGGCATGCCCGGCTTCGACGAAGAGGCGGTGATTGCGCCGGCCGGCGCGCGCGGGGTGGTGGTGCATTTCGGCCACGCCCAGCTCGACCCCGAGCAGGAAATCTACCTGGTGCGCTTCGAGACCGGGCCGGATGGCACCCTGGGCAATCCAGTGGGCTGCCTGCCGGAAGAGCTGACCCAGACCACCCCGGCCGACGCCTAGGTCATGGCCAGGATCGGCATCTTCTTCGGCACGGAAACAGGTCGCACCCGGCTGGTGGCCAAGCAGATCGGCCGAAAACTGGCTGCGCAGTGGGGCGTTGAGACCAATGCGCCGCTGAATATCGGCCGCGCCACGGTGGATCAGCTGCTGGCCTGCGATGCGCTCATCGTCGGCACGCCGACGCTGGGTGACGGCGAGCTACCGGGTGCGTCGGTCGGGCTGGATCAACCGAGTTGGGAAGAGTTCCTGCCCGGTCTCGAGGGTATCGACCTGGCCGGCAAGCCGGTGGCGATCTTCGGGCTCGGCGACCAGGTCAAGTATCCGGACGAGTTCGTCGATGCGATCGGCCTGCTGCACGATGCGCTGCTGCTTCGCGGCGCGCGGCTGGTGGGGCGGTGGCCGGTGGCGGGCTACGCCTTCAATGCCTCGAAGGCGGTCGAGGATGGGCATTTTCTCGGTCTCGCGCTCGACCAGGTGAACCAGCCGCTGCTTACCGAAGCGCGCCTCGACCAGTGGCTGGCGCAGATCCGCCCGGAGCTGTTGCCATGACGGCGCCACAGGCCTCCTGATCAGGCCGGCACCCCGAGGATCACATGACTGGCCTTGATCAAGGCGGTGGCCTGCACGCCGGGCTTGAGCCCGAGTTCGAGTACCGCTTCGCGGGTGAGCACAGCCTGCACCAGACTGCCACCGGGGAGGCGCAGCGAGACTTCGCAATTGACTGCGCCGTGGTCCACCGCTTCGACCACCCCGGCGAGCTGGTTGCGGGCGGAGAAGCGGATCTGCTGCCCGTCGCCATCCACCCCGGTGAGCATCATCACCCACGGTGCCTTGACGAAGGCAATCACCGGCTTGCCGATCGCGAGTCCGAGTTCTTCCGCGCTGTTGCGGGTCACCACGGCGACCAGGCTGTCGCCGCCGGCGGTGAGCACCACCACCTCGGTATTCACCTCACCTCCGGTGAGCTTGCTGACCGTCCCTTCAAAGACATTGCGTGCACTGACTTTCATGATGCGCTCCTGCGGTGTTGATTGAGCTGGCCCGATTTTCGCTATATCTGTTACAACATAACGAATGTTCCGACCCGTGCCGCATTCTGTCGAGCAACGCTATTCACAAGCAACCATAGCGCAGAATCGGCAAATGACGATTTCAGGGTTTACGAAGAACCAGGACTACGTTATGTATCTGACAATACAGCGTAGGGGAAACGACAAAATGAAAGAAACCGCACAGCGCTTGCTCGGACGACTCGAGGTCGATACCGAGTTCGGCAGTTTTCTCGGCGACACCCGGGTACGCCTGCTCGAGGCGGTGGAGAAACATGGCTCGATCTCTCAGGCTGCGCGCGCCGTACCCCTCTCGTACAAGGCCGCGTGGGATGCCATCGACGCGATGAACAACCTCGCTGAACAGCCGCTGGTGATCCGCTCCACCGGCGGGCGCAACGGCGGCGGCACACGGCTCACCGAACATGGTCGCCGCACCGTCGCGCTATACCGCGCGCTCGAAGCCGAATACCAGGGCGCACTGGCAACCCTTGCCGAGGGCTTGAGCGAGGGCGCGGCCGAAGACCTTGCCCAGTTCCGCCAGTTGCTCAAGCGCATGTCGATGAAGAGCAGCGCCCGCAACCAGTTCGCCGGCACGGTGGTGGCGCTGCGCGAAGGGCAGGTCGATTTCGAGGTGCGCCTCAGGCTGGATCCGCAGCATGAGATCGCCGCGGTGATCACCCGCGATTCGGCGGAGTCGCTCGGCATTGCCATCGGCAGCGAGCTCACCGCGCTGGTCAAGTCGTCCTCGGTACTGGTGCTCGCCGACCCGCAGTTGCGCATCAGCGCGCGCAACCAGCTGTGGGGCGAGGTCAGCCGCATCCACCGCGGCCCGGTCAATGCCGAAGTCTCGATCGCCCTGCCCGGTGGGCGCGCCGTCTGCGCGGTGATCACCCAGGACAGCGTCGACAGGCTGGCGCTCACCGTGGGCAGCCCCGCCTGCGCCGCCTTCAAGGCCTCGTCCGTCATCCTGTGCCAATACCTCTGAACCCGGAGCCCGTCATGATCCGTAAGCTTTCGACTTCCCTTGCCGCGCTGGCCACCGTATTCGGCGTATGCGCGACGCCCGCCCGTGCCGCCGAGGTACACGTCGCGGTAGCGGCCAACTTCACCGCGCCCATGCAGAAGATTGCTGCGGCCTTTGCTGCCGACAGCGGTCACCAGGCCGTGCTGGCCTTCGGCGCCACCGGCAAGCTGTATGCGCAGATTGCCAACGGCGCCCCGTTCGAGGTCTTCCTTTCTGCCGACGACGAGACCCCGGCGCGCCTCACCCGCGAGGGCCTCGCCGATCCGGCTAGCCGCTTCACCTACGCGATCGGCAAGCTGGTGCTGTGGTCACCCGAGCCCGGTCTGGTCGATGACAAGGGCGCGGTGCTCAGGAACGGCAGCTTCCGTCACCTCGCCGTTGCCAATCCGCGCACCGCGCCATACGGTGCGGCGGCAATGAGTGCCCTGGAAAAACTCGGCGCCCTGCCCACCGTAAGCTCGCGGCTGGTACAGGGCGAAAACATCACCCAGACCTTCCAGTTCGTATCCACCGGCAACGCCGAGCTCGGCTTTGTCGCCGCCTCGCAGCTGGTCAAGGACGGCCAGCCGCTGGGCGGCTCGCGCTGGGAGGTCCCCGCCGCGCTCTACGAGCCGATCCGCCAGGACGCAGTGCTGCTGGGCAAGGGCGCCGGCAACCCGGCTGCGGCGGCGCTGATCGCCTATCTCAGGAGTGACAAGGCGCGCGCCATGATCCGGAGCTACGGCTATGAACTGCCTTGAACACAGCACGGCTGCCGGCCACCGGCAGTCATCGGGCGACGACGCCTGCGAGCCTGAGTGGCGCACCCACCTGCCGACGCAGTGGCGGGAATGCGTGGTTACGCCGCTGGACCTGCGCGTGCATCACGAGTACGAGGTGTCCGCCTCGCGCATGCTCGGCCACGACGAGGATGGCGTGCTGTGCTTCTACGGTCACGACTATGCGCTGGCCCGCAGCCGCTCGGACGACGACGAGGAGTTCTACCGGGTGCTGGAGCGCGGCGAGACGGTGCGCGCCTGGCGGCTGCGCGACGGGCGCTGGCTGCGTTACCGCATCGAGTTCCGCGACGACGACAGCGCCGCGGCACGCGGCTGCTACACGCTGGCCGATTTCCCGCCTCGATGAGACCTGCAATGAATCCCTACACCCTCCCCGATGCCGAGCTCGAACGGCTGCTGCTTGACGATGCGCCCTGCGGCGATGCCACCACCTTCGCGCTCGGCATCGGCGAGCGCCCGGGTCGGCTGGTGATGCGCGCCCGCTACGACATGACCGTGTGCGGCAGCGAGGAGGCGGTGCGCATGGGCGAGCTGCGCGGTGCGCGGGCAGAGGGCCCGGTGGTCGCCAGCGGCGGCTGGCTCGCCGCGGGCGAGCTCATCCTCACCCTGCGGGGCACGGCGGCCAGCCTGCACGCGAGCTGGAAGACCGCGCAGACGCTCATCGAATACCTCTCCGGCATCGCCAGCTGCGCGGCCGACATCGTCGCCGAAGCGCGGCGCGCCAACCCGGACTGCGGCGTGGCCTGTACGCGCAAGAACTTTCCCGGCACCAAGGCCGCGGCGATGAAGGCGGTGCTGTGCGCCGGCGCCAGCCCGCACCGGCTGGGGCTCTCGGAAACCCTGCTGGTGTTTGCCGAGCACCGCGCCTTCCTGCCCGGCGAGGCACCCGCCGACACGGTGCGGCGGCTGCGCAGACAGTGGCCGGAGCGGCCGGTGGTGGTGGAGGTCTCCGGCGAGGCGGAAGCAATGCGCTGGATCGAGGCCGGCGCCGATGTGATCCAGCTCGAAAAGATGCCGCTCGAAACGCTCGCCCGTCTGCGCGCCAGCCTGCCCGAGCGCCCCGGCCGGCCACGCCTCGCTGCCGCCGGCGGCATCACGCCCGCCAACGCGCATGCCCATGCCGCGGCCGGCGCCGATGTGCTGGTGACCAGCGCGCCCTACTTCGCCCCGCCGCGCGACGTGGCGGTAAGCCTCACGCCCGACTGAAGGACCCAATCATGAAGATCGCCATCGCCACCCGGGATTTCACCACCGTCAGCGGCCACGTCGGCAACGCCAGCCAGTGGCTGCTCTACGAGCTCGGCGAGCACCATTCCCGCCAGCTGCTGCCGGCGCCGCAGCGCATCGAGCTCACCCGCGACCAGCTCTTCCACGTCTTCGAGGACGACCGTCCGCATCCGCTCGACGGGGTGGACATCATCGTTGCAGCCAGCGCCGGCGACGGCTTCATCCGCCACATGAAGAAACGCCGCACCGAAGTGCTGCTGACCGGCGAGAGCGACCCCACCCTGGCGCTGACCCGCATCATGGCCGGCGAGGCCCTGCCCGATCCGCGCTTCGACGCCAGCACCGTGCTGTGTAAAGTACGCGATCTGTTCTCCCGCTTCTGACCCGGAACCCGCATGACCGACGCCGCCACCGCCCAGGACCTCGCCGCCGTCTGGCTGACGCTCAAGCTGGCCAGCGTGGTCACCATGCTGCTGCTGATCATCGGCACGCCGATCGCCTGGTGGCTGGCGCGCACCCGCTCGCGGCTCAAGGGCGTGGTCGGCGCCATCGTCGCGCTGCCGCTGGTGCTGCCGCCCACCGTCATCGGTTTCTACCTGCTCATCACCATGGGCCCGCACGGGCCGGTCGGCCGACTCACCGAAGCGCTGGGCCTGGGCGTGCTGCCCTTCACCTTCGGCGGCCTGGTGGTGGCCTCGGTGTTCTATTCGCTGCCCTTCGTGGTGCAGCCGATCCAGAACGCCTTCGAGGCCATCGGCGAGCGCCCGCTGGAGGTCGCCTCCACGCTGCGTGCCGGGCCCTGGGACACGTTCTGGTCGGTGGCGGTGCCGCTGGCGCGGCCCGGTTTCCTGTCCGGCGCGATCCTCGGCTTCGCACACACCGTCGGCGAATTCGGCGTGGTGCTGATGATCGGCGGCAACATCCCGGAAAAGACGCGAGTCGTCTCGGTGCAGATCTACGACCACGTCGAAGCGCTCGAATACACCCAGGCGCACTGGCTCGCCGGCGGCATGGTGCTGTTCAGCTTCGCGGTGCTGCTGACCCTGTACACCCTCAACCCGGGCCGGCGGGCACGCGCATGAGCGCCGCCGACAGCCGCATCCGCGCGCGGCTCAGGATCGCCCGCGCCGACTTCAGCCTCGATGTCGATCTCGACCTGCCCGGCCATGGCATTACCGCGCTGTTCGGCCACTCCGGCTCGGGCAAGACCACCTGCCTGCGCGCCATCGCCGGGCTGGAGCGGGCCGCCGACGGCTACGTGGCGCTCGGCGACGAAATCTGGCAGGACGAATCGCGCGGTCTGTTCGTGCCACCGCACCGGCGGGCGCTCGGCGTGGTGTTCCAGGAAGCCAGCCTGTTCGCTCACCTGTCGGTGCGCCGTAACCTGGAATTCGGCCAGCGCCGCGCGCCGGCCGAGCAGCAGCACTTCTCGCTGCCCGAGGTAGCGGAGCTGCTCGGCATCGGCCACCTGCTCGAACGCGGTCCGGGAAGCCTCTCGGGCGGCGAGCGCCAGCGCGCCGCGATCGCCCGGGCCCTGCTCGCCGGGCCGCGCATCCTGCTCATGGACGAGCCGCTGGCCGCGCTCGACCTCAGGCGCAAGCGCGAGATCCTGCCCTACCTCGAGCGCCTGCATCGCGAGCTGTCGATCCCGGTGATCTACGTGAGCCACGCGCCCGACGAAGTCGCACGCCTCGCCGACCACCTGGTGCTGCTCGACGCCGGCCGGGCCATCGCCAGCGGGCCGCTCAACAATGTGCTGTCACGCATCGACCTGCCCGCTGCCTTCGCCGACGATGCCGGGGTGGTGCTCGACACGGTGATCGACGGCCACGAGGAAGACCACCTCAGCCGCCTGCGCTTTCCCGGCGGGCAGATCTGGGTATCGCAACGGCCGGAGCCGGTCGGCACCCCCTTGCGCTGCCGCATCCACGCCCGCAACGTGAGCCTCGCACTGATCCCCCAGCACCACACCTCGATCCTCAACTGCGTGTCGGCCACGGTAGTCGACCTCGCTGCGACCAGCACGCCGGGACAGCTGCTGGTGCGCCTCGACTGCGCCGGCGAGCCGCTGCTGGCGCGCATCACCGAACGCTCGGCGAAGCGCCTGGAGATCCGCCCCGGACTCGCGCTGCGGGCTCAGATCAAGTCGGTGGCGCTGCTCGACTGAGGGCTCGCAGGCGCGTCGGGCGTGCCTGTAACGTTTGCGACAGAGACTCGACAAGGGCACCCCGACAAACACCCAAGCATCTGTTTAATTTGATTTTTGTGCACTGGCACATCTGTTGCTGAGGGAATACCGACATCTCTTCACAGGAGCTGGATCGTGGACCTCCCAGTCATCAGCAATGCCCCCGTCGCCGCCGAAGGTGGTGGCTGCGCGTCCAGCGGCTGCGGCAGCGCACCGGATGCGCTTGCCCACCTCCCGGACGAGATCCGCGCCAAGGTGCAGGATCACCCGTGCTACTCCGAGGACGCCCACCACTACTTCGCCCGCATGCATGTGGCGGTGGCGCCGGCCTGCAACATCCAGTGCAACTACTGCAACCGCAAGTACGACTGCTCCAACGAATCGCGGCCGGGCGTGGTGTCCGAGCTGCTCACCCCCGACCAGGCCCTCAAGAAGATCAAGGCCGTCGCGGCGGAGATTCCGCAGATGACGGTGCTCGGCATCGCCGGACCCGGCGATCCCCTGGCCAACCCCGGTCGCACCTTCGAGACCTTCCGCATGCTCTCGGAGCAGACGCCGGACATCAAGCTCTGCGTGTCCACCAACGGGCTCAACCTGCCGCAGTACGCGGACGAGATCGCCAAGCACAACATCGACCATGTGACGATCACCATCAACTGCGTCGATCCGGAAATCGGCGCGAAGATCTATCCGTGGATCTACTGGAACAACAAGCGCATCCGCGGCGTGGAAGGCGCGAGGATCCTCATCGAGCAGCAGCAGAAGGGGCTGGAGGCGCTGACCTCGCGCGGCATCCTGGTCAAGGTCAACTCGGTGCTGATCCCGGGCGTCAATGACGAGCACCTCAAGGAGGTCTCCAAGATCGTCAAGGCCAAGGGCGCCTTCCTGCACAACGTCATGCCGCTCATCGCCGAAGCCGAGCACGGCACCTACTACGGCCTGATGGCGCAGCGCGGCCCCACCGACGAGGAGTTGCAGGCGCTGCAGGACGAGTGCGCCGGCGATATGTCGATGATGCGCCATTGCCGCCAGTGCCGCGCCGACGCGGTGGGCCTGCTGGGCGAGGACCGCGGCGACGAATTCACCATGGACAAGATCGATGTCATGGACGTCGACTACGAAGCGGCCATGGTGCGTCGCAAGGCGGTGCACGACGACATCATCAACAAGCTCGAGTCCGAGCGCGCCGCCAAGGCCGCCAAGGTGCCGGTGCACCTCTCCATCGCGGCCGACACGCGGCCGGTGCTGATGGCCGTTGCCGGCAAGAATGGCGTGGTCGCGGAACACTTCGGCCATGCCAGGGAGTTCCTGATCTACGAGGCCTCGCCGGAAGGCGTGCGCTTCATCAGCCACCGCAAGACCGAGCTCTACTGTGCCGGCCTGGACACCTGCGGCGACGGCGGTGTAACAGCGGAAGACGAGCCCGAATCCGTGCTCGAGCGCAACATCCGCACCCTCTCGGGCTGCGAGGTGGTGCTGTGCTCGAAGATCGGTTTCGAGCCCTGGGGCATGCTCGAGGCGGCGGGCATCCAGCCCAACGGTGAGCACGCCATGGAGCCCATCGAGGATGCCGTGATGGCGGTGTACAAGGAAATGTACGACGCCGGCAAGCTCGCCGCACCCGGCCAGGCGCGCCAGGTGGCCTGATGGACGCGATGGTGACGGACATGCTCAGGCTCGCCAGTTTCGCCGCCGCCATGATGCTGCCGCTGCTGGTGCACGCGGGCAGCAACATCGCGCGGCCGCTGCGGCCCCGGCCCCTGACCGTCACCACCGCCATCTGCACCGCCAGTCACGCACGCCACCGCAACCCGGAGGGCAGCGGGCGCGCTGCCCGCCCCCACTGAATGCCGGAGAACACGCCATGGCACTGCAAATAACCGCCCAATGCGTCAATTGCTGGGCCTGCTACGACGTCTGCCCCAACGACGCGATCTACGAGGACAAGCCGCACTTCCTGATCGACGACGCCAAGTGCACCGAGTGCCTCGGCGATCACGCCGACCCACAGTGCGCGGCGATCTGCCCGATCGAATGCGCCATCATCGACGAGCTCGGCGAAGCCCTGAACCCGCCCGGCTCGCTCACCGGCATCCCGCTCGAGAAGCTCGCCGAGCTGGCGGCCCAGGGCCTGGTCACCACGGAACTGCCCTGATGGCCGAGGTGATCTTCTTCGAGAAGCCCGGCTGCCAGGGCAACGCCCGCCAGAAGCAGTTGCTGCAGGCCGCCGGGCATAGCGTGCAGGCACGCAGCCTGAAGGTCGAGCCGTGGACAGCCGAGCGACTGCGCGGATTTTTCGGCAGCCTTCCGGTGGCGACCTGGTTCAATCGCAGCGCGCCGGCGGTCAAGTCCGGCCGCGTCGTGCCCGAAACGCTCGACGCCGATCAGGCCATGGCGCTGCTACTGGCCAATCCGCTGCTGATCCGCCGCCCGCTCATGGAAGTCGGCGAGGAGCGCATGGTCGGCTTCGACACCGCCGCGGTGGAGGCCTGGATCGGGCTCGGCACGGCCGTGCGGCCCGCCGGCGACCTCGAGGCCTGCGTGCACGGCCCGGAAGGCCACGGCCATTGCGGCGAGCCGGCAGTAGCCCCCGCGGCAGATCAACAGGAAGACAGCCATGCGTGCCGCGGGACTGTCTGAAGAAGCCGTTGCGATCGCACCGGGCATCCACTGGGTGGGCGCCCTCGATCCGCATCTGCGCAGTTTCGACATCATCCTCAGGACTGCCAACGGCACCACCTACAACGCCTATGTGGTGAGGGGCAGCGAAGGCGTGGCGGTGATCGACACCGTCAAGGAGAGCTTCTCGGAAGACTTCTTCCGCCGGCTCGAATCGGTGGCCGGCTACGAAGAGATCACCACCATCGTGCTCAACCACCTCGAGCCGGACCATAGCGGGGCGCTGCCCGAGCTGCTGCGCCGCGCCCCGCAGGCGCGGGTGTACCTTTCGAGCCGCGCGCAGATGATGCTCAAGGCCCTGCTCAAGCCCAGCGGCGGCGGCGCGCCCGACTACACGCCGGTGACCACCGGCGACGAGGTGGACCTCGGCGGCCGCACCCTGCACTTCCTGCACACGCCCTACCTGCACTGGCCCGACACCCAGTGCACCTACGTGGTCGAAGAGGGCGTGCTGTTCTCCGGCGACGTGTTCGGCTGCCACTTCTGCGATGCGCGCCTGTTCAACGACAGCGTGGGCGACTTCCGCTTCTCCTTCGAGTACTACTACGCGCACATCATGCGGCCCTTCCGCGAGCACATTCTCGATGCGGTGAGCCTGATCGAGCCGCTCGAGCTGGCGACGATCGCCCCCGCGCACGGGCCGATCCTGCGCCACCTGCCGCGCGAATACCTGCACCGCTACCGCGAGCTCGCCACGCCGCGGCTCTACAACGAGGCACGCAGCGAGAAGACCCTGGTGATCTTCTATCTCTCGGCCTACGGCAACACCCGCGCCATGGCCGAGGCGATTGCCGCCGGCGCCGAGCGCATCGGCGGCGTGCGCGTCTCGCTCTACGACCTGGAAGGCGGCGACGCGGAGATCTTCACCGATCTGGTGGAGGAAGCGGACGGCCTCGCCTTCGGCAGCCCCACCATCAACGCGGACGCGGTCAAGCCGATCTGGGATCTGCTCTCCTCGCTGACCAGCGTCAACATCAAGGGCAAGCTCGGCGTGGCCTTTGGTTCATACGGCTGGAGCGGCGAAGCGGTGCGGCTGATCGAGGACCGCCTGCGCGGCCTGAAGATGCGCGTGCCGGTCGAAGGCCTGCGCGTCAAGCTGGTGCCGGACCCGGGCGAACTCGGAGAATGCGGCGCGCTCGGCGAGCAGATCGCCCGCCACCTCACCGGCCGCATCGAAGAGCGCGTCATCGACATGTCGGAGCTGGTCGGATGAGCGCCGCACGCCCCCTTGCAAAAACACCTGCCCGGACGCCGCAGCCTCTTCGCCGCGCCGCCGCGCCACGCCCTCTTTACACGACCTGAAGCGGAGTCCGCCATGCCCAAAGCAAAAGTCACCTTCCAGGATATCGGCGTCAGCGTCACCGTGCCCGCCGGCACCCGGCTCATCGAGGTCTCGGAAAAGGTCGGCGCCGGCATCACCTACGGCTGCCGCGAAGGCGAATGCTGCACCTGCCTGACCAGGATCGTTTCCGGTGCGGAAAACCTCGCCGCGCCCTCGGTGCTGGAGGACCAGGTGCTCAAGGACAACCTCGCCCCGCGCGCGCACCGGCTGGCCTGCCAGGCGCAGATCCTCGGCGGCGACGTCGTCGTCAGGCCGGCCTGAACGCAAAACCGCTACACAAGACACCCCCAATCCACAAACAGAGAAAACCCGCCCCACCCACTTTCTGGAGAAAGCATCATGGCACTCGTAACTTTCAGCAGCACCATGCACAAGGACAAGACGGTGTACGCCGTCGCCGGCAGCCACACCCAGACGATCCTGTCGCTGGCCAAGGAAAACCACATCCCGATCGACTTCGGCTGCCAGGAAGGCGACTGCGGCACCTGCCTGGTCAAGGTCTCGTCGGTCGACGGCAAACGCAGCCCCATGGGCGGCCCGCTCAACATCCGCGAGGTCGCGGTGCTCAAGGAGATGGGCAAGGTCACCAAGGGCGAGATCGAGAAGATGTACGTCGACGACATCCCGCCGAACCACTGGCGCCTGGCCTGCCAGATGGTGGTCCGCGACGAGGACATCCTGGTCGAATACCCGAGCAAGTGAGCGCCCGGAGGCCGCGCCGATGAACGCATTGGATCGCATGGAAATCCGCGCAGCGATGCTGTCCGACCTGCTCGACGCGGGCGGCGCACCGGCGCTCCTCAACGATCCGAACCGCCCGCTGCTGGCCAGCATGATCGCCGGCCAGGCGGCGGGCCAGGGCTGCCTTCCGGCACACCTCGGGCTCGGCCCGGCACGCTTCTCGGAGCTTCTCGCCCGGCTCTTTCCCGGCACGCCGGTGTTCCTCGTGCGGCGCGAAATCGAGGAGATCCCCGAACTCGACGACTTGCGCAAGCTGCTGCTCGACCACCGCGCCCATCCGGGCGTCAGCGCCGAATGGATGGCAGACATCGTCGCCACCGCCTGCGCCGGCCGCGACCACCTGTGGCAGGACCTCGGGCTCGCCAACCGCGACGAGCTCAGCCGCCTGATGCGTCTGAACTTCAAACCGCTGGCCGACCAGAACGTCGGCGACATGAAGTGGAAGAAGTTCCTCTACAAGCAGTTCTGCGCGGCGGAAGGCATCTATGTCTGCCCCGCGCCCTCATGCGGCGAATGTGCCGACCACCCCAAATGCTTCGGCCCAGAAACCTGAACCCCACCGGCCCGCCGGCGCAGGGTGCCGACGACACCCTGCGCCGGCGAGCGATCGCCGCCTACCTCGGACTCGCCATCGGCGACGCACTCGGCGCCACCGTCGAGTTCATGACCCCCAACGAGATCCGTCACAAATTCGGCGAACACCGCGAGATGGTTGGCGGCGGCTGGCTCAAGCTCAAGCCTGGCCAGGTCACCGACGACACCTCGATGTCGCTCGCCCTGGGCGAAGCCATCCTCGCCAACGGCCGGGTCGACGCCCTCGCCACCGCCCGCGCCTTCGATGCCTGGATGCGCGCCAAGCCGGTGGATATCGGCAACACAGTGCGACGCAACCTGATCAGCTGGCGCCGCAGTGGCGAGCCGGAAGCGCCGCCTTCCGAGCACGATGCCGGCAACGGCGCGGCGATGCGCGTGCTGCCGCTGGCGCTCGCCACCTACGGCCACCCGCCGGAAGACATCGTCGCCGCCAGCCGCGCCCAGGCCCACGTGACCCATAACAACGAACTCTCCGACGCGGCCTGCGAGACCCTGGTCGCGATGCTGCACGCCTATCTCGCCGACGACCCCGCCG
>JAWKYX010000070.1:0-11618 GCA_041396265.1 Rhodocyclaceae bacterium
CGCCCTTCGAGGCGATGCAGCTCGATGCCGACTACCTCGGCCTGGTCAGCCAGGCGCTGACCCATGCCGCCAAGGCGGTGCAGATCGTGGGCATGAACACGCTCAAGGAGATTGCCGAAGACCCGCTGCTCAGCGGCCGCACGCTGCCGACCCGCCTGCAGGTGCTGGCGCAGCGCATGGCGCTGCATGGCTGGACGACGCCAGGTTATCCACAGGAGGGTGCGGACCACGAATCCGAAGAAGGCCAGGAAGCCCTTCTTCGGAATGCTGCGCGCCCGTCTTCGGAATCCGAAGCAGGGCCGAAACCCGCGCCGGACGGCTCTCTTCGGATTCCGAAGGAGGACCGTACAGTACGTAATGATCGTATAAATGAAGTACGTACAGTACCGCGCGCGAGGGCCTTGCAGAACCTGCGACTGCCCGAGCGTTTCCTGCGCTTGAAGGACGAGCAGCAGGCCGGCGCGCTGGTGGCCCTGCAGCAGGTGGACGAAGCGCAGCGCCAGGCGGTGCTCGACGAGTGGGCGGCGCGCTGTGGCGGCAGCACGGTGCGCAATCCCGCCGGCTACTTGTTCGGCATCATCCAGAAGGCGCTGCGGGGGGAGTTCAAGGCATGGGCGGGGACCGAAGCAGCAGCGCCGCCCGCGCCGCAAGCTGCGGGGCCGGCGCCATCGTCGTCGCCTTCGGCTTCCCGTCCGGCCGACCCCGAGGTGGCGCGCGCCTACCTCGCACGGCTGCGCTCAGCCTTGCGCGACGCCTGAGCTATCCCCACGGGATAGCTGGGACAGGGAGTCTTCCGGCAGGGAACGGAGAGCTGCTTTGCACTGTGCGTTAACTGTGCGTATAATATGCGCACGATTCCTTGCCTATGGGAGCAGCGCCATGGCCTCTATCGCTTTCGCGGACGTGCTTGAGTCGGTGCGTGAAGCCGGCACGTCCCACATCTCCGCCACGGGCGTCGCCGATGCGTTTGGTCTGCAGTACCAGGACTTGGCCACGCTGGCCGGGGTGCACCGCAACACCCTGCGCACTCACCCTGAGTCCCCGCGACTGCAGGCCGCGCTGCGCGATCTCATGCGGGTGCTGTCGGCCGCCACGGCAGTGCAGCCGAACACCGCGCGTGCGCTTTTCATGGTCAAGAACGAGCCCATTCCGGCGTTCCGCCACAAGACCCTGCTGCAGTTGGTGCAGGAAGGACGCACCGACGATGCGATCGATTACTTGGAGTCGATCAGTGCGGGGTTCACTGGATGATCCTCCACGACCTGCCGCCCGGCACCACACTGTTCCGCGCGCATACCCCGCAGTGGGCCAGCCGGCCCACCAGCGGCGCGGGTGCGGCGGCCAAGGGCGGGCGCTTCAACCGGGAGGGCATCGAGGCGCTGTATCTGTCGCTGGAGGAGGTGACCGCATTGCGCGAGTACCAGCAGACCTCGCCCTTCCTGTCGCCCTGCACGATGTGCTCGTACACCGTAACTTTGCGCAGACTGGTCGATCTGCGGCAACTCCACCAAGGCGATTCTTGGGATGAGCTGTGGCACGACTGGCGTGAGGACTGGCGCCACCTGAAATTCGACCTGCACATCGAGCCGCCTACTTGGGTGCTGGGCGACATGGTGCTGGCCCAGGGCCACGCGGGGATCCTGTTCCCCAGCCAGGCGAACGACGGCGGCACCAATGTCGTCGTGTACGTGGATCGACTCAAGGACGGCAATTCCGTCGTGGTCAATGACCCCGACGGGCGGCTGCCCCGCGACCAATCCAGCTGGAAGCGCTGACAACGCAACGCCGTCTCACCTTCCGGCCCCTTGCCGGTCGGAACCCTATCCCCAGGGGATAGCCGGCACACACAGCCTTCCGTGCGGAACAAACCGGGCGCGCATGGGCTGCGGTTTGTTGACTGAAGGCCTTCCGGCCGATGCCGATGCTGGCGACTCGCTTCTTCACCACGAGTCGCTCCGATGGCCAACGAACGCACAGAACCCCTGCAACTGAATCTCGGATCGTTGCGCAGCGCGATGTCGCTGACGCTGCACACCCACCACGCCTCTCGCATCTGGCACGGCCGTGCTCCGATCGAGGGGCGTCCCGGCATCATCGGTCTCAACGGCTTCATCGGCGCCATGAACAAGATGAAGCGCGGCGCGGAGCAGGACGACCCGTACTCGGACTGGTGGATGTTGCGGATCGAGGACAAGCTCGCCGACACCAAGACCCGCCTGGAGACCCTGCGCGAACAGGTGGATCAGGCCCTGGCCGACGTGCCACCGGCGCTGTCGCTGGGCGAGAACATGAATGTGCAGCCGGTGAAGCTGCCGCTGTTCGTGAATGCACAGCTCGGCTTCATGGCGGTGTACCTGCTGGCCGACTACGACGACCTGGCGCGCAAACTCATCCTGGCGCACCACACGGCGCTGATCGACCGCAGCACCTTGGAGCGCTGGCTCAACGACGGGGCGCATGCGCTGCGCAGCCTGTTCTCCCTGGCCCAGCAGTACCGCTACTCCGGCACGACGCGCGACGACTTCGCGGCGAAGAACGCCGCGGCGCGGGCGGCGCTGGAGAAGTTCGGCGAGCTGCCGCAGGATGTGCTCGAAGGCACGCGCCGTTCGCGCTTTGCGCCACCTATCGTGCGGCGGGGGAATCGGTCCGAGGCACCGGCGGCTGACGCCTCGGAACCAGGAATCGCCGATGGTGCCGCCGACGTCGCAGTGCAAGACGAGGGTACCAAGGCATGACGGCAGCGTCTCCTTCCGGTCGTCCAGCACGCTTCATTCCGCTGGGACAGGCGGACTTCCAGCGGCTGGAACATGCAGGCTACCTAAAAGGCCTTTTACAGCCTTTTAAGGGTAAGGGGAGTCTGGAGACCTGGGCCAGCCAGTGCACGGCGCTGCGCGACGAGCTGATCGCCCTGGCACAACGGCAGGTGTTGCCACAGGCGCGGGCCTATCCCTTCAGCCTCCTCGATGTGCAACTGGCCCAGCAGACGACTGGCGCAGGGACGACCTTTCTGCGCTGGCGCAACCTCGACCGTTCGGTCATGGGCGTGGCCTTGTGGGAATCGCTGCTCGATCGCCCCGCGACACCGGCTGCGCTGATCGACGACCTGTATGCGATGGAACTGCAGCGCATCGCGCTGAACATGCAGATCAGCCTGACCCATGGCATCGCCCGCCACGCCCTGGAATGCGCCAGCAGGATGGCACAGGCCGAGGCGACCTATCTGCGGCGTGTCCACGGGCATGTCGCTTCCATTCCCACCACCCCCAAGAAGTCACCATGAGCACCCACTTCGTCGGCGAGGGCAACATCGGTTCTGCGCCGGAGTACCGCGAATTCCCCAACGGCAACGACGAGCCACGCAGGTTGCTGCGCCTGAACGTCTACTTCGACAATCCGATCCCGAAGAAGGATGGCGAATATGAGGACCGCGGCGGCTTCTGGGCGCCGGTGGAACTGTGGCATCGCGATGCCGGGCACTGGCAGTCGCTGTACCAGAAGGGCATGCGCGTACTGGTCGAAGGACGCACCGTGCGCGACGAATGGGAGGACGCCGACGAGAACGAGCGGGTTACCTTCAAGATCGAAGCCCGGCGCGTCGGCATCCTGCCATACCGCATCGAGGCGGTGAGGCTCAGTTCCAAGCCGACCGGGGGCCAGTGACCAAGCATAGTGGGCGGCTGTAGCAACCGTCAGACGCCCGCCATGCACCAGTGGGCTATCCCCCGGGGATAGTTTCACTGCGTTCCACCGGGTTCCAGGCCGCCCTCCCGATACCAATCTCCCGCCCCTTGTAGATTCCAGATTGATCTTTATAAGAATGATTGGTGCGCTGTGGAGCTTGTGGACGAAGGGCCGCGCGGTGGGGAAGTCGTCAGACTTTTCCACGGCGAGCGGCCCGGTGGCCGACAGGCCATCGTCCACAAATCCACAGCGCGAGTCGTTTCGGGCACGGCGGCGCAGCTGTACGCCCTCTGGGCCTCGAAGCCCGCGTGTGAGCAGATGGCGCGCCGTCGCGACCGTTCCTCCGGAGCCCGAACAGTTGCTGGACTGAACATCGCATTTGCAAGGATGGGAGGGTAGGAACATGCCCGAACCGATCGTTGTGGGCATCGACATCGCCAAGCTGACTTTCGATGCCGCATAGGCGTGACGGCGGAAGTGCGGACGTTTCCAAACGACGACGCCGGTCACGAAGCGCTGATCACGGTCTTGGCCGGGCAGACGGTCGAACTGATCGCGATGGAGGCCACCGGTGGCCCCAAGCGGGATCTGGCCTGTGTGCTGCAGGCGGCCGATGTCCCCGAGTTGGGTGCGCTGTCCCGGCGCGAAATCGCCGCCTTGGTCGGGCTCGCCCCTTTCAATCGCGATTCCGGACAGATGCGCGGCAAGCGCGGCACCTTCGGCGGGCGCGCCGCGGTTCGGCGCGCTCTCTACATGGCCACGCTCGCCGCCATCCGATTCAATCGTGTGATCGGGCACTTCTACGAGCGCTTCGTCACCGCAGGAAAGCCCAAGAAGGTCGCCATCGTCGCCTGCATGCGCAAGCTGCTGACCATCCTCAACGCGATGGTCCGATCCGGCGCCTCTTGGAACGATTCGATTCATCTCGCTTGACTCGAAAGACAGTTGCTCAATCTCGCAGATGTTCCTCCGCGAAGCGCCGGAAGATGGCCATCGAGGGGGCTTCGGTGCGGCCGGCGAGGGTGACGAAGGCGAAGCGGGCGCCGGCGGTGAGCGGCGGGGAGACGGGGAGTTCGGCGAGCTGGCCGGCGGCGATGCCGGCGCGGGCGGCGGCGACGATGCCGATGAAGATGGCGTCGGTGGCGCGCACGGTGTCGATGAGGCTGGTGATGTCGTCGCAGCGCACGCTGACGGCGGTCTGCGGGTCGGCGTTGGGGCCGTAGAGGTCGACCAGGATGCGCGCGGCTTCGGGGCTGAGGGGGGTGGAGGCGAGCGGGTAGTGGCGCAATGCGGCGAAGGGCAGGGCGGCGGACGCCGGTTCGCCACCGAGGGCGAGCAAGGGATGGCCGGCGCGGCAGATGAAGCCAGTGCGCATGGCGATGAGCGGTTCGATGACGAGGTCTGGGGCGGGGGTGATACGGCGCATCTCGATGACAAGCGCGTCGAAGAGACGCTCACGCAGCTGGGTGAGCTGCAGCTCGGTGGCGCCGGGGAAGAGGTCGACCTCAATGCCGGGGTGCTCGCGCGCCATGTAGCGCAGGAAGGGCGTCATCAGCATGGCGGCGGGCCCGGAGCCGAGCCCAACGCGGATGGCGCCGATGTTGCCCTGGCGCAAGAACTGCGCGCTGCGGCGCAGCTCGGCGGCGTCGAGCAGCATGCGACGGGCACGCTCGGCGACGACGTGGCCGAAGGGGGTAAGTTCGTTGCGCTTGCCGAGGCGGTCGAGCAGACGTAGGCCGAGTTCGTCTTCCAGCGCCTGGATGCTGCGACTGAGTGCCGACTGGGTGATGTGGTGCTGTTCGGCGGCGCGGCTGAAGGAGCCGGTGTCGATCACGGCCAGCAGGTGTTCGAGGTGGCGCAGGTTCATCGCGTGGCGATCCTGATGAATGACTTTTAGGAATATAAACTATTCTGATGATGCATTGGACGCATGTCTGGTGCCTGCCTATCATCCACGCGTTACACCAAACGACACATAACGAGACGCGGAGACCTCCATCCATGAGCAGCAACGTTCAGGCCGCGAGCGCGGCGACCCTCGGCGAGGCCGGGGCAGCGGGCGAAGGCCGGCAGACGGAAAACGCCCGGCGGGTGCCGCCGGGCATCGTGGGGGCGACGGTCGCGGGCAACGCGATCGAGTTCTACGATTTCACCACTTATGCGTTCTTTGCCGTGTATATCGGCAAGACCTTCTTCCCGTCTAATTCGCCGTTGACTAGCCTGCTGCTGTCGGTGGCGGTGTTCGGGGTGGGCTTCGTGACGCGCCCGCTTGGCGGCGTGCTGATCGGCGCCTTCGCCGACCGCGCTGGGCGCAAGCCGGCGATGCTGCTGACCATCGGCCTGATCACCGCGGGCACCATGGGCCTGGCGCTGACGCCTTCATACGAGAGCATCGGCATCGCCGCGCCGATCATCGTGGTGCTGTGCCGCCTGGTCCAGGGGCTGGCCCTGGGCGGCGAAGTAGGGCCGGCGACGTCCTACCTGATCGAGATCGCCCCGCCGGGCAAGCGTGGGCTGTACGGTAGCTGGCAGCTCGCCAGCCAGGGAGTGGCTTCGCTGATGGCGGGCATCGTTGGCGTTGCGCTGACGCTGAACCTGAGCCCCGAGGACATGCAGGCCTGGGGCTGGCGCGTGCCCTTCGTGCTCGGCCTGCTGCTGATCCCGATCGCCATCTTCCTGCGCCGCCACATGCCCGAGACGCTGGACCATGGCCACGGCGCGCAATCGGCGCCCGGGGCGGGTTCGGAGAAGCTGCCCGCGCCGCGGATCCGCGACCACGCCCGCATCATCGGGCTGGCGGTGATGATGGTGATGGGCACGACGGTGTCGACCTACGTGGCGATCTACATGACGACCTACGCGATCACGACGCTGAAGCTGTCGCCGGTGATCGGCATGACCTCGACCATCCTGTTCGGCCTGGCGACCTGGGCGGGCGCGCTGCTCGGCGGCTGGCTGTCGGACCGCTACGGGCGCAAGCCGGTGTTACTGTGGCCGCGAGTGGCCTTACTGGTTCTGACCTATCCGGCTTTCCTGTTGCTCATCGAATACACCAGCTTCTTTACACTGGCCTGCGTCACTAGCCTGCTCGCGCTGCTGACCGCGATGACCGGCTCGGCGTCCTTGGTGACGATTCCCGAGCATTTTCCCAGCCATGTGCGTGCCCTGGGTCTGTCGATCGCCTACGCGGTGGGTGTGACCGTGTTCGGCGGCACCACGCAGTTCGTCATCACCTGGCTGATCGCCGCCACCGGGAATCCGGCCGCGCCCGCGCTGTACGTGGTCGTCACCAGCCTGATCACGCTGGTCGCGATCCTGAAGATGCGCGAGACCGGCTGCGGCCGGGTGCTGCAGCGCTGACGCCGGATGGGCGAGGGACCGTTTCCCCCTGTGGGGGAGCGGCTCCTCGCGACTTCAACCTCCACCAAGCCCCCAGTCCGATGCCCCTCCACGACGCCCTGCACGCCGTCCGCGCCCACGCCGACGAGTTCATCGCCTTCCGGCGCGACATCCATCGTCATCCCGAACTGCCCTTCGAGGAGCACCGCACTAGCGCGCTCGTCGCCGAGCGCCTGGAGTCCTGGGGCTACCGCGTGGAGCGCGGCTTAGGCGGCACTGGCCTGGTCGCGCAGCTGCGCCGCGGCGAGGGTACGCGCCGGCTCGGCCTGCGGGCCGACATGGACGCGCTCCCGGTGCTGGAAGAGACCGGGCTGCCGTATGCGAGCTGCAGGCACGGCGTGATGCACGCCTGCGGCCACGACGGTCACACCGCGATGCTGATGTGCGCGGCGAAGGCGCTGGCGGCGTCGGACGACTGGTCGGGCACGCTGAACCTGATCTTCCAGCCCGCCGAGGAGTTCGGCACCTGCCACAGCGGCGCAGTGCGCATGCTCGAGGATGGCCTGTTCGACAAGTACCCTTGCGACGCGATTTTCGCGATGCACAACATGCCCGGTCATCCGCAGGGGCAGCTGCTGTTCCGCGATGGGGCGATGATGGCTTCTTCCGACAAGGTGCGCATCGTGTTGCATGGCCGCGGCGGTCACGGCGGGGTGCCGCACAAGGCGGCCGACCCGGTGGTGGCCGCCGCCAGCTTGGTGATGGCGCTGCAGACGGTGGTGTCGCGTAACGTGGATCCGCAGCAGACCGCCGTGGTGACCGTAGGCGTGCTGCAGGCCGGTCACGCCAACAACGTGATCCCGCAGAGCGCCGAGCTTGAGCTCAGCGTGCGCACGCTCGATTCCGCAGTGCGCAAACGGCTCAAGCAGCGCATCGTGAACCTCGCCCATGCCCATGCGCAGAGCTTCGAGCTCACGGCCGAGGTCGACTACCAGCGCGGCTACGCGGTGCTTGTGAACACCGGGCCGGAGACCGAACTCGCCCGCCAGGTCGGCGTGGAGCTGGTGGGCGCGGACAAGGTCGTCGCCCAGGGGCCGGCGCTCACCGGCAGCGAGGACTTCGCG
The DNA here is from genome assembly GCA_041396265.1 of Rhodocyclaceae bacterium. Lineage (GTDB taxonomy): Bacteria > Pseudomonadota > Gammaproteobacteria > Burkholderiales > Rhodocyclaceae > Nitrogeniibacter. The sequence goes on from JAWKYX010000070.1 coordinate 8,145, forward strand.
TTTATGCTCGAACGCTGCCCCGGCAGCTACCTGCTGATCGGCAACGGCGACGGCGACAGCGCGGGGGCGTGCATGGTGCATAACCCGGGCTACGACTTCAATGACGACAACCTCGCCATCGGCGCGGCCTACTGGACCCTGCTGGCGCGGCGCTTCCTCGTTTGAGCGACTCTGGTCGGGGAGTGTCGACACCGTCGGCACCGGCGGCGAGAGCCACACCCGCTTCCCGATCGGCATCTCCTTCCCGGCCGGCTCCGGCCTGGTGGCCTTCGCCGCGGCGACCGGCGTCATGCTGCTCGACATGCCGGAGTCGGTGCTGGTGCGCTTCAAGGGCCAGATGCAGCCGGGCGTCACCCTGCGCGACCTGGTCAACGCCATCCCGCTGTACGCCATCCGCCAGGGTCTGCTGACCTTCGAGAATAAGCGCTGATCACGGCCTTGGCCGGGCAGACGGTCGAACTGATCGCGATGGAGGCCTCCGGTGGCCTCGAGCGGGATCTGGCCTGTGCGCTGCAGGCGGCTGGGTTCGCTGTGGCAGTGGTCAATCCGCGCCAGGCGCGCGATTTTGCTCGCACCATGGGGTATCTGGCCAAGACCGACCGCATCGACGCGCGCGCCTTGGCGGCACTGGCCCAGATGCTGGCGCGGCGCCCCGAGCGGGACAAGTTCGTCACGGTGCTGCCCACCGCCGAGCAGCAGGCGTTGCATGCGCCGATGGCCCGGCGTCGGCAACTGGTGACGATGCTGGTGGCCGAACGCCAGCGCCTGGCCATCAGCCACAAGGCAGCTCGCCCCAGCATCGAGACGCTCATCAAGGCCATCCGCGAGCAACTCGATACCGTCGAGGCCCGACTGGCCAGCCACATCGATCGGCACCATGCCGAGCTTGCCCACCAGCTCGCGAGCGTGCGCGGCATCGGGCCGGCCACCAGCGCCACCCTGATCGCCGACGTCCCCGAGTTGGGTTCGCTGTCCCGGCGCGAAATCGCCGCCTTGGTCGGGCTCGCCCCTTTCAATCGCGATTCCGGACAGATGCGCGGCAAGCGCGGCACCTTCGGCGGGCGCGCCGCGGTTCGGCGCGCTCTCTACATGGCCACGCTCGCCGCCATCCGATTCAGTCGTGTGATCGGGCACTTCTACGAGCGCTTCGTCACCGCAGGAAAGCCCAAGAAGGTCGCCATCGTCGCCTGCATGCGCAAGCTGCTGACCATCCTCAACGCGATGGTCCGATCCGGCGCCTGTTGGAACGATTCGATTCATCTCGCTTGACTCGAAAGACAGTTGCTCATACCGCAGCGATCCGTGCATACCGCTGCGGCAACCATTCCCCAGCCGATCACAACTCGGTGCCCAGGCCTTCCGGCTTCCTTACGGCCAGTCTCACCTGGCCCAGCCATGCTGTCGTCCATCTGATGAACCGCACATTCCCGAGGAGGCTTCATGCGCGTGTTCCTGTGCGAGAAGCCGTCCCAGGGCAAGGACATCGCCCGTGTGCTGGGCGCCGGTCAACGCGGCAACGGCTGCTACAGCGGCGCGGGTGTCGTCGTGACCTGGTGCATCGGTCATCTGGTGGAGGCGGTTCCGCCCGAAGGCTACGGCGAGCAATACAAGCGCTGGGCCATCGAGCAACTGCCCATTCTTCCTGAGCGTTGGCGTGTCGAGCCCAAGGCGGCGACCGCAGCGCAATTCAAGGTCGTGCAGCAGCTCGTCGCCAAGGCGGGCGAGCTGGTGATTGCGACCGACGCCGACCGCGAGGGCGAGATGATCGCCCGCGAGATCATCGACCTATGCGGCTACCGCGGGCCGATTCAGCGCCTGTGGCTGTCGGCGCTCAACGATGCGTCGATCCGCAAGGCGCTGGGTGCGCTCAAGCCGTCCGCCGAGACGCTGCCGCTGTATTTCTCCGCACTCGCCCGATCGCGCGCCGACTGGCTGATCGGGATGAACCTGAGCCGCTTGTTCACACTGCTGGGGCGCCAGGCCGGCTATACCGGCGTGCTGTCGGTGGGGCGCGTGCAGACGCCGACGCTGAAATTGGTCGTGGATCGTGATCGCGAGATCGCGCGCTTCGTCTCCGTGCCGTATTGGACCGTGGATGTGCTCCTTGTCCACGCCGGCCAGTCCTTCACCGCGCGCTGGATGCCGTCCGAAGGCAGCACGGATGCAGCGGATCGCTGCCTTCAACAGCCGGTGGCACAGCAGGCTGCGGACCGCCTTCGAGCGGTACGCGATGCGCAGGTCGTGTCGGTGGAGACCGAGCGCGTGCGCGAGGCACCGCCGCTGCCGTTCGACCTGGGCACCTTGCAGGAAGTGTGTTCGCGTCAGATCGGCCTCGAGGTGCAGGAGACACTCGACATCGCGCAGGCGCTGTATGAGACGCACAAGGCGACGACCTATCCGCGCAGCGACTCGGGATATTTGCCCGAAAGCATGCTTGCCGAAGTGCCGGCGGTGCTCGATGCACTGCTCGCCACCGATCCCAGCCTGCGACCCTTGGTCGGCCAGCTCGACCGCAACCAACGTTCGCGCGCCTGGAACGACGGCAAGGTGACGGCGCACCACGGCATCATCCCGACGCTGGAGCCCGCCAACCTTTCGGCCATGAACGCGAAGGAGCTGGCTGTCTACCGGCTGATCCGCGCCCATTACCTCGCGCAGTTCCTCCCGGACCATGAGTTCGACCGCACGGTGGCGCAGCTCGCTTGCGGCGGTCAGCCGCTCGTGGCGGTGGGCAAGCAGATCGCCGTGATCGGCTGGCGCCAGGTACTGGCGACACCGGAGCCAGAAGCCGCCGATGGTGTGGAAGCGCAGCGTAGCCAGGTGCTGCCGCCAATGGTGAGCGGATTGCGCTGTGGGGTCGAGCAGGTCGAGCTGAAGGCGTTGAAAACGCTGCCGCCCAAGCACTACACCCAGGGCGAACTGGTCAAGGCGATGAAGGGTGTGGCCAAGCTGGTGGACGACCCGCGTCTGAAGCAGAAGCTGAAGGAGACGACGGGCATCGGCACCGAGGCCACGCGCGCCAGCACGATCACGGGCCTGCTGGATCGCGGCTACCTGCTGAGGAAGGGCCGCACCATCCGCGCGTCGGATGCGGCCTTAACGCTCATCGACGCTGTCCCGGCCGCCATCGCCGATCCCGGCATGACCGCCATCTGGGAGCAGGCGCTCGATATGATCGAGGCCGGCCAGATGACGCTGGACACCTTCATCGCCAAGCAATCCGCCTGGGTGGCCCAGCTCGTGCAGGAGCATCGGGGCGCGACGCTTTCCACCCCGCTGCCGCCTTCGCCGCCTTGTCCGCAGTGCGGCACGCAGATGCGCCAGCGTGCCGGCAGGAATGGCGCGTTCTGGTCATGCAGCCGTTATCCAGACTGCACGGGCACGCTGCCGCTCGAGTCCTTGGCAAGCAAGCGCGAAGCGCCACGCAAGCGGCGCGCAGTACCCAAGACGTGCTGATGTCGAAGCATCCCTCAG
>JAWKYX010000071.1:0-11542 GCA_041396265.1 Rhodocyclaceae bacterium
CGAGTAGCCAACATCGGCCGCGGTGCCGGTATAGGGCGCATAGGGGTTGCACGAGCGGCAGTCGTCGAAGCGATTGCGCGAGTTGGAGCCACCCTTGAAGTTGGCACCGACCACCAGCTTGAGGTTGTCGGAAACGCTCCACTCCACCTTGGGCGCGATGGCATGGGTGCGCGAGCGGAAGTCCCGCGCGATGATCAGCTCGGGGCTGAGCCGATCATTCATCAGGAAGGCCTTGATCAGCACGGTGCCGATAAAGTTGTCCTCCCAGTCCGGCATGCCCACCGGGCCAAACTTGTTGACCGCACCGCTCGGTGCCACGCGCGCGCCCTTCTTGTAGTACTCGTGGTCGAAGATGTGCTGCCAGAACAGCTGCGCCGAGATCAGCGTGGTGCGGCGCGGATTGATCCACGGGATGAAGGTCGGCCGGTCGATGCCGATCACACCGCGGAACACGTTGTTCTCCGAGTACAGCCGCTCGCGCGCCGTGTTGGCGAACTCCTCGCCCTGGGTGAAGGCGCCTTCGAGACGGACGGCGGCACCGATCGACTCGGCCTCGAAGTCCATCGAACCACCGATCAGATTCACCCGCGGGTAGTGCACATCGAAGGCGATCAGGTTGGTTTCTGCCGCTGTTTTCGGCGCCCCGGTGAAGGGGTTGGTCGGGCCGGTGACGAGACCGCGCAGCGAGGGCAGCTGGGAGCGGTAGGTCAGCGCATTGAGCGAGAAGCTCAAGCCGCCCTGCGTCACCCCCTCGAACTTGACCCCCAGCTGGGTGTTGGAGAGCGACCAGTCCGGCAGATCCACATCACGAATACCGATCTGGTGCGGGCCGAAGTCGGTGGCGGTGGTGCCGTTGGCGAAGTTGGCCACGGTGCCGCCGTTATCCCACAGGTTGGCCATGCCGCGGAAGAAGCAGCCGGCGTCGAGGATGGCGTTGGGCGAGCCGCACTGGCCCAGGTTGTTGGGCCGGAACTTGTCGACGTTCCACACGATCTGCAGGTTGCGGTCCTGCATCGACTCGGACGGCCCCATGCGGTACTCGGCCTGGGCGATCCACATCGGGATGCGGATGTCCTGCAGCTCGTCGTAGATGTTGTTGCGCGAATAGTCGACCGGGTTGATCACATCCAGCACCCGGAACAGGTCGGTGCGCCCCCACACCACCTGCTGCTTGCCGAGCTTCAGGAACAGGTTGTTGCCGTTGTCGAGCGAAATGTTCTTCTTGACGTAGGCCTCACGGATGAAGTCGAGCCGATCGTTGAATTCCGGCATCTCCAGCTCCGACAGCGACAGATCGCCATAGCCGCCGAAGTCGCGGCAACCCCGCTTGTCTTCATCGCAGGGCCGCACCGGCACGCCGAAGGCAACATCGCCGGGGACGATCGAATGCCAGCGGTCACCAAGCACGCGCATGCCGTCGTTGGGGTTGGCATTGATGTCGAAACCAAAGGCGTTGCCCGGAGGGCCCGAGCCGTTGTTCACCACGCCCGCCCCATGCGCCACTGAGGTCGAGCCGCCGGCACCCGAGACATTGTTCAGCATGATCGGGCCACCGGCATCCTCACCGAACTCGCCTTTGTTCATGCGATAGACGCCGTCCCAGGTACCGCGCAGCACACCGTGAAAACCCCAGCCGTTGGCCAGGCGCTTGTCGGCCTCGACCTGCATGGTGTTGCGGAACTTGGCCAGGCCGACGGTCTTGCCGGTGGCGTCCTTGCCGCGATGGGCGGTGTGGTTCTCGTAATAGATATCCACGTCCCACGGCCGGGTGTCGCCGCCCATGTCGGGCAGGCCGCCGGCGATGGCCGGGCCGGCCAGGGCGGCGGTCACCACGGCGACGTGAAGCCGGGTAGTTGGTGGTTTTTTGTTCGGGTACCACTTCATGGTGAGTCTCCTCCTCTGGTTTTCACCGGCGCACCGAGCGGCACGCCGACGCTTGCTTGCCCTGTGGGGTCAGTCCGTCTCCAGCACGCCGTCTGCGTCGTAGCGCGCTGCGGTCACGAAGCGCGGCTTGAACACCACGCACCAGCTGGGCACGATCAGCACCGCGGCGATGGCATTGACGATGAGCATGAAAGACAGGAGCACCGCGGCATCCGACTGGAAGCGCAGGTCCGACATGAAGATCCACATCACCACGCCGGCGATCAGCGTCACGGCGGTGAAGGAGACGGCATAGCCGGTGGTGGCGACGGCCTTGATGACCGCCTGCTTGATGTCCTGGAGCTCGGCGAACTCCTCGCGGATGCGGTCCATGAAATACACCGCGTAGTCGATGCCGACCCCGACCCCGACCGCGATCACCGGCACGGTGTTCACGTTGATGCCGATGCCCGCCGCGCCCATGTAGGCGTAGGTCATCAGCGTGGAGAACAGCATCGGCAGCACCATCAACCAGCCGGCGTGGAGCGAGCTGTAATAGACCATCACCAGCAGGAAGGCGAGCCCCATCACCGCCGGGATGATGATCATGTGGTCGGTGTGCAGCGCCTGGTTGCCGGCTGCCGTCACGCCGATGATGCCGCCGCCGAGCGCGATCTCCAGGTCCGGCACCTCGGCCTTGAGGTTGCGGATGCCTTCCTCGGCCAGCGCCACCACGCGGTTGATGGTGTCGGCCTGGTGGTCCTTGTAGTAGAAGACCATGTTGGCCTCGCGCTCGTCGGGCGTGATGAACTCCTTGAGCGCGCCGGGGATCGGGCTGGAGGCCATGTAGGCGAACATCAGCCCGCCGACCTCCTGCGCCGTGTCGGGGATCTGCATCCAGCGCGGGTCGTCGTTGTGGGTGAGCTTGTTGACCACACGCACCACGCCGGGGATGGCCTTGGTGCCGCCCAAGCCGGGGTCGGACAGCATGTGCGCCTGGAAGCGCTCCATCGCCGCCATCACCTCGGGGCGCTTGATGCCGCCCTTCTCCTGCGTTCGCGCCGACACATGCAGCTCTTCCGATCCGGGGAAGCGGGTATTGATGGCGGTGGTCGACACGTTGTAGTCGTGGTCCCGGTGCAGCAGCGGCGAGCCGGGCTCGGATTCGCCCAGCTGCACCTGGCTGACGAAGTAGGTGCCGCCGATGGCGCCGATCAGGGTGAGGATCAGGATCGAGCGCGCACCGCCGTCGGTGCCGCCGGTCTTGGCCATCGCCGCGCCGAGGAAATTGCGCACGCCCTGGTTGGCGTTCTCGGTGCTGCGCGGCTGGGGCAGCACGGTGAGCGCCAGCGGCACCATGAAGTGCACCGTGAAGATCACCGAAAAGCCCCAGAAGCCGGCGGCGATACCGAGCTTGTGATTGAAGGGCGCCGCCCCCAGCACCAGCACCGCGATACCCACCGCATCGACGATGATCGCCAGCGAGCCGGGCCGGAACAGCGCATCCAGCGCATTGCGCGCCGCCCGCCTGCCGTCCTTCACGATGGCCAGCTCCTCGTAATAGCGCGCCGCCAGCTGCACCCCGTGCGAGGTGGCGCGCGCCGCGATGAGGAAGGGAATCGGCAGCGACAGCGGCTCGAGGTTGATGCCCATCATCGCCATGAAGCCGAGGCCCCAGATCGACGACAGCGCGATGCCCAAGAGCGGCAGCGCGATGCCGTAGAGGCGGCGGAAATAGACGATCAACAAGGTCGCCAGCAGCAGCAGCGTCCAGGCCAGGATTTCGAGGATCTGGTTGATGTAGGTGTACACCCAGCCGGTCAGCACCGGGTTGCCGGTCACATACACCTTGTGCCCCGGCGTCTCCAGCTCGGCGCGCACCTGCTGCAGTGCGTCGAAGGTGGCCTTGTAGTCGATGTCGCTTTCGTTGAGCTGCGCCTTGATCAGCGCCGCTTTCAGGTCGGGCGACACCATCAGCCCGTACATGGTCGGGTTGGCGATCACGTCCTGCTTGAGCTTCTCCAGTTCGGCCACGCTGCGCTGCGGCTTCTGCGGGTCGTAGTAGGACTCCGAGGCGAAGCCGCCGTACTGATCGAGAAAAATCTTGCGTGCCGTGCGGTGCGTGAGGCTGAACACCAGGTTGTGGTTCACCCCCGGCAGGCTGTCGACACCCTGGGTGGCGCGATGGATCAGCGCCAGCGTGTCGTTGTTGAAGATCGTGCCCTGCTCGACCTCGATCGCCATCACGATCATGTTGGCGCCGCCGAAGTTCTCCTTGAGACGGTTGTAGACTTGGATGTAGGGGTGGTTCTGCGGCAGCAGGTCCGAGAAGTCGGAGTACACCCGCAGCTTGGGCAAGGCGGTAGCGAAAATGACCGTGGCGGCCAGGATCAGGGCCAGGACGATCTTCGGGTTGGCGAATATCCACGCCTCGGCGCGGTGCAGCTTGTGGGTAATGGAATGCTTGAATGCGCTGACCATGGTCGTCTCCTCAGCGATCTGCGGTAGCGATCACGCGCAGCAGGCCGCCGGGGCCGCCGGCCACCAGCGCCGACTGCCCGGCCACCGCCGCACCCGAGGCGAAGAACACCGGCAGCGGGTCCGGGTACGGCACCGTGCGCCAGGCATCATCATCGAGCCGCGCCACCGTGCCGCCGGCGCCCACGCCATGCGGCACCCCGTCCTGAAGGAACAGGCGGTACAGCGGCGCACCACTGGCATTGGTCTGGCGGGTCCAGCTCAGGCCGCCGTCGGTGGTGTGCAGCACCTGCCCGGCCAGGCCGCTCACATAACCCTCGTCGCGCGAGACGAAAAGCGCGTCGTAGGGATAGAACTCGTCGGGCATGCCACCGCGCGCGGCCCAGCTGGCGCCGCCATCCTCGGTGACGAACACCCGGCCGAACTCGGCGGTGGCCACACCGAACTGCGCGTCGACGAAGCGGATGGCGGTGATCTGCGCGTCCTCGCCCAGATCGGTCAGCTGCCAGGTCGCGCCCTGGTCCGTGCTGTGGGCGATCTGCGTCCGAGTGCCGGCGACCCACCAGCCGCCGCCTGCATCACAGGTCACCGCCAGCGGCACCCTCGGCTTGTCGAACGCGGCCGAGCGCCAGTCGCGGCCGTCGGCATTGGCGTACCACGCCTTGCGGTAGAAATCGATGGCCAGCAGGCCGCCGTCCGGGCACACCGCCAGGCCGATCAGCGAGGCCGGGCCGAGCGCCTCGCGCCGCCAGTTGCGCCCCTGGTCGCTCGATACCAGCACCGCACCGGCCTGCAGGCCAGCGACGATCACCTGGCCGTTCGACACCAGTGACTGCACCACGTCATAGCGCTTGAGCGGGCGGGCGGCGTCAGCGACGGCGGCCGACAGGTCGGCCTCGCCACCGCATCCGGCCAGCGCCGCGACGGCCAGTAAAGATGTCATCAGTCGCGCACCGCGACAGCGTTGAAATCTCACCATCTCCTCCTTTGTCGGGGCAAAAGAAGCCCCGTGCCGCATGGCGTTGCCATGTGGCGTGTCTCGTTATGTTTTTCAGGAATGTCGGCGGCGCGAGGGCCGCTCACCAGTGCGCGCTAGCGGCCCAGATCCTTTGCCGAGGTGCCGGCAATGCCCCAGTTCTCTTTGGGCACGTCATGGATCCACACCCGTACGTTCTGCTGCGGGGCGCCGACGGCGTCGACCAGGGCCTGGGTCACTTTCTCGATCACCGCCCGCTTCTGTTCCTCGCTGCGGCCTTCAATCATGTAGATCTGTGCAAACGGCATCTCGCTCTCCTCGACTCAAATGAAGCGCAAGGACGTGCTGCCCATGCCCTGGATGCGCAGGGTCACGGCGTCGCCCGCGGCCACCGGAATGGCCTCGGTAATGCCGCCAGAGAGGATCAGCGTGCCGGCCGGGATCTCCTCGCCGCGCTTGCCCAGCATGTTGGCCAGCATGGCGATCGCCGCGGCCGGATGGCCGAGCACCGCCGCGCCAGCGCCGAGCGCGACCGGCTCGCCGTTCTTCTCCAGCACCACACCGACGGTGCGCAGGTCCACGTTGGCTACCGGCTGCGGCTGCCCGCCGATGACGAAGCGCGCGGCGGAGGTGTTGTCGGCCACCACGCTCTTCAGATCGAACTTGAAATCACGGTAGCGGCTATCGATGACCTCGATGCCGGGCATCACGAAATCGGTCGCCGCCAGCACCGCGCCGATATGGCAGCCCGGTCCGCGCAAGGCGGTCTTGGTGACGAAGGCGATCTCCGGTTCGACCTTGGGGTGGATCAGTTCCGAGACCTTCACCTCGCCGGCGTCAGGCACGGCGTAGTAATCGGCCATGAAGCCGAACACCGGCTCGGTCACGCCCATCTGTTTCATCTTGGCGTGCGAGGTCAGCCCGGCCTTGAGGCCGATGATCTTGTGACCGCGGGCGATCTTGCGCGCCCGGATGAGGTCCTGAATGGCGTAGGCGTCATCCCAATCCATGTCCGGGTAGTCGTCGGTGATCTTGTGGGTGTCCTGCGCTTCGAGCTCGCAGTTCTCAAGATGCGCCGCGAGCCGGTCGATGGTGGCGTTATCGAGCTTCATGCGATTACCTCGCGCTGTTTGGCCAGATTCATGGCAGTGTCCTCAATCATGTCTTCCTGCCCGCCAACCATGCCGCGCCGGCCCATCTCGACCAGAATGTCGCGCGCCGACACGCCGTACTTCTTCTCGGCGCGCTTGGCAAACAGCAGGAAGGAGCCATACACCCCGGCATAGCCGAGGGTGAGCGCGTCGCGGTCGATGCGGATCGGGAAGTCCATGATCGGCACCACCCGGTCTTCGGCCACGTCCTGGATCTTGAACACATCCACGCCGGTCTCGATGCCCATCAAATCGCACACTGCGACTAGCACTTCCATCGGCGTGTTGCCGGCGCCGGCACCCAGGCCGGCCGCCGCAGCGTCGATGCGGTTGGCGCCGACTTCAATCGCAGCGATCGAGTTGGCCACGCCCATGGCCAGGTTGTGGTGGCCATGGAAGCCGAGCTCGGTCTCCGGCTTGAGCGCCTCGCGCACCGCGCCGAGCCGGGCCTTGACGGTCTCGGGCAGCAAATGGCCGGCCGAATCGGTGATGTAGATGCAGTTGGCGCCGTAGCCCTCCATCAGCTTGGCTTGCGTCACCAGCCCCTCGGGGCTGTTCATGTGCGCCATCATCAGGAAGCCCACGGTGTCCATGCCCAACTGGCGGGCCAGGCCGATGTGCTGCTCGCTCACGTCCGCCTCGGTGCAGTGGGTGGCCACGCGGATAGTGGAGACCCCCAACTCGTGCGCCATCTTCAGATGATCGACGGTGCCGATGCCCGGGAGCAGCAGCGCCGAGACCTTGGCCTGCTTCATCAGCGGAATCACGGTGGAGAGATATTCCTCGTCGGTGTGCGCGGGGAAGCCGTAGTTCACCGAGCTGCCGCCGAGGCCGTCGCCATGGGTGACTTCGATCAACGGGATACCCGCGGCGTCGAGGCCGGTGGCGATGGTCTTCATCTGCTCGAGCGTCATCAAGTGACGCTTGGGGTGCATGCCGTCGCGCAGCGTCATGTCATGCACAGTGATTTTCTTGCCTTTCAGATCCATGGGGCGCTCCTCAGGCGGTGACGGGTTCGAGGGTGAGTTCGCCCTTGAGGATTTCCTCGGCGAACATTTCGGCGGTGCGCGCGGCGGCGGCGGTCATGATGTCGAGGTTGCCGGCGTACTTGGGCAGATAGTCGCCCAGGCCTTCGACCTCCATGAACGACACGCGGCTGCCATCGAACACCGGCCCGTTTGACCAGCCGGTAGCCGGGCACGTACTCTGCACCTCGGCGATCATGGCGTGGATGGATTCGGTGATCTTTTGCTGGTCCGGCGCGGTCTCGGTCAGGCAATGCACGGTGTCGCGTGCGCGGTGATCAGCGGTGGCTCGCGGGGTTGATGATGATGATCGCCTTGCCCTGCTTCGCGCCGCCCACCTTCTCCACCGCGCCGGTGGTGCGGGTGAATTCGTCGATGTCTGCGCGTGCCGGGGCCGACCGACTTGCTGCCGACGGTGGCGACGATCTCGCCGTAGGCCACCGGCTGCACGCGAGAGACGGCGGCAACCATCGGGATGGTGGCCTGGCCACCGCAGGTGACCATGTTGGACGTTCATTTCTCCCGCTGGCCGACGTGCTGCTTGAGATTGACCGGCGGCACGCAGTAGGGGCCGATGGCGGCGGGGGTCAGGTCGATCATCATCGCGCCCTGGGCATTGACCTTGCGCGAGTTCTCCGCAATATAGGCGGAGGTGGCGTCGAGAAACATCCGCCGCCGTCGGCGCGCATGTGCGGCACTATGCCGTCCACCCTCGGCGGTGGTCTTCGAGCCCCATCTCCGATGAGCCGTTTGAGGCCCAGATCGACCTCGCCTGTCGGGTCATACACCCCTTTGCTCAGGGCGATCAGACCCCGTGCGAGACTCGGACGGTGTGCCATGGTGAGCAGGCTGTTGGGCACGAAACCAAGCGTCTTCTCGAAGAAGGCGAAGTCCGCCGCCAGTTCGTGCGACGCATCGATGATCAGGGGGTCGAGTCGCGCCATGGTTGTGTCCTCAGACGAAGCGCACCGAGCAACCGCCAATACCGCCGATGCTCACGCGCAGGTTGTCGCCAGCAGCCACCGGCACCATCGCGCCGAGCGCGCCAGAGAGCACCACTTCGCCGGCCTTGAGGCCGATGCCGAGCGAACCGAGCATGTTGACCAGCCACACCACGGCATTGACCGGGTGCGCCAGGGTGGCGGCGCCGGCGCCGGTAACGACGATCTCGCCGTTCTTCTCGAGCACCATGCCGCAGGTGGCCAGATCGACCTCGCGCGGGTCGACCATGCGATCACCGAGCACGAACACGCCGCAGGAGGCGTTGTCCGCCACGGTGTCCTGGATCTTGATTTTCCAGTCGCGAATACGCGAATCGACGATCTCGAAGCAGGCCATCACGCCCTCGGTGGCGCGCAGCACATCGGCCGCGGTCACGCCCGGCCCCTGCAGATCGTGCTTGAGCACAAAGGCGATCTCGCCCTCGGCCTTGGGCTGGATCAGCGTGCTCATGGGGATCGACTCGCCCTCGTTGAACACCATGCCGTCAGTCAGCCAGCCGAAGTCGGGTTGATGCACGCCGAGCATGTTCATCACCGCCTTCGAGGTGACGCCGATCTTCTTGCCGATCACCGTTTCGCCCGCGTCGATGCGGCGCGCGAGCATGCGCTGCTGAATCTGGTAAGCGTCTTCGATGGTGATCTCGGGATGGCGCTCGGTCAGCGGTGTAAGCACCTCGCCGGTGGTCAGCGCGGTATAGAGCTCGTCGCCGAGGCGGTTGATCAGGTCCTGTTCCATGGGTCTTCCTCAGTGCGTGGATTCGGGGGTGGCTTCGGCGAGGAAATCGCCCACCAGGCGGGCGAAACGCGCGGCGTGTTCGATCTGCGTCCAGTGGCCGCAGCGGCCAAAGACATGCAGCTGGGCGCGGTCGATCCACTGCGCCAGGGTCAGCGAGTTGGCCAGCGGAATGATCTTGTCGTCGCGGCCGTGGATCACCAGCGTCTCGTGGGCAATGGCGCGGATGTCAGCCTCGGCGCTCGCCATGGCGTCCACCCAGCGCTGGCGCGGGGCCGGGAACATGGCGGCGAAGCTCTCCTGAAAGCCGGGGCGGATGCTCGCGTCGTAACGCAATTGGGCCAGCTCGTCGTTCACCAGCGTGCGATCCCAGGCAAACAGGTCGAGCAGCGCGCGCATGTTGTCGAGGCTCGGTGTGTAGCCCCACACCGCGTCCAGCCCGGCGGTGATCTCGAAAGGCACGCCGACACTGCCCATCAGCACCAGCCGCCGCACCCGCTGCGGATGGCGAATCGCCAGCGCCAGGGCCAGCGCGCCACCGAAGGAATTTCCGACCAGATCGGCCTGATCGATATCGAGCGCATCGAGCACGCCGACGGCCTGGGCCACCCAGTTGTCCATGGTGTAGTCGTAGCCGTCGGGCCGGGCGGAGAAGCCGAAGCCGGCCATGTCCGGCGCGATCACCCGCGCCTGCGTCGCCAGCGCCGGCATCACCAGGCGCCAGTTGGCCCAGGCCGACACACCCGGCCCGGAGCCGTGGATCATCAGCGCCGGAAAGCCCGTGCCCATGTCGTGCACATTGGTCTCGATGCCGGCCGCGACAATGCGCTGGCCGATCTCGGGGCTGGTGGCGGTCATGAAGGCGCTCACAGCTTGATGCACACGTTCTTGAGTTCGGTGTAGAACTCGAGCGAATGCACCCCGCCCTCGCGGCCGATGCCCGATTGCTTGGCGCCGCCGAAAGGAGTGCGCAGATCACGCAGGAACCAGCTGTTGACCCACACCAACCCCACCTCGAGCCGGCCGGCCACACGGTGAGCGCGGGTCAGATCCCGGGTCCACACCGAGGCCGCCAGCCCGTACCGGGTGTCGTTGGCGCGGCGGACGATTTCGTCTTCGCTGTCGAAGGGCTGGATCAGGGCGCAGGGGCCGAAGATCTCTTCGCGCGCAATCGCCGAGTCGTCATCCAGACCGGTCCACAGCGTCGGCTGCACCCAGGCGCCTTCGGCCATCACGCCCGGCATCTGCGCCGCGCCGCCCCCGGTCACCACGGTCGCGCCCAGCTCGCGCGCCTTGGCGTAGTAGGACAACACCTTGTGCTTGTGTTCCTGCGAGATCAGCGGGCCGAGACCGGTTTCTGCGTCCTCCGGACGGCCCAGGCGGAGGCCTTCGGCACCGGCCTTGAGCGCGGCAACGAACTTGTCGAAGATTGGCCGCTCGACATACACCCGTTCGGTCCCCAGGCAGACCTGGCCGCAGTTGGCGAACACCGAGCGCATGGTGCCCTCGATGGCGGCGTCGAAATCGCAGTCAGCGAACACGATGGCCGGGTTCTTGCCGCCCATCTCCAGCGACACCGGGCGTGAGCCGCTGGCCGCAGCCTTCATGATCGCCTCGCCGGTACGCGTCTCGCCGGTGAAGGTGATGGCATCGACCTGCGGGTGAGTAGTGACGAATTCGCCCGCCGAGCCCGGCCCGAAACCATGCACCACGTTGTAAACGCCCTTGGGCACGCCGGCGGCATTCATCACCTCGCCGAGTAGTGCGGCGGTCTGCGGCGTCTCCTCGGAGGGCTTGACCACCACCGTGTTGCCACAGGCCAGTGCCGGGCCGACCTTCCAGGTCATCAGCAACAGTGGCAGATTCCACGGGCAGATCACCCCGACCACGCCCACCGGCCGGCGCAGCGCATAGTTGAGCGCGCCGCGCCCGTCCGGCGTGGCCATCTCGAAGAACTCGGTGGGCACGTTCTTGACCACGTCGGCAAAGATCTTGAAATTTGCCGCGCCGCGCGGGATGTCGATATGCCGCGCCAGGCTCATCGGCTTGCCGGTGTCGGCACATTCGGCAGCGAGGAATTCGTCGAAGCGGGCGTTGATGCCATCGGCCACCGCATAGAGGATGTCGCCCCGCTCGGCCACGGTCATGCGCCCCCACGGGCCGTCGAGCGCCGCGCAGGCCGCGGCCACGGCGGCATCCACCTCGGCCTTGCCGGCTTCGTGCACCGCACCGATCACCGTATTGTCGAGCGGCGAGCGCTTCTCGAAGGTCTTCGCGGTGCTGACGTATTCGCCGTTGATGAAATTGCGGATCTG
>JAWKYX010000072.1:0-11138 GCA_041396265.1 Rhodocyclaceae bacterium
GACCAGCCATTGGTCTCCGCCTGCGGTCAGGCCGAGCAGGTCGCGCCGCGGTGCCGACTGCGCGTCGGCCAGCCGGCGAACCAGGCTTTCCTGGAATTCCCTGAGACTGATGCGCTTGGCCATGCGGGGCGGCTCAGCCGATGGCCCGGATGCGGGCGAGCAGTTCGGTGTGGTCGATGGGCTTGACCAGGTAGTCGTAAGCGCCCTGACGCATGCCCCAGATCTTGTCGGTCTCTTGCCCCTTGGTGGTGCAGATGATGACCGGGATGGCCCGCGTGGCTTCGTCGCGCGAGATGGTGCGCGTGGCCTGGTAGCCGTTGAGCCCCGGCATGACGACATCCATCAGGATGAGGTCCGGCAATTCGCTCTTGCTCTTGGCGATGCCTTCCTCGCCCGATTCGGCGGTGATGACCTGGTAGCCATTCTTGGTCAGCGCCTCGCTCAGGGCGTAACGCTCGGTCGGGGAGTCGTCGACAATGAGAATCTTCTTGATCGGCATGGAAATTCAACTCACTCGGTGGATTGAGGGGCCGCGCCGTGGGTAGCCACGGCCCGCAGCAGACTGTCTTTGGTGAACGGCTTGGTCAGGTATTCGTCGGAGCCGACCATACGCCCGCGGGCGCGATCGAACAGACCGTCCTTGGAGGACAGCATGACAACCGGCGTTTTGGTCAGCCTGGCGTTCTTCTTGATCAGGGCGCAGGTCTGGTAGCCGTCGAGGCGCGGCATCATGATGTCGACGAAAATGACGTCCGGGCGGTGGTCGGCGATCTTGGCGAGCGCGTCGAAGCCGTCCTCGGCGAGCACCACCTGGCAGCCCGCCTGCGCGAGAAAGATCTCTGCGCTGCGTCGAATGGTGTTGCTGTCATCAATCACCATGACTTTCAGTCCGGTCAGATCAACCATAGTCACCCTGCGTATCGGTTTGCGCCAGGAAAGGCGGCGCTGCGCGAAGCCTCGTCGTCTATCACTATCGGACAAGCATTTTGCATCTTTAGGGCAATTCAGATTTCGACCATCTCGAAATCTTCCTTGCGGGCCTCGCACTCGGGGCATGTCCAGTTCGGCGGAATGTCCTCCCAGCGGGTTCCCGGGGCAATGCCTTCGTCGGGGAGGCCGGCCGCTTCATCGTAGATGAAGCCGCAGATCAGGCACATGTAGGTCTTGAATTCAGTCTCTGGCATTGACGTTGTGATCCGCCTTGGTGTCGCGGCCTCGCTGCGACGACGGGGCGCCGGCCGGGCGGGCCTGTGTTCGTTGAGATGCCGTTCCGGCCACGGTCGCGGGAAGGCGGGTGTCCTGTGGCGCGGAGTGCTAAAATCTGCGGCATCTTACCGTATTTTGCCGCGCATGCGAGTGCGCGGCGGTCCGCCCGGTTCGAGGCGGGAGAAATTGATGCGTCATGTTCCTGCTGTGCTTGTCATCGGCCCTGCCGACCCGACCTCCGCTTCCGGGGTGGCCGCCGACGTGCTCTCGGTCGCGCGCCACGGGGCCTATCCGCTGAGCGTCGTTTCCGAAATGTGCCTGCGCGATACCGCGCAATTCGACGGTCGGGTCGCGCTCGACCCGGAACTCGTCCTCGACCAGGCGCGCATGGTCCTCGAGGATGTGCCCGTTGCCGCCATCAAGCTGAGTCTGCCGGGATCGGTGGGGCTGCTTGTCGCGCTGGCCGCGCTGGTGGCCGACTATGGCGAGGTGCCGCTGGTGCTCGAGGCGCCGTCGCTGATGCTGCACGAGGACGACACCGACGACTCGCCGCTGGCCGCGGCGGTCGAGCTGCTGCTCCCTCAAGCCGCCGTGCTGGTGGCCGACGCCGGGGTGTCTCGCCGGTTGGTGGGGTCGAGCTTCGAAGGCGACGAGGCCCAGTTGCGTGTTGAGGATCTTGGGGCCGCCCTGTGTGCCGCCGGGGCGGAGCATGTGCTGGTGCTGGGTGCGCCGGCGGGCGGGCAGGTGGTGCATCTGCTGCACGGTCGCGATGGCGTGCTTCGCCGCGACGCGTTTGCCCGCGCGCCGCAACCGGTGCTCGGGCTGGCGAGTTCGGCGTCGGCGGCGCTGGCCGCGTTGATTGCCCTCGGCGGCGATCTGTCAGCGTCGGTCCCGGCGGCCTTGCGTTTTGCGCATGAGGCCGAAGCGCGCGCTTTGCGCCTGGGGATGGGCGCGGCGGTGGCCGATCGCGGGGTGGGGGCATGAGCCGGCAGGAGACGATGCTGCGCGGGTTGTATCTGGTCACGCCCGAGTGGGCAGACAGCGCGCGACTGCTCGCTGCGAGCGAGGCCGCCTTGCGCGCACAGCCAGCCTTGCTTCAGTACCGCGACAAGTCGGGCGATGCCGTACGGCGCCGCGCGGAGGCGTCGGGCCTGCGTGCGCTGTGCCGGGCGGCCGGGGTGCCGCTGATCATCAACGATGACCTCGAACTGGCCCTGGCCGTGGATGCCGATGGCGTTCATCTGGGGCGTGACGACGGCGCCCTCGATGCGGCGCGCGCGCGGCTCGGGCCGGATCGCATTCTCGGCGTGACCTGCTACAACGATGTGGCGCGGGCCGAGTCGGCGGTCGCGCTCGGTGCCGACTACGTGGCCTTCGGTGCGATGTACCCGTCGCCGAGCAAACCGCAGGCGGCGGTGGCTACGCCGGCCGTGCTGGCCGAGGCGCGGGCGCGCTGCGGCGTGCCCATTGCGGCCATCGGCGGCATCACGCTCGACAATGCGTCGCCGCTGGTGGCCGCCGGTGCCGACTTGCTTGCGGTGATCAGTGATGTTTTCATGGCGGCCGATGTGGCCGCGCGTGCGGCGGCGTATCGTGTGCTGTTCGACGCGCCTTCGCCCGGTCGGGCCTGAGCGCAGGCCGCGGTCTCAAGAACAACCCATCAGGAAGAATCCATGAGTCGAAACGAAACCTTGTTCAGTCGTGCCCAGGCGGTGATCCCCGGCGGCGTTAACTCTCCGGTGCGGGCCTTTGGCTCGGTCGGCGGCTTTCCGCGCTTTATCGCCCGTGCCGAGGGCGCGCGCATGTGGGATGCCGACGGTGCGGCCTATATCGACTATGTCGGCTCCTGGGGGCCGGCCATCGCCGGCCATGCGCATCCGGCCATCGTCGAGGCGGTGCGCGAGGCGGCGCTGAAGGGCCTGTCCTTCGGTGCGCCGACCGAGGCCGAAGTGGAGATCGCCGAGCAACTGTGCGCCCACCTGCCCAGCCTGGACATGGTGCGCCTGGTCAGCTCCGGCACCGAGGCGACGATGAGTGCGATCCGCCTGGCGCGCGGCTTCACCGGCCGCGACACCATCATCAAGTTCGAGGGCTGCTACCACGGCCATGCCGACTGCCTGCTGGTCAAGGCCGGCTCCGGTCTGCTGACCTTTGGCAACCCGTCCTCCGGTGGCGTGCCCGAGGACTTCGCTAAGCACACCCTGGTGCTCGACTACAACAACCCCGAGCAGCTCGAAGAAACCTTCCGCGCCAAGGGCGACAGTATCGCCGCGGTGATCGTCGAGCCCTTTGCCGGCAACATGAACCTGATCCGCCCGAGCGATCGCTTCCTGCACCTGCTGCGCCAGTTGTGCACGGCGCATGGCGCGGTGCTGATTTTCGATGAGGTGATGACCGGTTTCCGCGTCGGGCCGCGTGGTGTGCAGGGTGTGGTCGGCATCACGCCGGACCTGACCACGCTGGGCAAGGTCATCGGCGGCGGCATGCCGGTGGGCGCCTTTGGCGGCCGTCGCGACATCATGGAAAAGATCGCACCGCTGGGCTCGGTGTATCAGGCCGGTACGCTGTCGGGCAGCCCGGTGGCGGTGGCGGCGGGGCTGGCCTCGCTCAAGCTGATCCAGGCGCCGGGTTTCTACGAAGGTCTTGAAGCGCGCACCACGCAGCTGGTCGACGGCCTGCAGGCAGCGGCCAAACGGCATGGCATCACCTTCTGCGCCCAGTCTTTTGGCGGCATGTTCGGCTTCTATTTTGCCGACGCGTTGCCACAGTCCTTCGCCGACGTGATGGCTTCCGATCGCAACCGCTTCAACCAGTTCTTCCACGCCATGCTCGACGCCGGCCACTATTTTGCGCCGTCTGCGTTCGAGGCCGGTTTTGTGTCGGCGGCGCACACCGAGGCGGATATCGACGCCACGCTGGCGGCGGCCGACCGGGTGTTTGCCGGCATGGCGGCCTGAATAGAAGGCTTGATAAAAGAACGATCGTTCGATAATGTGAGCGTATGAACAAAGGCGAACGCACCCGGCAGACCATCCTCGATGCGGCAGTGGCCATGGCCTGCGAAGCAGGCTTCGAGTCACTTTCGATCGGGGCGCTGGCTGACCGGGTGGGCATGTCCAAGAGCGGACTGTTCGCGCACTTCGGCTCACGCGAAGATCTGCAGATCGCCGCCATCGAGGCGGCGGCGGCGCGCTTTACCGAACTGGTGTTCCTGCCGGCGCTCAAGGCGCCGCGCGGGGTGCCGCGTCTTGAGGCGCTGCTCGGCAACTGGCTGACCTGGGTCGATCGGGGCGGCTGGGGCGGTGGTTGTCCGCTGCAGTCGGCGGCGCTGGAGTTTGACGACAAACCTGGCCCGGTGCGGGATGTGGTCATTGCCCACTACCGGCAACTGGAGCGGGAACTGACCCGCACGGTGAGCTTGGCGGTGGCGGAGGGCGAGTTCCGCGCCGATCTCGACCTGGCGCAGTTCGTCTTCGACATGCTGGGCATCGTGTTTGTTACCTACTACCGGCGCCGTCTGCTCGGCGACGTCAGCACCCGCGCCATGGCGCAGCGTAGTTTCAGCGAACTGATCACACGCAGCCGGGTGCGCCCGGCAACCCACTGACGCCTGTCGGCGCCGGTTCTTCGACAGAGAGAGGCATCATGAAAAATTTGCCCAAAAAAAGCACGACCGATCGTATTGAATTGCTCTCACCCGCCCAGCGCCGCTGGGTGGCGCTCAGCGCGCGGGTGTTTCCGGGCTGGACGGCGCGACGGGCCGAGGCGCTGTTGCTGCGGCCGCCGCGCAAGCGCGGGCGCGCTGGCGAGGTGCTCAGTGCCTGGGGGCAACCGGAACGGATCATGGTGGACGGCCACCGCATGGCGGTGTGGCATTTTGGCGCGCCGGGGCGTCCGCGGGTGGTGTTGGTGCATGGCTGGGGCGGCTATGGCGGGCAGTTGGCCGGCTGGATCGCGCCCTTGCTGGGCGCCGGCTTCGCGGTGACCCTGTTCGACCAGCTGGGGCACGGCGACAACCGAAGCGAGCTGGCGCCTTGCCGGTTCATCGCGGGTCTGCGGGCTGTGTGCGGCGGTGCCCGATGTGAGCGCAGTGATGGCGCACTCGATGGGGGCGGCCGGCGCATTGCATGCCGTGCGCGAAGGCCTGGCGGTGGATGCGCTGGTGCTGATCGGTTCGCCGGGTAATTTCGACCGGCATCTCAGACCCTGTCGCGGCGGGTGGGGCTGGGGCGGCGAGCGCATCAGTCTGCGCGGGCGCCTCGAGCGCCGCTACCTGCCGATTGCCCAGATCGACGCACTGCAGGGGCTGCCGGTGGAACGGACCGGGCGATGTTCGTGCACGACACGGACGACCGGGAGGTGGACTGTGCAGCTGCTGGCCACGCTGCGCGACTGCTGGCCGGGCAGCGAAGGCCATGGCGACCAGGGCCGGCCACCATCGGGTGCTGCGCGCGCCGGGTGATTGCCGGTCGGTGGCCTTTCTGGCCGCCGGGCTACAACAGGAAGATCGAAGCCAACCCGAGGAAGATGAAGAAGCCGCCTGAGTCGGTACAGGCGGTGATCATGACGCTGGCGCCGAGGGCCGGGTCGCGGCCGAGGCGCTGCATGGTGGTGGGGATGATGACCCCCATGCTGGCGGCCAGCAGCAGGTTGAGCGTGGTGGCCAGGGTCATGACCAGGCCCAGCTCGGCGTTGCTGTAGAGCCACCAGGCCATCACGCCGAGCAGCCCGCCCCAGACCAGGCCGTTGATCAGCGCCACGCCGACTTCCTTCTTGAGCAGGCGCTTGCCGCTCTCATGGCTGATCTGGCCGACCGCCATGGCGCGCACGATCATGGTGATGGTCTGGTTGCCCGAATTGCCGCCAATGCCGGCAACGATGGGCATCAGCGCAGCGAGTGCGACCAGCTTTTCGATGGCGCCTTCGAACACGCCAATGACCCGTGAGGCGATGAAGGCGGTGACCAGGTTGACCGCCAGCCAGGCCCAGCGGTTGCGCACCGAGTCGAGCACCGGGGCGAAGATGTCTTCTTCCTCGCGCAGACCGGCCTGGTTGAGCAGCTCGGATTCGGATTCCTCGCGGATGTAGTCGACCACCGCCGCCACCGTGACCCGACCGATGAGCCGCTCGTCGGCGGAGACCACCGGTGCGGAGACCAGGTCGTAGCGCTCGAAGGCGGTGGCGGCGTCTTCGGCCTTGTCGTCGGGGCGCAACTTGAGCGGGTCGTCGTCCATGATCTCCGACACCAGCGCCTCGGGGTCGCACACCAGCATGCGCCCGAGCGAGAGCACGCCGCGCACGGCCTCGTTGCGATCGATGACGTAGAGCTTGTCGGTGTGGTCGGGCAGCTCCTCGAAGCGGCGCAGGTAGCGCAGCACGACTTCAAGGCGCACATCCTCGCGCACCGTCACCATGTCGAAGTCCATCAGCGCGCCGACGGTGCCCTCGGGGTAGGACATGGCGGCGCGCAGCTGGGCGCGCTCCTCTACGTCCAGCGAGAGGTACACATCCTCCATCACCGCGTCGGGCAGGTCGGGCGCGAGGTCGGCCAGCTCGTCGGCGTCGAGCTGCTCGGCCGCGGCCTTGAGCTCCTCGTGCGCCATGGTCTCGATCAGCGATTCACGGACCGCGTCGGAGACCTCGAGCAGGATCTCGCCGTCGCGTTCGGCCTTGACCAGATCCCAGACGAACAGGCGCTCATCGACCGGCAGGGCTTCGAGGATGTAGGCGATGTCGGCCGGGTGCAGCTCGTCGAGCTTCTGCGTCAGCTCGGCCACATGCTGGCGATGGACCAGCGCGTCGACCAGATCGTGGCGCGGCATTTCCTGGCGGTGCACGAGCGTCTCGACCAGCGATTGCCGGCGCAGCAGGTCCTGCACCTCCTTGAGGTGTGCCTGGACATTCTCGCGTGGTTGCTCGAGCTCGGACATGGCTTGGCTTCTGGGGGCTAGGGTGTGTGGCAGGGATTCAGTACACGTGAATCAATGGCCAGACAGCCGGGGGTGGTACGTTTGGGCGGGGCCATTGTACGTGCTTTGCCCCGGGGGTGCGATGCCGGTTTTGGGCCGGATCAGGGCACTTGCGAGCGGTGCATGCGGCCTTGTATGCGTTCGGCGTGGGTGGCCAGGCGGGGCCCGAACTGGCGCTCGTAGCGGCGCGGGTTGGGCAGCATCACAGCCAGTCGCGCCGCCTGCGCCGGCCCCAGTGCGGCGGCCGGGATGCCGTAGTAGTGGTGGGCGGCGGCTTCGGCGCCGAACACACCGCGGCCCCACTCGACGACGTTCAGATACACCTCGAGAATCCGCCGCTTGCTCCAGGTGGTCTCGATCATCAGCGTGACGATGGCCTCCTGGGCCTTGCGCACATAGCTGCGCGAGGGCGAGAGGAACAGGTTCTTGGCCAGCTGCTGGCTGATGGTCGAGCCGCCGGCCACCGCGGCGCCGCGCTTCTGGTTCTTTTCGATGGCGCGCTGGATGCCTTCCCAGTCGAAACCTTCGTGTTCAAGAAAGCGGTCGTCTTCGGCGGCGACCACCGCCTGCTTGAGATGGCGGGAGATCTTCGTGTAGGGCACCCACTGGTGCTTGAGGCGGGCGCCGGGCTTGGCTTCGCGCAGCTCGGCCAGCTGGGCGGACATGAAGCGCGTCATGTCCGGATCGTTGCGGGTCCACCACAGCACATGGGCGAAGATCCAGCACTCGTAAAGCACGAAGGCCGCGAGCAGGAGCAGCGCGGCGCCGCCCGTCCAGCGGCCGATGGCCTTCATCCGCCCGCCAGTGCGGCGCGCAGGGGGGCCAGCACCGGGCCGGTGTCGGGGCGCACGCCGCGCCAGATCAGGAAGCTTTCGGCCGCCTGCTCGACGAGCATGCCCAGGCCGTCGGCGGTGCGGCTCGCGCCAGCGGCCGAGGCGGCGACGAGGAAGGCGGTGGGGGCGCTGCCGTACATCATGTCGTAGGCCAGGGCGCCGGGCGCGTACACCGTATCGGGGATGGCCGGTGCGGCGGCCGACAGGCTGGCCGAGGTGGCGTTGATGACCACATCGAAGGCGGCGGCGCCGATCTCGTCAAAGCCGCCGGCGGTGAGCGGCACCGCGCCGGCCATGGCGTGGAACTGTTCGGCCAGCTCGACGGCCTTGGCCGCGGTGCGGTTGGCGATGTGCAGCGCGCTCGGGCCGGCCTCGATCAGCGGTTGCAGCGCACCGCGCGCGGCGCCGCCGGCGCCGAGCAGCAGCACGCGGCGACCAGCCAGCGGGCAGGCGAGATTGACGACCAGATCGCGCACCACGCCGACGCCGTCGGTGTTGTCGCCATGGATGCCGTCGTTGCGAAAGCTCAGGGTGTTGACTGCGCCGGCGGCCCGGGCGCGTGGCGACAGGTGGTCGGCCAGCGCGAAAGCTTCGAGCTTGAAGGGCACGGTGACGTTCATGCCGCGGCCACCCTCGGCGATGAAGGTGCGCACGGTGTCGGCGAAGCCGTCGAGCGGGGCGAGGATGCGCTCGTAGGTCATCGCCTGGCCGGTCTGTGCGGCGAAGGCGGCATGGATGGCGGGCGACTTGCTGTGGGCGACGGGGTGGCCGATGAGAGCGTAGCGGTCCATGGGTCCGGGGCGCGTGGGAAAGCGCCATTTTATCGTGGCAGGGCAGTGCCGGTTATTTGGCGCTGGTCTCGAGCGCGTCCGCGTTGGTGAAGCTCCAGGTGCGGGTGATCTCGAGGATGTCGGTGTCCTTGCGGATATTGGCCGGGAAGGGCGAGAACGGCGCCGACAGCTCGACGATGCGCCGGGCGGCGTTGTCGAGCACCTTGTGGCCCGAACTGCGGTGGATGTTGATCGACTCGACGCTGCCGTCGGCGCGGATGACCACCGACATCAGCAGGCTGCCGTAGAGCTTGCCGCGCGCCGAGTCGGGGTAGTTGAGCGTGCCGACGCGCTCGATCTTCAGGCGCCAGTCTTCCACGTACTGGGCGAAACGGTATTCCTTGGTGCGCGCGCCGATGAACTTCTTGCGCGGGCGCTTGGCGTATTCGTTGAGGTTCTTGTCGATCTTGGCTTCGAGGCGGGCGATGGCAGCGGCGCTGTCCATCAGCTCGGTGCCCGAGACCTCGCGCGGGGTCTCGGCGGGGGCGTCGCTGTTCTGCTGCACCGTCTGGGTGGTCGGGCGCACCTTCTTGGCCTCGGCCACCAGCTTGCGCTGCGCCGCTTCGAGCTCCTGCACCTTGCGCTTGGCGTCCATCAGCTGGTCGCCGTCCTTGCGCCGGTCCTTGGGCGGCACGGGCGTGCTGGCCATCTGCTTGGTGTCGGTGTTGCCGCCGCCGTCGAGGTTGGCCTGGGCCAGCGCCTCGGCCTTCTCGGGCGCGCGGGCGTGGCGGGCGTTGACCAGCACCACTTCAAGCCCGCTGTCGCGCTTGAAGGCCTGCTTCAGGTCGGGGAATTCGAAGTGCAGCGACAGTACCGCAGCATGCAACAGCACCGAGACGCCGAAGGCAAAGATGACCGCCGGTGAGCCGGCGCCCGGCAGACCGCGCCCGAGCGCGCGCCGGGGGGCTGGTCTGGCGCGCGCCTTGGGCGCTTTGACGGCTTTGATCATGACGCCATTCTACTGTGCGAGCGGGTCTTCGGCAGCCGCCTCAGCCGCTTCGGACAACACGCTGACGAAGCGCGCGCGCACGTCGACATCGAGCAGGTCGGTGTCCTTGATCTCGAGGCTGATATGCGCGCCGGGGGCTTGCAGCGGCATGCCATTGACCTTGAAGACGAAGGGCGAGTCGTCCAGGCGCACGACGTTGTCGCGCAGCACGCGGGCGGTGATGAGCGGGTCCTGGCGCTGACGCAGCCAACGCACGCACCAGTAGCGCTCCATGTGGCGCTGGAACTCGGCATAGGCGGTGTAGGCGAGGTCGAAGTCGCGCACCGCTTCCATCAGGTCTTGCGACTTGGGCGGGAAGGGTGGCTCGGTGCCCTGCAGCACGCTGATCAGCTGCCACTGATTGACCATGTCCACATAGCGGCGCAGCGGCGAGCTGGACCAGGCGTAGCAATCGACGCCGAGGCCTTCATGCGGCGCGGCGACGGTGGCCATGCGCACCTTGCCACCGCCCTGCACACGGTAGATGCCGGGCACGCCGGCCTCGTCGAGGCGTTTGCCCCAGGTCGAGTTGGCGGCAATCATCAGCTCGGATACGGTCTTGTCGATCGGCGAGCCGCGCAAGCGCTGGCCGACGCTGATCACGCCGGGGCCGTCGGGCGAGATGGCGTCCCAATCGACCGAGAAGCTGAAGTCGGTCTGGGTCTGGTTGGTGGCCGGCTTGCCGCGACCGGCCTCCAGAATGGTGGCCAGCTCCCACAGCAGGGTCAGCTCTTTCTTCCAGGGGAAATCGGGGCCGCCATTGAGCAGGGTGTCGTCGTTGAACACCGGCTCCAGGTCGTGGTGGCGCAGGTTGGCGGCGATGGGCACCCTCTCCAGCCGGGTTTCATGGCTGAGCACGGCGAGTGCATTGGTGATGTCGAGGTAGAGCGACACCGCCGGGCAGGTGCGTCCGGCCTCCAGCGTGAAGGTGTCGACCACCGAATCGGGCAGCATGGTGATCTTGTTGCCCGGCATGTACACCGTCGACAGGCGCTGGCGGGCGATCTGGTCGAGCCGCGAGCCGCGGGCAAAGCCCAGGCCTGGCGCAGCGATGTGGATGCCGATGCGCCAGCCGCCGCCCTCGCGCGGGGTGACCGAGAAGGCGTCGTCGATTTCGGTGGTGGTGGCGTCGTCGATGGAGAAGGCCTGGACCTCGGCCACCGGCAGGTCTTGCGGCCAGGTGCAGGCGGGGACCTCGCCAAAATCGGTACCGTCGGGGAACTGGTCGAACAGGAAGCGACCGTAGTGCACCTCGTAGGTCGAGGCAAAAGCGCCGCACTTGAGCAGCAGCGCGGCGGCGCTCAGGCCGCTG
>JAWKYX010000073.1:0-10739 GCA_041396265.1 Rhodocyclaceae bacterium
GGCCTGCCCGACGCCACCGTCTCGCTCGGCCAGGGCCGCGCCGAAGAGGCGCTGCGCTTCGCGCTGGCCATGCAGCAGCCTGGCTACCATGTGTTCGTGCTCGGCGCACATGGCAGCGGCCGCCACGCCATCGTCAACCGCCTGCTCAAGGAACACGCCGCCACCCGCGCCGTGCCGCCCGACCTGTGCTATCTGCACAATTTCGACGACCCGCAGCGCCCACAGCTGCTGACCGTACCGGCCGGGCGCGGCGGCGCGCTGCGCAGCGACATGCAGACGCTGATCCGCGAACTCGGCCCGGCCATCGACGATGCCCTCGACAGCGAAACCCACGAGAGCCGCGTCACCGCCTTGCAAGAGGCGCACAAGGCGCGCGAGGAAGGCGCGCTGCGCGAGCTGGGTGAGCAGTGCCATGCCGACGGGCTGGCCTTTTTGCGCACGGCCGAAGGCTTCGTCTTCGCGCCGACGGTCGACGGCGAGCCGATGACCCCGGAGCTGTTCGAAGCCCAGCCCAAGGACGCCCAGGCCGCCGTCGAGAAAAAGGTCGGCGACTGGAGCGACCGCCTCGCCGACCTGCTCGACGAATTCCCCAGCTGGCGCCAGGAGCTGCGCGACGCCATCGACCGTGCCGAGCGCGAGGTGCTCGGTCCCGCCGTGGCGCTGCTGCTGCGCCCGCTGCGCGAAAAATACGCTGACCTGCCGCAGGTGCTCGAATTCTTCGACGCCGTCCGCAAGGACCTGCTCGACTCGGGCGCCAACTGGATCAGCCCCGGTGAGGAAGAAGAAGACACCCCCGCCGAAGACGGCAGCCGCTTCCACCGCTACCAGATCAAGCTGCTGGTCGACCACGCCGCCACCGAGGGCGCGCCGGTGGTGCACGAAACCAACGCCGGCTTCGGCAACCTCATCGGCCGCATCGAACACGTCACCCAGATGGGCAACGTGGTCACCCACTACAACCTGATCCGCGCCGGCGCCCTGCATCGCGCCAGCGGCGGCTATCTGATCCTCGACGCCGACCGCATGTTCGCCCAGCCCTACGCCTGGGAAGGCCTCAAGCGCGCACTGCGCAGCGGCGAGATCCGCATCGAGCCGCCAGCCGAGGCGCAAAGCTGGTCGGGCACGCTGAGCCTGGAGCCCGAGCCCGCCCCCTGTGCGCTCAAGGTGGTGATGATCGGCGACCGCGAGACCTTCTACCTGCTGACTGATCACGATCCGGAGTTTGCCGAGTTGTTCAAGGTGGCCGCCGATTTCGACGACGACCTGCCGCGCACGCCCGACAACGAACAACGCTACGCCCGCCTGCTCACCACCCTGGCACGCAACGCCCAGCTGCTGCCGCTCGACCGCGGCGCCATGGCACGGCTGGTCGAAGAAGGCGCCCGGCTGGCCGAAGCGGCCGATCGCCTCACCCTGCACACCCGGCTGATCTCCGACATCATGCGCGAGGCCGACCACTTTGCCCGCGGTGAAGCGGCCCCGGCGATCGGCCGCGCCCATATCGACACCGCGCTAGCCGCCAGCGCCCGGCGCATGGCGCGCTACCCCGAGCAGGTGCGCCAATCCATCCTCGAGGGCACCACGCTGATCTCCACCACCGGCGAGCGCGCCGGGCAGGTCAATGGCCTGGTGGTGGTGTCGCTGGCCGGCCAGCACTTCGGCCACCCGGTGCGCATCACCGCCACCGCCCGCGTCGGCGAGGGCGACGTGGTCGACATCGAACGCGAGACCGACCTCGGCGGCGCCATCCACTCCAAGGGCGTACTCATCCTTACCGCCTTCCTGGCCGCCCGCTATGCGCGCCACCAGCCGCTGTCACTGGCCGCCAGCCTGGTGTTCGAGCAGTCCTACGCGCCGGTCGAGGGCGACTCCGCCTCGCTCGGCGAACTGTGTGCGCTGCTCTCGTCGCTGGCCCAGGTGCCCATCCGCCAGAGCCTGGCGGTGACCGGTTCGGTCAACCAGTTCGGCGAGGTGCAGGCGATTGGCGGGGTGAACGAGAAGATCGAGGGCTACTACGACCTGTGCGCCGCGCAGGGGCTGACCGGCGAGCAGGGCGTGGTCATCCCCGCGCCCAACGTGCGCCACCTGATGCTGCGCGAAGACGTGCTGGCCGCCGCCCGCGAGGGGCGCTTTCATGTCTATGCGGTCAGCTCCGTCGATCAGGCCATGGAGATCCTCACTGGCCTGGCCGCCGGCGCACCCGACGCCAAAGGGGCCATGCCGCCGAGCAGCATCAACTACAAGGTCGCCGCCGCCTTGGCCGACATGGCCGCCCGCCGCCACGCCAGCCCGGACGAAAACAGCCGCATTTCACGCCATCGCGGGCGCGGCGTGGCACGTCAGCGCGATAGCGCCGGGGAGTGAGCCATCGCGCCGCGGGTCGCTCAGCGTGAGCGACTCACGGCGCTGCCCGCTACCCCCGCCGCGCCATCAGACGACGCCCTGTGCCAGCATGGCATCGGCCACTTTGACGAAGCCGGCGATATTGGCACCATCGGAGTAGTTGACCGAGCCGTCGGCG
Organism: Rhodocyclaceae bacterium; assembly: GCA_041396265.1. GTDB lineage: Bacteria > Pseudomonadota > Gammaproteobacteria > Burkholderiales > Rhodocyclaceae > Nitrogeniibacter. Next base: position 2,522 of record JAWKYX010000073.1, read on the forward strand.
CGCGTCCCGTACTTGAGACACATCCGGTGGATTCCCTGCATGATCTCCAGCAGGCGGCCGTCCACCTCTTCTCGCGTCCATGAAATCCGCATCGCGTTCTGGCTCATTTCAAGGCCAGACGTGGAGACCCCACCGGCATTGCTGGCCTTGCCCGGCGCATACAACACACCGGCCGCTTCAAACACCCGGACCGCATCGGCATTACACGGCATATTGGCGCCCTCGGCGACGCACAGCACGCCGTTCTTCACCAGCGTGCGCGCATCATTGCCATCGACTTCGTTCTGAGTCGCACTCGGCAGCGCGATGTCTACCGGCACGCTCCAAGGCCGCATTCCGGCCTCGAACTGCAGATCGAGTTGCGCGGCATACTCTCTGACCCGCCCGTAATGAACGTTCTTGATATCCATGAGCGCCGCCAGCTTTTCCAGCGTAAAACCCTGCTGATCGATGACCGTGCCGCTGGAGTCCGAACAGGTCACCACGCACGCGCCCAGTTCGATCGCTTTTTCGATGGCGTACTGCGCCACATTGCCGGAGCCCGACACTGCAACGCGCATGCCCTTCATCGACCGGCCAGCATGGCGCAGCATTTCCTCCGCAAAATAGACCGTGCCATAGCCGGTCGCCTCCGGGCGAATCAAAGAGCCGCCAAAGCTGAGGCCCTTGCCGGTGAACACGCAGTTTGCCTTGTTCGACAGCTTTTTCATCATCCCGGCCATGAAACCGATCTCTCGGCCACCCACACCAATATCGCCGGCCGGCACGTCGGTGTCAGCGCCGATGTGTCGGTACAACTCGGTGATGAATGCCTGGCAGAAGCGCATGACCTCGCGCGGACTCTTTCCTTTCGGGTCGAAGTCCGATCCGCCCTTGCCACCGCCCATCGGCAACGTGGTCAGCGCGTTCTTGAAGGTCTGCTCAAAGGCCAGAAACTTGAGTACCGATTGATTGACCGACGGGTGGAAGCGCAAACCGCCTTTGTACGGACCGATCGCGGAACTGTGCTGAATACGGTAGCCGCGATTGACGTGCACCTCGCCCGCATCGTCAAGCCAGGACACGCGAAACTGGATGATGCGCTCGGGTTCGACGAGTCGGTCAAGCACACCATGTTCGGCATAACGGCGGTTCTCCGAGATGAACGGCCACAGGCTCTCCATCACCTCGACAACCGCCTGATAGAACTCAGGCTGCAACGGATTTCGGTCTTCAACATACTTCAGAAATTCATCCAGCGATTTGTAGCGCATGTTTTAGATTTCCATAGAACAAACAAAAAAACCGGGCGGCTCGCACACCACGAGGAACCCGGTGATTCTGTCCGATCACAGCGCCGAATGCACCATTTTGATACGTTCGACGCACCATAACAGGGCGAAATCGGTACTTGAACGAGGAAAAGTAACAGCCATACGGTGTTGCGCACCGTTGCGACGCGCAGAAAATCACAAACGCTCGCTTGTAGATCTTCGCCCGAACAGCGGGGTTCGCGATCCAGCCATCACGTCGGGCGGATAAGTCAAAGGCGCGTCCGCCATCGGTGCTAGCGCGTCGTTCGGCGGATGCGCTGCGCTTATCCGCCCGACGATCCGGCCGGGGGGCGCGGAAATCCTACTCCCGTAGGGTGGGCGGCTCACCGCCCACCACCGTGACTTCCGACCGGCACCGCCTGGTGGGCAGGGCAGCAAGCGGCCTACCCTACCCGCCGGCCGCAGGGGGTTTGGCCGCGGCCTGTTTGAACAGGCCATCGAGCAGATTGCCGGGCACCGGGAAGATCACCGTCGAGGTGCGATCGCCGGCCACCTGGGTGAGCGTCTGCAGGTAGCGCAGCTGCATCGCCGCCGGTTCGCGGGCGAGCATTTCGGCGGCGTCGAGCAAGGCATTGGCGGCCTGCTTTTCGCCCTCGGCATGGATCACCTTGGCGCGACGTTCGCGCTCGGCTTCGGCCTGACGGGCGATGGCGCGGATCATCGACTCGTCGATATCCACATGCTTGATCTCGACGTTGGCCACCTTGATGCCCCAGGCGTCGGTCTGCGCGTCGAGGATCTTCTGCACATCCAGGTTGAGCCGGTCGCGCTCGGTGAGCATCTCGTCGAGCTCATGCTTGCCGAGCACGGCGCGCAAGGTCGTCTGCGCCAGCTGGCCGGTGGCCATCAGGAAGTTCTCCACCGCGATGATCGCCTTCTGCGGATCGACCACCCGGAAATACACCACCGCGTTGACCTTGACCGACACGTTGTCGCGCGAGATCACGTCCTGGCTGGGCACGTCCATGGTCACCACCCGCAGGTCGACCCGCACCATCTGCTGGATGCCGGGGATGAGGATGATCAGGCCCGGCCCCTTGACGCTGGTGAAGCGCCCGAGGGTGAACACCACGCCGCGCTCGTACTCACGCAGGATCTTGATCGACGCCGCCAGCAGGGCGACGAGCAGGATGATGACCGGCGCAATGCCGGTGAGGGTATCGAAGCTCATGAGGGACTCCCTTGGTCGGATTCGATCGGTTCGACGGACAGCACCAGCCCGTCAATGGCGGTCACGCGCACACGCTCACCGGGGCGTAGCGGCCGGGGGCTGTTCACCCGCCAGCTTTCGCCATGCACCTGCGCCCAGGCCTCGGCGCCGTCGGTGACGGTCACCTGCCCGAGGCTGCCGAGCATCTCGGCCGTACCGCTGGCCAGCGGACGATTGCGGCTGCGCAGGAACATCGTGCCGGCGAGGAAGATCAGCCCGGCCGCGGCCACCGCGGTGCCGGCGATGAAGGGCAGCGACACGGCAAAGCCGGGCGCCTCCTTGTCGATCAGGAACAGGCCGCCGAGCACCATGGCGGCAATGCCGCCGATGCCGAGTACACCAAAGCTGGGCAGGAACACCTCGGCCGTCATCAGCACCAGCCCGAGCACCACCAGACCGACGCCGGCCCAGTTGATGGGCAGCATCTGGAAGGCATACATGGCGAGCAACAGGCAGATCGCGCCGGCCACGCCGGGCACGCCGAAGCCGGGGCTGGTGAACTCCACGAACAGGCCGTAGAAACCGATCATCATCAGCACCAGTGCCAGCTGCGGATTGGCCAGCACGGCCAGCGCCTGGTGGCGCCAGTCCGGCACTTGGGTGTCGATGGCGGCACCGGCGGTGGCCAGCGCGCGCTTGCCGGCCGGCAGCGTCACCTCGCGGCCGTCGATCTGCCGGAGCAGGTCGGGCACGTCGGCGGCGACCACGTCGATCACGCCTTCGCGCAGCGCCGCCTCGGCCGACAGGCTGGCCGCCTCGCGCACCGCGGCTTCGGCGAAATCGACATTGCGACCGCGCAACTCGGCCAGGCTACGGATGTAGGCGGTGGCGTCGTTGGTGGCCTTGCGGGCGAGGGTCTCGCCGCCCAGCGACGGGGTGACAGCATCGGTTTTATCGCCCTTGTCGGCGCCATCGTCTTCGGGACGCGGTGACGGCTTGCCGCCGCTGGGCATGCCGCCAATGGCCACCGGCGAGGCCGCGCCCAGATTGGTGGCCGGTGTCATTGCCGCGATATGACTGGCATACAGAATGAAGGTGCCGGCGCTCGCCGCGCGTGCACCTTCGGGACTCACATAGGTAATGACCGGCACCGGCGAGGCCAAGATGGCCTTGATGATCTGGCGCATCGAGGTGTCCAGCCCGCCGGGGGTGTCGAGGGCGATGACCACCGCCTCCACCTCGCCCACATCCTCCAGGCCTTGCAGGATGAAGTCTGTCGACGCCGGGCCGATCACCCCGTCAACCTGCAGCACCCGCACCGTCGCCGCCTGCACCGGCATCACGCCGAGCAGCGCCAGCATCAACAGCATGTGGCGCAGGGCCAGCCAGAAGCTTGCGAGATCGCGTCCGGGCATCGTGTCCTCCGGTCGGGCCGTCTGGAGCGAACGAACGGCACGTTCACTCAGAGGCCGCCCGCGCCGCCAAGTTCCGCGTGGCATGCCCGACACATTTGCTTACGCGCCGGTTTAACCCTGAAACCCGCGCCGCTTCGTTTCATGGACATCAACGCCCACAACAGGACACCGACCATGCAACGCACCGCCACCCCCCTCATTCTCTGCCTCATCCTGAGTGCCTGCGCCCCCAACGGCCGTGCCCCCATCGCCGACGCCACCGGTCAGGCCGCGCCGCCGCCGGCCGCCCCCAAAGCCGTGGCCGAGCCGGCACACACAGCCGATGCGCTCAACGAACCGCGCGCCGAACACGACACGCCCATGGTCAGCGCCCCCGCCGCGGTCGCCGCCCCGCGCGAGCGCGCCATGGAATCGCTGGCCATGAAAGGCGAGGCCAAGCTGGCGCGGGTCATGCCCCACCCCATGCCGGCCATCGCTCCGCCGCAGCCGGTGGACCGCGAACGCTATCAAGACATCACCACCAACCCGGTGCATCAGGTGGCGACCGCGCCGGTGTCGACCTTCAGCATCGATGTGGACACCGGCAGCTGGTCCAACCTGCGCCGCTTCCTCAATGAAGGCCGCCTGCCGCCGAGCGATGCGGTGCGCGTCGAGGAATGCATCAACTACTTTCCCTACGACGACGCCCCCCCCATCGGCAACACGCCCTTCGCCGTGCATACCGAGCTGGCGCAATCGCCGTGGAACCCCGAGCGCCTGCTGATGCGCGTCGCGCTCAAGGGGCAGGACATGGGCAAGCAGACGCTGCCGCCAGCCAACCTGGTCTTCCTCGTCGATGTCTCCGGTTCGATGCGCGCGGCCAACAAGCTGCCCCTGCTCAAGAGTTCGCTCAAGCTGCTGGTGCAGCAACTGCGGGCGCAAGACCGCATCTCGCTGGTGACCTACGCCGGCGCCTCGGGCCTCGCCCTGCCGGCCACGTCGGGCAGTGACAAGGCCACCATCCTCGCCGCCATCGACGCCCTCAACGCCGGCGGCAGCACGGCCGGCGCCAGCGGCATCGAGCTGGCCTACCAGACCGCGCAGGCCGGCTTCGTGCAAGGCGGTATCAACCGCATCCTGCTCGCCACCGACGGCGACTTCAACGTTGGCCAGACCGACTTCGAGCAGCTCAAGGCCCGCGTCGAGCAACGGCGCGCCACTGGCGTGCAGCTCACCACGCTCGGCTTCGGCACCGGCAACTACAACGAACAGCTGATGGAACAGATGGCCGACGCCGGCAACGGCGCCTACGCCTACATCGACACCCTGATGGAAGGCCACAAAGTGCTGGTCAACGAGATGAGCAGCACGCTGGCCACCATTGCCAAGGACGTGAAGATCCAGGTCGAGTTCAACCCGGCGGCGGTCAGCGAATACCGCCTCATCGGCTACGAAAACCGCATGCTCCGCCGCGAAGACTTCAACAACGACAAGATCGACGCGGGCGAAATCGGCGCCGGCCACTCGGTGACCGCGCTGTACGAGCTCACCCCGGCCGGCCAGCGCGGCCTGATCGACCCGCTGCGCTACGGCAGCGACCCGCGCCCCGGCGCCGCCACCGTCGCCCGCAGCGCCGAACTGGCCCATGTGCGCCTGCGCTACAAGCAGCCCCACGCCAGCACCAGCCAGCTCATCGAGCACCCGGTACGCCGCGACGCCACGCGCCCGCTGGCCGCCACCAGCGACAGCTTCCGCTTTGCCAGTGCCATCGCCGGTTTCGGTCAGATCCTGCGCGGCGGCAGCTACACCGGCCAGTGGTCCATCGCCGACGCCCGCGCACTGGCCGCCAGCGCCCTCGGCAGCGATCAGTTCGGGTATCGTGGTGAAGCCCTGCGGCTGATGGACCTGGCCACCGCGCTCAGCCCTCAGCCGCCCCAAGCCACCGCCCCGCTCGAATGACAATCATGCCGCCGCTCGCCACCTTGCCCGACGAAGACCTGATGCTGCTGGTCGCCCGCGGCATCGTGCGCGAGCCGGCGGCGGAGTTGTTCAACCGCCACAACCGCGCCCTGTTCAACTACCTCGCCTGGCTGGCGCAAGGCAATCTCGGCGAAGCCGAAGACATCGCGCAAAGCACCTGGATCCGGGTGCTTTCGCGCTGTGGCGACTACACCCCGACGGCGGCCTTTCGCACCTTCCTGTTCCAGATCGCCCGCAACCTGTGGCTGGACGCGCGCGGCAGCGCCTGGCAGCGCCACAGCGCACCCGAAGAGACCGCCCCCGAGGCCAGCGACGAGGGCGATCTGTCGCCCGACACCGTGCTCGCCCTGCAGCAAGACAGCCAGCGTGTGCACACCGCCCTGCTCACCCTGCCCGCCCAGCAGCGCGAAGCCGTGGCGCTGCGCTTTTTTGCCGACATGAGCGTGGACGACATCGCCACCACCGTCGGCGTCGGCTTCGAGACAGTGAAAAGCCGGCTGCGCTACGCCTTCCGCCACCTGCGCGCCGAGCTGGAGCGCGCCACATGAGCGCCGCCGAAGACCGCTTCATCGCCGGCGACGGTCCGCTGGCCGCGCTGATCCGCGCACAACCGGCCATCGACGCGCCGCCGCGCCTGCTCGAACACATCCTCGCCGCCCTCGACGCCGCACCCAGCGCCACCGGCTTCGATGCCCCGGCCGGCCTGTTCGACGCGGTCATGGCCGAAGCCGAACGCATCGACAGCGCCCAGGCACCCCGCCGCGAGGCCCTGCTCGCCGAACTGGCCGCCGGCAAAGCCGCCGACGACGCACTCGGCGCCCCCGTCAACCCGGCCACCGCCGCGTGGCTGGCCGGCCAGCAGCCACCCAGCCACCCAGCACGGCCGCCTCGCCGCCGTCGCTGGCCCTGGCTCGCCGGCATCAGCACGGCGCTGACGGCAGCGCTGGCCGTCAGCGTCGCCCTGCGCGTGGTGCAGGCACCCGCCCCGGAGACGGCTGCGATGCCGGCGGCCGCCCCGACCGAATCGGCCATGGACACCCTGCGCGAATCCTCGGCAGGCGCCTCGGCCGAGGCCAGCGCCGGCGCCACACGCAGCGCTGACAACACCCTCGCGCGCTCCGCCCGGCCGCCGCTTGCCGAACGCCTTGCCAAGGCCGAAGCGCTGCCGCCCAGCCCTGCCCGCAACCGCGAGATGGCGCGGCCGGATGCCGAAGCCAAACGCGCCGCGCCACGGCCCGACGCCCTCGCGGCAATGATGGCCGACACCGCTCCGGCCCGCCCCGCAGCACCTGCGCCCCCGGCGGGGCTCATGCAAGAGGCGGCCCCGACCGACGCACCGTCGATGATGGCCAAGACCCGGCGCAGTCCGCCCGCCATGAGCGCTCCGCTGCCTGCCGAGGCCGACGCAGCAATGGCACCCCAAAGGACAATCGACGCGCCGCTGGACACGCCCGCCGCCACGCTCGCCGCGCGCTTGCAAGCACGTCCGCCAACCGCCTGGACACTCACCGTGGCCGCCGCCGACGAGACCGCCGGGCGCGCACTCCACGCCGCCCTCATCGCCAAGCTCGAGGCGGCCGGTCGCGGCGACACGATCACGCTGACGCTCGACACACGCCCCCCCGGGCACATCACGCTCCGACCCGACAGCGCTGCGCCCGCGCACCGCTAGCAACGCCGATCTGTGGTGTAATCTCCCGCATCCCGGCGGGGCCGGGCGCGCCGAGGCGCCGCCCGCCGATCACGACAGTGGGCAGGAGTCCTCCATGGAAACGTCGGATCGCCAGTTGCGCCAGTTCCTGCACATCGCGGCGCTCAAGTCGGTCTCCCGCGCAGCTGACGTCCTCGGCTTGAGCCAGTCGGCGCTCAGCCGGCAACTGGCCGCTCTGGAGGCCTGTGTCGGCAAAGCCCTGTTTATGCGCACCGGGCGAGGCGTCGAACTGACCGACGCCGGCGAAACGCTGCACCACGCCATCCGGCCGGCCTACCAGGCCATCGACCGCGCCCTCGACACCCTGCGCAGCCAGCACGGCGTCACGCAGGGCACGATCACGCTGGCGACGGTGCATACGCTCAACTACTACTTCACGGCAGAGGTCGCCGCCGCCTTCGTCGGCGCCCATCCCGAGGCCAACCTGTCACTCATGGGGCGCAGCTCGTCGGACGTCGTGGCACTGGTCGAACGCGGCAAGGCCGATCTGGGTTTCGTGTACGACGCGGCCATGGACTCCGACACGCTGGTGTCACGCCCACTGTTCGACGACACCATGTGTCTCATCACCCGCGACGCCGTGTCACCCGACGGTGGCGACCTGACCGGCATGGCCTTGCGCCTCGTCGGCTTTCCGGCGCGCTACGCACTGCGCCGCATGATCCACAGC
>JAWKYX010000074.1:0-10499 GCA_041396265.1 Rhodocyclaceae bacterium
GCAGAACACACGCTCCATGAGCACCGCGTCCATCGCGACGAGCGGCAACACCGGTGCCAGCAGGACTTTCACGGGGTGCTCGTTGAGCGCATCGCCGAGCATCTGGATGCTGGCGCCGATCACGTCGTCGATGGCCTGCCATTCCTTGCGCAAACACACTTGGCCGGACTGCAGCCGGGCCATGTCGAGGAGTTTTTCCACCATCTGGTTGACGCGCCGCGCCTGGTCGCGGATCGCCCGCGCCGCCTCGCGCTCTTCGGCGCCGAGCGCCCCCTCGGCCAGCGACAACGCGTCGGCCTGGCCGAACAGCACCGTGAGCGGCGTGCGGATGTCGTGCGAGATCGACGAGAGAATCGAACTCTTCAACCGCTCTGCCTCGGTTTCCATCTGGCTGGCCTGGGCTCGCGCCACCAGGTGCAGACGCTCGAGCGCGATGGCCGTCAGCGAGGCGACCGCTTCGAACATCGGTCCGAGCCCATCGACGGCTTCGCCACCCGGCAGGCCGACCGACAGGACACCTTCGCAACGTGTCGCGCCGTGCAGGGGAATCAACAGGCCCGATGCTTCGGGCGCCTGGGCATGGCGTACCGGCAGGCGCGCCCCGCCGCGATAGACCTGCTCGAGCGCCGCGGCATCGACATCGGCGGGCCGGGTCGCCGCCTCGGGAAATCTGCGCAAGGTGTCGCCGGCATCGGGCAGGAAAAACCGGGCCTCTGCCCCGGTGCGCTGATGCACGAAGCTCGCCACCCGCGCCACCACCTCGTCGGCCGACATGGCCCCCGCCAGGGCTTTTGCCAGTGCGTAGAGCGCCTTCGACTCATGCTCGCGGTCGCGCGCCTCGTCGACGCTGGCCTGCAGATGGGTCGTCAGGTGGCTGATCACCAGCGACACGACCAGCATCACGGCAAAGCTCACCAGGTACTGGACATCGCTGACCAGAAAGGAGAGATGGGGCGGCACGAAGAAGAAATCCAGCAACGCGACGCTGACGAAGCTGGCGACGATCGCCGGCGAGCGCCCCAGCCAGACGGCGATCAGCACCACCGTCACCAGCAGCAGCATCGCGATGTTGGTCAGATCCAGCAGATGACGCAGCGGCAGGCAGACCGTGGCGGTGAGGATGCAGGCAACGACCGCGACAGCCTGGCTCGCCACGGGCGAAAGATGATGCTGGCGGAGGTTTCCCATGGCGGCTATCGGTGTCCTGCAGACGTGCAACAGCATTGAATTCTGCGGCGGTGCGCATAAAAACGGCGTAAACGCGGCCCGCAATCCGCCACCGCTTGAACGATCATCGGCCCCGCTTTACGCAGCACCCACGCCGGAGGGCGCCCCTCACTCCCCCTTGCCCAACAAGCCCTTCAACCCGGCGAAGGGCGAATGCGTGGCGACCGGGCCGCGCTCGGTCTGCCTGCTGCCGCCGGCCGCCGCTTCGGCCTGGCGTTGATGTTCGTTGTCGTGGCAGTAGAGGCACAGCAGCTCCCAGTTGCTGCCGTCGGGCGGGTTGTTGTCATGGTTGTGGTCGCGGTGGTGCACCGTCAGTTCGCGCAGGTTGGCATGGGTGAAGGTGCGCGCACAGCGGCCGCAGATCCAGGGGTAGATCTTGAGCGCGCGCTCGCGGTAGCCCTGGGCGCGGGTGTCGGCGGCGCGGCGGGCGTCGGCGACGATGCGGTCGAGTTTGCTGGGGTCTGGCGTCTTCTTCATGCAGCGACTCCGTTGTGAACGCTTGCATCATAGCCGCATGACGGTGCACTGCCTAAAAATGCAGCAGCGTTTCTATCATGAATGAATCCGCTCATACGTCCGTTTGCCCAAAGACTTATCCACAGAAACTGTGGACAAGTCCTCACGGCTGGCCGGCCCGCGCGCCACGTAATAGACTGCGGCCGCATCAGCGACAACATCTTCAGGACTCCCATGCGTAAATCCGGCTCTGGCGGACTCGTCTATTCCACTGACAGCGGCCGCATGTGCCCCGACTGCCGCCAGCCGGTGGCGGAGTGCCGGTGCACTGTCGCGCCGGTGGCCAGGGGCGACGGCATCGTGCGCGTCAGCCGCGAGACCAAGGGGCGCGGCGGCAAGGCGGTGACCGTGGTGCGCGGCGTAGCGCTCAATGCGATGGAGTTGGCGATACTGGGCAAGAAGCTGCGCGCCGGCTGCGGCACCGGCGGCACGGTCAAGGACGGGGTGATCGAAATCCAGGGCGACCACTGCGAGCGGGTGATCGAAGCGCTGAAGAAGGACGGCTTCACGGTCAAGCGCGCCGGCGGCTGAGGTTCAAGCAGGGTGCGCGAATCATGATTTTCATGAGTCATGCACAGCGCCCACGCGGACGCGGCAGCATCGTAGCGCCGGCACACTGAGGTCACTGACAGAAACCCTCACGGACCCACGCCATGCGCCAACCCGCTTTCCCCCCTCGCCCGCTGCTCCTTGCTCTGCTGCCCGTCTTTGCCGGCAGCGCGATGGCCGCCGACACCGCCACGATCCTCAACCCGGTGGTGGTCACCGGCAGCCGTGCCGAGGCCGAAAGCTTCGACCTGCCCTACTCCATCGACGTGGTCGACAGCCGCACCATCGGCGAGGGCAAACTGGGGGTGAATGCCTCCGAGGCTTTGGCGGGCGTGCCCGGGCTGGTGATCCAGAACCGCAATAACTACGCGCAGGACCTGCAGATTTCCTCGCGCGGCTTCGGCACCCGCGCCGCCTTCGGGGTGCGCGGCATCAAGCTGATCACCGATGGCATCCCGGCCAGCACGCCGGACGGCCAGGGTCAGGCGGCCACCTTCAACCTGGACACGGCCGAGCGCATCGAGGTGCTGCGCGGGCCGTTCTCCAGCGTGTATGGTGCCAGTTCCGGCGGCGTGATCCAGCTCTTCTCGCGCGACGGCAAGGGCAAGCCCAGCCTCAAGGCGGGCGTGACGGCGGGCTCCTGGGGCACCAGCAAGATCGAGCTGGGCGCCGAGGGCGCGGTGGGCGACACGGGGTACATCCTCAACACCTCGCGCTTCGACAGCAATGGTTTCCGCGATCACAGCGCGGTCACTCGCGACCAGGGCTTCGCCAAGTTGAGCTTCGTGCCCGATGCCGACAGCACGCTCAAGTTCACCGCCAGCTCGCTCAAGCAGACCGACACGCAAGACCCGCTCGGCCTCAAGTGGGCCACGTTCAAGGCCGACCCCAGCGCAGTCGAGAGCAACGCCACCACCTACAACACGCGCAAGCACATCGACCACATGCAGGGCGGCGTGCAGTACGCCCGCCAGTTCGGCGCCGGGCGGCTTGAAGTCAATGCCTACGCCGGCACGCGCAGCGTGACGCAGTATCTGTCCATCCCCAGCTTCGTGCAGGCGGCGCCGACGCACTCGGGCGGCGTGGTGGATTTCGACCGCAGCTTCCACGGCTTCGGCGCACGCTGGATTCACACGCTCGACGCCGGCCCGGGCGAGCTGACCCTCACCGGCGGGCTGGACTACGACCGCTCGGAGGACGACCGCAAGGGCTACGAAAATTTCATCGGCACCACCCTGGGCGTCAAGGGCAATCTGCGCCGCGACGAGATCAACACCGTCACCAGCCTCGACCCCTACGTGCAGGCGGCCTGGAAGCTCGGCGACGTGACCCTGCAGGCCGGCCTGCGCCACAGCCATGTCGAGGTCGAGGTGGACGACGCCTATCTGTCCAACGGCGACGGCAGCGGCGAGGTGAGCTACCGCAAGACCACGCCGGCCATCGGCGTGCTGTGGGCGGTGAGCCCGGCGCTCAACCTCTATGCCAGCGCGGCACGTGGCTTCGAGACGCCGACCGTCACCGAGATGTCCTATGCCAGCGCAGGCGGCGGCTTCAACTTCGGCCTCAAGCCGGCGACCAGCGTGCAATATGAACTCGGCGCCAAGGCATTCCTGAGCGACGACACCCGCCTCAACGCAGCCATCTTCCAGATCCGCACCGATGACGAACTGGTGGTGGCCAGTTCCTCCGGCGGGCGCACCGTGTATGCCAACGCCGCGCAGACGCTGCGCCAGGGCATGGAACTGGCGCTCGATTCGGAGTTTTCCGAGCAGTGGCGGGCCCGCCTGGCCGTCACCTGGCTGCGCGCCATCTATGACGGCGCCTTTACCAACGGCAGCACCACCGTCGCCGACGGCGCCCGCATGCCCGGCATCCCCGCCACCAGCGCCTTCGGCGAGATCGTCTGGCGCCCGCGCAGCGATCTGTCGGCTGCGCTCGAAGCCCAGTACCGGAGCAAGGTGTATGTGGAAGACAGCAACACCGAGCGTGCAGCGCCGGCCTATACCCTCTTCAATCTGCGCCTCACCGCCGAGCAGAAGATGGGCCCGTGGAAACTCACCGAGATGGTCCGCCTCGACAACCTCTTCGACCGCACCTATGTCGGCTCGGTGATCGTCGGCGACGGCAACGGCCGCTACTACGAGCCGGGCAGCGGCTTTGGCTGGTTTGCCGGGGTGTCGGCACGCTACGCCTTCGACTGAGCACCGGCGACACAACACCTGCCTTGGGCCCGCTTCGGTGGGCCTTTTTCATGCCGGCGCCCTCACCCGCCGCCGGCGTCCGGCTCGCCGCAATGCGCCAGGATGGCCCGCCGCACGGCATCGCGCAGTTCGAGCGTGTCGTGCCAGCCCTCGCCCTGCGGCGTCACCGGTGGGCAGACGGTGACGTGCAGCGGGGCGCGTCGCGGTCGCCACGACCCCGCCGGCAACACATTTCGGGTGCCGGCAATGGCCACCGGCACCACCGGCAGGCCCTGCTGAGTGGCAATCTGGAAAGCGCCGAGCCGGAAGCCGCGCAGGCCCGGGCTGCTGCCGAACGTGCCTTCGGCAAAGAACAGCAGCGGCGGCGACTGGTGGGCGATCTCGCCCATCGCCTTGACGTCCGCCACCCCTTGCCGTGAATCGAAGCGCGCCACGAAATGCGCCCCCATGCGCTCGAACAGGGGGCGCATCACCCGGTTATGCCGGAACTCCCCCTTGGCCACGAAGGCCACCGGCATCGGCAGCGCGGCGCCCAGGACCAGGCCGTCGGCGTAGCTGGCGTGGTTGGCGACGAACAGCACCGGGCCGGGCGGCAGGTGTTCGAGGCCGGAGACCGTCATCGGGCAGCCGCTGAGTCGCTGAAACACCTGCGCCAGCCGATGGGTCGCGCGCCAGCGGGCAGCGAGGCCGGGCAAGGCAAAGATGGCCAGCGCGGCCAATGGCGCCAGCAGCCAGAACAGGCCCCAAACCCAGGCACCGTAGACATGCTCGCGCAGCCAGCGCTGGGTGCCGCGCAAGTGCCCGCGCACGCTCGCCGCCTGCAGCCGCAGCAGCTGCAACCAGGTGGGCCGGGTCGAGGCGCCCAGCGTGCCCTTCAGGTAAGCCTCGCGCACCGCCGCGCGGCGCAGCTTGCCGCTGGAGGTCTTGAGCACCGAATGCGGCGGCGCCAGCACCACCACATCGGGCGGCACACCGATCTGCGCCACCGCTGCGCCGGCAATGCGCTGCTCGAGCGCGGCACGTTGTGCGGGGTCCGTTTCGCGTGTCTCGGCCACCACCACCAGCTGTTCGTCAGCCGCCTGCGCATCCACCACGCCGAATACCGCCACGCAGCCCTTGCGCACCCCCGCCAGCTCGCCGATGAGCTGCTCCAGATCGTAGGGGTAGAAGTTGCGCCCGCCGCGGATGATGAGATCTTTTTCGCGACCGGTAATGTAGACCTCGCCATCGGCCAGGTAAGCATAGTCGCCCGTCACCAGCCAGCCGTCATCGACGAGCCGCGCGCTGGCGGCCGGGTTGCGGTAGTAACCGCGGGTGGCCGAGGGGCCGCGAAATTCCAGCCGCCCGACGCGCCGTTCGGGCAGCGGCCGGCCGGCGCCGTCGACCACGCGCACCTGATGCCCGGGCAAGGGCGGGCCGCAGGCGATGAAGCGCAATGCGTCCGTCCCCTCAGCCACTGGCTCGGCCACGCCGCGGCTGCGCATCGGGTCGGGCGCCACGCGATCCACACGCACCCCGCGCCCGGGCGGCGGCACGCACAGGCCAACGGTCGACTCGGCCAGCCCGTAGACCGGCGCCAGCGCCTCGGGGCGCAGGCCGTAGCGGGCAAAAACCTGCGCGAAACGCGCCAGCGTGTCGGCGCTGACCGGCTCGGCGCCATTGGCCGCGAGGCGCCAGGAGGACAGGTCCAGCCCATCGAGCGGTGCATCGGCGAGCCGCTTGACGCACAGCTCGAAGGCGAAATTGGGCGCGGCGGTCACCGTGCCGCGGTGGTGATGGATCGCCCACAGCCAGCGCTCGGGCCGGGCCAGGAAATCGAGCGGCGACATCAGCACCAGCGGGCAGCCATGGTAGAGGCTGCCCAGCCAGGCACCAATCAGGCCCATGTCGTGATACAGCGGCAGCCAGCTCACCGCCACGTCGGTCGAGCCCAGGCCGATCGCCCGCCCCCAGGCGCGGATGTTGGCCAGCAGATTGCGGTGGCTGAGCATCACGCCCTTGGGGTCGCCGGTCGAACCTGAGGTGTACTGGATCAGCGCCAGATCGTCGGCAGCGGTGGCCGCCACTGCCGCCGGCGGAGCGTCGAGATCGGCGGGGGTGAGCACATGGCGCAGGCTCGGCGACAGGCCGGTGAGCATCCGTGCCAACGGCCGGACGGTATCGAAGGTGATCAGCACCTGCGCCTCGCAGTTGCGCAGGATACCGGCCTGGCGCAGCAGGTGGTCCTCGAGCTGGGCCGGCCGTGCCGGCGGGTACATGGGCACCGGCACGGCACCGGCCATGAGGATGCCGAAGAAGCAGCGGAAGAAGTCGAGCCCCGAGGGCAGCATGAGCGCCACGCAGTCGCCCGGCCCGACCCCGGCCCGGCACAGTGCCCCGGCCATGCTGCGGCCGGCCTCGGCCAGCTGGGCATAGCTCAGCGTCTCGGTGGCATCGGGCGCGCGGTAGAAGGTGACATGCGTGCGGTCGGGGTGGCGTGCCAGATGCCAGTCAAGCACCTCGATGAGGCGCGGCGCGTCCTCGGGCAGGCCGGCCACGCGCGCCGGCGCCGCCTGCCGGCCGCCCTCGCCGGCCACCGGCCGGGGCGCATGACCCGCCTTGGCGAGCGCGGCGAGCACATCACGCGGGGTCTGCGCATCGCCCAGCACGTCGGTCGGCAGCTGCACGCCAAACGCGCGCTCGACACGCGCCAGCAGCTCGACCCGGGCGAGGCTGTCGAGGCCGAGGTCGCGGTCGAGCTGGCTGTCGAGACCGGCCCGAAGCTGCGCGCCGGGACGCAACTCGCCAGCGAGCGCGTCGACCAGCTGCAGCAGCCGCTCGGCATCGTGATGGTTGTCCGTGTCGGGGGCGTGCGCCATGGGTGTTCCGGGAGGTCGCCCGAGGTGATCCACCTTACCGCCGTCTCCTGCGCAGGGGCAAGCCGGGCGCGGGCCGGCGCCGCCGGGGTGGCGCACCGCCGCCTGTTCGGCGGGCACCTGCCACATTGCGTAGCAGGGGTGTCCATTTGCTGGACAGCCGTGGCGGCCGTCGGCACACCCCGAACGGGTAGCCGGTGCGGGAAGAACCGCGCCGCCATGGGCTTGCCGCCGCCCCGGTGGCGGCACACGACGCTTTGCCCGCAACCGGGCACGAACATCGCGATACCTAGCCTGCGCCGTGACGACGGTGGAGCTCATCCGTCACAGGGAGGCGACCGCGCAGCTGGCGCGGACATTCGACAAAGACCAAGCATTGGAGACAAACACATGCAAAAAACGCTCATCGCACGCGCCATTGGCGTCGCCCTCATCACGGCCTCGGGCTGTGCCGGCGCCGTCAGCTTCACCGAGGGCGACAAGACGCTGGACATCAACGCCACGGTCAACGGCTTCTACGCCTTCCGCACCGCCGAGGACGATCGCGGCAAGGTCAACAACTCGGGCATCACCAACGGCCTGCTGCCGGGCTGGATCAACTTTGTGTTCACCACCAAGGCCGAAGGGCTGGACATCAAGGCGCACGTGGGCTTCGCCCCGGGCCTGAACAATGATTCGAGCGTGGTTGGCCTGCCGATCTCCAAGAGCGGCAGCGGCCGCCAGGACCCGTACTCGCAGATCGACGTGCGCAACCTGTACTTCCAGTTCGGCAACGCCGACATGGGCACCGTCAAGATCGGCCGCGACATCGGCCTGTTCGGCCAGAAGGTGATCCTCTCCGACATGACCCTGCTCGGCCTGGGCGGCAACACCAACGCCTCGATCCCGTTCAACACCACCTTCGGCATGATCGGCCACGGCTACATGTACACCGGCTTCCAGCCGCAGATCACTTACACCACGCCGGACATGAGCGGCTTCTCGGCCTCGGTCGGGATCTTCCAGCCGAGTGACTTCATCGGCAGCGGCGAGACCTCCACTCCGGGCCTGCAAGCCATCGCCAGCTATGACTGGAAAGGGAACAACCCGGGCTCGGTGTGGGGCGGCCTGATCCACCAGAGCACCGACGAAGGGCTGTCGAACACCAAGACCTTCAGCGCCCGCGGCTTCGAGCTCGGCGCCAAGATGGCCTTCGGCCAGTTCGAGGCGCTGGCCTACGGCTTCAACGGCAAGGGGCTGGGCTTGTCGACCGTCGGCGCACTGTTCCACTCGCCCAACGGCGAGACCGACAGCTCGGGATACTTCCTGCAGGGCACTTACAAGTTCGGCGCCACCAAGGTCGGCCTGAACTACGGCGAGAACAAGGACAAGGGCGGCACGCTGACCGGCAGCAACAAGTTCCGCGGCACCACGCTGGGCGTCTATCACACGCTCAACAAGTACATCACCCTGGTGGCCGAATACAACCAGGAAAAGGCCAGCGGCCCGGACGCCATCAACTCCGGCGGCAACGGCGACCTGAAGACGCGCACGATCTCCCTCGGGGGCATCGTCTTCTTCTGACCGTATCGGAAAAACACGATCTCCCTCGACTTGAACGGCGCCCTCGGGCGCCGTCTTTTTTCGCGCGGTAGAATCGCCGAACACCCCCCGGAACACGCCATGACTCGACCTTTCGCCCTGCCCGCCCTGCTCGGCCTGACGCTCGTGCTGGCACCGCCCACCCGCGCCGACGACATTGCCCACCAGCGCCTCAACACCACCGACTACGCGATCGCGCGTATCGCACTCAACGACGCCATCATCGATGAGGGGCTTCGTGTCTCGTCAGTGAGCGATTTCGGCCAGATGCTGGCGCGCACGGACGCTGACCTGCACCACGGCACCACACCGTATCGACAGGCCGAGGTTTTTGCTTTCTGCAGTGTTCTGGTGGCCAGCCAACTGGTGCGCGAGGCGCCCGAGCGTATCGCCTACTGCCCGCTCACCGTGGGGCTGTACCAGCTCGACACGCCGGATGATGAGCGCATCCATCTCGTCTTTCGGCCGCCGGGCGGGCACTCTCCGGGCGCCAATGCCGGCCGGGCCTTGCTCGAACGCATCGGCCGGCGGGTCCAGGAGAACTTCCCGGTCGATCGCTGAGTGGGCTCCGCCGGCGGCGGCGATCACTCAACCGCTCTCGCCGGTGCTGGCCGGGAGCGACGGCAACGGTGACGCTGTTTTGTCGTGCGCCCGGCGTGCCGCCGCCCGGGCCGCCTGGTGACGAAACGCATCGTCAACCTGTTTGCGCAGGTGCGCTTCGTCCCAGGGTTTGGTGAAGAACTTGTAGATCTCGCCGCTGCTCACCGCAGCACGCAGATGTTCCGTATCGGCATAGCCGGAGAGCACGATGCGCAAGGTGTCGGGATAACGTGCGCCGACCCGCTGGAGCAACTCGGCGCCCCCCATCTCCGGCATACGCTGGTCGGTCACGATGACCTGAACCGTGTTGCTGGCCATGAGCGCGAGCGCTTCGCGGGCGCTGCGGGCAGTCAGCACGCGGTAGCCCTGGCCGTCGAGTGCCAGCGTCATCATCGCCAGCACCGCCGGTTCGTCGTCGACGATGAGCAGGGTACGCGCGGTCTCCGGCGTCTCTGACGCCACCAGCAGCCGGCCGCTGCCGAGCAACACGGCGAAGGCCGAGGCCGGAATCGGCGCGCTGAAGTAATAGCCCTGGATCTCGTCACAGCCGTGTCGACCAAGGAAGGCGAGCTGCGCCTCACTCTCCACACCTTCGGCAATGACACGCAGGCCCATCTGGTGGGCGAGCGCAATCACCGAGGTAGAGATGGCCTCGGAGGCGGCATCCGAGCCGACCTGCTCGACGAAACTGCGGTCGATCTTGAGCTGATCGACCGGGAACTGGCTGAGATAGGCCAGGCTGGAGTAGCCGGTACCGAAATCGTCAATGGCCAGGCGCAGGCCGAGCGCCTTGAGGCGACGCAGCACGTCATTGGCCTGCTCGGGGTCTTCCATCAGCGCACTCTCGGTCAGTTCAAGTTCGAGCAGCGCCGGCGGAAGCCCGGTCTCGCGCAGGATGTCGGCGACGGTATCGACCAAGCTGGGCTGACTCAATTGACTGGCGGAGAGGTTGACCGCGACGACGATGCGC
>JAWKYX010000075.1:0-8494 GCA_041396265.1 Rhodocyclaceae bacterium
ACGCTACGCCCACCAGCGCGACACCTGGCGCACACACCAGCGAGAACAGATCCCGCGGATCGTCGAGCCGGGGCACCAGCGCCAGATCGCGGCCGACACCGGCGGCAACGGCCTGCTCATACAGGAAGCGCAGCGCAGAAAAATCCTCCAGCGCGAAGCCGACGGAATCGAACACCGTCACCTCGTCCGCGCTGCCGCGCCCCGGCACCTGGCCGGCCAGCACCTGCCACAATTCGGTGACGGGGAAATCCGCCGCCATCTGCTGGATCTCGCCCTCGGCCCGGGTCTGCGGCGCGAACTCAACCACCACCCGCGCGCGCGTCAGGATGGCCGGATCGAGCTCGGTCTTGCCCGGACAGTCGCCGCCCACGGCATTCAGATGCACGCCGGGCGGCACCATGGCGTCGCTGAGAATGGTCGCCTGGCGCTTGTCGGCAGTCACGGTGGTGATGATGTCCGCGTCGGCCACGGCCGCTTCAACGCTGGGCATGGCCTCGATGCGCAAGCCGGGCACCTGGGCCAGATTGCGCTGCAGCCGCGTGGTGCCGGCCGGGTCGATGTCATAGGCCTGGATACGGTCGACGCCCAGCAGGGCATGAAAGGCCAGTGATTGGAACTCGCTTTGCGCGCCGTTGCCGATCAGCGCCATGCAGCGCGCCCCGGGCCGCACCATGGCCTGCGCCGCCAGCGCCGAAGTGGCGGCAGTACGCAGCGCCGTGGTCAGGGTCATTTCGGACAGCAGCAGCGGGTAGCCGGTATCGACCTCGGCGAGCAGGCCGAAGGCCATCACCGTGAGCTTGCCCTCGCGGGCATTCTTGGGATGCCCATTCACATATTTGAAGCCGTACAGCACGCCGTCGCAGGCAGGCATCAACTCGATCACGCCGACCGGCGAGTGGCTGGCCACCCGCGGTGACTTCTCGAAGGCCTCCCAGCGCAGGAAATCCTGGCGGATCGCCGCCGCCAGGTCGACCAGCACCGCAGCCACGCCGCGTTGACGCAGCCAGCGCTGGAGATCAGGGACGTCGATGAATCGGGTCATGATCCACTCCTCAGGCCGTCACCGCGGCCATGGTTTCGGCGTGCGGGGCCGTGCTGCGACGATCCAGCCGCAGCGTCATGCAGAAGGCGCCGCCACCCGACATCATGAAGGGCGACAGATCGACCTCGCGTACCCGGTAGCCACGTTCGGTGAGCACACCGCGCAGGCGGTCGGTGGTGCGGCTCATCACCACCTCGCGGCCCACGCTCACGGCATTGACGCTGAAATGCGCCAGGTCGTCCTCGGTGGCCTCGATCCGCTGCGCCGCAGGCACCCGCTCGCGCAGCCGCGCCAGCGAATCCGCCGACAACGCCGGCGGGTAATACAGGATCTCGCCACCGGCAAGCGGGCAGAAGCACACGTCGAGGTGGTAGGACCGCGCCGTCACCAGTTCCAGCGACACCACCGGCTGGCCGAAATAGTCCGCCACGGCCTGCACCGCAGCGCGGTTCGAGCGCTGCCCCCAGCCGACCCAGAACAGCCCCCGCGTCGCATCCCACAGGCAGTCGCCCGCCCCCTCCTGGAACACGCCCTCGGGCAGGGTCGCCACCTCGCGCAGGATCCCGGCCTCGCGCAGGGCGTCAAAGGCGCGGGCAAACGGCGCCTCCTCGCCCTGGCGCTCGGGGTAACGGAAGCGGGCGAGCAGCAAGCGGCCATCGAGCACCACACCGGCGTTGGCCGGAAACACCATGTCCGGCAGGCCGGGGGCACCCTCGATCACCGTCAGCCGGCAACCGGCCGCGCGCAGTGCCGTCGCCAGGGCGTCGAAGCTGCGCCGCGCCTGCGCGCCGAAGCCAGCAGCATCGCGCAGCCAGCGCTCGGGCTCCATCCATGGATTGATGGCGTAGCGCACTTCATAGTGCGTTGGCGCAACCAGCAGGATATGGGCGGATTCGTTCATGTCGATGCCTCGTCCAAGCGCTCCGGAACCGCCGGAGCTACCCACAGTCTGGACGACTGCAGCATCAACATACAGCTCATGGATTGATCACTTTCGCCACGATTCATGGCAAAGTGTCAGCCATGACTGACGCACTGCACGAGCTCGACGACACCGACCGCCAGCTCATCGCCCTGCTGCGCGACGACGCCCGGTTGCCCGTCGCCACCCTCGCCCGCCAGCTGCGCGTCGCGCGCGGCACGGTGCTCAATCGCCTGCGCAAGCTCGAGGTCAGCGGCGTGATCGACGGCTACACCGTGCGCCTCAAGCCCGGCGCAGAGGCACACCGCATCCGTGCCTGGATGGGCATCGCCATCGAGGGCAATACCAGCGCCACGGTGCTCAAGGCCTTGCGCGGCGAGCCGGCGGTGCAGACCCTGCACTCGACCAACGGCCGCTGGGACTTCGTCGCCGAGATCCGCGCCGACACGCTGGAGGCCTTTGATCGCGCCCTCGGCCGCATCCGCAGCATCGACGGCATCGCCAGTACCGAAACCAGCATTTTGCTGTCGACCCACAAGGTGTAGCTTGTCGAGTGGTCATGCGATGTTGGTGATTGGATAACCGCCGCCACGCGCTCGCCCCCCCATCACCTCATCACCCCATCACCCGCCCATGGACATCACCACCCCCGCCCTGCTGTTCCCCGCCATCTCGCTGCTGCTGCTGGCGTACACCAACCGCTTCCTGACGCTCGCCCAGGTGATCCGCCAGCTCGCCGGCAGCGACGATGACGACATGGCCCTGGCCCGTGCGCAGATCCCCGGTCTCAAGCGGCGCATCAGCCTGATCCGCTTCATGCAGACCTTTGCGGTCATCAGCTTCCTGCTCTGCGCGCTGGCGATGCTGGCCATCTTCCTGGCCCATAGCTCGCTCGGCCACTGGCTGTTCGGCCTGTCGATCGTCACGCTGGCAGTCTCGCTGGTGCTCTCGCTGATCGAGGTCGTCATTTCCACCCAGGCCCTCTCGGTGGTGGTCGCCGACCTCGAGCAACGCATCGGCAATCGCCCCTGAGCCCGACTCAGATCAAAGCCAGGCGCCGCCGCAACGGCGATACTCCGTGCCGAACAAAAACGGAGACCCTCATGTTGCGCGCGATCATCCCCGCCACTGCGCTTGTCGCCGGCGCCCTGGCCACCCTGCCCGCCCACGCCATCGACTGGCAGGACAACTCGCTGACCTACACCGCCGGCAACCGCTTCACCGAGCCGGCCAACCGTTCGCCGGTACGCAAGGACATCCTCGAGTTCGTGCATGCCAGCGGCTATAGCCACGGCATGAATCTGGCCAGCGTGAAAATGCTGCGCTCGGACGATGTCGACCCCGCCCGCGACAGCAAGCACGGTGCCACCGAGTTCTACATCGTCTATCGCCACCTGCTCTCTCTGGGCAAGGTCTTCGACACCCCGCTGGCGGCTGGCCCGATCCGCGACGTGGCGCTCACCGCCGGCTTCGACTGGAACAGCAAGGACAACCGCTTCGCGCCGCGCAAGCGCGTGCTGGTGCTCGGGCCGACGCTGCGCTTCAAGATCGCCCCGCCGGGCTTTGTCGACGTATCGCTGCTGATGGCCAAGGAGTGGAACCACTGCGGCCTGCCGCCATGCAAGGCGCCCGGCAATGAAGACTACATCGGCTTCGACGCCTACCCCATGCTGCATGCCGCCTGGCGGGTGCCCTTCGCCCTCGGTGGCGTGCCGGTGCGCTTCGAAGGCTTCTTCGCCCACGCCTTCCGCCGCGGCGAGGACTACACCGGCCGCCCCGTTGGCGAAGAGTTCCTGATGCGCACCGCGCTGATGGCCGACGTCGGCGCCGCCGCGGGCAGCACGCCGAACCGTTTCTTCATGGGCGTGGGCTACGAGTTGTGGCGCAACAAGTTCGGCAACCAGGACATGCCGGGCGTCGACACCAACACGCCAACCCTGCACGCCCGCTGGCACTTCTGACGCCCGCAAACGGCCCTAGAACACGGCCCTGAACTGCTCGATCGCGGTCGCAATGACACGGTCGAGCATGCGGTTGAGTTCGCTGCCACCGAGCGCACGCACCAGAAGATAGGCCACCGCCAGCGTAACCACCACGCCGAACACCCGGCCCAGGCGGCCGGCCACCCAGCGTGCGAACCCGCCACCGGCGGCGCGCGCCTCACCGTTGGCCGCCTGCCCGGCCTCGTGTATGCGCTCGCGCAGCAGCTCGAACAGCTCCCGCGGCCCGTGCCCGCCGTGCACCTTGAGATGACGCGCCAGCTCGGGGGAAATCCGCGCCAACTGCGCGGCCAGCGCGTCCATGTCAGTCGACCAGCGCTGGTCGGACACACTGAACGCCTGCCGCCCCGCCAGCTCCGCCAGACTGTCCGGCAGCTGGTCCGGCCACGGCATGACCGCCCCACCGACCAGCACCGGCACCACCGGCACGGCACGCGCCAACGCCCGCTCGATCTCCCGGCGCACCCAATCGTCCGGCGAATCGAGCCGCAGGCGCCCCTCGGCATCGCGCTGATCGAGCCAGCCCCGGCCGATCACCACCAGCACCACCTCCGCCGCATCCAGCCGCGCCTCGAGATGGCGCGCAAAATCGCTGCCGGCCGGGATCTCACGGTCGCGGAACACCCGGTCGTCACCAAAGCGCTCCGACAGATCGTCTTCCAGGCGCCCGGCAAACCCCTGACTGTCGTCGCGACGGTAGCTGATGAAAATGCTTGCCATAGCGACAGCATAGCAAGCCCTCACGGCCTCGCCGGTTCGATACGCGCCCGAATTCGCGCGGCCTCAGCCGTTCTTCAGCACCAGGCGCACGGCGATCGCCAGCGTGGTGCACACAATCACCGGCTTGACCAGCGCCGCGCCACGGCGGATCACCAGGTTCGAGCCCAGGCGCGCACCGGCAAACTGCGCCACGGCCATGCTCAGGGCGAGCGCCCACAGCACATGACCGCCGGCGATGAAGATCACCAGCGAGCTGGCGTTGGCGACCAGCACCAGCGGCTTGGTCGAGGCGGTGGCCTTGCGCATGTTGAAGCCGCGCAGGCCGGCGAAGGCCGCCGCGGAAAACGAGCCCATCCCCGGCCCGAAGGCGCCGCCATACAGGCCAAGACCGCCACCGACCAGCGGATCGAACACCGATGCGCGCAGCCGCGGCGGCGTATCGAGGTCGGCAATGCGCGGCGACACGGCGAAGTAGCCGGCCAGCACGATCAGCACATAGGGCAGCACCGCCTCGAGGAGCGCGGCGTCGACCCGCTGGACCCACAGCGTGCCGATGACTGCGCCGATCAGCGCGTAGAGCAAGGCCCAGCGCAAGGGACGCAGCTGCAGATGCCCCTTGCGCAGGAAGTTGAGCGCCGAGGACAGGGTGCCGAACACGCTCTGGCACTTGTTGGTCGCCAGCGCCTGCACCGGTGGCACGCCGGCCCACAGCAGGCAGGGCAGCACGATCATGCCGCCGGCGCCGGCAATGGAGCTGATGAAGCCCGCCACAAACGCCGCCGCAGTCAGGCCGACGAGCCAGACCAGGGACAGCTCAGGCACCCGCGGCTCCGGCGTCGAAGCAGGGGTCGACCGGCACTTGCAGCGCGGTGGCGAGATGATTGGTCTTGGCTGCCAGCGCGACGATCTTCAGCAACTCGGCGTACTGTCCCTCGCCCATGCCCTTGGCGCGCGCCGCCGCGGTGTGCGAGTGCACACAGTAACCGCAGTTGTTGGCGATCGACACCGCGATGTAGAGCATCTCCTTGGTCAGCGGATCGATCTCGGAGGGGGTCGCCATCACCGCCTTCACCTCGGCCCAGGTCTGCGCCAGCAGCACGGGGTCGAAGGCCAGGTAGCGCCACATGTTGTTGATGAAGCCGGTCTGGCGGGTAGCGCGGATATCGTCGAACACGGCTTTGACGCGCGGATCGGCCTCGAGATCGGGGGCTGGGGCGAGAGTCGACATGCTGGCATCCGGAATGAGGAAAACGCCGAAGCGTAAACGATCGCAACACCGTTGGCATCCCTGCCGACAGGCCGGCCGCAGCCTGCTAGACTCGGGCCACCCGAACCGAACGAGCCTGCACGCCATGCTTCAGCGCGCCCTGCCTCTTGCGTTGCCCGCCCTTGCCACTGTCTTGCTGATCGGCTGCGCCACGCCGCGTGTCGACACGCGTCCGTCTCCCTCGCTCCCGCCGACTGCCGGTCCGGCGCCAGCGACCAGCCCGGCAACGGTCACGCCTGCACCGGCGCCGGCGGTCTCTGCCCCCGACGCCCCGCCGCCGGCCACCGACGCCGAGCTTGACCTCGATGGCACCATCCCCGAGCTCATCGCCTTTCTTGAACAACAGCCGCAGGGTGACGAAGCCACCCTGGCGCAGAATCGCCTGCGCGAGCGCATCGCCGCCCGGCTGATCCGCCAGGCGGGCGGTCGCGGCAACATCCAGGCCGGCAAAGACTTTCCACTCGATGCCTTCGACACCGACGACCTGGTCGCCGGCTTTGCCGATCTCGGCGTCGGCTTCCGTATCATCGGCAACACGCGCGGCCAGAAGTCCGGCAAGACCGGCTACACCTATGTCGACAGCCCGGCCGCCTGGCAGCGCCTGCACGCCGGCCATGTGGTCAGCCAGGCCAGCACCTCCAGCGCCCGCCTGATCTACGACATCCGCATGCTGCGCATCCGGCGCGAGGTGTATAGCAGCCGCGAGGCCGGCACCACCGCCGTCTTCTACCGCGACCCGGCCTACACCACGCAGACCGTACTGCGCCTGGGGCTGACCCGCTACTACAAGAACGGCAAACCCAACGGCGAACGCCGCCGGCTGGGCGGCCTGGGCGCGGTGGCGCTGACCCGCCACGGACGCACCACGGTGTATGCGCTCGACCTCGGCGAGCAGTCACTGATCCCGCGCTGAGGCGGCGGCCAAGGCCCGATTCCGGTCGGACTGCTACACTCCACGGCAACGGTTCAACGCACGGGGAGCAGCATGTCGGACTACGATTTTGACCTCATCACCATCGGCGCCGGCTCCGGCGGCGTCGCCGCCAGCCGGCGCGCTGCGGTCCATGGCGCGCGAGTGGCCATCTGCGAGGGCGACCGCGTGGGCGGCACCTGCGTGATCCGCGGCTGCGTACCGAAGAAGCTGCTGATGTACGCCTCACAGTTTGCCGACGCCTTTGCCGACGCCCCCGGGTATGGCTGGGAGGTGGTGCCGCCGAGCTTCGACCTCGGCGCGCTGACCGCCGCCAAGAACCGTGAAACCGCAAGGCTCGAAACCATCTATCGCAAGATGCTCGCCGACGCCCAAGTCACCCTGCTCGAAGGGCAGGCGCGCGTTGTCGATGCGCACACCGTCGAGGTCGGCGGCCGCCGTGTCAGTGCCGGGCATATCCTCATCGCCACCGGCGGCACGCCCAGCCATCCGCCCATCGACGGCCTGGACCTGGCCATCAGCTCCAACGAGCTGCTCGATCTCACCACCTTGCCGCGCCGCCTGCTGGTGCTCGGCGCCGGCTATATCGCCGTCGAGTTCGCCGGCATCTTTGCCGGCTTCGGCAGCGACACCACGCTCGCCTACCGGGCCGACCTGCCGCTGCGCGGCTTCGACGACGACATCCGCCGCCGGCTCGCCACCGCCATGGCCGAGCGCGGCGTGAACCTGCGCCCCGGCTTTGAGCCGGTCAAGCTCGAACGCGGCGCCAACGGCATCCGCTGCATCGGCAAGGACGGGCAGGTGATCGAGGCCGACGTGGTGCTCTCCGCCCTCGGCCGCCGCCCCAACACCGACGGCCTTGGCCTGGCCGAGGCCGGCGTGGAGGTGGATGACCGAAGCGGCGCGATCCGCGTCAGCGCCGATTCGTGCACCTCGATCGGCTCGATCTACGCCGTGGGTGATGTGACCGACCGCGCCGCGCTCACCCCGGTGGCCATCGCCGAGGGCCGCGCCTTTGCCGACACGGTGTTCGGTGGCACGCCACGCGTGGTCGACCACCGCCTGATCGCCACCGCGGTGTTCAGCCAGCCGTCAATCGGCACCATCGGCCTGTCCGAAGCCGACGCCATCAACGCCGGCCACACGGTCACGGTGTATGAGGCTGACTTCCGCCCCATGAAGCACACCCTGGCCGGCCGCAACGAGCGCGCCTACATGAAGGTGATCGTCGACACCCCCACCGACAAGGTGCTCGGCGCCCACCTGATCGGCGCCGACTCGGGCGAGATCATCCAGGCGCTGGCCGTGGCCATCACCATGGGCGCCACCAAGGCCGATCTCGACCGCACCATCGCGGTCCATCCAACCAGCGCCGAGGAGCTGGTGCTGCTGCGCACCGCGCGCAGCTAGCGCAGTTTCAGGCGTCCGCGAAGGCGATCGTCACCCGCTTGTTGCGCTTGCCTTCGCTGCGGATGCGCGCCACCACCATGGCGCCGATCTCGCCGGTGCGGCGCACATGCGTGCCGCCACAGGGCTGCAGGTCCACGCCCGGAATCTCGATGGTGCGCACGCTGCCCTGGCCGCGCGGCGGCTGCACCGACATGGTCTTGAC
>JAWKYX010000076.1:0-8392 GCA_041396265.1 Rhodocyclaceae bacterium
CGCCTCGGCTGAGTCCTTGCTGTACCTGATCAATGATGTCCTCGATGTATCCAAGATCGAAGCCGGCAAGCTGGAACTCGAGCAGATCGACTTTTCGCCGCGGCAGGCGGTCGAGGATGTCGCCCTGCTCTTTGCCGAGCGGGCGCAACGCAAGGATGTCGAGTTGATGGTGGTGGTGCCGGCCGCCGTGCCCGAGCGGATCAGCGCCGACGGGCATCGCTTCCGCCAGGTGCTCAACAACCTGGTGTCGAATGCCGTCAAGTTTACCGACCAGGGGCACATCCGGATCGACCTCGATGCCGAGACCGATGCGGATGGCGTGGTGCGACTGCAGGGCCGTGTGGCCGATACCGGCATCGGCATTCCGGCCGATCTGCAGCCGCGGCTGTTCCAGGCCTTCTCGCAGGCCGACAGCTCCATGGCGCGCCGGTTTGGCGGGACGGGGCTGGGGTTGACCATCTCTCGTCAGCTGGTCGAGCTGATGGGCGGCGTGCTGCGCTTCGAGAGCGTTCCCGGGGAGCATACCCAGTTCTGCTTCGACATCGTTGCCGAGTCGGCCGGCCCTGTTCCGGCGCCGCCGAGCGGGCCGCGTGTGGCCATCGTTGCCGCCCAGGCGCCGCTGCGCGCGGCGCTGACCGAGCAGCTCGCCGCTCTGGGCTACCCGGCTGACGCCTATCCGGATGAGGCCGCTCTGCGCGATGCGGCTGACACCAGTTACCCCGTGGTGTTCGTCGATCGCCTCGGCGGTGATGATGACGCGCTGTCGCAGATCGCGCGCCTGCGCCGCGATGGCCAGCGTATCGTCGCGCTCACACGGTTGCGCTCGGCCAGCGACGAAGAAGACGCGCGCGCTGCCGGCGCCGACGCCTGCGTGCCCAAGCCCGTGCTGGCCTGCGATCTGCTGGCCGTGCTGCGCGGCGACCCCCCGGCGCATGCGCGCCAGCAGCCGCGTAATGACCCCGGTCTGCGCTCGCGGGCACGGGTCCTGCTGGCCGAGGACCACCCAGTCAATGCGGAGATCGTTTGCGCGCTGCTCGGTGAATGCGGCTGCCGGGTCACGGTCGCCAGCAACGGCCGCGAGGCGGTCGCCATGTACCGCAAGGGCGCATTCGATCTGGTGCTGATGGATATCCAGATGCCGGAGATGGACGGTATCGAAGCGACTCGCCAGATCCGTCGCGCCGAACGGGCCAGCGTGGGCGGCGAGCGGGTGCCGATCCTGGCGCTGACCGCCAACGCCCAGCGCGACGACCGGGCGGCGGCCCTGTCGGCCGGCATGGACGACTACCTCACCAAGCCGGTGACCGGCGAGCGGCTGCGCGATGCGCTGGTGCGCTGGGCGCCGTCCGCGTCAACGGAGGCCACCGCGGCGCCAGCGACGCCCGTGCGCGGCAAGCCCGACGCGCCCGCTGGCGAGGTGCCCGCTCTCGACATCGATGTCCTGCTCGGGGTGCCCGGGGTGCGTGGTGACCGGTCGGCGCCGATGCTCAAACGGCTGGTCGATCTGTTCATCCGCGAAACCGGCCAGCAGGTGCGCGCGTTGCTCAAGGCCCGCGCGGACGCCGATCGGCCGGGCGCGCAACGCCTTGCCCACAAGATGAAGTCTGCCGCAGCGGCTGTCGGGGCGGCGCGCCTGGCGGCGCTGGCGCGCAGCGTTGACGGTGCGCTCAAGGCCGGTGATACCCTCGACAACCTGAATGAGGTGGCCGAGATGCCGGACGCCTTCACCGCCTATATCGACGCCTTGGCGCAAGAGGGCGTACACCTCGATACGCAGCCCCCGATGATGGATCTGACTTATGACCGAGACTGAGCGACCTGCGCGGCTGCTGGTGATCGACGACGACGATGTGACGCGCATGCTGGCATGCGCGGCGCTGGAGGAAGCCGGCTTCCGGGTGGCCGAGGCCGCCGGGGGCGAGGCCGGCCTCGCGCGTTTCGCCGACTACCACCCCGACCTGGTGCTGCTCGACGTGCTGATGCCGGGCATCGACGGCTTTGAAACCTGCCGGCGCCTGCGCAGCCAGGGGGTGCGGGTGCCGGTCATCATGCTCACCGGCCTGGAGGACTCCGCCTCCATCGAGCGCGCCTACGACAGCGGCGCCACCGACTTCATCCCCAAGCCCATCAACTGGACCTTGCTGCGCCATCGCGTGCGCTACGCCCTGCGCGCGGCCGAAGCGGTCGACGGCCTGGTGCGCAGCGAGCGCAACCTCAGCGCAGCGCAGCAGATTGCACACATCGGCAGCTGGGAGTGGGATCTGGGCACCGACCGCTTCCACCGCTCCGACAACTACTGCGCGCTGTTCGGCGAAGATGCCGCGTCGTTTGGCAGCGGGCTGTCGGCGCTGATCGAGCGGGTCCACCCGGGGGATCGCGAGCGTGTCTGCAAATCGCTCGACAGCGTCTGCGAGGGTCAGCGTTACTCGCTGGAATACCGCATCCAGCGTGCCGACGGACAGGTGTGCACGGCGCTCGAAATGGCTGTACCGCTGTGCGACGCCAGTGGCCGCGTGGTGCAGGTGCAGGGCACCTTGCAGGACATCACCGAACGGGTCTCGGCCGAGCAGCGCATCCGCCAGCTGGCCTATTTCGACGACCTCACCGGCCTGCCCAACCGCGTCCATTTTCGCGAGGCCCTGCAGTCGGCCCTGCTGCGAGAGAATGTGCGTGGCGGGCATTGTGCCGTGGTGCTGATCAATGTCGACCGCTTCAAGCGGATCAACGAAACCCTCGGCCAGGACGCCGCCGACCGTGTGCTGCAGGTACTGGCGCTGCGCCTGGGCTCGGGACAGGCCGGGGCGGCAGAAGACGGCCTGGCGCCCGACCGACTCGACGCACCGCGCATGGCGCGCCTGAACGCCGACAACTTCGGCCTGTTCATCGAAGGGGCCTCCGGGCGGGCCGCGATCGAGGCCGAGATCTCCGCGCTGCTGGCGCGGGCCGGCTCGCCGGTGCATGTCGATGGCCAGACCTTGAGTGTCTCCTTCAGCGTCGGCATGGCCTTCTACCCCAAGCACGGCGACAGCGCCGAGGCCTTGCTCAAGTCGGCCGAGATGGCACTCGGTGCGCTGCGCCGGCGCGGCGAACATGACACCATCCAGTGCTATACCGAGCAGATGAAGGTCGACGCCGAGGCGCGCCTGAGCATGGAAAGTGCGCTGCGCGAGGCGATCGACGAAGACCAGTTCGCGCTGGTGTACCAGCCCAAGGTGGATGCCGACCGCGGCTGCATCGTGGGTGGCGAGGCGCTGGTGCGCTGGCACCATCCGAGCAAGGGCTTGATCGGTCCGGTGGCCTTCATTCCGCTGCTCGAAGAGATGGGCCTGATCGGACAGCTCGGGCAGTGGGTGCTCAACCAGGCCTGCGAGGACATCAGCCGCTGGCGCGCTGCCGGCCTGTCGGTGGTGCCGATCGCGGTCAATCTGTCGGCCATCCAGTTCGGCCGGCAGGACTTGCTGGCGAGCATTCACGACACGCTCTCCGCCCACGAGGTGCCGGCCGGCGTGATCGAGCTGGAAGTGACCGAATCCGCCCTGATGCGCGACACCCACGCCACGGCCGAGGTATTGCGGGGCTTGCACAGCCTGGGCCTGTCGCTGGCAGTCGACGATTTCGGCACCGGTTACTCCTCGCTGGCCTATCTCAAGCGTTTCGCCGTCGATACCCTCAAGATTGACCGCTCCTTCGTGCAGGATTGCGATGGCGGCCGCCATGACCCGGCCATCGTGCGCGCGATCATCGCCATGGCGCGCAGCCTTGGCATGGGGCTGGTGGCCGAGGGGGTGGAGACCGAGGCGCAGGCGCGGGTGTTGCAGGCACATGGCTGCCCGGTGATGCAGGGCTACCTGTTTGCTCGCCCGATGTCCGAGCCCGACTTTCGTGCCGCCTTGCGCGACGGCCTGCCGGGCGCCGACCGTTTCCGCACCAACGGCGCCTGATCGCCCGGAGGGCGTGAATCCATCGCTTGCGCGGGTCGTTCGCGGTCTTGCGCACTCGGCCCGCGACGATGTCTTCACCAGCGCTCAGGTCTGCCAGCTCACCCGCTCGGCCAGCAGACGGCTGATCGCTTCGAGCGCCTGCGGCGACTCGGTGATTATCGCGTAATAGCCCTGGCCGCCCGGTAGCGCGCGCGCGGTGTAGCCCTTGAGCGTGGTGGTCTGCGTCGCGGTGCTGAGCCGCTTGCCCGGGATGAGCAGCAGCGTGGCCGGGCCGTAGTCGGTGTCGAGCACGATGTGCCAGCCGGTGCCCTCGGGGACCGGGCACAGCTTCATGTAGCGCACGGTACCGATCGGCTGGTGCAGGCGGGCGCCGAAGTTGGCCAGCACGAAGCGGAACTGGCTCGGGTCGGCGAGGCGGTGGTCGGTCATCGATTCGGGTTCGTGCAGCACATGTTCGATGGCGAAGCGGCCATAGTCGACGTCGGCGCGCGGCTGCCATTGCAAATAGCCGATGCCGAAGCTGAGGGCCACCGTCGCGGCCAGCGCCATCAGGCTCCACGGCTGGCGCTTGCCATGATGGACGTTGAGCAGCACCCGGTCGGCCAGCCCGTCCGGCACGGGCACGGCGAGCACCTGTTCTGTCTGCGCCTCGCCGGCATCGATACGGCGGGAAAAGGCGCGGCACATCGGGCAGTCGTGCATGTGAAGGCGGGCGGCGGGCGACAGGCGGCGCGGGTCGGCCAGCTTTTCGCGCCGGAAGTCCAGGCAGGTGTAGGCGTGGGTGTCGCTCATTGGGTGCCTCGCTTGCGTGGCCGGTCGGACTCGCCCATCAGGCCGCGCAGGGCCTGGCGGGCACGGGTCAGCCGCACCATGATCGCGCCTTCAGTGGTCTCCAGCTGTTCGGCAATCTCCGCACAGCTGAAACCCCCGAGCGTTTGTAGCAGAAACGGCTCGCGCAGGCTCAGCGGCAGATTGCCGATCACCTGTTCGAGCTCGAACATTTCCAGCGGGTCGTGGTCCGCCGCGATGGCCAGATCCTCGGGCGCCTCGTCGACATAGTCGAAGCGCTTGCGCTCATACAGCCGGGCATGTTCGCGCCGGACGATGGTCAGCAGCCAGGGCTTGGGCGCGGCCTTGTCGCGCAGCTGGTCCCAGCGCTGCCAGGCGCGGGCAAAGGCCTCCTGCACCACGTCCTCGGCCACGAAGCGGTCGCCGCACAGCCAGTAGGCAAAGCGGTACAGGTCGCTGCTGTAGGCCCGCACCACCTGGTCGAAGGCGCGGCGTTTTCCCAGGGAAAGCAACATCGGGTGAACCTCCTGAGTGATCAGACCCGCCCGTGCGCCAAAAGCTTACAGGTCGACCTGCCCCGCCGACACGGTAGAATGCGCCCATCTGAATCGACCCGTGCGTGTTTGCCATGAATCCAGCCGGATTCCTTGCCGTCGGGGTCGGGGCGGCCCTGGGAGCCTGGATTCGCTGGTGGCTCGGTGTGCGTCTCAACCCGCTGTTCCTCCATCTGCCGCTGGGCACGCTGGCCGCCAACCTGCTCGGCGGCTACCTGATCGGGATTGCGCTGGCCTTTTTCGCCCATCACACCGCCTTGCCGCCGGAGCTGCGCTGGTTTCTGGTGACCGGTTTTCTCGGTGCGCTGACCACCTTCTCGACCTTCTCGGCCGAGGTGGTGATGATGATCAGCGCCGCGCAATATGGCTGGGCCGTGCTGACGGCGGCGGCGCACCTGGCCGGTTCCTTGCTGATGACCGGCCTGGGGATCGTCAGTTTTCAGTGGTTGCGCGCCTGAGATGAGTGAGTCTGACCTGCGGGGCACCGATGCCCCGGCCGATCCGTTTGCCCTGCTCGATCGCTGCCTGCTGGCCGACCGCCATCGCTTGCAGCGCGAGCTGCGCCGGCTCAAGCCCCGGCCCGGATCGCTGGACGCCCTGCCCGAGGCGCTGCGCAGCCGGCTCGAGCGCTCGGCGGCGCGCTTTGCCGAGCGCGCGGCCAGCCTGCCGGTGCCGAGCTTCCCCGAAGCCTTGCCGGTCAGCGCGCGCCGCGACGAAATTGCCGAGGCCATCCGCGCGCACCAGGTGGTCATCGTCGGTGGCGAGACCGGCTCCGGCAAGACCACCCAGCTGCCCAAGATCTGCCTCGCGCTGGGCCGTGGCGTCGGCGGCCTGATCGGCCATACCCAGCCGCGGCGCATCGCCGCGCGCAGCACCGCCGAGCGCATCGCCGAGGAGCTGGGCAGCCCGCTCGGTCAGGCGGTGGGCTACAAGATCCGCTTCACCGACCGCCTCGGCCCGACCAGCCACATCAAGCTGATGACCGACGGCATCCTGCTCGCCGAGACGCAGGGTGACCCGTACCTGAATGCCTACGACACGCTGATCATCGACGAGGCGCACGAGCGCAGCCTGAACATCGACTTCCTGCTCGGTTACCTGCGCAATCTGCTGCCCAAGCGGCCGGATCTCAAGATCATCGTCACCTCGGCCACGCTCGACGCCGAGCGCTTCGCCCGGCATTTTGCCGATGCCGCGGGCCGGCCCGCGCCGGTGATCGAAGTCTCCGGCCGTCTCTACCCGATCGAGATGCGCTACCGCCCGCCGGAGGACGAGGACAAACCCAGCCGGCGCGGCGCCGACGCCTGGGACGGCCTGGTGGACGCGGTCGACGAAGCCCAGCGCGAAGGGCCCGGCGACGTGCTGGTCTTCCTGCCCGGCGAGCGCGAGATCCGCGAGGCCACCGAGGCGCTGCGCAAGGCGCATCATGCCGCCGGCACAGAGATCCTGCCCTTGTTTGCCCGCCTCTCGGCGCAGGAGCAGTCGCGCGTGTTCGCCCGCTCCAGTGGCCGCCGCGTGGTGCTGGCCACCAACGTGGCCGAAACCTCGCTCACCGTGCCGGGCATCCGCTATGTGGTCGACACGGGGCTTGCGCGGGTCAAGCGCTACTCGGCGCGCAACAAGGTCGAGCAGCTGCAGATCGAGAAGATCGCCCAGAGCGCCGCGCGTCAGCGCGCCGGGCGCTGCGGTCGGGTGTCGGACGGTATCTGCTTCCGGCTCTACGACGAAGCCGACTTCAATCAGCGCCCCGACCACACCGATCCGGAGATCCTGCGCGCCTCGCTGGCGGCGGTGATTCTGCGCATGAAGGCGCTCGGCCTGGGCGCGGTGGAAGACTTCCCCTTCCTCGACGCGCCGCCGCCCAAGATGATCGCCGACGGCTACCAGCTGCTGAATGAGCTGGGGGCAGTGGACGAGCAGCAGCGCCTCACCGAGCTGGGTCGCGAGCTGTCGCGCCTGCCCATCGACCCCAAGATCGGCCGCATGATCCTCGCCGCGCGCGACCACGGCTGCCTGCGCGAGGTGCTGGTAATCGCCGCCGCGCTGTCGGTGCAGGACCCGCGCGACCGGCCGCAGGCCCAGGCCGGCACGGCCGATCAGCGCCATGCGCTGTTCCGCGGTGGCGAGCAGGACGAGAAGTCGGAATTCCTGTGGTACTGGAACCTGTGGAAAGCCTATGACGAGGTGATCCGCCACCAGTCGAGCAACAAGCAGCGCCAGTGGTGCAAGGAGCACTTTCTGTCGCCGCTGCGGATGCGTGAATGGCGCGACATCCATGCCCAGCTGCACACCCTGTGCGCCGAGCATGGCTGGAAGGAAAACACCGTCGCCGCGCACTACGACGCGATCCACAAGGCGCTGCTCACCGGCCTGCTCGGCCATCTGGGCTGCAAGGTGGACGAAGAGCAGGGCGCGCGCGGGCCGCAGGCCGGCGGCTACCACGGCGCGCGCGGCATCAAGTTCTGGCCGCACCCGGGCTCCAGCGTGTCGCGCAAAGCCGGCAAGTGGATCGTCTGCGCCGAACTCATCGACACCAGCCGCCTGTTCGGCCGCTGCATCGCGCGCATCGAGCCGGAGTGGCTGGAGGAAGTCGGCGCGCACCTGATCAAGCGCCATGTTTATGAGCCGCACTGGTCCAAGTCGGCCGGCAGCGTGCGCGCCTGGGAGCGCGGCACCCTGCATGGCGTGGTGTTGTACGGGCGCCGGCCGGTGGGCTACCGCGACACCGACCCGAAGCTGTGCCGCGAGCTGTTCATCCGCGAAGGCCTGGTGCAGGGGCAGATCGACGAGGCGGCGGCGCGCCACATGCCCTTCCTCAAGCACAACCTGCGGCTCATCAAGGAGATCGAGCGGCTCGAGCACAAGTCGCGCCGGCCCGATGTGCTGGTCGATGATGCGCTGATCGAAGCCTTTTACGACGCCCATCTGCCCGAGGACGTGGTCGATCTGGCCAGCTTCGAGCGCTGGCGCAAGACGGCGGAAAAAACCACGCCCAAGCTGCTGCATCTGGACCGCGACCAGCTCATGCGCCACGAGGCCGAGGGCATCACCACCGACCGCTTCCCGCCGCATCTGAGCGTGTTTGGCCAGCGCCTCAAGCTCGACTAT
>JAWKYX010000077.1:0-8307 GCA_041396265.1 Rhodocyclaceae bacterium
TGTGGTGACGAAGCAGATCGACTTCGAGCGATTACGGCGCGAGAGCCCGCTTCGGCTGTTCATAGCCGCCACCGAAGCGAACACCGGTCGCCTGCGGCTGTTTCGTGAGCACGCGCTGACCGCCGACGCCCTGCTCGCCTCGGCCTGCCTGCCGTCCGTGCATCACAGCATCGAGATCGATGGCGAGCACTACTGGGACGGTGGCTTCGCGGCCAATCCGGCGGTGTTCCCCTTGTTTTACACGGGCAAGAGCCGCGACATCCTGCTGGTGCTGATCAACCCGCTGCGCCACAGCAACACGCCGCGCAGTGCGACCGACATCCGCACGCGCAGCATGGAGTTGGGCTTTAGCGCTAACTTTTTGCGCGAGATGCGCATGTTCGCGCATGCGCGGGAGTTTGCCGAGAAGCAGCCGTGGTGGTCGCGCGGCCGGCTGGAGCGGCGGCTGCTGTCGACCAACTTCCACCTCATCGAAGCCTCCGAGGTGATGGGGCAGCTGTCGGCCGAGTCCAAGCTCTCGGCCAGCGGATCGTTTCTCGAACTGCTGCGCGACCTGGGCCGTGAGCGTGCGGCGCAGTGGCACGCCGCCTCGGGCCATCATGTTGGCGATCGCTCATCGATCGAGGTGGCCGGGCTGTTTGGCTCACCGTCCACGCCCTGACACGCGCAGGCAGTGCGTCGGGGCGGAGGCGGCGGCGCCCCCGCCGCCCCCGGCACGGCACTCAGGCCGGCGCATCGGCCTTGTAGCGCTCGCGCAGTTCGCGCTTGAGCAGTTTGCCCGAGGCATTGCGCGGCAGGTCGTCGACAAACACCACCCGCTTGGGCACCTTGAAGGGCGCGAGCCGTTCATGCACATGGGCGATCAAGTCGTCGGCACCGGCCGCGGCGCCCTGCTTGAGCGCCACCACCGCCACCACGGCCTCGATCCAGCGTGCATCGGGCAGGCCGATGACCGCCACCTCGGCCACCGCGGGGTGGGTATACAGGCACTCCTCCACCTCGCGCCCGGCCACCACCACGCCGCCGGTCTTGATGATGTCCTTGATTCGGTCGGTGATGTACAGGTAACCGCCTTCGTCGAAGTAGCCCACGTCGCCGGAGCGGAACCAGCCGTCGGCAAAGCTGGAGGCGGTCTCGTCGGGCTTGTCCCAGTAGCCACTCATCAGCTGCGCCGAGCGGTGCACGATTTCGCCCATCTCGCCCGGCGGCAGGTCGCGCATGTCGGCGTCGACCACCCGCGTCTCCACATTGAAGATCGGCCGCCCCGCCGAGGCCGGGCGCTCGGCATGCTCTTCGGGGCGCAGCACGGTGGCCAGCGGCGCGATCTCGCTCTGGCCGTAGCAGTTGTAGAGCTGCAGTTCGGGCAGGCGCGCGGCCAGTTCGTGGATCACCGGCACCGGCATGATCGAGGCGCCGTAATAGGCCTTGCGCAGCGAGGCCAGGCGGGTCGGATCGAAGGCGGGGTGGCGCAGGAAACCGATCCACACCGTCGGCGGCGCGAAGAAGGATGTCACCCCTTCGCGCTGTATGAGATCGAAGCACAGCTCGGGCTGCGGGCTTTGCACCAGCAGCGTGGTGGCGCCGATCAGCAGCTGCGGCATCAGGAAGACATGCATCTGCGCCGAGTGGTAGAGCGGCAGCGCCGCCAGCGAACGGTCGTCGGCGCGGATGTCGCAGGCGATCAGGGTGCTGGTGTATTCGGCCAGCAGCGCACGGTGGCTCATCATCGCGCCCTTGGGCGCGGCGGTGGTGCCCGAGGTGTAGAGCAGCTGCGCCACGTCGTTCTCGCCCACGTCGATGGCTGGCGCCGTGTCCTCGCCCGGCGCCTGCGCCCAGGCCAGCACGTCGAGGTCCTGGCCGCCGAACAGCGTGCCCTGCGTGATGTCGCCCAGCGTCGGGCCGAGCGCCTGCACATGGCCGGCCATGTCCGGATCGCAGAACAGCGCGCGCGCGCCGGACTGCTCGACGATGTAGCGCAGCTCGGCGTCGAGCAGCGCGTAGTTGATCGGCACATGGATCAGCCCGGCGCGCACGCAGCCCAGCCACAGCAGCACATAGGCGTCGGAGTTGCGCCCGTAGGCGGCCACGCGGTCGCCGGCCGCCAGACCGAGGCCGAGCAGGCGGTGGGCCACGCGGTTGGCCGCCGCGTCGAGCTGCGCGTAAGTCCAGCTACGGGTGTCGAAACGCAGCGCCTCGCGCGCGGGGTTGCGGCGCACCGAGCGCGCCAGGGCATCGCCGATCAGGTCGCGGCGGGCGCGGCGGACCTGCTCGGTGGTGCGGGGGTCGAACACGGTTTGCTTCATTCCTTCTCCTCCTTCAGTGGGGGCCGGTCGTGCGCCGGCTTACTTGGCCGCCATGCGCAGCGCGCCGTCGAGACGGATGACCTCGCCGTTGAGCATCGGGTTCTCGCAGATCGACCTGACCAGCTGCGCGTACTCGCTGGCGCGGCCGAGGCGCGAGGGGAAGGGCACCATCTTGCCCAGCGAATCCTGCACCTCCTGCGGCAAGCCGCGCAGCATCGGCGTCTCGAAGATGCCCGGCGCCAGCGTCATCACGCGGATACCGTAGCGCGCCAGCTCGCGCGCGATGGGCAGGGTCATGCCGACCACGCCGGCCTTGGAGGCCGAGTACGCCGCCTGGCCGATCTGCCCGTCGAAGGCGGCCACCGAGGCGGTGGTGACGATGACGCCGCGCTCGCCTTCGGCGTTGGGCGCCTGCCGGCTCATGGCCTCGGCGGCCAGGCGGATCGGGTTGAAGGTGCCGACCAGGTTGATCATCACCCCGCGGGTGAAACTGTCCAGCGCATGCGGGCCGTCCTTGCCGACCACCTTCTCGCCCGGCGCCACGCCGGCGCAGCACACCAGACCGTGCAGGCCACCGAAGGCCTCGAGCGCGGTGTCGATTGCCGCTTGGGTCGAGGCCGCGTCGGTCACGTCGGTGCGCACGAAGCGCGCCGCGGCGCCCAGTTCGTCGGCCAGCGCCTGGCCGTCCGCCACGTTGAGATCGGCCAGCACGGCCTTGCCGCCGCCGGCCACGACCATGCGTGCGGTGGCTGCGCCGAGGCCTGAGGCACCGCCGGTGATGACGAATACGGAATCCTGGATGTTCATGTCGTGCGTCCTGTTCAGAGTCGTTCGATGATGGTGGCGGTGGCCATGCCGTGGCCGATGCACATCACCTGCAGGCCGAACTGACCGCCGGTGTGTTCCAGGCCGGTGAGCATCTTGGCCATCAGGCCGGCGCCGGTGGCGCCGAGCGGATGGCCGTGGGCGATCGCCCCGCCCCAGGGGTTGAGCCGCGCCATGTCCGGGCGGAACTCGCGGGCGAAGCACAGCGCCACGCTGGCGAAGGCTTCGTTGATCTCGATCCAGTCCATGTCCCGAATCGTCAGCCCGGCGCGTTCGAGCGCCCGCTGCGCGGCCGGGATCACGCCGGTGAGCTGCATCACCGGGTCGGAGCCGACCGCCACCCGCGCCCGGAAGCGCGCCCGCGGTTTGAGCCCCAGCGCCTCGGCGGCACGGCGGCTGCCGACCAGCACGGCGGCGGCGCCGTCGGTCATCTGGCTGGCGTTGGCGGCGGTGACGGCGCCGCTGTCGGAGTCGCGGAACACCGGCGCCATGCCGCGCATGCGCGCCTCGTCGATCTGCGCGCGGATGCCTTCGTCGTGCGCCAGGGTGATGGCCGCACCGGCCTTGTCGACGCCGGCCATCGGCAGGATCTCGCCATGCCGGCCGGCGACGCGCGCGGCCTCGGCGCGGCGATGGCTTTCGATGGCGTAATCGTCCAGTTCGTGGCGCGTCAGCGCCCAGTGGTCGGCGATCCGCTCGGCGCTTTCGACCTGGTGCGGGATCGGGTAGCGCGCGAGGATGTCCGGATGCAGGCCGTCGAAGCCGCGGAAGTCGCCGCGGCCCAGCGTCAGGTCGAGGAACATCGGCACCCGGCTCATGCTCTCGACGCCGCAGCCGATGGCGAAATCCAGGTCGCCCGCGGCCACCGCCTGCGCCGCGGCATGCACCGCGAACTGGCTGGAGCCGCACATGCGGTTCATCGACACCGCCGGCACCTCGGCCGGCAGCCCCGCCAGCAGCACCGCCTGGCGGGCGATGTTGGCGCCCTGCTCGCCGGCCTGGCTGACGCAGCCGGCCAGCACGTCGCCGATCCGCTCGCCGGGCACACCGCTGCGTTCGAGCACGCCCTTGAGGGCGGCGGCCAGCAGTTCGTCCGGCCGCGTCTCGCGCAGCGCACCGCCACGGCGGCCGAAGGGCGTGCGCACGGCGCCGAGAATCAGCGGCTCGTGGGATGGGTTGTGGGTCATCGGTAGGTCCTTGGGGTCAAGCCCGCTGCATTTCGCGGGCAATGATGTTGCGCTGGATTTCACTGGTGCCTTCGTAGATCTGCAGCACCTTGGCGTCGCGGAAGAGCTTCTCGACCGGGTACTCGGTGGAGTAGCCCATGCCGCCGAAGATCTGCACCGCCTCGGTGGCCGCCCACATCGCCGCGTCGGCGGCGAAGGCCTTGGCGATGGAAGCCTGCACGGTGTTCGGCTTGCCCTGGTCGACCCGCCAGGCGCTCTGGTAGGTGAGCAGGCGGGCGGCTTCGAGCTTCATGCGCATCTCGGCCAGTTTGTGGGCGATGGCCTGGTGCTCGATCAGCGGCCGGCCCATGCTGTTGCGCTGCGTGGCATAGGCCAGCGCCTCGTCGACACAGCGCTCGATCAGCCCCACGCCGAAGGCGGCGACCATCGGCCGCGAATGGTCGAAGGTCTGCATCGCCAGGGCGAAGCCGCTGCCCTCCTCGCCCAGACGGTGATCCTCGGGCACGAACACGTTTTCCAGAAACACCTCGGCGGTCGGCGCGGCGTTCTGGCCCAGCTTGCCCAGCGGCTCGCCGACGCTCAGGCCGGCGCTGTCGCGCGGCACGATGAAGGCGGTCATACCGCGCGCACCGGCGGCCGGGTCGGTCTTGGCGAAGACCACGAAGAACTCGGCCAAGCTGGCGTTGGAGATCCACAGCTTGCTGCCGGTGAGCACATAGCCGCCCTGCACGCGCTCGGCGCGCGTGCGGATGCCGGCCACGTCGGAGCCGGCGCCCGGCTCGGTGAGCGCGAAGCTGGCCAGTGCCCCGCCGGCGGCGCGGCCGAGGTAGTGGCTGCGCTGCGCCTCGCTGCCGGCGATGGCGATCGGCTCGGTGGCCAGCGCGTTCACGCACAGCGCGGTGCCGATGCCGAGGCAGCCGCGGCAGAAGGCCTCGGTGACCAGCACCAGTTCCAGGCAGCCGAGTCCGCCGCCGCCCGCCGCCTCGGGCAGGTTGATGCCGAGCAGGCCGAGTTCGAGCGCCCGCTCATGCACTTCGGTGGGAAATCGCTTGGCGCGGTCGGCCTCGGCCGCGCGCGGCGCGATTTCGCGATCGGCGAAGCGGCGCGCCAGCTCGCGGATGTCGCGCTGTTCGGGGTTGAGTTGAAAATCCATGTGGACTCCCTGGGGGGCTGCGGGCGTTCAGTCACCGGCGCCGAAGCGCGCCGGGCGGCGGGCGGCGAAGGCGCGCACGCCCTCGGCAAAATCGGGCTGCATCACGCTGTCGAGAAAGCGCGCGTGCTCGGCGTCCAGTGCGCCGGGCAGGTCGCGGTCGAGCGCCGCGCGCAGCAACTGCTTGATGCCGGCCTGCGCGCCGGCCGGCCCGGCCGCCAGGCGCTCGGCCAGTCGCTGGCCGGCAGCGGCCAGTTCCGCGGCCGGCACCACCTCGCAGACCAGCCCCAGCGCCAGCGCCTCGCGCGCATCGATCGGGGTGTTGAGCAAGGCCACCGCCATCGCCCGGCGTAGACCGAGCAGGCGCGGCAGGTGCCAGGTCGAGCCGCCGTCGGGGGTGGTGCCGATGGCGCTGTAGGCGAGCACGAAGCGCGCGTCGTCGGCGGCCACCAGCAGGTCGCAGGCCATCGCCAGCGAGAAGCCGAAGCCGGCCACCGAGCCGCCCGCTAGGCCGATCACCGGGCACGGCAGCGCCACCAGCGTACGGATGGCGGCATGCACGGCGGTGATGATCTGGTCGACCTCCTCGCGGCAGGCGGCCGGGCCGTCATCGAGCAAGGCGTTGAAGCGATGCACGTCACCGCCGACCATGAAGTGCGCGCTGCTGCTGTCGATCCGCAGGACACGCACCGCCGGGTCGGCCGCCACGGCGGCGGCCGCATCGCGCAGGGCGCAGGCCATCGGCAGGTCGAGTGCGTTGCGCGCGGCCGGGCGGTCGAGGGTGAGGGTGGCGATGGCACCGTCGCGGTGCAGCCGGACGGTCGGTGCGGAAGGCTCGGACATCGGCTTGTCTCCTGGGGTTGAACACGGCGGCGGTGCTGGCAAACGCGCCGTCGCCCTGCTGTGCGGTAGCTGCCATCGGCGCACGATCCACGCACCACGCGATGGCCCGAAAGGCTTGAAATCCAGCCGCCGGCACAGGCATTTGCGGCCATACTAGGCCGTACGGTTGAGGAAGTGGATAACAGAAGCCGCCGAATACTTGGCATTTCCTGCCATCATGTGCGCATGCACAACGCCGCCGATCCGGCATGAGCGCCCGCTCCGCCACCCTCCCGATCCGCTTCGTCGGCGATCTGCTGCTTAGGCTCGGCCCGCAACACGAGGCCGCCATGCAGTGCATCCGCCAGGCCGGCATCGCCCCGGCCCTGCTGGCGCACGAGGGCGCACGGATCACCGTCGAGCAGTTTGCGCATGTCTATCGCCTGCTGGCGGTCGAGCTGGACGACGAGACGCCGGGCTATTTCTCCCGCCCGCTGCATGCCGGCACGCTGAAGTTCCTGTGCCTGGGCATGCTCGACGCGGTCAATCTGCGCGTGGCCATGCACCGCTTCTGCAGCTTCTTCCGCCTGGTGCTGGACGACCTGCATTTCGTCATGTCCGACGAAGGCGCGCAGACCCGCATCGCGCTGGTCGAGCGCACGCCGCTGGGCCTCGGCCGCGAACTGATCCTGGAGACCATGCTGATGCTGGTGCAGGGCATCGCCTCGTGGATGATCGACCGGCCGATCACCTTTGCGCGGCTGGATCTGCCCTATCCGGCCCCGGCCTATGCCCGGGAATACGCGCAGATCTTCGCCGCGCCCGCCCATTTCGACCAGCCAGCCGCCGCCTTCTGGCTCGACACCCACTGGCTGGACGCCCCCATCCGCCAGGACAAGGCGGCGCTGTCGGCCTTCTTGCTCAACGCGCCGACCGACTGGATCTACGTCACCGCCAGCAAGCACCGCGCGACCCACCGGGTGCGCGACTACCTGGCCGCCCATCTGGCGCGCTCGCCCACCATCGAGGAGGTGGCGCAGGCCTTGCACACCTCGCCACGCACGCTGGCCCGCCACCTGACGCAGGAAGGCAGCCGCTTCCAGGCCATCAAGGACACGCTGCGCCGCGACGTGGCGATCGAGCGCATCTCGCGCACCGACACGCCGATCGCCACCATCGGCGCCAGCCTCGGTTTCGACGACCCGGCCGTCTTCAGCCGCGCCTTCAAGCAATGGACCGGCAGCGCGCCGGGGGCGTATCGCCGGGGACGGGGCTGAGCGCCGGTCTCAGGCGGCCTTGAAGTGGTCGATGAACACCCGCAGCCGCGGCGGCATGTGCACCCGGCTGGGGAAGTACAGGTAGAGCGAACCGAGCGACACGGCGTAGGCGTCGAGCACCGGCACCAGCCGGCCGCTGCGCAGGTCCTCGGCCACCAACGCTTCGATGGTCTGCACCAGGGCCAGCCCGCAGCGCGCCAGGTCGATCTCGGCAGCGAGGTCGTTGATGATGAAGCGTCCGTTCACGTCGACCTCCAGCGGCTGCCCGTCGCGCTGGAACTGCCAGCGCGACAGCCGCCCGCTGGAGGCATAGCGGTAACGCGAACATTCGTGGCCGGCGAGCGCCTCGGGGCTGTCGGGCATCGGGCGTTGGGCGAAGTAGGCGGGTGCGGCGACCGTGACCAGGCGCGTTACCGGCCCCAGCGGCAGGGCCACCATGTCGGCGGCGATCTGCTCGCCCATGCGCACGCCGACATCGAAGCCTTCGGCCACCAGGTCCACCAGATGGTCGTCGAGCGCAAACTCCACCCCCACCTCCGGATAACGTGCCGAAAACGCCTCCAGCCGCGGCAGGAAGAAGCGCGCAAAGGCCATGCGCGGCAGGGTGATCCGCACCGTGCCGGCGGGCTGGCTGCGGCTGTGTTCGACGGTATCGACCGCGCCGCCCAGCTGCGCCAGCCCCGCGCGCACCCCGTCGAGCATGGCCGCGCCTTCCTCCGTCAGCCCCACCCGGCGCGTGGTGC
>JAWKYX010000078.1:0-7595 GCA_041396265.1 Rhodocyclaceae bacterium
CCGT
This sequence comes from Rhodocyclaceae bacterium, assembly GCA_041396265.1. Taxonomy (GTDB): domain Bacteria; phylum Pseudomonadota; class Gammaproteobacteria; order Burkholderiales; family Rhodocyclaceae; genus Nitrogeniibacter. The sequence goes on from JAWKYX010000078.1 coordinate 5, forward strand.
CGAGCATGGCCGCGCCTTCTTCCGTCAGCCCGACGCGGCGCGTGGTGCGCGCCAGCAGGCGCACGTCGAGCCGGCGTTCGAGCGAGCGCACCGATTGCGACAGCGCCGAGGCCGACACCCCCAGCTCCTCGGCCGCACGGCTGAAGCTGGCATGGCGGGCCACGCACTCGAAGGCCGCCAGCGCGGGCAGCAGGGCCGGATCAAGTTTTAAGCTCATCTTAATAGACTCTTTTGCATTCAGGCGTCGATCTTAATAGCTATTCGTCCTATGGTGCACAAGTTGCGGTCCGCAGAGGCCGCCCCCCCGACCCCAGGAGAGAGCTCATGATCCGCTTCACCCTCAACGGCAAGTCGGTCAGCACCGATCTGCCCGGCGACACGCCCCTGCTGTGGGCGGTGCGCGACGGCTTCGCACTGACCGGCAGCAAGTTCGGCTGCGGCATGGGCCTGTGCGGCGCCTGCACCATGCAGGTGGATGGCGACCCGGTGCGGTCCTGTTCCACGCCGCTGTCGGAGGTGGCCGGCAAGACCGTGACCACCATCGAGACCATCGGCGCCGACCGCGTCGGCGCGGCCGTGCAACAGGCCTGGCAGAAGCTCGACGTCGTGCAGTGCGGCTACTGCCAGTCCGGCCAGATCGTGTCGGCCACCGCCCTGCTGCAATCCAACCCCAAGCCCACCGACGCCGACATCGACGCGGCCATGGCCGGCAACGTGTGCCGCTGCGCCACCTATGTGCGCATCCGCGCCGCCATCCACGAAGCGGCCCGCACGCTGGCCTGAGGAACGCGATCATGACGACCCGACATCCCCGCATCGAAAACCTCTCGCGCCGCGACTTTCTCAAACAGGGCACCGGCCTCACCCTCGGCGTGCTCCTGCCTGCCGTACCGGCCCAGCTGCTGGCCGCCGGTGCCGGGCCGGGCATCGCGGGCAGCGGCCCGGTGGCGGCCGCCAGCTTCGCCCCCAACGCCTTCGTGCGCATCGGCGCCGATGACACCGTCACCGTGGTCGCCAAGCATCTCGAAATGGGCCAGGGCGCCCACACCGGCCTGGCCACCCTGGTGGCCGAAGAGCTCGACGCCGACTGGGCGCGCGTGGTGGTCGAAGGCGCGCCGGCCGACGGCGCCCGCTACAACAACCTGTTCTGGGGCAAGGCCCAGGGCACCGGCGGCAGCACGGCGATTGCCAACTCCTTCATGCAGTTGCGCCAGGCCGGCGCCGCCGCGCGTGCCATGCTGGTCTCGGCCGCGGCCGCCGAATGGGGCGTGCCGGCCGGCGAGATCGTGGTGCGCGAAGGCGTGGTGAGCCATCCGAAAACCCGCCGCCAGGCCCGCTTCGGCGCGCTGGCCGAGGCCGCGGCGCGCCAGCCGGTGCCCGAATCGCCGACGCTCAAGGACCCGAAAGACTTCCGCCTCATCGGCCGCCATGCGCCACGCAAGGACAGCCTGGCCAAGACCACCGGGCAGGCGACATTCACCCAGGACATGCAGCTGCCCGGCATGCTGGTGGCGGTGGTGGCGCATCCGCCGCGCTTCGGCGCCACGGTCAAGTCGGTCGACGACAGCGCGGCGCGCAAGCTGCCCGGCGTGGTCGACGTGGTGCAGATCCCGAGCGGCGTGGCCGTGCTGGCGCGCGACACCTGGCGTGCCAAGAAAGGCCGCGACGCGCTGAAGATCGAATGGGACAACAGTGCCGCCTGGCGCGGCAGCAGCGCCGCGGTCGTGGAGCGCTACCGCGAACTGGCCGCCACGCCCGGCCGGCCTGCACGTCAGGACGGCGACACCGAGGCCGCGCTGGGCACGGCCGGTCGTGTCTTCGAGGCGGAATTCGTCTTCCCCTACCTCGCCCATGCCGCGATGGAGCCGATGAACTGCGTCATCCGCCTCGACGCCGACGGCTGCGAGGTGTGGAACGGCGAGCAGTTCCAGACGCCCGACCAGCACGCCCTGGCCGCCCTGCTCGGCCTCAAGCCCGAGCAGGTCAAGCTCAACATGCTCTTCGCCGGCGGCAGCTTCGGGCGCCGCGCGGCGCCGGACTCGGACTACCTGCTCGAGGCCGGCCATATCGTCAAGGCGATTGGCGGCCGTGCCCCGGTCAAGCTGGTGTGGCTGCGCGAGGACGACATGCGCGCCGGCCACTACCGCCCGCTCTACCTGCACCGCCTGCGCGCCGCGCTCGACGACGCCGGCCGGCCGCGGGCCTGGTCGCAGCGCATCGTCGGCCAGTCCATCATTGCCGGCACGGCTTTCGAGCCGATGCTGGTCAAGGACGGCATCGATGCCACCTCGGTCGAGGGCGCCGCCAACCTGCCCTACGCCGTGCCCAACCTGCTGGTCGAGCTGCATACCACCAACGCCGAGGTGAAGGTGCCGGTGCAGTGGTGGCGCTCGGTCGGCTCGACGCACACCGGCTTCGCCACCGAGGCCTTCCTCGACGAGCTGGCTGCTGCCGTCGGTGCCGACCCGGTCGACTACCGCCTCAAACTGCTCGACGCCCATCCGCGCCATGCCGCGGTGCTGCGCCTGGCCGCCGACAAGGCCGGCTGGTCGGCCCCGCTGGCGGATCGCGACGGCATGCGGCGCGGGCGCGGCGTGGCGCTGCACGAGTCGTTCAACACCATCGTCGCCCAGGTGGCCGAGGTGAGCGTCGCTGCCGACGGCACGTTCAAGCTCGACCGTGTGGTGTGTGCGCTCGACTGCGGCGTGGCGGTCAATCCGGACGTGATCCGCGCCCAGATGGAAGGCGGCATCGGCTTCGCACTGGCCGCCGCGCTGACCGGCGAGATCACGCTCGACGACGGCCAGGTGGTGCAGTCCAACTTCCATGACTACCCGGTGCTGCGCATCGACCAGATGCCAGCGGTGGAGGTGCACATCATCCCCTCGGCCGAGAAGCCCACCGGCGTGGGCGAGCCCGGCGTGCCGCCGCTGGCCCCGGCGCTGGCCAACGCCCTGTTCGCCGCCAGCGGCAAGCGCATCCGCCGCCTGCCGATCGGCGACCAGCTCAAGGCTTGAGCGCCATGGACAGCCTCGACCTGGAAGTGCTCACCCGCGCGCGCGACTGGCTCGCCGACGGCCGGCGGGTGATGCTCGCCACGGTGGTGCGCACCTGGGGCTCCTCGCCGCGCCCGCCCGGCGCCCTGCTGGCCCTGCGCGACGATGGCCGCGCGGTCGGCTCGGTGTCCGGCGGCTGCATCGAGGACGATCTCATCCGCCGCCTCGCCGCCGACGGCCTGCCGGCGCAACCGCAGGTGGTGAGCTACGGCGTCGGCGCCGAAGAAGCGCGCCGCTTCGGCCTGCCCTGCGGCGGCACCATGGAACTGGTGCTCGAACCGCTCGACCGGCCCGCGCCGCTCGATGCGCTACTTGCCCGCCTCGCCGCCGGCGAGCTGGTCGAACGCCGGCTGACGCTGGCCAGCGGCGCCGTGCAGCTCGGCCCCGCGCATCCCGAACAAGGCCCGAGCTTCGACGGGCGCACGCTGGTGAGCGTGTTCGGGCCGCGCTACCGGTTGCTGCTGATCGGCGCCGGCCAGCTCTCGGCGATTCTCGCGCGCATGGCGCTGGCGCTCGATTTCGCGGTCACGGTGTGCGATCCGCGCGAAGAATGGGCCGAGGAATGGGCGGTTCCCGGCACCACGCTCAGCCGCGAGATGCCCGACGACCTCGTCATCGCCATGCGCCCCGACGCCCGCATGGCCGTCATCGCCCTGACCCACGACCCCAAACTCGACGACCTCGCGCTGATGGAAGCGCTGCGCACACCGGCCTTCTATGTCGCCGCCCTCGGCTCGCGCCGCAACAACGCGGTGCGCCGCGAGCGGTTGCGCGAATTCGATCTCGACGAAGCCCAGGTCGCCGCCCTGCGCGGCCCGGCCGGGCTCTACATCGGCAGCCGCACGCCGGCCGAGATTGCCGTGTCGATCGCCGCCGAACTGGTGGCCGTCAAGAACGGCGTGGCGCCCGAGCGCGTGCTGCCGGTGGCCGAGGCCAAGGCCGCGCTTGAGGTGGCGGCCGACACCCTGTCGGCCTGCCGCAGCGGATGAGCGCGCAAGGCATCCTGCTCGCCGCCGGCTACGGCCGGCGCTTCGACCCCGCCGGTGGGCAGGACAAGCTCCTCGTCCCGCTGGCCGACGGCCGGCCGGTGCTGTGCCACAGCGCCCGCGCGCTAGCCGACGCCCTGCCCGGCAGTCTGGCCGTGATCCGCCCCGGCCAGCCGGCACGCGCCCGCTGGCTGCGTGAGGCCGGCTGCCGCGTCCTCGAAGCGCCCGCCGCCGAGGCCGGCATGGGCCACGCCCTGGCCGCCGCCGTGGCCGCCAGTGCCGAGGCCGATGGCTGGGTCGTCGCCCTCGCCGACATGCCCTGGCTCCCCGCCGCCGCGATCCGCGCCGTGGCCGCCCAGCTCACCACGCCGAGCACCATCGCCGCCCCACGCCACGCCGGTCGGCGCGGCCACCCGGTCGGATTCGGTCGCGCCTGGGGCGAACGCCTGATGGCGCTCAAAGGCGACCAGGGCGCCCGCGCGATCCTGGACGCGACCGCCGTGAGCCTGTTCGATTGGAGCAACCCGGGTGTGCTGCGCGATGTCGACACGCGCGACGATCTGGTCAATCGCGCTAAAGTCAGAGCCACTGGGGCCTGGTAACGATTGCGCGTAGACCGGGCGCCGTCGGCAACGGTTCGAAAGGAGCACAATGAATTTGAAACGGGTTCGGCTGAGCGCGGTCAGCGTGTCCGACCTTGTCGCGCTACACAACACCCCGGGCGTCCTGCGCCATATGCCACTGGCCGGCGCGGTGTTCGACGAGGCGCGCTGCCGGCAATGGGTCCAGGCCAAGGAAGCGCAGTGGGCCACACACGGTTATGGCCCGTGGGGTCTGCTCATCGACGGCGCGTTCGCCGGATGGGGCGGCTTCCAGTGCGAACAGGGCGACGCGGATTTTGCGCTGGTGCTGTCGCCGGCCTACTGGGGCTATGGCCGCGCCATCTTCCAGCATTTCATCCGGCTGGCCTTTGACAACATGGGCCTTGCGTCGATCACCGCCCTGCTCCCGCCGAGCCGCGGCCACGCCAACGGCTTGCGCCGCCTGGGTTTTGAGCCCGATGGCTCGGTGCGGATCGACGGGATGGTGTTTTGCCGCTACCGCCTGCGGGCGCCGGGCTGATCGATAAACCTCGCGGCAAGCGAACGCGCACGCTCACCTCAGGGGAAAGCCGATGGTGGTCAGCGGGACAGCGCGCCTGGTCGTCAGTGCCGCAAACATCGCCGCAATGAAACAACGCCGGTCGCAGCCAGGAGGAAACACTCAGCCGGAAACATGCAATGCGCGGAACCGCACTCACGCCCGACAGCTCATCACCGCCGCCGCCATCGCGGGGCTCAAACGCTCGGGCGTGCACCGATGCAGGCGGGCCGAACGACAGGCGTTGAACGCCATGAACGATGAGAGCGCCTTAGAAAAAGCGTGTGCAAAATCGTCGATCTGCGACAGCCCGGGTTCGAGCACGAGATGCTGCACATGGAGCACCGAAGCGCGACGCTCGGCCTTGCAGTCCATCCGCGCGACAAGGGCGCCGCCCCACAGAATGGGGAGCGAGAAATAGCCATGCTGGCGCTTTGCTGCCGGCACGTAGCACTCCAGCAGGTAGTCAAAATCAAACAGTGCCCGCATGCGCTTTCGCTGAATCAGGAGGTTGTCAAAGGGCGAGAGGATGCTGAGCCGGCTGCGGCGCAAGGGCTTGCTCAACAGCGCCAGCGAGGCCGGCAAGGCGTAGTAACGGTGCTGGCCGACATGCACTGGCACCACCTCGCCGCACGACGCCATGTCGTTCAACATCGCGCTCACACGCGGTTTCATGTTGTTCTGCAAGTAGCAGATTTCCGCCGCCTGCCCCAGCCCGTTGGCTTGCAGATAGCGCGTGATCAAAAAGCGGGCATGCGCTTCCGGCGTGGGCAGACGGGTGTCAATACCCTCGGGCAACACCCGCTCCGTCAGGTCGTAGACCTTGTGAAAACTTTCCCGCCGCGGCAGCATCAACTCGCCCTGCATGAACAGGTATTCGAGCGCACGTTTGGCCGGCTTGCTCTTCCACTCACCGAGCTTGCCGCCAGTGTGCTCGAAATCCTTCGCCATCAACGGCCCTTCAGCCGCTATGCGTTTCAGCACTGCCTGCATCAGCGGCGCATCCGGGGCGTACCAGTGGCGCCGCGCCCCGCTGGCAATGGCGTGCTTGCGAGGCAGGCTGAACCGGTAGTCCCGCATCGGCAGATAGGCCGCGGCATGCGACCAGTATTCGAAGACCTGCTTGTCGGCCACCAGCCGGTCGAGATGCGACGCGGCATAGCGTGGATTGCGGCTCCACAGCGTGTGGTGATGGGCACGCTGAACGGCCGAAATGGTGTCGATCTGGATGTAGCCCAGATGCTCGATGGCCGACAGGGTCGCGGCCAGGGGCGACCCCACCGGCTTGGCCGGAGGCAGCCGCTGGGACAGCAGCACAAGTTTTTGGGCGTCCTTGATCGAGAGCGTGTCGGTCATGATGTTGAGGCCGTCGGGGGCGCTGGCCCTCGGTCGCAACAGCTTACCCCGCCAGCGCGACCACCGCCGCGGCCGCGACCTGCCAGGCGGCAATGCCGCCGACCTGTCGGGCGGCGAGGCGGCGCACATCGATGATGTGTGTGGGCAAGTCCGCCGCGCTGCCACAGGGCGAGTTCTGCAGGGGTGATGTGGCTCATGGAGGTCTCCTATTGAAGCAGCGACAGCGCGAGGCCGACCACCGCGCAAGCCGCTATCACCGGAATCACCCCGGCCTTGAAGCGCAGCAACGCCACGGCGGCACCGCCAGCGATGAGCGCCGACACGGCGTCGAAGCGCCCGTCCAGCCCCTCGGGCCATAGCACGTGGTAACCGAAGAACAGCGCCAGGTTGAGCACCACGCCCACCACTGCCGCGGTGATGGCGGTCAGCGGTGCGGTGAGGCGGATCTCACCATGGGTGGACTCGACCAGCGGGCCACCTGCGAGAATGAAGAGGAAAGACGGCAGGAAGGTGAACCAGGTCACCAGGCAGGCCGCCACCGCGCCCGCCAGAAAGAGCGACTCCGGCCCGTACAGGGCCTTGACATAGCCGCCGACGAAGCCGGCGAAGGCGACGACCATGATCAGCGGGCCGGGCGTGGTCTCGCCCAGCGCGAGGCCGTCGATCATCTGTGTGGGGGTCAGCCAGCCGTAATGGCCGACCGCGCCCTGATACACATAGGGCAGCACGGCGTAGGCGCCGCCAAAGGTGAGCAGCGCGGCCTTGGTGAAGAACCAGCCCATTTGCGTGAGCGTGTGATCCCAGCCGAGGCCGGCGGTGAGCAGGCCCATGGGTACGACCCACAGCATCGCGCCGATGGCGAACACGCCAAGCAGACGCGACCAGGCGAAGCGCGCATGTGTTGGCGTGGGGGTGTCATCGTCGATCAGCGCGCGGCCAAAGCCCTCGCCCGCCTCGCCGTGGCCGCCGCCTGCCGCGAAGTACCTTGGCGCGATCCGCCCGCCGACGTAACCGATCAGCGCCGCCCCCAGCACGATGGCGGGGAATGGCACA
>JAWKYX010000079.1:0-7105 GCA_041396265.1 Rhodocyclaceae bacterium
GCCCCCGAGCGGGTGCTGCCGGTGGCCGAAGCCAAGGCCGCGCTGGAGATCGCGGCGGATACCCTGAGCGCCTGTCGCGCCACCTGATGGCGGCGCAGGGCATCTTGCTGGCGGCCGGCTACGGCCGGCGCTTCGACCCGGAAGGGCGGCAGGACAAGCTGCTGGCTTCGATGGCCGATGGCCGGCCGGTGCTGTGGCACAGCGCTCGGGCTCTTGCGCAGGCCTTGCCGCAATGCCTCGCGGTGATCCGTCCGGGCCAGCATGAGCGCGCCCGCTGGCTGGCCGAAGCGGGTTGCCGGGTGCTGGAGAGCGCTGCCGCCGAGGCCGGCATGGGCTGCGCCCTGGCCGCCGCGGTGACCGCCAGCGAGGACGCAGCCGGCTGGGTGGTGGCGCTCGCCGACATGCCCTGGCTCGACCCGGCGGCGATTGCCGCGGTGGCGGCGGCGCTCGATTCGCCGGCCAGCCTGGCCGCGACTGCGCACCGCGGCCGGCGCGGCCATCCGGTAGGCTTCGGCCGCGCCTGGGGCGTGCGCCTGGCCGGACTGAGTGGCGACAACGGGGCGCGCGAACTCCTCGCCGGGCCGACCCTGCAACTCATCGACTGGCCCGACGATTCGGTGCTGCGCGACGTCGATCGCGCGGATGATCTCGGCCCAGGCGCGGCGCCGCGGCCGTGATGCTCAGCGGCTCAGTGGCAGCGCGGCGCCCATCAGCGCGAAGAGCCCGCCGCAGACCTTGTTGAAGCGCCGCCCGCTGCGCTCGAGCCACGGACGGATGCGGTGGGCCAGCCGGGCGAGCAGGTATTCCACCGCGAACTCCACCACCGCGAAGCTCGCCGCCATCACCGCGAATTGCGGCACCAGGCTGCGCTGCGCATCGATGAACTGGGGCAGGAAGGCACCGTAGAAAAGCAGCACCTTGGGATTCGAGATCGCCGCCAGCAGGCCTTGCCGGAAAAGTGCCCGATTCTTCCTCGGCGGCGCGGCGGTGGAGGCCGAGAGATGGATTGCGGGTGCCCGCCAGAGTTGCACCCCGAGCCACACCAGATAGGCGCCGCCAGCGAGCTTGAGTACCACCAGCGCGCCGATCGAGGCCTGCAGCAGGGCGCCGATGCCGAGCATCGACAGCGCGATCAGCAGCACGAAGCCGGCGCTGCCGCCGGCAATGGTGAACAGCGAGCGGCGGTGCCCGTAGAGCGCGCCGTGGGTGAGCGCCAGCAGGCTGTTGGGGCCGGGTGTCAGCGACAGGCCGGTCACCGCCAGCAGGTAGATCAGCCAGGTTTGAAGTGCCATCGAGGATGCTCCTGGGTCGAAGTGCGAGTGGCCGGCCGCGCCGTTTCGTAGAGCTCCAGCGGCAGGCCGTCGGGGTCGGCAAAGAACGCGAAGCGTCGTCCGGTGAATTCATCGATGCGGATCTCTTCGACGGCAATGCCGCTGGCCTCGAGCCGGGCCTTCCAGGCGTCGATCTCATCGACCGCAAAGGCGAGATGACGCAGCCCGCAGGCCTCAGATCGGGAGGCTCTTGCCGGCGGATCCGGGAACGAGAACAGCTCCAGTTGCGTACCGTCCGGCAGGGCCAGGTCGAGTTTCCACGACTGGCGCTGTTCGCGGAAGTTCTCGGCGAGGATCCGCAGGCCCAGGGTATCGACGTAGAAACGTCGCGAGCGCGCGTAGTCAGAGCGGATCAGCGCCACATGGTGGATGCCCTGCAGTTGCCCGGGTTCGGCCCTTGCCTTGGTCACGGCTCTGCGAGTCATGGCGCGAAGTCGTAGTCGATGGTCAGCGGCGCGTGGTCGCTGAAGCGCGCTTCCTTGTAGATGGAGGCGGCGGTGGCCTTGGCCGCGATGCCTGCCGTGGCGATCTGGTAGTCCAGTCGCCAGCCGACGTTCTTGGTCCACGCCTGGCCACGGTTCGACCACCATGTGTAGCAGGCCTCGGTGGCCTCGGGATGCAGGCGGCGGTACACATCCACCCAGCCCTGCTCGTCGAACAGCCGTGAGAGCCAGGCGCGCTCTTCGGGCAGGAAGCCCGAGTTCTTCTGGTTGGATTTCCAGTTCTTGAGGTCGATCTCGCGGTGGGCGATGTTCCAGTCGCCACACACGATCACCTCGCGGCCGCAGGCCTGCAACTCGGCCATGTGCGGCAGGAAGTAGTCCATGAAGCGGTACTTGGCCTGCAGCCGCTCCTCGGAGCTGGAGCCGGAGGGCAGGTAGAGCGAGACCACCGACAGATTGCCGAAATCAGCCTGGATATAGCGTCCTTCGGCATCGAATTCGGGGTTTCCAAGGCCTTCGACGACCCGGTCCGGTTCGCGCCGCGCGTAGATGCCCACGCCGCTGTAGCCACGCTTTTCGGCGCAGTGGAAGAAGCCGTGCATGCCTTCGGGGTTGCGCATTTCGGCGTTCATGTCGGCCAGCTGGGCCTTGAGTTCCTGCAGGCACACCACATCGGCGTGCTGGTCGAACAGCCATGAAAAGAAGCCTTTTGTTTCGGCCGAGCGTACGCCGTTGAGGTTGGCAGTGATGACGCGTAACATGCGGAGTCCGGTTCCCTGGGATTTGATCTAGCCGTGGATTTTAGCCGCGATTTCATTCAGCTCGCCTGCGACAAGGGGGTGCTGCGCTTTGGTGAGTTCATCACCAAGGCCGGCCGCAAGTCGCCGTATTTTTTCAATGCCGGCCTCTTCAACGACGGCGCCTCGTTCGGCCGGCTCTGCGATTTCTATGCCCGCGCCATCGTCGCCGCGGGGATCGAATTCGACATGCTTTTCGGCCCAGCCTACAAGGGTATCCCGCTGGTCGCCGGTACTGCAATGAAGCTCGCCGAGATGGGCCATAACACGCCCTTCTGTTTCAACCGCAAGGAAGCCAAGGATCACGGCGAAGGCGGCACCCTGATCGGTGCGCCGCTCGCGGGCAAGGTGCTGATTCTCGACGACGTGATCTCCGCCGGCACCTCGGTGCGTGAGTCGGTGGCGATCATCGAGCAGCACGGCGCCGCGACCGCCGGCGTGGTGATCGCGCTCGATCGCATGGAGCGCGGCCAGGGGGAACTCTCGGCAGTGCAGGAAGTACGCCAGCAATATGGCGTGCCGGTGGTTTCGGTGGCCAGCCTCAGCGACCTGATCGGCTTCCTCTCCGACAGTAGCGAACTTGCCGACAACCTCGCCGCAGTGCGGCAATACCGTGCAAGCTATGGCATCGATGCGGCGGCCTGAATACCTCCTCGCCGCGCTGCTGCTTTGTGGCTTCGCGCCCGCGGGCCCTGCCATGGCTGCGGGGGGCAACATCTATTGCTGCGAAGATGCGAACGGCCGTTCGGTGTGTGGCGATGTGCTGCCGGTGCAATGCTACGGGCGTGCCTACCGCGAGATCAGCCCGCAGGGCATCGTGCGGCGCGTTGTGGCCGCGCCGATGACGGCGGCCGAAGTGGCCCGCCAGCGCGAGGAAGAGCGTAGGCAGCGGCTCGAGGACGAGCGCATTCGAATCGAACGCCTGCGCGACAAGGCCTTGCTCGAGACCTATGGCGGGCTCGACGATATCGACGTGCAGCAGCGTCGCGCGGAGCTCGAAGTCGAGCGCGATCTCGACGCTGCGCGCCAACGCGAGACCGAGCTCAGGCAGGCTCGGGTGCTCCTCGACCGCGAGGCCGAGTTCTATGCCCGCCGGCCGATGCCGCCGCAACTCGCCAAGGACCTGCGCGAGAACCAGCTCGAGCAACTCGCCCAGAAGAGCGTCATCGAATCCAAGCAGCGTCAGCTCGAGGCGATCCGCGCCCGTTACGAAGAAGACCGCCAGCGCTATCGGGAAATCCTCGAGCGACGCGCGCCGCGCAGCCGCTGAAGCAGGCACTGGCGGAATTCTCGGGCATCCGCGCTGCCATACCCCCGGCCCGAAGACCTTGACGCTTGAGCGCCACATGCCCACCGAAACGCCCCATATCGTTCACTGCGCCTGTCCCCACGACTGCCCCGACACCTGCGCCATGGAGGTCACCGTCGACAATGGGCGGGCGGTAAAGATACGCGGTAGCAAGGACCTGCCTTTCACCAACGGGGCGCTGTGCACCAAGGTCGCCCACTACCTCGAGCGGGTCTATTCCCAGCAGCGTCTGCTGTATCCGATGAAGCGCGTGGGCAGGAAGGGCGAGGGCCGCTTCGAGCGCATCGGCTGGGACGAGGCGCTCGACACCATCACCGCGAGATTCGCGGCCATCGCCGCCGACGATCCGCGCGCCATCCTGCCCTACAGCTACGCCGGCACCATGGGGCTGGTGCAATCATCGGGCATGGACCGGCGCTTCTTCCACCGCCTCGGCGCCTCGCTGCTCGATCGCACCATCTGTTCCTCGGCCGGCGCCGCGGGCTGGAAGGCCAGCATCGGCAGCTCCGTCGGCATGGATCCGGAGGCCATCGTCGATGCCCGGCTGATCATCGTGTGGGGTGGCAATCCGGTGGTCTCGAACCTGCACGGCTGGCGCTACATGCAGGAGGCCAAGCGCCGCGGCGCGCGCCTCGTGGTGATCGACCCGTGGCGCTCCGAGACCGCCGCCAAGGCCGACCTTCACCTCGCCCCGATGCCCGGCACCGACGGCGCGCTGGCGCTGGCGATGATGCAGGTGCTGATCGCCGAAGACCTGCTCGACCACGAATACGTTGCCGCTCACACCCTCGGCTTCGAGGCGCTGGCCGAGCGCGTGCGCGAATGGACGCCCGACAGGGCTGCCGCCGTCACCGGCCTGCCCGCCGAGGCGATCCGCCAGTTGGCGCGCGACTACGGCAGCGCCAGCCCGAGCGCCATCCGTCTCAACTACGGCCTCAACCGCTGTGCCGGCGGCGCCGCCGCGGTGCGCGCCATCGCCTGCCTGCCGGCGCTCACCGGCGCCTGGCGCCATGCCGCGGGCGGTGCGCTGCTGTCCACCTCCGGCGCCTTCCCGGTCGATATCGCCGCGCTCGAGCGTCCCGACCTCTATCCGCATGCGGCCACCCGCCCGCCGCGCACCGTCAACATGTCGCAGATCGGTGAAGCCCTGCTCGAGGCGGCCGATCCGCCGATCCGCGCGATCTACGTCTACAACTCGAACCCGCTGGCGGTGGCACCCGACAGCAACCGGGTGCGCGCCGGTTTCATGCGCGAAGATCTCTTCTGCGTGGTGCACGAGCAGTTCCAGACCGACACCGCCGACTACGCCGACATCCTCTTGCCGGCCACCACCCAGCTCGAGCATCGCGACGTGCACAAGGCCTATGGCCACCTCAACGTGGTCGATAACCAGCCGGCGATCGCGCCGCTGGGCGAGGCCAGGCCCAACTCGGAGGTCTTCCGGCTGCTGGCCGGGCGCATGGGCTTTACCGAACCGGCGCTGTTCGAATCCGACGACGAGATCGCCGCAGCCGCCTTCAGGCAGCGCGATCCGCGCGCCCTCGGGCTGACGCCGGCGGCACTGGCCGAGCGCGGCTGGGCGCGGCTCGAGCTGCCGCGTCCTTACGCACCCTTTGCGCGCGGTGAGTTTCCTACCCCATCGGGCAAATGCGAGTTTTTCTCGCAGCGGCTTGCCGAGCAGGGCCACGAACCGCTGCCCTGCTATGTGCCGCCGCACGAATCGCCGCTCAGCAATCCCGAGCTCGCCGCCCGCTATCCGCTGGCGATGATCTCGCCGCCGGCGCGCAACTTCCTCAACACCAGCTTCGCCAACATGCCGCGCTTCCTCGCCCTGGAAGGCCGCCCGACGCTCGCCATCCACCCCGCCGACGCCGCTGCGCGGGGCATCGCCGAGGGCGAGCGGCTGCGCATCTTCAATGACCGCGGTGCCTTCCATGCCCATGCGGTGATCACCGAGCGCGCCCGTCCCGGCCTGGTGGTGGCGCCCTCGATCTGGTGGCAGAAACTCTCCGGCGACGGGGAGAATGCCAACGCGGTCACCAGCTCCAAGCTCACCGACATGGGCGGCGGCCCGGTGTTCTACGACTGCCTGGTGGAAGTGGCCATCGCGTGACGCCGCTTCGCCTGCCGCAGCCTTCACCGTGGCTGGGGCTGCATCTGTCGGTGCTGCTGTTCGGCACTGCCGGCCTGTTCGCGCGCGCGCTGCCGCTCTCGCCGATCAACCTGGTGTTCGGCCGCACCGCCATCGCCGCGCTGGCGCTGGCGCTGGTGTGGCGACTGGGCCGGGCGCATCGCGGGCGGCAGGCCCTTGGCTGGTGGCTGCTGGCGACCGGTCCGCTGCTGGCGATTCACTGGGCGAGCTTCTTTCATGCCATCCAGCTCGCCTCGGTGGCGATCGGCCTGCTCGGCTACGCCAGCTTTCCGCTGTTCTCGGTACTCTTCGCGCTCGTCGCCGGCGAACGGCTGCGCCGCAGCCAGCTTGTCGGCGCGGCCGCGGTGAGCCTCGGCCTGGTGCTGCTGGTGCCGCACTGGTCCTTCGGCGACACCGCTGTGCAAGGCCTGCTGTGGGGCCTGCTGTCGGGCGCCACCTTCGCCGCCCTCACCATGGTCAACCGCCGCCAGGCCGGCGCGGTCGATGCGGTGGCGCTGGGTCTTGCCCAGAACATGGTCGCCGCGCTGTGCCTGCTGCCCTGGGTGAGCTGGCCGCTGGCCAGCGGCGGCCTCGAGTGGGGCGCACTGCTGGCGCTGGGCCTGGTGTGGACCGCGCTCTCGCACACCCTCTTCATCGCCGCGCTGCGCAGTGTGCCGGCGCAGGAAGCCGCGATGGTTGCCAGCCTCGAGCCGGTGTACGGCATCGCGCTGGCGTGGTGGCTGTTTGGCGAAGCGCCCGGCGCGCGGGAGTGGATTGGCGGGGCGCTGATCGTCGGGGTGAGCGTGTGGCTGACCTGGCTGCGGGGGGCCTCGAGGCGCTGAGTGCTGGGCTGCTTCGTGCGGAGCTTGCTCCGCCCGGCGGTGCACGCGGCGGTTGCTACCCGATTCGTCGCCCCGCGGCGGGCCGGGGTTCAGGTTTGTGATCTTTTCCGGTGCTTCGTGGTGAGCTTCCGGTCGGCGGTGATTGGTCGGGACTCGCCCCGGCGCAGGCCGGGGTCCAGTGCCTTTGATCCTTGCTGCTTCGATCTTGGGGTGCCTTCGGTTGGCGGTGATTGGCCGGGTCTCGCCCCGGCG
>JAWKYX010000080.1:0-6594 GCA_041396265.1 Rhodocyclaceae bacterium
TGGTCGAGGTGGTCGATGTGCATCAGATCTCCCGGGTTTCGCCGTCGATGATGAAGCCGATGGTACGCCGCGGCGCTTCGGCCGCCACCTTGGCGACATAGCACAACAGCTGCACCGACGACTGATGCGCCAGCAGCATGCACGGTGCGCCGTTGAGCGTGCCCTCGATGCGGATGCCGTGAAAGCTCTCTTCGGCCAGCAGGGTGACGTTGATCTGCACGCCACCGTGGAGAATGGCCAGGATTGCAGGTTGCGCGTCGTCCGGCACTTGCGCTCGCCATTCGGTCACGGTGTCGGCCAGTCGGCGCATCAGCGCCCCGGCCGATTGATACAGATTCTGCTCCGCCGGATGCACCGGGCGGGCCGGCGCCGCCTGTGGCACGACCGGGCCGGGGGGCACCGGGCAGTGCATGGGAGACGGCTGGGTCGAGCGGATGCGGGCGATCATCTCGTCCGGGCCGAGGGCGACGGTGGTGGTGTCCTTGCGCGATGCCATGGCGAATCACAGTCCTCGTATCAGGTCGGCGACAAGGCGTTCGAGCGGTGCGACCAGCTCGGGCGACGTGCGGCGCACCAGGACATACAGCAGCAGTGCAATGGCGAGGCCGATGGCCGCACGGCTCAACCCGCTGCCGCCCCCGCCACGCGGCAGGCGCTGCAGACCGGTGGCCAGGGCGGTGGCCTGGGTATGGTCGGGCTCAGGCGCTGCGCGGTGGGCATGGGTGGGGTGCGCATGCGCCGCCGCTGTGCTGGCCGGGGCGCCCGTCATGAACTCGGCCAGGCGGCCACTGAGCTGGACGACATGCCGGCCATGGGTGAGCACCGTCGCGCTGGCGCCGTCGCGTTGCTGTGTGGTCGCGTTGCGCGGCAGCCAGACCAGGCCGCCGCCGAAGATCGGGTGCATCTGCACGGCGTGGCCGCCGGCGTATTCGACCACCCGGACGCAGTTGGTGGCGCGTGCACCGTTGATCACCGCATTGCCGTAGCCCGACTTGCGCACGGCCGGGCCGGCATCGGCGGGTACGGCGTCGGTCATGCGCGAGACGCGTCGCAGCACGCGCATGATGCCGCGCCAGAGGAACAGGAAGACGAATAGGGCGACAATCAGCCCGAAAGGGATGGGCAGATGGTTGAGCAGATCGTGCATGACGGCAGCCGCGGGGCAGGACGGTCAGCCTAGCCGAGCCGGTCGGCCGAGGGCAAGCCCGAGCGCGTACAATCCGCCCGTCCGGTGGCGATTGCCGCGCCGCCCTGAAACGAAGCGAGACCGATCTGATGAGCAACCACCCAGCCAGCGCCCCGGCGCTGCCAACCATCGAATGGCAGGCGGGCGGGCAGCCTCGACGCGCGCAGTGGCGTTCCGAGCGCGGCGCGCCTCCGCCGCGTCGGGTCGTCCTGGCCGACGATACGCTCAAGGCGGATGCGGCCTACCGCCTGGCCTGCGAGGGCACGGCGATGCTGTGGCAGGGCGACTATCACAATGCGCGCCAGCTGCTGCAGGCCATGACGCGACGCGTCCAGCGCGGCCGCCGCAGCCCCTCGGACGACAAGTCCCTGGCCGAGCGCTTTCATCTGCACCGCCAGGCCCAGGCGCAGCAGGCGCGTACGCTGGGCATGCTGCTGGTGCCGGTGTCGGCGGGGCACCACATCCCCTTGCGCCGAGCGCCGGAGGTGGCGGCGGCCTGCACCGCGGTGTTCGGGGCGGCGGAGGCCGATTACGTGATGTCGCTGCGCGAACTGCTGGGCCTGGTCGGGGCCTGGCAATGGCGCCTCAAGGGGGTGGAGGTGCCGGCGCTGGGCGGGCGGATTGTGCCGCACTACGGCGTGTTCTCGCCGATCCGCGGCGAGTATGTGGATCTGGTGGCGCAGGTGCCGCTGCCGGCGACCACGCTGGCTTTCGATATCGGCACGGGCTCCGGCGTCCTCGCCGCGGTGCTGGCACGGCGCGGCGTCGAGCAGGTGGTGGCGACCGACATGGACCCCCGCGCACTGGCCTGTGCAGCGGACAACCTGGTGCAACTCGGGTTGGCGTCGCGGGTGTCGCTGGTCGAGGCCGATTTGTTCCCCGAGGGGCGTGCGCCGCTGGTGGTGTGCAACCCGCCGTGGGTGCCGGCGCGCCCCTCGGCGCCCATCGAAGCGGCGGTATACGACCCGGACAGCCGCATGCTGCGCGGCTTTCTGGCCGGGCTGGCCGATCATCTCACGCCGGGCGGCGAGGGTTGGCTGATTCTTTCTGATCTGGCCGAGCATCTCGGCCTGCGCACGCGCGAGGAATTGCTTGGGTGGATCGACGCGGCCGGCCTGGCGGTGCGTGAGCGGCACGAGATCCGCCCGCGCCATGGCAAGGCGCTGGACACCGACGACCCGCTGCATGCCGCGCGCGCGGCCGAGGTGACCGCGCTGTGGCGGCTGGTGGCCAAGGCGGCGTGAGCGTTACTGCCAGCTGACGGTCGCGGCGAGCAAGTAGCCCGCGCCATAGACCGTCTTGATCAGCTTGGCGTGCTGGGGGTTTTCGTCCAGGCGGCGGCGCAGGCGCGAGATGCGCAGGTCGATGCTGCGGTCCAGCGCGCACACATCGCGACCGTCGAGCAGCTGGTCGCGCGAGAGGATCTGGTTGGCGTGCTCGAGTAGCACGGTGAGCAGCTGCGCCTCGGCCACGCTCAAGGTGTCTTCCTTGCCGTCGGGACGGGTCAGCCGGTGGGTGCCGGTGTCGAACTGCCAGCCGGCGAACCAGGCGCGACGGGACGTGCTGCCGTTGCTGCTGGCCGGTTCGCTCTGGTAGCGACGCAGGATGCTGCGCACCCGGGCGATCAGCTCGCGCGGCTCGAAGGGCTTGGTCATGTAGTCGTCGGCGCCCAGCTCCAGGCCCATCACCCGGTCGTGGGTGTCGCCGCGACCGGTGACGATGAGCAGGCCGAAGCGGTGGCGGGCGCGCAGTTGCTGCATCACCTCCAAGCCGTCCATGTCGGGCAGGCCGAGATCGAGAATCGCCACCTGCGGGGTGTGGGTGCGCAGCTGGCGCAGGAAGTCGCCGCCGGTGGCGAACAGCGCGCAGCGGAAATCAAAGCGCTGCAGCGTGGATTCGATCAGCCGGGCGATGGCCGGGTCGTCTTCCACGACATGGATCAGGGGACGGGGCGCATGCGACATGCCGGTCTCCTAGCGCGGGCCGCGGCGGTTGAGCGCGGCGGCGAGCTTTTCGCGGGTGAAGGGTTTTTCGAGCAGCGGCGCGGTGCTGTCGTCCTGGTGGCGCTCGCCGGCCTCGGCGTAGCCGCTCATCAGGATCATCGGGATCTCGGGCCGAAAGCGGCGCACGAAGCGCGCCAGCGCCCAGCCGTCCATGCCGCCGGGCATGACCACGTCGGACAGCACCATGGCGATGGCCGGCACGTTCTCGACCAGGTCCGCCGCTTCGTGGCCGTTCTCGGCCTCGAGCACGGTGCACTCGAGCGAGGCGAGCTGGGTGCGCACCACCTTGCGCACCTCCGGGTCGTCTTCCACCAGCAGGACCACGCGCCCGCGCAGGTCGATGTCGAAGGGCTCGGCCGGGCGCGGGGCGGGGTCGCTCTGGCTGCCGGCCGGGGCCTGCGGCAGCAGCAGCGCCACCTGTGTGCCCACTGCCTGCCGGCTGCGGATGCGGATGGCGCCGCCCGATTGCTTGACGAAGCCATACACCATGGCCATCCCCAGCCCGCTGCCCATGCCGAACTTCTTGGTGGTGAAGAAGGGCTCGAAGACCCGCGCCAGCACGGTGCCGTCCATGCCGGTGCCGTTGTCGGCGATGGTGATCTGGACGTAGTCGCCGGGGGGCACCTCCAATTCGTCGGCGGCGCTGGCGTCGAGCGTTTCGAGTGAGGATTCGATGCGCAGTTCGCCGCCGTTGGGCATGGCGTCGCGGGCGTTGAGGGCGAGGTTGAGCAGCGCGCTTTCGAGCTGATTGGGGTCGACCATCGCCACCAGCTCGGCGGCATGTGAGGCGGTCGACAAGGCGATCGAGCTGGGCAGCGAGCGCCGCACCAGGCGCGCCATGCCGAGGACCAGTTCGTTGACCTCCACCGGCCGTGCCTCCATCGGCTGCTGGCGCGAGAAGGCCAGCAGGCGCTTGATCAGCGCGGCGCCGCCTTCGGCCGCGGTCTGACAGGGGGCGACGAATTCGTCCACCTCGGGCGCCTCGCCCAGGGCATCGCGCAGCGCGGTGAGGTTGCCCATCACCACGGTGAGCATGTTGTTGAAGTCGTGCGCCAGGCCGCCGGTGAGCTCGCCGATGGCTTCCATCTTCTGTGCCTGGGCCAGCGCGTTCTGGGTGCGCCGCTGATCGGTCATGTCGACCGCGTGCACAAAGCAGCCGATGACTTCACCGTCGGCCGTGATGTCGGGCAGCAGCGTGCTGCGCGCAAAGATGCGCGCGCCGGCGGCGGAGGTGATGGCGTATTCGTAGGTGACTTCGTGGCCGTCGAGCGAGCGGCGCACATGGGGTTCGACCTGGCGGAACAGATCCTCACCGATGACTTCGACGATCGGCCGGTCGACCATGCTCTGGCTGGTCCAGCCGAACCACTCGGCGTAGCGCTTGTTGGCGTAGCGGTAAGTCCAGCTGGCGTCGAAGTAGGCCACATGGGCGGGGATGGTGTCGGTGATCAGGCGCAGCTTGGCTTCGCTGTGCTGGAGCGCGGCGGTGATCTGGTGGTTGGCCTCGATGGCGGCCTTCAGTTCGGCGTTGGCCTCGGTGAGCGCGGCGGTGCGCTCGCGGATATGGCCCTCGAGCTCGGCCTGGTGGCGGTCGATCTGCTCGCGCTGGCGCTCGGCTTCGGTGATGTCCGAGTACAGCGCGATGAAGCCCCGGTGGGGCAGGGGGAAGCCCTGGATCTTCAGCAAGGTACCGTCGGGCCGCTGGCGCCGGGTGTCGTGCGAGGTGAAACGCTGTGCCGCGGCCACGCGCTCGGCCACCTGGGCCTCGACGTCGCCCGGGCCATACTCGCCGCGTTCGGCGTTGTGGCGGATGAAGGCCTCGAAGGGCGTACCCGGCACGCCCAGCGCGTCGGGAAAGTCGAGCAGGGTCAGGAAGCTGCGGTTGCAGGTCACCAGGCGCAAGTCCTGGTCGAAGATGGTGACGCCCTGGTTGATGTGGTCCAGACCGGCCGCGACCATCTCGCGATAGCGGGTGTCGCTGATCTGCTCGGGCGTGTCGAGAAGCGGTGTCATGGGTCGGGGGCGGGCGGTGAGCAACGTGTCGATTCTAGTCCCTGCTTCGCCGAAATGAAGGCTCGACAAGATTCAGTACATTTGCCGACAAGTTCCGACACGTTTTGATGTGACCCTTCGTCTTCGATGCACCGGCAGCACGGCCTGCGCCTGATGTTGCCACCCCAGAGTCCGGCCCTGGCGCCGGCTCGCAACGGTCAACAAGGAGACGAAGGTGTCGCGCGCTGCCTATTCGCAAGGCCTGGAAAAGAATCCGGCCAACTATGTTCCCCTCTCGCCGCTGAGCTACATCGAGCGCACCGCGGCGGTGTATCCGAACCGCACCAGCGTGATCCACGGATCGCGCAGCTTCACCTGGGCCGAAACCTACGCCCGCTGCCGCCGGCTGGCCAGCGCGCTGCAGCAGCGCGGCATCGGCGAAGGCGATACGGTGGCGGTGATGCTGCCCAACGTGCCGGCGATGGTCGAGGTGCACTTCGGCGTGCCGATGATCGGCGCCGTGCTCAACACGCTCAACACCCGGCTCGATGCCGAGGCGCTGGCCTTCATGCTGGGCCACGGCGAGGCCAAGGTGCTGATCACCGATCCGGAATTCGCCGGCGTGATCGGCGAGGCGCTCGCGTTGCTCGATGGCCCGCGCCCGCTGGTGATCGACGCGCTGGACCCGGAATACCCGGCCACCGACCGTCTCGGCGAGATCGAGTACGAAGACTTCATCGCCGCGGGCGAGGCCGATTTCGCCTGGCAGATGCCGGCCGACGAGTGGGCGCCGATTGCGCTCAACTACACCTCGGGCACCACCGGCAACCCCAAGGGCGTGGTCTATCACCACCGCGGCGCGTATCTGAACGGCGCCTCGAACATCATCAGCTGGGGCATGCCGCAGCACGCCGTGTATTTGTGGACGCTGCCGATGTTCCACTGCAACGGCTGGTGCTTCCCCTGGACCATGGCGGCCAATGCGGGCGTGAATATCTGCCTGCGCAAGGTGGACGTGGCGCTCATCTATGAGCTGATCCGCAAGTACAAGGTGAGCCACTTCTGCGGTGCGCCGATCGTGCACGGCATGCTGATCAACGCCAACGCGGCGCTGCGCGCGGGCATCGAACACAAGGTGTCGGCGCTGATCGCTGGTGCCGCGCCCCCGGCCGCGATCATCGAGGGCATGGAGCGCATCGGCTTCGACATCACCCATGTGTATGGCCTGACCGAAACCTACGGCCCCGCGGCGGTGTGCGCCAAGCACCCGGAATGGGATGATCTGCCCATCGACCGTCGCGCCGAGCGCAACGGCCGCCAGGGCGTGCCCTACCACATGCAGCAGGCGATCAGCGTGCGCGACCCGCAGACGCTGGAAGCGGTGCCGGCCGACGGCGAGACCATGGGCGAGAT
>JAWKYX010000081.1:0-6431 GCA_041396265.1 Rhodocyclaceae bacterium
GTCCTGCGGGTGCGCAACACCCTCGCCGCCAAGGCCTATCAGGACCGGCTGACCTACATCGACCGCCTCACCGGCCTGCCCAACCGCCAGATGTTCATCGACCGGCTCGACTGGGCCATGAAGCACGCCCAGCGCTATGCGCAGACCGGCGCCTTGCTGCAGATTGCCATCGATCGCTTCCAGGAGCTCAAGGAGGCGCTCGGCCCCAGCCGCGCCGACGGTTTGCTCAAGGGCGTCGGTGCGCGGCTGGACGACGCCTGCCGCGAGAGTGATCTGCTCAATGTCCTGTCGGAAACGGAAAGCAGCGCCGGGCTGGCCCGCTGGGGCGGCGAGGAATTCTCGCTGCTGCTGCTCGGCCAGCTCAACCCGGACAGCATTGCACGGATCACCCGCCGCCTCCTCAAGGCCGTGCACGATCCCTTCGTCGCTGGCGAACAGGAGATCTTCATTTCGCTCAGCGTTGGCATTGCCACCTTCCCCGACGATGGCGCCGACATCGACACCGTGCAGCACAACGCCGCCATCGCGGTGCGTTCACTGCAATCGAGCCAGACCAACCCGCACGGCGCCTTTCAGTTCTACTGCAAGGAACTCAACGCCCGCACCCTCACTCGGCTCGACATGGAAAGCGAGTTGCGCCGCGCGCTGGATCGTGGCGAACTGGCGCTCTTCTACCAGCCCAAATACGCCGTCGACACCGAATCCGTGGTCGGCGCCGAGTGCCTGCTGCGCTGGCAGCATCCCGAGCGCGGTCAGATCTCGCCGGCCGAGTTCATCCCGATCGCCGAGGAAACCGGGCTGATCGTGGAGATCGGCCAGTGGGTCATCAATGACGCCTGCCGCCAACTTGCCCAGTGGCAGGCGACCGGGGCGGTACCGCGCCAGCTGGCCGTCAACGTCTCGGCCCAGCAATTCCGCCATCCTGACTTCGTCGGTAGTGTACGAAACGCCCTTGCGCGCCATGGTGTCGCCGGCCGGCACCTGACGATCGAACTCACCGAATCGCTGCTGATGCGCGAACCCGAAGCCGTCGCCGCCATGCTCGAAGAGCTGCGGGCGCTGGGCGTCCGGTTGTCGATCGACGACTTCGGCACCGGCTATTCCTCGCTCGCCTACCTCAGTGCACTGCCCATCGACGAGCTGAAGATCGACCGCAGCTTCCTCACCCAGGTCGACACACGCACCCAAAGCGCCGCCATCGTGCGGGCCATTCTGGCGCTGGCGCACAGCCTCGAGATGACGGTCGTGGCCGAGGGTGTGGAAACCGCCGGTCAGCTGGACTTTCTCAAGGCACACCAGTGCAACGCCTTCCAGGGCTTCCTGTTCAGTCGCCCCGTGCCCGCCCAGGATTTTGCAAATCTATTGCGCTTGCCGTCGGGCACGGCCAACGCATGACTTTCGTACAACGCCGCCGATCCGGCAACAACATGATAAATATCATGTTTCTAGGATAAGAATCACGTTAAACTACCCCGAAGGTCATAGTCCGAACGATGACTGATGCCAGAGAGATGCCGGCGTACCCGGCTCGTGCTGGCTTTCTGGGGGTTCGATGCATCAACTCGCACACATCCTGGTGGTCGACGACCAACTGAGCCTGCGCACGGTGCTCACCCTGGTGCTGGGCGCGCTGCCGGGTGTCTCTGTCCACGCCGAGAGTACGGGTGTCGGCGCACTCGCCGCCATCGCGGCCCAGCCGCCTGACCTGCTGTTGCTCGACGCTGTCATGCCCGGCCTCGATGGCCCGCAAACCCTGGCCGCCTTGCGCGCGCAGCCGGCCACCGCCGAGCTGCCGGTGATTTTCCTGACCGCCTCGGCCGACACCCTGCCACCGGCGGTGACCGGCGACCCCCACCTGCTGGGCATCATCGCCAAGCCTTTTGACGCCATGCAACTGAGCGCGACCATCCAGCAACTCTGGGAACGGCGGTGAGCGCCGAGCGCCCCCTGACCGACAGCCTGGCCGTGATTCGCGACCAGTTCGTCGCATCGCTCCCTGCGCAGATCGCCCACTTGCGCAGCACGCTCGCCACCGTCGCCGACGCCACCGGCGACACCGAGCGGCAGGATCTTCTGCGCCAGGCCTGCCTCACCGCGCATTCACTGGCCGGCACGGCGGGGACCTTTGGCTACCCCGCGCTCGGGCGCGCCGCCAAGGCCCTTGAGACCAGCCTCCGCGAAGCCATCGAGACGCCTGGCCATCTTGACGCGCCACGGCAGCACGCAGCCTGTCTCGACAGCCTGATCTCCCAGGCAGACGCCGCCACCCGGGTGCCGCTGCCGGCCCAGCCTCACCCGTCCGGGCCGTCGCGACCACACGCCCACGCCGGTTCGGTCATCCTGATCGAAGACGACCCGGCACTGGCCAACCGGCTCAGCGCCTACCTGCATCACTTCGGCTACGAGATCCGCCACTTCGACTGCGCGACCGCGTTCACCGCCGTCGCCGACACGCTCCCGCCGCCAACCGCATTGCTCATCGACAATGCCTTGCCGGAAGGCGCGCTGGCCGGCATCCAGGCCGCCATCACACGCCCTGACAGCATGCGCGATACGCCGATGCTGT
Organism: Rhodocyclaceae bacterium; assembly: GCA_041396265.1. Taxonomy (GTDB): domain Bacteria; phylum Pseudomonadota; class Gammaproteobacteria; order Burkholderiales; family Rhodocyclaceae; genus Nitrogeniibacter. The sequence goes on from JAWKYX010000081.1 coordinate 2,567, forward strand.
TCATGTCGGCCAACGACAGCCAGGCGGCACGAATCGGCGCCCTGCGCGCCGGCGGGCAGGCCTATCTGCTCAAGCCGATCGAGCCCTCGCAGGTGCTCGATGCGCTTGAAAACGTCGTCGAAGCGGCCAGCGGCCGACCACACCGGGTGCTGATCCTTGATGACGACCCGGCCATGGTGGCGCATCACAGTGCCGTGCTCGGCGCCGCCGGTTTCGATACGGTCGAACTCGACGACCCCAGCCGGCTGATCGAGGCCATACGCGAGCAGCCACCCGACATCGTCCTGCTCGACCTGTACATGCCGGACACCTCAGGCAGCGATCTGGCAGCGATGATTCACCAGATCCTGGCCTTTGCCGGCGTACCCATCCTGTTCGTCTCCGCCGAGCACGACATCGCCGCCCAGCAGGCCGCGATGCTCTCTTGCGGCGGCGACTTCCTGATCAGGCCGGTTGCGCCCGACCGCCTCGTGAGCGCCGTGCGTTATCGAGCGGTACGCCATCGCCAGCTGCGCGAGCTGATGAAGAACGACAGCCTGACCGGCCTGCTCGACCATGCCAGCCTCAAGGAGCGGCTGAGCGCCGAGATGCATCGCGTCGACCGCCACGGCGGCACGCTGAGCGTCGCCATGCTCGATATCGACCACTTCAAGCAGGTCAATGACCGCCATGGCCATGCCGTGGGCGACCGCATCCTGCGCGAGCTGGCCATGCTGTTGCGCCGACGCTTGCGCAGTTCGGATGTGGCCGGGCGCTACGGCGGCGAGGAGTTCGCGATCCTCCTGCCCAACACCGGCGCGGCAGCAGCGGTCGACCTGCTCAACGCCATTCGTGAAGACTTTGGCCAGATCAGCCACTTCGTCGGCGAACAGATGTTGCGGGTGACCTTCAGCGTGGGCATCGCCTCGCAGAGCGACTGGGGCACCCCGGAGACGCTCCTCATGGCCGCAGATGCGGCGCTCTACACCGCCAAGCACGCGGGGCGAGACCGGGTTATCCTCGCCTCGCCCGTTCGCTGAACCGATTCAGCCGCCGAAGCGGATACCCTGCGCCAGCGGCAGCGCGTCAGAGTAATTGACCGTCGCTGTCTGCCGGCGCATGTAGCCCCGCCACGCGTCCGAGCCCGACTCACGCCCCCCGCCGGTGGCTTTCTCGCCACCAAAGGCACCGCCGATCTCGGCCCCGCTGGTGCCCACATTCACATTGGCAATCCCGCAGTCGCTTCCGGTCGCAGCCAGGAAACGCTCGGCCTCGCGCACATCGGTGGTGAAGATCGCCGACGACAGGCCTTGCGGCACCGCGTTCTGGCGCGCGATCGCCTCATCCAGCGTGTCGTAGGCAAAGCAGTACAGCAGCGGCGCAAAGGTCTCCTCGAAGCTGTTGTCCATCGCCCCGCCGCCCTCGACCAGCGCCGGGCGCACGTAGTAGGCATTCGGATAGCGCTCGGCCAGCACGCGGCCACCGCCGCTGACCTTGCCGCCCTGCTCGCGGGCGCCCTGCAAGGCGTTCTCCATCTGCTCGAAGGCGCGCGCATCGATCAGCGGGCCAACGAGCGTATCGGCCTCACGCGGATCGCCGATCGGCAGCGCCGCGTAGGCCTGTTGCAGTCGCGCCATCAGCGCCGGGTACACCTCGCGCTGGACGAAGATCCGCCGCGTGGTGGTGCAGCGCTGGCCGGCCGTACCCACCGCGCCGAACACGATGGCCCGCACCGCCAGCTCCAGGTCGGCGCTGGGCGCGACGATAATGGCGTTGTTGCCGCCGAGTTCAAGAATGGACTTGCCGAAGCGCTGCGCCACCCGCGCCCCGACCTGCCGACCCATGGCGCAGCTGCCGGTCGCACTGATCAACGGCACGCGGACATCGTCGGCCAGCGCGATCCCCATCTCACGCCCACCGGGGATCACCTGCGACAAGCCCGCCGGCACCTCATCGAAACCGGCCATGGCCTGCGCGAACAGGTGTTGGCAGGCGATCGCGCACAAGGGCGTTTTCTCCGACGGCTTCCACAGCAAGCTGTTGCCGCAAACCACCGCCAGGGTGGCATTCCAGGCCCACACCGCCATCGGAAAATTGAAGGCCGAGATCACCCCCACCGGCCCCAGCGGATGCCAGCTCTCGCGCAGGGCATGCTCGGGGCGTTCAGAGGCGATGGTGCGTCCGTAGAGCTGGCGCGACAGGCCGACGGCGAAGTCGCAGATGTCGATCATCTCCTGCACCTCGCCCTCGCCCTCGGCGCTGATCTTGCCGGCTTCAAGCGTGATCAGCGCACCGAGCGTGCGCTTGTGCGTGCGAAGGATCTCTCCAAAACGCCGGATCAGCTCACCGCGCCGAGGCGCAGGCACCTGCCGCCAGTGCGCAAAGGCCTCGACACTGCGCGCAATGGCCGCATCCAGGGTGGCGGGCGTGGCCAGCGCGATCCGCGCCACCTCGGCCCCGTCGATGGGTGACACCACCGGCCAGTCGCCGTCGGCCAGTCGCGCGCGGTCCAGCCCCAGTGCGTCAAAAATCTGTCCTGCATCCATCCGTCGCCTCCTAAGGTGTCTGCCGCAAGCCACCGCTGGCGGCGGTGTGCGGCTCTTTGCCGTCGGTCACGTAGTGACGACCAAAGCGGTTGTCGAGGAAATCCGCCAGGCTGATGTCCTCCTGCCGGACAAAACCCTGCTGGGGCAGCACGCCGGCCATCAGCAAGTCGAGCACGGCGCAGATCGCGCTGGCCGTGGTGACCTGGATGGCGCTGCGCCGGCGGCCGCCGATCTGGCGGCTGTAGATTTTGCGGGCGAAGGTTTCCTGCATCAGCAGGCCATCGCGCAGGCCGCTCACGTTGACGAACACCAGTACCACGTCCTGCATGGTGACCGGGATGGATGACTCGAGTATTTCCTTGAGCAAGGCGCGCCGCTCGCCGAGGCGCAGATCGTGCAGCAGCAGCTTCATCACGTCGCGATGGCCGGGGTAGCGCACCGTGCGGTAGTTCAGGTTGCGCACCCGGCCCTGCAAGGTGTCGCACAGGGTGCCCAGACCGCCCGAGGTGTTGAAGGCTTCGTAGTCGTCGCCATCGAGCGAGAAGTGCTCCAGTTCTTCCAGCGCCGGCATTTCCTTGCGCGCCCCGCCCACAATCGCTTCGCAGGGGTTGAGATACTCGTTGATCAGCCCGTCGGTGCTCCAGGTCAGGTTGTACTTCAGACCATTGGACGGGAACTTGGGCAGCGCGCCAACGCGCATGTGCACATCGTGCAATTCATCGAAGCGGCGCGCCAGGTCGTAGGCGGCGATGGAAATGAAGCCCGGCGCCAGGCCGCACTGGGGGACCAGCGCCGTCTGTGCACCGTCAGCCAGCGCGCGGATGGAGCGCGCACTGCCGACGTCTTCGGTGAGATCCAGGTAATGCACGCGGGCGGCGACGGCAGTCCGAGCGAGCGTTTCGCTCAAATCAAACGGGCAGGCATTGATCAACGCGTGCTGGTCGGCGAGCATCGCGTCGAGTTGATCGGGGTTGGCCACATCACACTGGCGCAGATTGGCCGAAGGCAAGGCCTGCGCGAGCCGTGCCAGGGTCTTTGCCTCGCGATCGACCACCGTGACCGCGTAGTCGCCGCTTGACACCAGGAAATCGGCAATCACCTCACCAATTTTGCCCGCGCCAACGATGGTCACCTGTCGCATATGCGCTCCTCGTGCCCGTTTCAGCTCCGACCGAGGTTACGCCAATTGGTGCCCGCACGGATAGCCGTGGCTTACATGAAGCGGGCGGTGCAGGCCTTGAGCGACTCGGCCAGCGCACGCAACGCGCCAGAGGTCTCGCCGAGCTGGGCACTGTGCGCCACGGCACGCTCGGAGCGCCCCTGAAACCCCCGCATCCGCT
>JAWKYX010000082.1:0-5694 GCA_041396265.1 Rhodocyclaceae bacterium
CCGACATCCAGCGTGCGGATGGTCACCGGCGCGTCGCCCATCTTCTTGAGCACCCGGCGATAGGCCTCGAACTGCTCGTCTTCGTCCGGCAGCCCATCGCGGCTGAGGAACAGGAACTCGGTGCGGAACAGGCCGATGCCGTCGGCCCCCACCGCCCTCGCAGCAATGGCGTCCTTGGGCAGCTCGATGTTGGCCAGCAGCTTGACCGCTTCGCCATCGAGGGTGGTGGCGCGGGTGTCCTTGAGGCGCTGCAGCTTGGACTGCGCCAGCGCCAGCTCGCTCTGGCGCAGGGTGTATTCCTCGACGATGCGCTCGTCGGGCTCGATGATCACCACCCCACGCGTACCGTCGATGATGATCAGCTCGTTGTCCTGCACCAGTTGGCGCACATTGTGCAGCGCCACCACGGCCGGAATGCCCTGGCTGCGCGCGACGATGGCGGTGTGGCTGGTCGGCCCACCGACATCGGTGACGAAGCCGGCAATGTGGTGGTCGCGAAAACCGATGGTGTCGGCCGGCGACAGGTCGTGCGCCACCACGATGGTGCCCAGGTCGCTCTTGCGCTTCTTGGGCAGCCGGCCGGGGTGGCCGAGCAGCTCCTTGACCACCCGCTCGACCACCTGGATGACATCCGCCTTGCGCTCGCGCAGGTAGGCGTCCTCGATCTGGTCGAACTGGGCGATCAGCAGCTCCATCTGCTGCACCAGCGCCCACTCGGCATTGCAGCGCCGCGCCTCGATCAGCTCGCGGGCCGCATCGATCAGCATCGGGTCGTCGAGGAACATCAGGTGCAGGTCGACCAGGGCGCCGACCTCGCTGTGCCCCGGTTGCTGCTCGGCGGTGGTTTTCAGCTCGGCGAAATCAGCGCGCACCGCGGCGATGGCCTTGTCCAGCCGGGCCACTTCATCGGCCAGCCGGCGCGGCGATACCTGGTAGTGGCTGACCTCGAGCAGCGCATGCGAGACCAGATGGACATGGCCGATGGCGATGCCCTGGGACACCGCGAGACCGTGCAGGGTAAAAGGCATGATCCCCCTTCCGGACGGTTTGGCGCCAGCGCCCCCGCCCGCTCAATTCAGTGCATCAAAGCCTGGCTACTCGTCTTCGCCAAAGCGGTCGTTGATCAGCGCCAGCAGGGCCGTCATGGCTTCATCGGCCTGTTCGCCCTCGGTATCGATGGTGATGGTCGCGCCGCGCGCCGCGGCCAGCATCATGACGCCCATGATGCTCTTGGCGTTGACGCGCCGGCCATTGCGCTCGAGCGACACGTCACAGGGAAAGCTGCTGGCGGTCTGGGTCAGCTTGGCCGAGGCGCGGGCATGCAGGCCCAGGCGGTTGATGATTTCCACGTCGGTACGGGGCATGAGCGTTATCTTTCTTCGGATCGGATCGGTTTGATTTGGAGCACCCCGTCGCAGGCGCCGGCCACGGCGCGCTTGACGAGCACATCGAGGGGGTACTCCCGGTAATTGAGCACCCGCAGCAGCATCGGCAGATTGACCCCGGCCACCGCCTCGACCTGCCCCGGGCGCACCAGCGACATGGCCAGGTTGGCCGGCGTGGCGCCGTACAGATCGGTGAGGATGAGCACGCCGTCGCCCTTGTCCAGCCAGCCGAGCATCTCCTGCGCCACCGGCTGCAGATCGCGCGGATCGTCCTGCGCCATCACCCCGAGTTGCAGCAGCTGCGGCGGGCGCCGGTTGAGCACATGGCAGGCGCACTGGATCATGGCTTCGCCAAGATTTGCATGCGTGATTAGCAACAGTCCGATCATCGACAACCCACGCGCGGATGAGCGGCCATTGTAGCCGAGCGCCACGCCCGCCGGGGGCGTCAGGCGCGGTCGATCTCGCCACTCGGCCTTAGTCGATCACCTGGTCGATCTCGACCCCGCCGAGCGGCTTCATGCGCGCGCGCAGCGCTCGGGTCACCGCGATGCGCCCCTCGCCGTCGACGCGCAGCGCCATGTCGACGCCATAGCGGTGCGCCATCTCGCGCCAACCCTCGCCAGCGAGAAACACCGGCTTGCTGACCACGTCGGAGAGCACCCCGGCGCCGGGCTGCGGCGATACCAGCACGGTCACCGCCTGGGTGCCCCAGGCCGGCCGGCCGGTGCGCGGGTCGATCAAGTGGGAGAAGCGCCGCCCGTCGAGCTCGAAGTAGCGCTGGTAGTCGCCGGAGGTGCCGATCGCCTCGCCGTCGTACAGCGCCAGCACGCCGATCGGCTGCGGCGCCCGCGGATGCTGGATGCCCACCTGCCACGGGTGGTCACCCTTGCGCCCCAGCGCCATCACGTTGCCGCCGATGTTGATCAAGGCGTTCTCGATCCCCTCGGCGCGCAGCATGGCCGCCGCCCGGTCCAGCGCATAGCCCTTGGCATAGCCGCCCAGGTCGAACTGCACGTTGCGGTTGTCGCTCCACACCGCATCGGCCTCGATGTGCACATCGGCCATGCTCGGCGCGCTGTCGACCAGCGCCTTGAGGGTGTCCGGGTCGGGCCGGCGCGGGCTGAACTGGTCGTTGTGAAAGCCCCACAGCGCCACCAACCGGCCGAGCGCCGGATTGAACATCTGGTCACCCACGGCGGCCAGGCGCTTGGCATCGGTCAGCAGCAGGGCCAGTTCGGGTGACACCTTGCCGCGCTTGCCGGCGGCGATCATCATGTTCAACGCCGTCAGCTGCGAGGGCGACCACGCATGATAGGCCTTGTGCAGGCGATCGAACTCGCGCAGCACCGCGCCCATGGCATGCTGCGCGGCCTCGGCGTCATCGCCCCACACCAGCACCTCGACCCGCGTACCGAACACGAAGGACTCTTGCTGATACACGGTACTGCGGCTGCAGCCGGCCAGGCTCAAGGCCAGGCACAGCAGAACGATCCTCAGGAACATGGCGGGTTCATGCGATTGGCAAACAAGGCGGCGATTGTACCGGCTGCGACGCTCACTGTGCCGCCCGATTCAAACGTTCGATTCGCTCGGCCGTGGCCGGGTGGCTGGACAGGTAGTCGCCCAGGCCGCCACCGGCGTCATCCGCCCCGCCGTCGGTGCGGTGTGCGCGCTCGAGCCGGGTCAGCATGGTGGCCAGCAGGGCCGGCGAGCGGCCATGGCGGGCCAGCAGCGCGGCGCCCCAGGCATCGGCCTCGTGTTCGAAGTCGCGCGAGTAGGCCGAGCTGAGCACCATGGTGGCGCCGGCCGTGGCCAGCGAGCTGAAATCGCCGGTCCAGATGCCGACCACGGCGGCCAGCACCGAGGCCTGGATCAGGTTGCGCAGGCCGTGGCGATGCGCCACATGCCCCAGCTCGTGCGCCACGACCGCCGCCACATGGGCATCGGTGGGGGCCAGCGTGACCAGCGCATCGGTGACCACGATATCGCCGCCGGGCAGAGCGAAGGCGTTGGCGCCGATGGCCGGTGCCTGGCGAAAATGCAGGCGCACCGGGTCGGCGCTGCCACGGTCGGCAATCAGCGGCGCCACCTCGGCCTCGATGGCGGCGATGCGCGTCGGCGCCAGTTCGCTCGGTGCCAGCAGGCGGCTGCCGTCGAGGGTCTGCAGCAGTTGCGCGTCGATGGCCTGCACCGCGGCCACCGGCAAGGCCTGCGCAACGATCCGGGCCGCCAGCGGCAGACCCCAGCGGTAGCCCGCCAGCCCAACAGCGAGGATCAGCCCGATGGCCAGTGCCACACGCAGGCCGCTACGCTGCCACACGGTGATGCCCGATTCGCGGTGACCGGTGGCGTGCAGAAAGGCCGCCAGCGCGTCGTCGCTCACCACCTCGCAATGCCGCCCGCCGGGCAGGTCGACCCGCCGCACGGCGCGGCCGAGCGGCTCGTGCCAATGCAGGGCCGCGGCGGCGAGGCGCTCGCGCGGTGCGCTGCCGTCGAGCACCTCCAGGTCGACGCCGCCGGCGACGGCGCTCAGGCGCACCGGCTGCGGCCGGCTGGAGTGCCCGTCGAACAGACGCGCGCGGATCGCCGCCATGCTCAGAAGCCCAGGTCGACGTCGAGCAGGTCGGCCGCCTCTTCGCCGATGACCCGCGCTTCCTCGGCCTGCACCGCCATGAAATCGGTCAACGTGCCGGCCGGCAGCAGGGCCAGGTGTTCGACCCGGTAGCGCCACAGGCGCACCACCGCGAAGGGCCGGAACAGCCCCAGCGTCAGCGCGGTGAGCAGCCAGTTGCTGAGCACGATCCACACATAGCGGCCGGGCACCATGTCGCTGAAAAAGCCGTGGTTCTGCAGGTTGGCGCGGTTGAAGCTGAGGTTGGCCAGGTGGGCGCTGACATAGGGCGCCACCAGGGCGATGCCGACATACAACGCCAGCACCGCCACCGTGACGGCCATGCCGATCATGGCCTGCCGCTCCTGGCCGGCCGCGACGCTCATGCCGGCCATATCGACCGAACCGAACAACACATAGCCGCCCACCGCCAAGGCGCCGAACAGGACGAGCGCCAGCAGCGCGACCCGCCCGAAGACGCGATACACCGGCCCGACCGGCAGGTCGATCTCGAACTCGGCCTGGCCGAAACGCAGGTGGTTGAACAGGTAGCGCCGCTGCTTGGCGAGCGCGACCGGGAACAGCAGGCCGAGGCTCAGCACACCGGCGACCGGCCACAGCACCCAGGCCTTGGCGGCCTCCCAGGTGAGCCCGTCGAAGCCGAAGCGCAGGCCGCGCCAGCTGGTGTTATGGGCACGAAAGCGCAGCGCGCGGGAGATCATCCACGGCAGCAGCACGGCGAACAGCAGCATCACCGCGAGGTTGAGCAGCGGGTTGAACTCGACGGCAATGTTGGCCACGACGATGGCCGCCATCACCAGCAGCCGCCCCTTGAGGATCTTGACCGGGTCGGCGTGGTAATCGAAGGCCGAGCCGTCGAGCAGGGTGTTGCCCATGAAGTAGCGCTCGCGGCGCACCTTGGCCCAGGCCGAGTAGATGCCGAGGGTGAGGATGCTGAGCAGCAGGTTGACGATCCAGATCTTGAAATAGGCACCGCCGCTGCCGCTGAATTCGAAGCGCAGTTCGTCGGGTTGGGCGGCCGGGGCGGCGAAGGCCGGCAGGGTCACGGGTGCGTTCATGCGTATTGCATCATGTCGTTTGGGAGATGAGCGACAGTAGCACGGCCACCGCCGGCCCGGCTGCCGACGGCGTCACGCCGGCGACGCGCGCGCGGTTCAGCGCGCCGGGCGGGCGTCGGCTTCGAGCGCCTCGATGACCCGGGTGGCCACATCGAAGCCCTGCTGTGCGTGGATTTCGACCATGCAGGTGGGGCTGGTGACGTTCACCTCGGTGAGGTGCCCGCCGATCACGTCGAGGCCGACGATGAGCAGGCCGCGCGCCCACAGCGTCGGCGCCAGCGCCTCGGCAATCTCGCGCTCGCGCGCGGTCAGTGGCATGGCCACGCCGCGCCCGCCGGCGGCCAGGTTGCCGCGCGTCTCGCCGGCCTTGGGAATGCGCGCCAGGCTGTAGGGCACGACCTCGCCGCCGATGATCAGCACGCGCTTGTCGCCCTCGGCAATCTGCGGCAGGTAGCGCTGCGCCATGATGGTCTGGCGGCCGAGGCTGGTGAGCGTCTCGATGATGGCGTTGCGGTTGGGGTCGTCGGCGCGCACACGGAAGATGCCGGTGCCGCCCATGCCGTCGAGCGGCTTGAGGATGGTGTCGCCCATCGCGTCGATGAAGGCATTGAGGTCG
>JAWKYX010000083.1:0-5602 GCA_041396265.1 Rhodocyclaceae bacterium
GCCGCGCCGATGACGACGCCGATCACCATGCGCGAGAGCACCGCAAAGGCAAAGCCCGTGCCCTCGGTGCTCCACTGGATGGCCAGCGGCGTGGTGGACCAGATCAGGATGACGCCAAGATAGGCGAGTGGGACCGGCATGGCGAGGCGCCTGCAAGGCAAACGACGAGTCTAGCCGCTGCCCGCCGTGCCGGCCAGCGCGGTCTACTCGAACAGCGCGCCCACGCTCTCACCGCTGTGGATGCGCTCGATGGCCGAGGCCAGCAGCGGTGCGATGGTCAGTACGGTGAGCTTGTCGAGGTGCTTGTGCTCGGGGATGTGCACGGTGTTGGTGACGACGATGGATTCGATCGGCGCCTCGCGCAGCCGCTCGATGGCCGGCCCGCACAATACGCCGTGAACCGCGCCGGCGTGAATGGACCGTGCGCCGGCCTCGCGCAGGGTGTCGATGGTGGTGATGAGCGTGCCGCCGGTGGAAATCTCGTCCTCGAAGATCACCGCGTCGCGTCCCTTCACCTCGCCGATCACCTGCCCCTGCTTGACCTGCGTGTCGCTGATGCGGCGCTTGTCGATGATCGCCATCGGAATGCCCAGCCGCTCCGAGAACCGCCCCACGCGCTTGGCGCCACCGGCGTCGGTGGCCACCGCCACCATGTTCGAGATGTCGTAGTGCTGGCGGAAGTGTTCTGCGATGGTGGGGATCGCGGTGAGGTGATCCACCGGCATGGTGAAGAAGCCATGCACCTGGTCGGCGTGCAGGTCCATGGTCAGCACCCGGTCGGCGCCGGCGGTGCGCAGCATGTCGGCCACCAGACGGCCGGTGATCGAGATGCGCGGCGCGTCCTTTTTGTCGGAGCGGGCGTAGGAGTAATAGGGGATCACCGCCGTCACCCGCCGCGCCGAGGCGCTGCGCAAGGCATCGAGCGTAATCATCAATTCCATGATGTGATCGCTCACCGGCGCGGTGAAGGACTGCACCACGAACACGTCGCGCTCGCGCACATTGGCCATCACCTGCACATGCAGGTTGTCGTTGGAGAAACGGGCGATTTCCAGCGGGCTGAGCGGAATGCCGAGTTTGCTGCAGATTTCGCGGGCCAGCGGATCGTTGGCGTTGCCGGCGAAGATGCGCAGGGCGTCGTTCATGGGGGAGCTCGTATCGGGGCGGGCGGCAGAAGCCGTCATTGTAAGCCGATGTATCGGCCGTGCCGAGGCATGCGGCACACTTCGACACGTGCCGGCGGCGACACAACCGCGACGCGTCGCCGTCGGTGGCTACTTCAGACTGCCCAGATACGCGGTGACGGCATCGATGTTCTGCTCGCCCAACTGAGACACCGCCGCCGTCATCGGCGCATAAAAGCGCTCGCCCGACATCGTCAGATAGCGCTGGAGGTTCTGGCGCAGGTACGCCGCCTGCTGGCCGGCCAGCCGGGGCGTTGTCTCGCTGCCATGCGCGGTCTGACCATGGCAGCGGGCGCAGATGCGGTCAAAGGCGGTCTTGCCCGCCGCTACCTCATGCGCCGCCGACGCGCGCGGCGGTGGGGCCGGGAGCGAGGCATAGAACACCACCAAGGCGGCCTTGTCGGCAGGTTCCAGCGCGCGCATCAAGCCTTCCATGAACGCGTTCTTGCGCTTGCCGCTGCTGAAGGCATCGATCTGGGTGAGCAGGTAGTCCGGGTTCTGCGCCGCCAGATTCGGCACCTCGGGAATCGTGCTCACCCCCTCGGCGCCATGGCAATTGGCGCAGAAGGTGGCCAGGCCGCGCCCGTGCTCGATCGCCCTGGCGCGGGCCGGCGCATCTGCGCCGAGTCCGCCGAGCAAGGCCGCCGCCTCCGCCAGGGCCGGCATAGGGACCGCGCCCGCACACATCGCCACCACGATTGCCGCCACCCGGCGACGCCAAATCCCGACCATGACCCCCTCGCTTGCAGAATTCCGCCAAGGCGTAAAATTAATCCATGTTAAGAAAGTGGTCTTTGATCCAGCGCAGAGGCCGGCTGCGAGACCGCAGATGCGCGAGCCCCCGCTTTGATCCCCGTGGGCCGATCCTTCTACACTGGTGTAACCGCCACCGGAGCCAGCCCATGCGCCAGCCACTGACCGACTGGATCGGCCGCCAGGAAACGACCGACGACCGTATCACCGCCGCCCCGCTCACCGGCTGGCGCGCCACGCTCGACAAGCCCGACGGCCCGGCGCAGGACGGCGAGGTGCTGCCCCCGCTCACCCACTGGCTGTACTTCCTGCCGCGTGCACGCGCTTCCGACATCGGCCCCGACGGCCACCCGCGGCGTGGCGGCTTCCTGCCGCCGGTAGGCCTGCCCCGGCGCATGTGGGCCGGCGGCCGGGTGCGCTTCCATCAGCCGCTGCGCGTCGGCGAGGCGGTGCGGCGGGTGTCGACCATCAAGGACGTGCGCGAAAAGCACGGCCGCAGCGGTGCGCTGGTGTTCGTGGTGGTCGAGCATCGCATCCACGGGCCGGGCGGGCTGGCCGTGGTCGAAGAACACGACATCGTCTATCGCGACCCGCCCGCCGCCGACACCCCGCCACCACTGCCGCGTCCCTGCGACAAGCCCGCCGTCTGGCACGAACCGATGCGCGCCGACCCGGTGCTGCTGTTCCGCTACTCGGCGCTCACCTTCAACGGGCACCGTATTCACTACGACCGGACCTACGCCGTTGAGGAAGAGGGCTATCCCGGTCTCGTCGTGCACGGCCCGCTCATCGCCACCCTGCTCGCCGACCTCGCCGCCCGCCACGCCGGCGGCCGGCCGCTGACGCGTTTCGACTACCGGGTCGAACGGCCGATCTTCGATGTCGATCCGTTTTCGCTCAACGGCGCGCCAGTCGGTGAGCGCGCGGCTGAAGTGTGGTCGCTGGATCACAGCGGGGCGGTGTCGATGGTGGCCGAAGCCGAGTGGTAGGGCCGGTTTCAACCGGCCGCCGGTGGGGGTGTGAGGCATGGCGGGCAGGGGTCACAGCAACTTCCTCCGCCGCTCCATCAGCCGCCACACGAAGGGGGTGAAGATCAGCTGCATGGCCAGCTCCATCTTTCCGCCCGGCACCACGATGGTGTTGGCGCGGCTCATGAAACTGTTGTCGATCATGTTCAGCAGGTAGGGGAAGTCGATGCCTTTGGGGTTGGCGAAGCGGATCACCACCATCGATTCGTCGGCGGTGGGGATGGCGCGGGCGATGAAGGGGTTGGAGGTGTCCACCATCGGCACGCGCTGGAAGTTCACATGGGTGCGGGCGAACTGCGGGACGATGTAGTGCACGTAGTCGTGCATGCGCCGCAGGATGGTGTCGGTCACCGCTTCGGTGCTGTAGCCGCGCATGGATTTGTCGCGGTGCAGCTTCTGGATCCACTCCAGGTTCACCACCGGCACCACGCCGATGAGCAGGTCGACGAAGCGTGCCACGTCGATCTCGCCGTCGGCCACCGCGCCGTGCAGCCCTTCGTAGAACAGCAGATCGGTGCCGGTGGGCAGGTCGTCCCAAGCCTCGTTGGTGCTGTTCTGAAACAGAGCCAACTGCCTCATTGGAATGTTGCTTAACGCCAAAGAGGGCGAGTATGTCACGTAGCGCTGCCTCTGAAGTGCGGCGGGAACGAACAACAAGAGTGTCTTGTTCCCAGCGAATGACACAGAAATTTCTCGTGCCCACTCGAACAAGTGCTTTTCATCGGTGAGAGCCAAAGCGAACGCAGAACAGTCGAGATAAACCATGAGCAACTAACGTGTTGTAGACGTCAAGGGCGACGTATACATCGGGATCGGCGTCAGGGTTGTGTGCCCCATTCCAAACCAGCGTTTGATGACTCAAAGCAGCGTGTATCGGGTGGATTGGTGGAAACGCCATGACGAAGCAGTATATGCCCGAAGAATCGCCAATGCACCTGTCTCGTGGGGCACAGCCTGCCCGCCCTCTGCCGAGCCAACCGGAGGATGCGCCGGGCGGAAAAAGGGGCTTCGCTGTTTGAGCCCGCAGGGCGAGTTTGCGAAGCACCCCGCCCGGGGTGTCCGGAGGGCGGGGACCCCGAAGGGGCGCGAAAGTGGGCCGTGTACGGTTCACACTCATCGGTAACAAATCGGTTCAAAGACATGGGTAACAACTTCTACCCTGCATGGGAGCGGACAGGAGGACAGCCCCATGCCTTGGAACGAGGTCAAACCGATGGACCAACGGATTCTGTTCATCGCCGATCACCTGCGTGATCGCTACAGCTTCAGCGAGCTGTGCTCGCGCTACGGGATCAGCCGCAAGAGCGGCTACAAATGGCTCGGTCGCTATCGGCGCGAGGGCGTGGAGGGGCTCGAGGAGCGCAGCCGCCGGCCGCATCATTCAGCCACCGCCTATCCCTTCGCCGTGCGCCAGGCGGTCATCGCGCTGCGCACCGACGGGGGCGATGTGCTCGGCCCCAAGAAGATCCAGGCCCTGCTGGCAAGGCGCTACCCAGACATGGACGTGCCCTCGCGCACAACCATCTACCTGATTCTCAAGCGTGCCGGATTGATCGAAGCGCAGCGGCGCCGCCGCCGCGTGAGCCCGCACCCCGGCGCTCTGAACAGCACCAGCACGCCCAATGGGCTGTGGAGCGCGGACTACAAAGGACAGTTCAAGCTGCGCAACGGCCAGTGGTGCTACCTGCTCACGGTCATGGACCATGCCAGCCGTTACCTGCTCGGCTGTCAGGCATTGGCGGGCACCGAATTCGCCCCGACCCGCGCCTGCTTCGAGAGGCTCTTTCAAGAGCACGGCCTGCCCGAGCGCTTGCGCACGGACAACGGCGCGCCGTTCGCCAGCACCGGTGCCGCGGGGTTGTCGCGCTTATCGATCTGGTGGATTCGCCTGGGGATCGTGCCCGAACGGATCGCTCCGGGCCGGCCGCAACAGAACGGCCGTCATGAGCGCATGCACCGCACGCTCAAGCGCGCCGTAACCCGCCCTGTTGCGACGGACATGCCCGGCCAGCAGCGGGCCTTCGATCGGTTCCGCCAGCGCTACAACGAACAGCGCCCTCACGAAGGGCTTGAGCAGAACAGTCCAGGCAGCCGCTACGTACGTTCCGTGCGAGCATTTCCGACCAAGCTGCCCGAGCTCGAATACCCCAGTTACTACGAGTGCAACAAGGTTGCCAGTGGCGGCCTGGTCTATTGGCGCTCCATGCGCATCTACATCGGCTACCTGCTCACCGGCCAGTGCGTTGGCTTCGAGCCGGTCGGCGACGGACTATGGGATGTCTACTTCGGCCCGCTCAGGATCGGGCACTTCGATGAGCGGCTCATGGCGGGAGAAAAAGATGACTACCTCACGCTCAAGGTGTAACCCATGTCTCCGAACAAAACTGTTACCCATGTGCTTGACCCGTACAGCCGTGCTTCTTTGCCTATCTTTCTTGCACGAGCAAGAAAGTAGGTCGCCCGCCGGGGCGAGACCCGGCCAATCCAAGCCGGCCGAAGGCAATGCAGTAACGAGCCGCCAACAAAAAAATCAATACAACAAGAACGCCTCTCGAGCCTCCCGCCACGCCGCCTCATCCGGCGCCGCGATCGCCTCCAGATCCGCAGGCGCGGCAGACGCATCCTCCACCCACTCCC
>JAWKYX010000084.1:0-5547 GCA_041396265.1 Rhodocyclaceae bacterium
CGACCCGCATGGACATGGTGGCCCGTGATGTCGAGCAGGACGAATCGCTGGGGCTGAACTGCGCGTGGTACGCCGATGTCTTGCTGACGCTGACCGAGCCAGACGCCGGCGGGCATTCGGGCGCCGGCTGATGGCCAGACCCTGATGGCCAGACCCTGACTGCGCTGACGATTGCCAGACGCAGGATGGAGCGGGTGAAGGGAACAGCACCCGGTCGCTAACTCGTTTATTACGAACGTTTTTTCCGATCCAAGCGTCACGGAATGGACTCGATTGTGGACTCAAGTCTTCGGCCTGGTCAACGCAGGCCGTTGCGGGTGATCCAAAGCGAGCCAAGCACATCCATCAACAGCCAGAGCATCGGATTTCATACCGAAGTCTATCTGTCCACTGGCACATCACGCCACAGGCCGCTACGGACAGGTGAGCTGCGTCCTCAAAGGATTGACTCATCATCGACAGGCCCGGTCCCGCCCGCCTTTCGCCCGCTCGATGAACCGCTTCATGGGCTCCGAGGGTTCGCCCCGGCGGCGCAGCAGGTAGGTAGAGAGCACCGGTGGGCTGCCGGCCAAGGGACGAATGGAGATGTCCGGGCGCTGTAGCGTCTGCACCTGCGAGGCGATGGCGAAGCCGATGCCGTAGCCGGCACCGACCAGGGTCAGCATCACGCCCAGGCTGGTCACTTCATCGACCAGCTTGAGCGGCGTGCCTGCGTCCTGCAGCAGCGCTTGAATCTGATGGCGGCAGCCCGATCCCGATTCGGGATGGCACAGAACCAGCGGGAACTTCAGGGCTTCGGCCAGCGGCACCTGCACGTGTGCCAGCAAGGGGTGGCGTGCGGGCACGATCACCGACAGCGGATCGGTCCACACCGGCTCGGCGACGAGGCCATCATGTACCGCGTTTGACAACGCAAAGCCGATGTCCAGCAGATCGTCGTGCAGCGTCTTGAGCTGCTGCGCGAACGGCAGCTCGAAGACGCGAATCTCCATCTCGGGCTCCTCCTCGCGGCTGCGTGCCAGCAAGGTGGCGATGCGGGGCTGCGCCAGGCCGTCGCAGATCGCGATGCGCAGATGGCCCTGGTAGCCCTGTGCCGCCGCCTTGGCGCTCTTGACTGCCTGCTCCACGGTGGCCTGCACGCGCCGGCATTCGCCGAGGAACACCTGGCCGGCCCAGGTCAGCCGCGTCAGGCGTGTGCTGCGGTCGAACAACTGCACGCCAAGCTGGCTTTCCAGGTCGCGCATCGCACGCGACACAGGCGACTGCTCGATGCCCAGACGCTCGGCTGCACGGGCCAGATGCAGTTCTTCCGCAACTGCGACGAAGTAACGCAGCAATCTGAAATCCAAGGCCACCTCCTGCCTGTCTTCTTCTGGTTCGGCCGCTCCGGCGCCAGCACCTTCATCCACATCCCGTCAGCACCTCGTTTGTCGTTTTCAGAAGGCAAATGCACGGAAGTTGCGGAGTGGGCTTCACGGGACCAGTTGGAGCCGGGGGTAAAGGGGGATGTGACGGGCGTCGAGGGTTGGGATCACATTGTCTCGTTCGGACTTTTCCGGACGTGGCGATTCGTGTGCCGGGCTCGAGGCCCCTCCAGGATGGCGACGATGTCCTGCCGCCCCAAAGTCTGCGCGAGCCAGAGTTCGTCATGTCCCTCCGCATCGAGCTGGTTCCGCTTCGCACCGCCGACGAGGAGATGCCGGACCACTGACGTGTGGCCCTTGTAGACGGCCCAAAACAAGGGCCACTCCCCGTCCTCGTTGCGCGCGTCGGGACTGGCGCCGAGGCCGATCAGGAACGAGACGATGTCGGCATGACCGTTGAAGGCGGCCCAGAAGAGGGGAGTCCATCCCCGACGATCGGGCAGGTCGACCGATGCACCACCTGCCAGTAGGCAGTCCACGACCGCCCATTGGCGATGATATGCCGCCAGGAAGATCAGGCTGCACCCCTCGGCGTCCTGCCAGTTGGCGGGCAATCCGTCATCCAGCAACCTCCGCACTTCCGCGACGTTGCCTTGTCGAACGGCGTCTAGCAGTGCAGGGACGACTCGGTCGCGTCAGGCTTCGTGATGGATGTCGTCATGCATCGTTTCGGCCCTGACGAGACGAACCAAGGCTCCCCGGCCGTTGATCCATTGCAACGCCCGCCTGCGTCCTTCGAGACAAGCGCATCAATTGAATTCCATCCGGTCGAATGTTCATGAGTTGCGCTTCGGGATCGGTGCGTTGCAGTCCTTGAAGTTCACATACACTTTGTCACCGACCTGTAATTGCGCGTCGGTGGGCAACTTGGCTGCGCGCGCATACGGATGTCCATTGCGCAAGAAAGCGACCATCACGTAGGGGGCGCTACTTTCCTCCTCCGACGCCTCGGTCCTGCAATCATAGAAGGACGGGCGTTTGAGGCTTTTCGCCGGCCCGATCTCGACGACAGTTCCCTTTCGCCAACCTTCATCCTGCGCGTACTTGCCTTCATGAACGATATTGCTCGCGCATCCCGTAAGTCCGACAAGGGCTGCAAGAAAAACGATCGTGATATTTGCTTTCATTTGAATCTCTCCTTATTGGGTACGAACGCGAGCTCGTTTCGCTGGCAGGCGGCGCGCTACGGTTCGTACCCCGTTTCAGTTTCAATCAGATGCTTGCAGCAGGCGCCGCCGCCCCAGCGACCGCGATTCGCGACAATTGCCGTTGTTCGTCGCGGCCATGCGCGAGCCGGTACAGCGCGGGCAGCACCAACAGCGTCAAGACGGTGGATGACAGGATGCCGCCGATCACAACCGTCGCGAGAGGCCGCTGCACTTCGGCCCCGGTGCCGACGGCAATGGCCATCGGCACGAAGCCCAGCGACGCTACCTGTGCCGTCATCAGCACCGGACGCAGGCGCGTCAGCGCGCCTTCGCGGATGGCATCGTCGAGCGCCAGGTCGTCGTCGCGCAGGCTGCGGATGTACGAGATCATCACCAGGCCGTTGAGCACCGCCACACCCGACAGCGCGATGAAGCCGACGCCGGCTGAGATCGACAGCGGGATGTCGCGCAGCCACAATGCCAGAATCCCCCCCGTCAGTGCGAACGGCACGCCGGTGAACACCAGCAACCCGTCCTTGATATTGCCTAACATTAGAAGAGCAACAGCAACGCGACCGGCACGACGATCTGCAGGCGCTTCGTCGCGCTCTGCAACTGTCTTGTTGATCGCCTGCAGGCGTTGATCGACCGCGCGCGACACGTCCCGGCTGTTCTCGCCGATGATTAAGCCATGTCTTCCAGCTTGCCTTTTGAGAACCGGGCGAACAGCACCGGCAGCACAAACAGGGTCAGGAAGGTCGAGGTCACCAGTCCGCCGACGATCACGGTTGCCAATGGCCGCTGGATCTCCGAACCCACGCCGCTGGACAGCAGCATGGGAATCAGGCCCAGCGCGGCGACGATGGCGGTCATCAACACCGGCCGCAGCCGTGACACCGCACCTTCGAACACAGCCTTGCCGATATCCCGATCTCCCATCTCGATACGCAGGTTGATGGCCTCCACCATCACCACGCCATTGAGCACGGCGACGCCGAACAGGGTGATGAAGCCGATGGAACTGGGCACCGACAGGTACTGACCGGAGATGAACAGGGCGACGATGCCGCCGATCATCGCCAGCGGCAGGTTGACCAGAATCAGCAGCGCCTGGCCGACCGAATGGAAGGCGAAGTAAAGCAGCAATGCGATCAGGCCGATGGACAGGGGCACCACGATCGCCAGCCGCTTTTGTGCCCGCTGCTGGTTCTCGAATTGGCCGCCAATGACGATCGAGTAGCCGGTGGGCAAATCCACCTTTTCGGCGATGACCTTGCGGATATCGGTGACCACGCTGCCCATGTCGCGGCCCTGCACATTGGCCTGGATCACCACGCGGCGCTGCACGTCGTCGCGGCGCACCTGCGGCGGCCCGGAGTCGATGCTGACCTCGGCCACATCACCAAGGCGTACCCAGGCCCCCGAAGGAGCCTGCAGGCGCAGATCGGCAATGCTCTCGCGGTCCTGGCGGAAGCGTTTGTCGAGGCGGACATAGATGTCGTAACGCTCGTTGCCATTGATGATCTGCCCGGCGCTGGCGCCACCGAGGCCTTCGCGCACCAGCTCCATCACATCGCCAGCCGCCAGACCGTAACGGGACAAGGCTCGGCGATCAGGTTTCACGACGAGCTGCGATTCGCCGGCGATCTGCTCCATGGCGACATCGCGCGCGCCTTCGATCTGCTTGACCACCGTCTCGATCGCCTGGCCCTTTTCGGCCAGTACATCGAGTTCGGGGCCGAACAGCTTGATGGCCAGTTGCGCTTTGACGCCGGACAGCAGCTCGTCCACCCGGGTGGCGATGGGTTGCGAGAAGTTGAGCAACAGCCCCGGGTACTGCTCCAGCCTCTCTTCCATCAGGGCCTGAAGCTCGTGGCGATTTCTCGCGCTGGTCCATTCCGGGACGGGTTTGAGGCCGATGTAGATTTCGATGTTGTTCACTGGCTCCGGGTCGCCGCCGATCTCGGCACGGCCGATACGCGACAGCGCGTAGGTGACCTCCGGGAACGCCATCAGCATGGCTTCCAGCTTGGGCGCGACTTCCAGCGCCGTATCCAGGCTGGACGAGGGCGCCAGCGTGGCCCGCAGGTTGATGGTGCCTTCCTCCAGTTCCGGCACGAACTCAGTCCCCAGGTAAGGCAGCAGTGCCAGCGCGGCCACCAGCAGGCCCGCCGCCCCCCCCAGCACCCAGCGCTTGTGACCCATGGCCGCGGTCAGGGTGCGGCGGTAAACCTTTTCCAGCACCGCCACCAGCGGGCTGGTTTTGGCGCGCACGCCATGCCGGAACAGATAGCTCGCCAGGGCCGGCACGACGATCAGCGACACCGCCAGCGAGGCGCCCATGGCGAACAGAATGCTTACCGCCATGGGCTGGAACAGCTTGCCTTCGACGCCTTCCAGGCTGAACAGCGGGGCGAACACCACCATGATGATGGTGACGGCGAAGAACACCGGCTTGGCCACTTCCCGCGCCGCTTCCTGGATGCGCAGGCCGACGTTGCTATCGTGGGCAACGTCGTGGGGGTCTTGATCGTCCGCCGACACCCGCGCCGCCACTTCGGCATCGTGGCGTTGATCCGGATGGCTCAGATGCTTGAAGATGTTCTCCATCATCACCACGGCGCCATCCACCATCATGCCAATGGCAACCGCCAGGCCCCCGAGCGACATCAGGTTGGCCGATAGGCCGTTGTAGGCCATCAGCGCCAGCGCCATGCCCACCGACAACGGGATGGAAATCAGCACCAGTAGCACGGCGCGCACATTGAGCAGGAACAGCACCAGCACGATGACGATGAAGATGAAGGCCTCGATCAGCGCCTTGGCCACGGTGTTCACGGCCTTCTTGATCAGATCCGCCTGATCGTAGAACGCCTCGAAGCGGACACCTTCGGGCAGCGCCTGGTTGATGCGTTCAATGCGCGCATCAACCGCATCGATGGTGGTCTTGGTATTGGCGCCCATGCGTTTGAGCA
>JAWKYX010000085.1:0-5185 GCA_041396265.1 Rhodocyclaceae bacterium
TCCTGGTCGAGGGGCAGACCCCGAGCGCCGAACTGGCGCGCGACATTTTCGCCTTTACGCGCGAGAATCTGGCGCCCTACAAGCGCATCCGCAGGCTTGAATTCGCCGATCTGCCCAAGACCATCTCGGGCAAGATCCGCCGTGTCGAACTGCGCAAGCAGGAAGAGGCGCGCAGCGAAAAAGGGGCGATGGAGTACTTCGAGGACGATTTCCCCGACCTCAAGTAAGGCTTATGGTCCGGCAATTGACGCAGTGCGACAAGCACTGCGCCCGCTGCCGGAAGAAGCTGCTACAATGCCGTCCGTGGCGGGTCTCCTCGCATTGCAGCGCGGTGAACCTGGTCAGGGCCGGAAGGCAGCAGCCACAGCCGTTCCCTGCAAGTGCCGAGGGTCAGGCTCGCCACCCTGAACAACAAAACGCCGACCCATCAGGGTCGGCGTTTTTCTTTGCGCGGCCCCGTTCAGGCCAGCGCGGTGTCGAGCAGCATCATCACGCAGAAGCCGATCAGCAGGCCTTTTGATGCCGCACCCTCATGGCCACTGCGGTGCGATTCGGGAATGATCTCGTGGCTGACCACCAGCAGCATCGCGCCGGCCGCCAGGGCCAGGCCCCAGGGCAGGGCGACGGCCGAGACCTGGATCAGGCTGGCACCGAGCACCGCGGCCACCGGCTCGACCAGGCCCGAGGCGGCACCCACCAGCGCGGCGGTGCTGGCGCGGTAGCCCGCGCCGCGCAAGGCCAGTGCCACCACCAGCCCCTCGGGGATGTCCTGGATCGCGATGCCCATCGCCAGCGCGGCCGCGCCGGCACCCTCCTTGGCGGCCGCCACGCCAATGGCCAGGCCTTCGGGCAGGTTGTGCAGGGCGATGGCGAAGACGAACAGCCAGACCCGCGCCAGCGCTTCGGTGTCTACGCCGTCGGCACCGTTGAGGAAGTGCGCATGCGGCACACGCCCGTCCAGCCACAGCAGCGCGCCGCCACCGGCCACAATGCCGGCGACCATCACGCCGCCGGCTATCCACGGATCGCCCCACAGCGCGCGCGCCGCATCCAGCCCCGGGATGACCAGCGAAAACGCCGTAGCCGCCAGCATCACGCCCGCGCCGAAGCCGAGCATGGCGGCCTGCGTGCGCGCCGACAGGGGCCGGGCGAAGAGGACGGGCAGGGTGCCCAGCGCGGTGGCCATGGCGGCGAGCATGCCACCGGACAGGGCGCGCCCGACGACCGGATCGGCCGCCATGGCTGCTACCATCAGGTAGGCGTCGCGACCATACAGGGCAAGTCCGGCCAGCAGGAGCACCACGCCCACCACATGGCGGGGCAGGGCGCGCGGCATCAGGCTATGGGACAGCAGGCGAAGCTCGCGGGTGCTCATGGCGTTCTCCGGTCAAAGGGATGATGTCTGTAGTCTGCCAAACGCCGATGAATAGCGTCCAACGATAAAAAACTAAGTGATCCATAGTTGTCACAAATCGACAAGCCGGCGTGAGGCCGGTTGAGTCGTGCGGCATCAGGCGGTGGTGGCGTCGGGCACACCCGGCCTCAATGGCCGAGTGCATACCAGGCCATGGCCTGCAGCAGGGCACGCTGCCAATCCGGGGGCATCGTGTGCATGAGGGGCACTCCAAAGGGGTCGTGTCTTGAGCATAGTGAGCGGCGAGTGATTGGAAAAATGAATTGATGCAATCCAACGGGTAGCGCGTCGCTATGAATCAGACTCCGCCAACACTGCCGGCGAAAGCGCCGCCTCTGCTAGAATCCGGCCATGAGTTATCAGGTCCTTGCGCGCAAGTGGCGCCCCAAGAGTTTCGACACCCTCGTGGGGCAGGAGCACGTCGTCCGCGCGCTGACGCACGCCCTCGAGACCGGTCGCCTTCACCACGCCTATCTGTTTACCGGCACGCGCGGGGTGGGCAAGACCACCATCGCGCGCATCCTGGCCAAGGCGCTCAACTGCGAGACCGGCGTGACGCCCACGCCTTGCGGGGTGTGTTCGTCGTGCCAGGAGATCGACGCCGGGCGTTTCGTCGATCTGCTGGAGGTTGACGCGGCCACCAACACCCGTGTCGACGAGATGCGCCAGTTGCTGGAAAACGCCGTGTATGCGCCCACCCGCGGCCGCTTCAAGGTGTATGTGATCGACGAAGTGCACATGCTCTCCAACTCTGCCTTCAACGCCATGTTGAAGACGCTGGAGGAGCCGCCCGAGCACATCAAGTTCATCCTCGCCACCACCGATCCGCAGAAGATCCCGGTCACGGTGCTGTCGCGCTGCCTGCAGTTCAACCTCAAGCAGATGCCGCCGGGGCATATCGTCGAACACCTGTCGCGCATTCTCGAGACCGAAAGCATCCCCTTCGATCCCCCCGCGCTGCGGCACATCGCCAAGGGCGCCAGCGGCTCGATGCGAGATGCGCTGTCGCTGCTCGACCAGGCCATCGCCCATGGCGCGGGCAAGGTCGAGGAGGCGGGCGTGCAGGCCATGCTCGGCTCGGTCGGCGAAGACCATCTGTTCGAGATTCTCGACGGGTTGGTCGGCAACGATGTATCGGCCATGCTGGCGGTGGCCGAGGCCATGGATGCGCGCAGCCTGTCCTTCGATGCCGCACTGCAGGCGCTGGCCTCGCTGCTGCAACGCATTGCCGTGTTCCAGTTCGCGCCGGGCGCGATTGCCGACGAGGTCGAGCGCGCCCGGCTGCAGCCCTATGTCGACGCCTTCGACCCGGAGTTCCTGCAACTGGCCTACCAGATCGCCATCCACGGGCGCGATGAATTGCCGCTGGCCCCGGATGAGCCGGCCGGTTTCGTCATGACCCTGCTGCGCCTGCATGCCTTCCGGCCCGCTCAGGCGGCGCCGCTGGCCGGTGGTGGCAACGTCCCGGTCGCCGCGGCGCGCACAGCGGGTCGCCCCGCGCCCGCCGCAACGAGCCAGGCCTCGACGTCCGCGGCGCCGAGCCGGCCCGCGGTCGCAGCGCCGCCGCCGGTGGTCGAAGCCATTGCGCCACGCCCCGCCGCGTTGGCGCCAGCCTCCGCCCCCGCTGAAGCGATACCGCCTGCGGCGCGCGGCGATGTGCCGCCGTGGGAAGATCTGCCAGAAGAGGCGCACGCGCGCTCGACCGATGAGGGGCCGTCGGGCCTGCCTGCCGACGAGCCGGCTACCGCATCACCACCCGCGCCGCCAGCACCGCCGCGGGCGACGAGTGCGGGCGTCGGGCGACATCGACTGGCACGGCCTGATCGTCGAGCTGGGCCTGAAGGGCCTGGTGCGCGAGCTGGCGCAGCATTGCGAGTGGCTGGGCATGGCCGAGGGCAGTATCCGCTTGCGCCTGAGCGAGGCGCACCGGCATCTGATTGCCATGAACCGCGGCAATCTCGAGCGCCTGCAGGCCGAGATCGACCGCCACTTCGACCGCCCCGTGAAGCTCGATATCGAGATCGGCGGCATCGAGGGCGAAACCCCCGCGCAGCGCGATGCAGCAACACGCCAGGCGCGCATGGCCCAGGCCATCGCCTCGCTGGAGCAGGATCCTTTCGTACAGGAAATGATCGAGCGTTTCGACGCCACCTTGCAAGAAGCGTCGGTACGCCCCTTGTGACACACCGGATTGCACTGGAGAAAAGCACCATGATGAAGGGTGGTATTGCGGGCCTGATGAAGCAGGCCCAGAAGATGCAGGAAAACATGCAGAAGGCGCAGGAAGAGCTGGCGGCGATCGAGGTCGAGGGCCAGGCCGGTGCCGGCATGGTCAAGGTCACCATGACCTGCAAGCACGATGTGCGTCGTGTGCAGATCGACGCGTCGGTGATGGACGATCGCGAAATGCTCGAAGATCTGCTGGCCGCTGCGGTCAATGACGCGGTGCGTCGCGTGGAGGCCACCAGCCAGGAAAAGATGGCCGGCTTCTCCGCCGGGCTGAACCTGCCCCCCGGCTTCAAAATGCCGTTCTGATGCGGTGATTCGTGATGGCTTGTTGGCATGGGGGCTCGCGCCGCCACCAATGATCCATTGCGGATTTCCCGTCACCATCCATGACGCCGTCCACCCTCGACGCCCTCATCGAAGCGCTGCGCTGCCTGCCCGGTGTCGGGCCGAAGTCCGCCCAGCGCATGGCCTACCACCTGCTGCAGCGCGACCAGCGCGGTGCCGCACGGCTGGCGGGCGCGCTGGGCAAGGCGCTGGAGGTGTTGCGCCACTGCGCGCGCTGCAACACCTTCACCGAAGACGAGATCTGCCAGCGCTGCGCCAACCCGCAGCGCGACCGGCGCTTGCTGTGCGTGGTCGAAATGCCATCGGATCTGGCCATGATGGAGCAGACCCACGCCTTCAAGGGCATGTACTACGTGTTGATGGGGCGGATGTCGCCACTCGACGGCATCGGCCCGCGTGAGCTCAAGCTCGAGAAGCTGGTCGAGCGCGCGACCGATGGTGAGGTCGAGGAGGTGATCCTGGCCACCAATTTCACCAACGAGGGCGAGGTGACGGCGCATACCGTGGGCGAGCTGATGCGCGCCCGGGGTCTCAAGGTCAGCCGGATTGCGCGTGGCGTGCCGGTGGGCGGCGAGCTGGAGCATACCGATATCGGCACCATCGCCCAGGCGCTGATCGAGCGGCGTTCGGTCTGAACGGGGAGGCAGGGTGTCCGACAGCGTCAATAGCGAGCCGGCAACGAAGGACAAACCCCTGCAAGGCGTGCGCGTGATCGAGTTTGGCACCTTGATTGCCGGCCCGTTCTGCACGCGCATCCTGGCCGAGTTCGGCGCCGAGGTCGTCAAGATCGAAACTCCGGGCACCGGCGACCCGCTGCGCAAGTGGCGCAAGCTGCACGGCGACACCTCGCTGTGGTGGTATGTCCAGGCGCGCAACAAGCAGTCGGTAACGCTGAACCTGAAGTCACCCGAGGGCGTCGACATCGCCCGGCGCCTGGTCGCGGATGCCGATATCGTGGTCGAGAATTTTCGCCCCGGCGTGATGGAAAAGCTGGGCCTGGGCTGGGAGGTGCTGCGTGCCGACAACCCCGGCCTGATCATGGTGCGCCTGTCGGGCTTTGGTCAGACCGGACCGTATCGCGACCAGCCCGGTTTTGGCGCCATTGGCGAATCGATGGGCGGGTTGCGCTACATCACCGGCGATCCGGATCTGCCGCCAGTCAAGACCGGCATCTCCATCGGCGATTCGATCGCCGCC
>JAWKYX010000086.1:0-4629 GCA_041396265.1 Rhodocyclaceae bacterium
CTGCTGGCACTGGGCCTGACTCTCGGCTTCTCCCTCGTCGAAGCGCTGGCCGGCTGGTGGGCCGGTTCGCTGGCCCTGCTCGGCGACGCCGGCCACATGCTGACCGACAGCGTGGCGCTGGCGCTGGCGGCCTTCGCCGCGCGCATTTCACAGCGTCCGCCCAGCCAACGACTGAGCTATGGCCTCGGCCGCATGGAAGCCATCGCGGCGCTGATCAACGGCCTGCTGATGCTCGCCGTGGTTGCCGCCATCGTCTGGCATGCGGTCGAGCGGCTGCTTACCCCCCAGGCTGTCGCAGGCGGCGCGGTGACCGTGGTGGCGCTGATCGGCCTGGCCATCAACCTGGTCGCCGCCTGGCTGCTCAGCCGTGGCGGCAACGACCTGAACACGCGCGCCGCGCTGTTGCACGTGATGGGCGATCTGCTCGGCTCGGTGGCCGCACTGGCCGCCGGCATCATCATTCAGCTCACTGGCTGGATGCCGATCGACCCGCTGCTGTCGGTGCTGATCTGCGGGCTGATCCTGGCCTCCACGCTCGGCCTGCTGCGCCAGGTCTTCACCACCTTGCTCGAAGGCGTCCCTGAATCCTTGTCACTGCCTGAGGTCGGGCGCACCATGGCCGCAGTGGACGGCGTCGGCTCGGTGCACGACCTGCACATCTGGAGCCTGGGCGCCGGGCGCACCGCACTGACGGCCCATGTGGTGATTGCCAACGCCAGCGACTGGCCGGCGGTGCTGCACCGCCTGCAATCGACGTTGCTGTCCGATTTCGGCATTGCACACGCCACCTTGCAGCCCGAGCTGCCACGCACCGAGCCCATCGTCTTCAAGCGCAAACTGGGCAACCGCGGCTAAAGATCGGCCGCTAACCGACCGATAGGATAGGCAAGCCTCGCCTGAAAAAGACGCATCATGCACAGTGCCCTGGAAATCGTTGCATCGGTCGACCGCCTCAAGAGCCTGCCCGCGGTCTACCACCGTATCCGGGCGGAGCTCGAATCGCCCGAGGGGTCGCTCACCGAGATCGCGCGCCTGATCACCCACGACGGGGTGATGACCGGGCGCGTGCTGCAGGTGATCAACAGCCCGCTGTACGGGTTCTCCGGCAAGATCGACAGCGTCATGCGGGCCGTGCAGCTGCTCGGCATGCAGCAGGTCCACGACCTGGTGCTGGCTACCGCGGTCAGCGAGGCCTTCGACGGTGTGCACGCCGAGCGCATGAACATGCGCCTGTTCTGGCGCCAGAGTGTCCTGCGCGGCCTCGCGGCCCGCGTCATCGCCCGCCACTGCGGCCTGCTCGACGCCGAACGCATGTTCGTCATCGGCCTGCTCGCCGATCTGGGGCATCTGGTGATGTATCTCACGGTGCCTGAGAAAGCCGAACAGGCGCAGCAGGAAAGCGACGACACGAATCGCCCCCTGCACGAGATCGAGCGCCGGTTGATCGGTGCCGACTATGCCGAGGTGGGCGCAGCCTTGCTCGACGGCTGGCAGCTGCCGACTGGTTTCGCCTCGGCCGTGGCTGGCCAGCACACGCCGTGCACGGCCGGCGCGCACAACTTCGAGGCGGCCATCCTGTCGCTGGCCAATCGCATCGCCGACGCCGACCGGCGCGGGCTATCGAGCGACGACGCCGCCAGCCGGGTCGACTCGTCGATCTGGACTCACCTCGACCTGAGCGCCGACGCGATGAGCGAGATTCGTGAAGAGGCCGAGCTCAACCTTGCCGCGGTCATCGCCTTGTTCTTTCCGCGCCATCACGGCTGACACGCCACCTCGCGCGCATCGAGCCACGCGCACAGCTGCGTCCACGCCATGTCCACACGTGATCGCGCGATCGGGCTGAGCGGCGCCCCGAGCGAAAAATCGTCGCCACGCACACTCAACAGCCAGCTCGGCGGCGGCGTCTGGCCGATCTGCAGGCTCACCCGCAACACCTCGGCCGGCGTCAGGGCATGGGACTGTACGGCCACCGCGCCGGCCGGCTGCAAGGGCACGAGCCGCACGGCGTCGGCCTGGCCCAGATGGGCGTCGATGAACAGCGCCGCATCGGCACCGACCAGATCGAGCGCATGCTCGACCTGAAACTGGAAGGCATCGACCAGCACCACCGCCGGCAAGGACAGCGCCGCCAGCCGCGCCAGCAGCGCCGGGCCGATGCCGTCGTCGCCGCGCGCATCGTTGCCGGCGGCCAGCACCACGACCCGGCTCACCCGTTGCGCACCCGTTGATCGACGCAAGCGCCACCAGCATCGACCACCGTCACCACCAGCGGCATTTTTCCGAGCGCGTGGGTGGCGCACGACAGGCACGGATCGTAGGCGCGGATCGCCACCTCGATGTGATTGAGCAGGCTATCGGTCAGCGTCCTGCCGTTGAAATCCTGCCGCGCCACTTCGCGCACCGCACGGTTCATGGCCTCGTTGTTGTGGGTGGTCGACACGATCAGGTTGCACCAGCGCACCAGATCGTCCTCGCCCACCCAGTAGTGGTGGATCAGCGTGCCGCGCGGCGCCTCGATCACGCCCACGCCGGCAGCGGCCCGCGGCCCCTCGGCCATGCGTTCACCGCCGGTCAGGTCCGGGTCGGGCAGCAGGTCGCGGATCACCTCGGCGGCATGCAGCATCTCGATCATGCGCGCCCAGTGGTAGGCCAGCGGCGCGTGCAGCAGCGCGCCGGCACCATACGCCCGGAACGCCCGGCGCTCGGCCTCGGCCAGCGGGGTGGGAATGAAATCGCAGTTCTGCACCCGCGCCAGCGGCCCGACCTTGTACCAGCCCGCCTCCGGCCCCAGGTCGGTCACGTAGGGGAACTTCATGTAGCTCCACGGCTTGACCGCCTCGGTGATGAAGTCCATGTAGGTATGGCTCGGCACGCCATCGCGCAGCACCGTCCCGTCCGCCCCGCGCAGGCGCAGCTGCCCGTCGTAGAGGTCCATGGCGCCGTCGGCGCGCACCAGGCTCATCAACGACGAGGGCACCGCGCCGAAGCGGTCGTACAGCGCCGGATCAGCGGTGTGCAATTTGCGCACCAATGCCACCGCCGCCTGCGACCACGCCACCATGGGGTCCGCCTCGGCCTGCAGGGCGTCGCGATCCGTCGCCGACAGGTGGCGGTTGATGCCCCCCGGCACCGCGGCCGTGCCATGGATGCGCTTGCCCGCCGTGGCGGCGATCACCTGCTGGCCAAAACGCCGCAACCCCACCCCCTGACGAGCAATATCGGGGTGTGCCGCGATCACGCCGGCGATGTTGCGCTGGGCTACCGGGGCATCGAAGCCGAACAGCAGATCGGGCGAGGCCAGGTGAAAGAAATGCAACGCGTGGCTTTGCAGGATCTGGCCGTAGTGCATGAGCCGCCGCATCTTGTCGGCGGTGGCGGTCACCGGCATCGCACCCACCACATAGTCGAGCGCCTTGGCCGCGGCCAGATGGTGGCTGACCGGGCAGATGCCGCACAGCCGCTGCACCATCACCGGCACCTCCCAGTAAGGTCGCCCCTCGATAAAGGCCTCGAAGCCACGGAACTCGACAATATGCAGCCGGGCCTCATGCACCTGCCCGGCCTCGTCAAGCAGCAAGGTGACCTTGCCATGGCCTTCGACCCGCGAGATCGGGTCGATGGCGACCCGGCGGAGCGTTTCGCGGTTGGCGGCGGTTTCAAGATCGGAGCGCATGGGCATGCTCAATCGAAATGCAGCAGCGGATAGGTCACCCGCGGCGTGCGTCCGGCCAGCAGATCGGAGAGGAACTGCCAGATCGCCTCGCCAGAGGGCGGACAGCCGGGCAAAAAGTAATCGACCCGAACCACCTCATGAATGGGATGCACCTTGTCCAGCGGCAGGGGCAGTTCGGGGTCGTCAGGCACTTCGGCGGTGTCCATGCCGGGGCGCGACTGGAACACCGCGCTCAGGCAGCGCCCGACATCGAGATGGTTGCGCTGCGCCGGCAAGCCGCCGTTGACCGCACAGGCGCCCAGCGCCACCAGCGTCTTGCACTGAGCGCGAAACTCGCGCAGGACATGCACATTCTCCGAGTTGCACACGCCGCCCTCGACCAGCCCGATATCGCAGGGGCCGCAGTGCTTGATGTCGGTCAGCGGCGAGCGGTCGAGCTCGACCCGCTCGAGCAGCGCAAACACATGCTCGTCGATATCCAGCAGCGACATGTGGCAGCCGAAGCAGCCGGCCAGCGAGACGGTGGCGACGCGCAGCTTGGGCGGCGCATTCACAGGACAGCCCTCCTGTCGCTGGCGCGACATCCTCCCCAAGGGAGGTTCGCGCGCCCTTCGGGCGGCCGGGCGGGCGCGCTCATGCGTCATCCTCCGATTTGGGCATGGCCGCGGTGTGCAGCGGCGCGCGGTCGTAGATTCGCTCGCCGATGGGCACGGCAAAGCCGACCCGCTTCCTGAGGATCACACCCACCGGGCAGATGTGCGCCGCCTTGTCGTCGGCGGAGAAATCGGTGTCGGCCAGCCGGCCGGATTCGGCATTGACCACCAGATGCTTGTGGATGCCGCGCCCGGTCAGCGCGAACACCGACTTGCCGTCCTGCTCGCGCGAGGCGCGCACGCACAGCTCGCAGTAGATGCAGCGGTTGAAATCGAGCAGCACCTCGGGGTGCGAGGCAT
>JAWKYX010000087.1:0-4371 GCA_041396265.1 Rhodocyclaceae bacterium
CCCTCCGCCGAGGACACATCGGCCACCACCCGCAACACCGGGTCGCCGAGCACGGAAAGCCGCTCGGCGCTGCGCCCCACCGCGCACACCTGCCAGCCGCCGGCGCGCAAGGCCGCGCAGACCGCCTGCCCGAGCCCGCCGGCCGCACCTGCCACCACCACACCCTGTTGCTGCCCAGCCATGACTGCCTCCTCCCCGATTGCTGTATTGAAGGACCGCACCGCGCCGACGAAAACCGGCGATTCGGGTCCGCGACGCCCACCGTGCTCCGACCTCCTGTCGTCACGTCGGTTCGGAACCTTGCACATCGCGCCGCTGTCAGCCTCCTCGTTGCCCGGCGACCGAAACCGATACCGACAAGAGACGAGAAAACGCCCCCGATGATCCACTCCGACAACGCCGCGCCCACCCCGCAATGGATCGGACTCACCTGGTTGCTGCCACTGGGCCTGTTCGTGCTGCTGGTTCTCTCGGGCCAGCCGACCCTCGGCTTCTCGCTCGAGTGGGTGCCTTCGCTGGGCGTCTCGCTGGCCTTCCACATGGACGGCCTGTCACGACTGTTCCTGGCCCTGATCCTCGGCATCGGCGCGATGGTGTTCCTTTACGCGCCGGGCTATCTGCATGGCGATGCACGCCTGCCGCGACTGATGGTGCTGCTGATCTGTTTCATGTTCGCGATGATCGGCGCGGTAACGGCCGACGATCTGGTCACGCTGTTCCTCTTCTGGGAGGCCACCAGCGTCCTCTCCTTCATGCTGGTGGGCTTCGACAACGAGCGCGAAGACAGTCGCGATGCGGCACGCCAGGCGATGCTGGTCACGGGCGGCGGCGGGCTCGCGCTGCTCGGCGGGCTGCTGCTGATCCTGCATGCGGCGCCGGGCCTGCGGCTCTCGGACCTGCCGCGGCTCGACCCCGCGCTGATCGCCGACCCGGTCTTCTCGGCAGGCGTGATGCTGGTGATGCTCGGCGCCATCACCAAGTCGGCCCAGGTGCCCTTCCACGGCTGGCTCCCCGGCGCGATGGCAGCGCCCACGCCGGTTTCCGCCTATCTGCACTCGGCCACCATGGTCAAGCTCGGCGTCTACCTGCTGGCGCGCTTCGACGAGGCGATGGGCGCCACCCCTTGGTGGGAATGGAGCCTCGTGACGCTCGGTTCGATCACCGCGCTCTGGGCCGCCGTGCTGATCCTGCGCGAACGCGATCTCAAACGCATTCTCGCCTGGTCCACGGTGTCGGGCCTGGGCACGCTCACCCTGCTGATCGGGCTGCCGAACGAATGGAGCGCGCTGGCCTTCAACAGCTTCGTGCTGGCGCACGCCTGCTACAAGGCGCCGCTGTTCTTCGTCGCCGGCAACCTCGACCACCTCGCCGGCACCCGCAGCATCGACAATCTGCGCGGCATGGGGCGGGCGCTGCCGGTTACCGCCGCCGCGGCAGTGCTCGCGGGCCTGTCGATGGCAGGCCTGCCGTCGAGCTTCGGCTTCATCGCCAAGGACGTCATCCTCACCGCCAAGGAGCTGGCCGACAGCCTGTGGCTGGTCGGCGCCACCAGCCTGCTGGTCAGCGCCATCGGCGTCGCGGTGGCGGCGGTGGCGACCATCCGGGTGTTCTTCGGCAGGCCCAACGACGCCTTGTGCCGCGACGCCCACAAGGAGGGCCTGCGCCTCGTTGCGCCGCCACTGGTGATCGCGCTTGCGGCCGTAGCGCTGGGCCTGTTTCCGCAACTGGTCGAGACGATGCTGCTCGACGCCGCACGCATGATGTCGCCCGACATCGTCTTCAGCAACGCCGACGTCCCGGCCCTGCGCGAGGCGGCCGACCTCTCGACGCTCGGCAGCATGGGCCTGATCGTCGCGCTGGGCGCGCTCGCCTATCTGGGCTGGGACCGGCTGCACCAGGGGCTGGCCCGCCTCACCTTTCTCGACCCCTACGGCCCGGCCTCGATCTATCCGCGCGCTCTGGCGGCCTTGAAGCGCGGTGCCGGCAGTGTCACCCGGGCGCTGCAGGACGGAGTGATCGGCCATTACCTGATGATCACGCTGGCAGCCACGTGCCTGCTGATGCTGCCGCTGCTCGCCCGGCTCGAGCCGGCGCCATCGCTGCGACTGGACGCCCTCGAGGCAGGCCGCATCGTCGGCGCCGTGGTGGTGCTCACCGGCGCCTTGCTGGCGGTGCTGGCCAGCGACATCCTCGCCCGCCTGCTCGCCGCCGGGGTGGTCGGCATCGGCAGCGCGCTGGTGTTCCTGTTCAGCGGTGCGCCGGACCTGGCATTCACCCAGCTCGCCGTCGAGACCGTCTTCGTAGTGGTCGCGGCGGTGGCCTTGCGGCGCCACGCCGCGCTCGATCCAGCGCCGGCCCCGGGCCCTTGGCGAATCACCATCGCGGTCGGCTTCGGCCTGATGCTCGGGGTGTTGCTGCTGGCGCTGCAGGCCGCCCCGATGGACAGCAGCCTCGGCGACTTCTTCCTCGCTGCGAGCCTGCCCGAAGCGCACGGCAGTAACGTGGTCAACGTCATCATCGTCGACTTCCGCTCGCTCGACACCCTGGGCGAGATCACCGTGGTGCTGCTCACCGCGCTTGCCGCATGGCCGCTTACCCGGGCGCTGCGTCACAAAGGAGCGATCCGCCGATGAAGCCGATGCGCTCTGTCATTCTCGAGCAGGCCATCGCGGCGCTTTACTGGCTGATGCTGCTCGCCGCGCTGTGGGTCCTGCTGCGCGGCCACAACCAACCCGGAGGCGGCTTCATCGGCGCCATGCTGGCGGTAGCGGCAAGCTGCGCCTACGCCCTGGTGTTCGGCGCGGAGGCGGCACGCCGCAGGCTGCCGCTGCCGCCCATCACGCTCGCCGGCCTCGGGCTCGGCCTGGCGACGGCCAGCGGCCTGCCGGGGCTGCTTGCCGGCGCGCCATTCCTGACCCACCTGTGGGCCGAGGTGCCGCTGGGCGTCGCTTCGCTGAAGCTGTCCACGGTGATGCTCTTCGACCTCGGCGTATTGCTGTGCGTGTGGGGTTCCTTGTCGGCCTTCTGCCTGCGACTGCTGGAGGCCCGATGAGCGCGCTGCTCCTTGCCCTGTGCGTTGCCGCGGTCGCCGCGGCCGGACTCTATCTGGTGCTCGCCCGCGACCTCGTCGGTGTGGTGCTCGGGCTCGGCCTCATCGGCGCCGCGGCCAACCTCTTCCTGTTCGCGGCCGGGCGAATCGGCGGCCTTACCGCGGCCTTCGTCAGCGGCCCCGAAGGCGCGGCGATCGCCGACATGGCCAAC
The DNA here is from genome assembly GCA_041396265.1 of Rhodocyclaceae bacterium. Taxonomy (GTDB): domain Bacteria; phylum Pseudomonadota; class Gammaproteobacteria; order Burkholderiales; family Rhodocyclaceae; genus Nitrogeniibacter. The sequence goes on from JAWKYX010000087.1 coordinate 3,262, forward strand.
CCGCTGCCGCAGGCCCTGGTGCTGACCGCGATCGTGATCGGCTTTGCGCTCACCTGCTTCGGCATCGCGCTGGCACTGAGACTCGCCCGGCTCGGCGGCAAGGCCGACGCAGACGCCTTGTGCAGCGCCGAACCCCCACCCCGGCGCGACGGCGAGCCCGGAGTGTTGCGATGAACGGCGCGCTGGTGGTCGCGCCGGTGCTGGTGCCGCTGCTCGGCGTGCTGGTAACGCTGCTTGCGTGGCGCCGGCCCGGGCGCCAGGCGCAGCTTAGCCTCGCCTGCGCGATGCTCTTCGCCGCTGCGGCGATCGCCCTGCTCAGCGGCACCGTCGGTGGTCAGGTATTCGAGGCCCGCTTCGGCGACTGGCCCGCACCGGCAGCGATCGCCTTCTCGATCGATCGCCTCGGCGCGGCGATGCTCACGGTCAGCGGCGTGGTGCTGGTGGCGGTGCTGCTCTTCCCGGTGCACGGCGGCGACCCCGGCGCCCGCGGGCTGTGGCTGCATCCACTGCTGCACGGGCTCATGATGGGCGTCGGCGGTGCCTTCTCGAGCGCCGATCTGTTCAACCTGTATGTGTGGTTCGAAGTCATGCTGATCAGCGCGCTCGGCCTGATCGTGATCGGCGCGCGCCGCGAGCACCTCGAGGCGGGCCTCAAGTATCTCGTGCTGAACCTCGTCGGCACGGTGATGCTGCTGATCGCGGTGGGCGGCATCTACGGCCTCAGCGGGCAACTCAATTTCGCCGCCATCGGCGTCGCCCTCGACCGCATGGGCGAGGTCCCGCTCGCCCAGGCCTACGTCGCGCTGCTGCTGATCTCCCTGCTCATCAAGGCCGGCGCCTTTCCGTTCTTTTTCTGGCTGCCGGCCGCCTATCCAAACCTGCCGACACCGATTCTCGCCCTTTTCGCGGGACTCCTCACCAAGGTCGGCGCCTATGCGACGCTGCGGGTGGCGGGACAGATCGCGGCAGTGCCGGCGGCCGGCCTGCTCGAGGCCCTGGGCTGGATCGCCGTCGCCACCATGCTGGTGGGCGTGCTCGGCGCAGCGCACCACTGGGATACGCGCCGCATCCTGTCCTTCCACATCATCAGCCAGATCGGCTACATCCTCC
>JAWKYX010000088.1:0-4226 GCA_041396265.1 Rhodocyclaceae bacterium
TCCATGAAGCCGCGACTCGGGTCGAGCATCGCAGTGCCCTGCAGCCATCCACCGATCGTCAGGGATACGAAGTAGATCGCGATCCCTGTCGCGGCCAGCCAGAAATGCACGGTGACGAGCTTCGGCCACGGCCATTCGCGCCCGGTAATGCGCGGCACGACGAAGTAGATCGCGCCGAAGAACACCATGCTGACGAAGCCGTAAAGGCCGAGGTGGGCATGGGCCACGGTGTAGTGGGTGAAATGGGTGACGGCATTCATGCTGCGCAGCGCCTCGAACGACCCCTGCACCGAGCTGGCGGTGTACATCAGGCCGCCGAGGCAGATGAATTGCAGCGTCGGTGAGCCACGCAGCGCCGAAAGATGGCCCTTGAGGGTGAGGTGCTGATTCACCGTGAAGGCCGCGACCGGAAGGATCATCATCATGCTCTGCACGATCGACAGCGTGACCAGCCAGCCCGGCACCGGTCCGCCGATCAGGTGATGCCCGCCGACCTGGCCATAGAAGAAGGCCAGCCCCCAGAAACCCAGCAGCGAGAGGTTGTAGGACTGGATCGGCCTGCCGATCAGCTTGGGCAGAAAGTAGTAGATCGAGGCCAGTGCCAGCGGCGTATAGAAGAGCCCGAGCACGTTGTGACCGAACCACCAGTTCATGGTCGCCGCTTCCACGCCGTGGTGAAGCCCCGGAAAGTTGGCGACGAAGAACAGGATCGGAAACCAGAACAGTGCGCAGCCCATGTACCAGACCGACACATACAGATGGGCGACGGTGCGCCGGAGCAGGGTCAGGATCAGCGGCAAGCCCACCAGCGCACCGCCGGCGACAAAGAGAATGTCGATCTGCCAGGGAATCTCCAGCCACTCCATGCCGTCGCTGACCCCGTAGGCGAGACTGCCGAGTCCCGCCACCAGTGCCGCATTCCAGAGTGCGCCGCCGAGCAGGGCGTAGCGGGCGCCGGCCAGTTCCGTCTTGAGCAGCCGTGGGATGATGAAAAGCGCGGTTCCGAGGCCGGCCATCGGCGCCCAGCCATAGGCGACCGCGTTCAGGTGGAGCGTGCGGATACGTCCGAAGCTCAGCCAGGCTTCGCTTGTGAGCCAGTCCGGTGAGTGGAGCTTTATCGAAGCGGTCAGGCCCGCCGCAGATGCAACCAGCAGCCAGACGAACGCGCAGCAATAGAAAAAGAAGACGACCTGGGCGCTCGAGGCGTCGGCCCGCACGCGGGCGAGCAGTTCAGCCTCGTCAGGCCGCGGGCTCACGGCCTGAGGGGTAGTCCGGTCGATTGCTTTTTCGGGATGGCCGATTTCACCTTTCGCAAAGATGATTTCGCTTGCTTCGGGGCCCGAGTCGGTCAGGCGGGCGCGCTGTGACCATATGAAGAAACCAAGGCCGACGATCGAAAGGACAAAGGCCGACATCAGGATCGAGAGGGTACTCATGTGCTCATCTACCGGGGTTGGAGAAGGATTCGTGCTGACGATCCGCCTTCCTTGAGGCAGGGATTGAACGCCTGCCGGAAGGTCTAAAAGATATATAAACAATACATCTTAAAATAGATGCGTGCAAGATGAATGTATTCGCAGCGCAGGCAAACCGGAACGTGGGGTTTGGCGATCGACGAACGCCCATGCGCAGGTCGTCGCGGTGGAGCAACGGGGGGAGATCCCCGGGATCGACGCACCGCCTTGCAGTCTGGACACAGGCATGTCCGACCTGCGGTCGATGGCGCCGTACCGGGAATTCTTATTGAAGGGGTGTCCGCCGCCGCTCCTCGCGAGAGGACTGGCCGCTCAGGGCGGACCTGCAGTGGAGCAGACCCAGGAGCGGATCGTCGAGGTAAGGTCGAGATTCGTCAAAGGCCGTATTCCCCCCGGCATCCGCAGGCCGCGCCGGGTTTGTCAGGCCGGCTCGGGGGCGTCGTTGGAGAGGTAATCGGCGAGCGCGGCGATCGTCTCGTTCCGGTCGGCGTCGTCGCTGAACTGGTCAGCTTCGAGTACCGACCATTCCGGATGGGCGCGGGCCCGCTCGATCTGCTCGGGCAGGGCCGATTCGCGCCAGCGGCGGATCTCCGGCTGCCCCAGTTCGATTGGTGCCTGGGCGGCATGGCCGCGTCCTTCCAGCGCGGCCAGCAGCAGTTGCTGACGTGCGCCGAGGGTTCGCAGCACAGTGTCGTCGGCGGTCAGTTCGCGCGAGCCGGTGAGCTTTCCAATCAGCCGGCCGCCAAAGTTTTCCAGCGTCTGCCAGGCGCCTCCGACGAGTGCGCCGATGGCGGTCGCGGCGCCCAGCGAGAGCCCGCCGGTGAGCAGGTCGATGCCGAAACCGGCAGCGGCGCCGGCTGCCGCGCCCTTGCCGAGCCTGACACCGAACTGGGAGAGCGCCTCGCTGCTGAAAATGTCGTGTTCCCAGCGACCGTCGAGCAACGGCAGCTCGCTGGCGCGCACGTCATCGGCGGCGAAACGATAGAGCCGCAGCAGCGCGTCGAGCGCCATCTGCTCGCGGTGGCGGATCGCGTCGTGGGTGAGGGCAAGTGCCTCCGCCAAAGCCTGCTCTGGCTCGGCCGGAACCTGCTGGCGGAAGGCCGCCACGTCGACCAGCATCTCGGCGGCGATGCGCGCGGCGGCGGCCCGGCGGCGCTCCGACTCGCGGGCGCGGGCCGCGATGAGCCGCTCGAGGCGCGGGCGCTGGTGATCCATCAGGGTGATGAGTTTTTCGTACAGCCGCGCTTCGCCATCGAGTTCCGGGGCCACGGTGTCGAAGCTCACGATCGCATGCAGCCCCAGCCGCGCCAGCGCCTCGCGCCACTGGGCCTCGCGCGATTCGGGCTGTTTCACGAAGTTGAGGACGGGCAGCAGTGGCTTGGCGCAGCTGGCCAGCAGGGTGAGTTCGTCGCGATGCTTGGCCAGCACAGGGTCGCGCGCGTCGACCACGTAGAGGCCGGCGTCGCTGGCCAGCAGCTGGCGCAGCACCTTGGCCTCCTGCTCGTAGCGAGTCGCCGCCGAGGGGCTGGCGAGGAAGCGTTCGATGCGTTTGGGGCCGTCGATGCGTTCGGCCGGGGGCGCCAGGCTGTCCACGTATTCGAGCAGCGCGATCGCGTCTTCCATACCGGGCGTGTCGAACAGCGCCACCATGGCTTCACCGTCGGCCAGCAGCTTGGCGCCTTCGACATGGCGGGTGGTGCTGGGCCGGCCCGAGACCTCGCCGAAGGCAGTATCGCGCAGCAAGGTGCGCATCAGCGAGGTCTTGCCGGTGTTGGTGTGGCCGACCACGGCCAGTCGCAGCAGCTCAGTCATCCGGGGACTCCAGCCAGGCCAGCGCCGCGCCGTGGTCGTCGAAGCGTAGCCCGGCCGGCAAATCGATGGTGGCGAGGGATTCGTGCCACAGCGCGAGCCGCTCGACGCCGCGGCCTGCGATCAGCCATACCGCGCAGTGTGCGGCATAGCGGGACAGCTCGCTGATCAGCGCCAGCGTGCCACGGTCGGGTGACTGTGAGGCGTCGCAGGCAATCAGCAGGCGCTCGGCCGGCGTAGCGGAGAGGGTCTCGAGCAGACGGTTGCGCTCCGCGCGGCTGGCGACGATGCCGGCGTCGCGGGCCTTCGACAGGGCGGGTGGCCAGTCGATCTCGTCGGGCAGTTCCAGGCCGATCAGCACCGCGCCGAGCGAGTCGCCGCCGAGGGCGGGTTGCAGGTGGAAACTGGGCAGCTGCTCCGGCGAAGCATCCTGGACACCGAGCGTCTCGACGCTGGGCATCAGGCGTTCGCGCAGGGTGGCGTAACCCGGCATGGAAAGATCGAGGCGCAGCTGCTCGCGGCGCCGCCAGAACCACAGGCTGACGCCCGTGAGCAGCAGCCGCGGGGCGATGCCGTAGATCAGCAGGCAGCCGATCAGCCAGGCAGACCAGGCGCGGCGCGAAGCTTCGTCGGCCAGCGCGGTGCCGCCGCTGGCCGCGATGGTGGCCGCATCGGGGATGACGAATCCGACGGCTGCAGGCAGGCGCCCGAGCAGGTCCACCATGGCGACAAAGGTGTCGGCCGACAGGATGGTGGTTTCCCACACGAAACCGTAGCGGCGCGTGGCGAGCAGCGCCAGCAGGCCCGCGAGTGCGGCGAGCAGCGCGAGCAGCCACAGCCCGTGGCTGATCAGGCCGAGCCACCAGCGCATCAGGCCGCTGCGCGAGAGCATGCCGGCCAGCGACTGCGGCAGCAGCGCGGCCTTGGGGTCGCGGAACAGTC
>JAWKYX010000089.1:0-4097 GCA_041396265.1 Rhodocyclaceae bacterium
TCGACGGCCTGGCCATCATGCCGACCGTAATGGTCTCCTCGGCGCTGGCGATCTTTGCCTACGTGGCCGGCCATGCCGGATTTTCCAAGTATCTCGGTCTGCCCTACATCCCCGGGGCGGGCGAACTCGCGGTGTTCTGCGGGGCGATGGCCGGGGCCGGCCTCGGTTTCCTGTGGTTCAACGCCTATCCGGCGGAGGTCTTCATGGGCGACGTCGGCGCGCTGGCCCTGGGGGCAGCGATGGGCACGGTGGCGGTGATCGTGCGCCAGGAGATCGTGCTTTTCATCATGGGCGGTCTGTTCGTCGCCGAGGCGCTGTCGGTGATGGTTCAGGTGCTCTACTTCAAGGCCACCGGCGGAAAGCGGATCTTCCGCATGGCGCCGCTGCATCACCACTATGAACTCGGCGGGTGGAAGGAAACGCAGGTGGTGGTGCGCTTCTGGATCATCACCATCATGCTGGTGCTGTTCGGCCTTTCAACCCTGAAGTTGCGATAACCATGGATACCCGCTGGCGCGACAAGATGGTTCTGGTGCTTGGGCTCGGCGAGTCGGGGCTGGCCATGGCCGCCTGGTTGAGCCGCTGCGGTGCGCGCCTGCGCATCGCCGACAGTCGGCCGAACCCGCCCGGCGCCAGCGATCTCGCGCAGCTCGCGCCGGGTGCCGATTGCGTATTCGCGCCGTTTGGACCTGCGCTACTCGATGGTGTTGAACTCGTGGCGATCAGCCCGGGGCTGGATCCGCGCATGCCCTTGGTTGCCGAGGCCCGTGCACGCGGACTCGCAATCACCGGCGAAATGGAACTGCTGGCCACCGCGCTGCGCGACCTCGGTCAGCGCGATAACACACGCATCATTGCCATTACCGGGACCAACGGCAAGACCACGACAACTGCACTGGCCGGCGCCATGGCACGGGCCGCGGGCCTGCGCACCGCGGTGGCGGGCAACATCAGTCCGGCCGCGCTGACCGTGCTGATGGCACATCTGGATCGCTCGGAGCCACTGCCCGAGGCCTGGGTGCTGGAGCTCTCGAGCTTCCAGATTGAAACCATGCAGACCCTCGATCCCGATGCGGCTACGGTGCTCAACGTCTCGGACGATCATCTCGACCGCTATGCCGATCTCGCGGACTACGCAGCCACGAAGGCGCGGATTTTCCAGGGAGACGGCGTGATGGTGCTTAACCGGGGCGATTCGAGAGTGGCGGCGATGGCAATCGGCGGTCGTAACCTTGTCTGGTTTGGCGCCGATGCTCCGCTCGGTGCCGACGAATACGGCCTGATCGTGGACGAGGATGGCGAAGCGCTGGTGCTGCCGGGTGGTGAACGCATTGCCCGCGCCGAACTCGCTCTGGCCGGCACGCACAACGCCGCGAACGCGCTCGCGGCGCTCGCCCTGTGCCGCGCGATCGGCCTGCCGTGGGCGCCGCTGCTCGAGGCGATGCGTGAATTCCGCGGGCTGGCGCACAGGGTCGAACTGGTGGCGCGGCGTGCCGACGGGGTTTGCTTCTACGACGATTCGAAAGGCACCAATGTCGGTGCCACGGTGGCCGCCCTCGAGGGCCTGCGCCAGAAGGTGGTGCTGATCGCCGGTGGCGATGGCAAGGGGCAGGACTTCGGCCCGCTGGCGCCCGCTTTCCGGGAATATGCCCGGGCTGTGGTGCTGCTCGGTCGAGATGCGGGCTTGATCGAGCATGCCGTGGGTGACTGCGGCGTTCGCCTGGTGCATGTTGCCGACATCGATCAGGCGGTTGCCGTGGCCAACGACCTTGCCGAAGCCGGCGACGCGGTCTTGCTCTCGCCGGCCTGTTCGAGCCTCGACATGTTCCGCAACTACGCCCACCGTGCCGAAGTCTTCGTTGCGGCAGTGCGGCGCTTGCCGCAGGTGGAGGCCGCGCCATGAAGCTCGCATCCGCATTGACCGGTCTGTTCGCTTCCCGTGGTGGGGGCGGCACTGCGGCCGCGCGCCTCCGGCAGCCCGCCACACCGGCGGCCGAGCTCGACATGGTCCTGATCTGGGCCGCGCTCGCATTGCTGCTGTTCGGTCTGGTGATGGTCTATTCGTCATCGATCGCCATGGCCGAGGGCAGTCGCTTTACCGGCCACCAGTCGACCTATTTCCTGGTTCGCCACAGCATCTTCCTGGGAATCGGCATGGTCGCGGGCACGCTGGCCTTCCAGGTTCCGATGCGCTCCTGGCAGGAGGCCGCGCCATGGCTGTTCATCGTCGGAGTGGTACTGCTCGTGGTGGTCCTGATACCGCATCTGGGGCGTGAGGTGAATGGTGCCCGGCGCTGGTTGCCGCTGGGTATCATCAACCTCCAGCCCTCAGAGTTGATGAAGCTCTTCGCCGCGCTCTATGCCGCCGACTACACGGTGCGCAAGCTGCCCTACATGTCGAGCTTCAAGCGCGGCTTCCTGCCCATGGCGGCCGTGATCATCGGCGTCGGCTTCCTGCTCATCAAGGAGCCGGACTTCGGCGCTTTCGTCGTCATCACCGCGATCGCCTTCGGCATCCTCTTCCTCGGCGGCATCAACGTACGCCTGTTCGTCATGCTGGCGGTGGTCGCCGCAGTCGGCTTCGTGTTGCTCATCACCTTCTCCGAATATCGCCGCCAGCGCATCCTCGGCTTCATGGATCCCTGGCAGGACGCCTTCGGCAAGGGCTATCAGCTCTCGCACGCGCTGATTGCCTTCGGCCGGGGTGAATGGTTTGGCGTGGGTCTCGGTGCGAGTGTCGAGAAGCTCTTCTACCTGCCGGAAGCCCATACCGATTTCCTCCTCGCGGTGATCGCCGAAGAACTGGGGTTCGTTGGGGTCGTGACTGTCGTGGTGCTGTTCGCGCTGCTCGTCCAGCGCGCCTTCGCAATCGGTCGTCAGGCAATCAGCCTTGAGCGTTTCTATTCCGGCCTGGTTGCGCAGGGGCTGGGCTTGTGGATGGGCGTGCAGTCCTTCATCAACATGGGCGTCAACATGGGCCTGCTGCCTACCAAGGGCCTGACCCTGCCGCTGATGAGCTTTGGGGGCTCTGGCATCGTCGCCAACTGCATCGCGCTGGCCATCCTGCTGCGCATCGACTGGGAAAACCGGCAGATCATGCGCGGAGGCCGGACATGACCGGGTGCCGGTACTTCCCGATTCTTTCGATTCGCGACACCGCCGCCCGGGTGGCCACCCGCGAGGGGTGGGCATGAAGACCCTGATGGTCATGGCAGGCGGTACCGGCGGGCACATCTACCCCGGGTTGGCGGTCGCCGACGCAATGCGGGAGCGCGGCTGGCAGGTTGTCTGGATGGGTAATCCGGACGGCATGGAGGCGCGCATCGTCCCCGCACACGGCTATCCGATGGCCGCCGTGCGTTTCGGTGCCTTGCGCGGCAAGGGCCTGCTGCGCAAGCTGCTGCTGCCGGTCAACCTGCTGCGCGGCTTCTGGCAGGCGTTCGGCGAATTGCGCAGGGTGAGGCCCGACGTGGTGCTCGGCATGGGCGGCTACGTCACCTTCCCGGGCGGCATGATGGCCGCGCTGTCGGGCCGTCCGCTGGTGGTGCACGAGCAGAACTCGGTGGCCGGGCTGGCCAACCGGGTGCTTGCCGGGGTCGCGGACAAGGTCGTCACCGGTTTCCCGAACGTGCTCGCCAAGGGTGAATGGGCCGGCAATCCGGTGCGCAGCGAGATCGCCGCGCTGGCTGATCCGGCGCAGCGCTTCGAGGGTCGCAGCGGCCCGTTGCGTCTGCTGGTGGTGGGCGGCAGCCTGGGCGCCAGGCCGCTCAACGATGCTGTCCCGGCGGCGCTGGCGTTGATTCCTGAGGATCGACGCCCGGTGGTGACCCATCAGGCCGGCGCCAAGCAGATCGATGCGCTGCAGGAGAACTATGCCAAGGCCGGGGTCAGCGGCGAGTTGCTGCCCTTCATCGATGACATGGCCGAACGCTACGGCGCCGCCGATGTGGTGCTGTGCCGTGCCGGCGCGCTCACCGTTGCCGAGCTCGCGGTAGCCGGCGCCGCCAGCATTCTGGTGCCACTGCCGCATGCGGTCGACGACCACCAGACAGGCAATGCGCGTTTTCTCTCCGACCGTGACGGGGCAATTCTGCTGC
>JAWKYX010000090.1:0-3883 GCA_041396265.1 Rhodocyclaceae bacterium
CCCCCGAACGACATCGGCCCCACCCGACGCGGCAGGCGTGTTACAAGCCAGCGATAGGGTGGGCAGCTTGCCTGCCCGCCAGCGATGCCTCGTATGGTCGATGACTGGTGGGCAGCAAAGCTGCCCCCCCAACGGCCCAAAGCGCGATGAATCTCCTCACCTATAAACCAGCCCCGGCAAATCTGCATGTTGGCCAGGTAGATGACGTCGAGCCACAGCGCGCCCTTGTCGCCGGGCAAGGCGGGCAGGCCGAGCAGGCCGTCGAAGGTGAGTGACTTGATGATGGGCACGGCGAGCGGTGAGCGGCGGGACGTCAACGCCAATGAAGATTTTCTCCGGCGCCCACGCCTGTCGCGGTGTTCCGGCCCGCCCGGCGGGTGTTATCGCTTGGCGGTTCGCTATACACTCGACGCATTCAGTTACGAGCCTAGCCATGCAGATCGTCCTCATCAGCGGCTTGTCCGGATCGGGCAAGAGTATTGCGCTCAACGTGCTGGAAGATGCCGGCTACTACGTGGTGGACAACCTGCCCGCCACGCTCCTGCCGCAACTCGTCTCCAACCTGCACAGCAGTGGTTACCAGCGGGTGGCGGTGGCGGTGGACGTGCGCTCCGGTGCGTCGATTGCCGCCTTGCCAGGCGAGGTCGAGCGCCTGCGCGCCATGATCGAGGATGTGCGTTTCATCTTTCTCGACGCCCGTGACGACACGCTCATTGCCCGGTTCTCCGAAACCCGGCGCCGCCACCCGCTCGCGGAGGACAACGTCACCCTCGCCGAAGCCATCGCGCGTGAGCGTGACGCGCTCGACCCGATCGCCCGTCTCGGCTACCGCATGGACACCAGCGACACTCAGGCCAACACCCTGCGCGCCTGGGTCAAGGACTTCATGAAGCTCGAGGCCACCGCCGGGCTCACCCTGCTGTTCCAGTCCTTCGGCTTCAAGTACGGCATCCCGGTTGATGCCGACCTGGTGTTCGACGTGCGCTGCCTGCCCAATCCGCATTACGACCCCAAGCTGCGCCCGCTCACCGGCAAGGACCAGCCAGTGATCGACTTCCTCGAACGCATCCCCGAGGTCGGCCGCATGGCCGAAGATATCCGCACCTTCGTCGCCAACTGGTTGCCAGCCTACATCCGCGACAACCGCAGCTACCTGACCGTGGCCATCGGCTGTACCGGCGGCCAGCACCGGTCGGTGTACTTCGCCGAGCGCCTGGCCGAGGCCTTTGCCAGCAATATCCGCGTCATGGTCCGCCATCGGGCTTCGGCGCGGCGCGCGCGGGACGGCCATGGCAGCACATGAAGCTCGCCTGGCATGAGTGGCGCGCCGGCTTCCGGCCGGGCGACGCCCTGGTGGTCGGCGGTGGCCTGCTCGTCTGCGTGGTGTCAGCCCTCACCTTCTGGCAAGGCGGCGTGGCGCGCTGGGCCGAGGTGCGCGCCGGCGGCACCGTGGTGGCGCGGCTGAGCCTCGACCAGCCGGCCAAGCTGAACGTCGATGGCCCGCTGGGGCGCACCGAGGTGCACATCGAGCCCGGCCGCGCCCGTGTTTACAGTGACCCCGGCCCGCGTCAGTACTGCGTGCTGCAGGGCTGGCTGACCCGCGCCGGTGCGGTCGCCATCTGCGCGCCCAATGAAGTCAGCCTGCGCCTGCTCGGCGACACCAACACCTATGACACGCTCAACTACTGAGCTGCCGGTCACCGACGCAGATGTGCGCATCGCCCGCTACGCGGCGGCCGCGATCGCGCTGTCGGTGGCCGAGGCTGCCATTCCGTTGCCGCTGCCGGGCGTCAAGCCGGGGCTGGGCAACATCATCACCCTGGTCGTGCTGGCACGCTGGGGCTGGCGCGAGGCGGCCTGGGTGGCCTTGCTGCGGGTGTTCGCCGCCTCGTTGGTGCTGGGCCAGTTCCTGGCGCCGGGCTTCTTTCTCAGCCTCAGCGGCGCGCTGATCAGCCTCGCCGTGCTCGCGCTGGCGCGGCATCTGCCGGCGCGCTGGTTCGGCCCGGTCAGCCACAGCGTGCTGGCCGCCTTCGGCCATTTTGCCGGGCAGATCCTGATTGCCCGGCTGTGGCTGGTGCCGCACGACGGTATCTTCTACCTGGTGCCGGTGTTCGCGCTGGCGGCGGTGGTGTTCGGCACGGTCAATGGCCTGGTGGCCGACTACCTGCTGCGGCACGCCCCGCCACGGCTGGGCGGTTGAGCCGGATCGCACGGACGCGGTGTCGGTATTGGCGCTAAGATGACGGGGTGCCCACGCTATCCCGTCTGGATCGGACATGCGCCTGTTCAAAATCCTCGCCTCACTCACCTTGAGCCTGCTGGTGCTGGCGGCGGGGGCGGTGTGGTATCTCACCGAGACCTTCGATAGCGACCGCGTCAAGGCCGAGCTGAGTCAGGCGGTGGCCGAGCGCTACGGGCGCGCGCTGGCATTCGACGGGCCGCTGGCCCTCTCCTTCTGGCCGCGCCTGGCGCTCGACGCGCAGCAAGTGCGCCTGTCGGCGCGCGACGCCCCCGACCGGCGGGCCGCGCAGATGCAGCGGGTGCGGGTCAACGTCGGCCTGTTGCCGCTGCTGTCGCGGCGCGTGGAGGTGCAGGAGATCCGCTTCGATGGCCTGCGGCTCTACCTGACGCGCGACATGGTCAAGACGCTGGACTCGCTCGACGGCCTGCGCGACGCGTCCACCCTTGAGGCGCGCAAGGTCGCCTTCAACGTGCACCGGGTGACCGTCACCGATGGTGCGCTGGAAATTGTCGACCCCATCCACGGCACGACGCTGCAGTTGTCGCGGCTGACCGCCTTCGTCGGGCCGGTCGGTCGGAACATGCGCGGCGCCTTGGGTATTGAAGGCGACGCCACTGTGGTGGGCGCGGCGAGCGCGGCCGGGCGCTTTCGCATGACCGCGGGCTTCGATATCGACCGCGGCGGGGTGGTGAGCCTGAACGCCGCAGGGCTGGACTTCACCGGCGAGGCCGGCGGTTATCAGCAGGCCAGCCTGGCGATCAGCTCCGGCGGCGTGGTGGCCGGTGCCGATGGCCGCTGGCAGGGGCGCGATCTGGCCCTGCAGATGACGGGCCAGGGCCGTGCCGGCACCAGCGAGATCACGGCGGAGGCCTCGGTTTGGCAATGGCAGGACGGTCTGCGCCTGCCTCAGGCCGCCGCCAGCTTCAAGCGCGACGGCGAGCGCGGTGGCGCGCTGGCCGCGCGGGTCGCCAATCTACGGCCCGACGCCGAGGGCTGGCAGGCCGATAGCCTGTCGGTCGAGGGCAACCTGCGCCGTGACGGGCGCAGCCATGCGGTGGCGATGCAGGCCGTGCCGCTGTGGCGTGCCGACGCGGCGCAGCTGCAGCTCAACGGGCTGGATGCGAGCTTCGGCTGGCCCAGCGCCGACACCGGTCCGGCGCGGCGGCTGCAACTGACCGGGCAACTCGCCTGGCAGCCGCTGGCCGGCGCGCTCGATGCGGCGCTGGCCTTCAATGACGGTATGCATCGGCTGGCCGGGACCGTACGCATCGCGCCCGAACAGGCGCAAGCCCTGCAGTTCGACCTGCACACGCCGCAGCTGTCGTTGGCCGGGTACCGCACCGAGCTGCTTGGCCTGTGGCAGGCGGCGTCGCTGCCGCCCTTTGCCGGGCGGCTGCGTGCCGACCGGCTCGAGGTGGGCGGCCTGCGCTTCGAGTCCCTGGTCCTGCCGATGGCCAGCGATGGCAAGGCGCTGCGCCTGGGGCCGCTGGACGGGGCGGTGGCGACCGGCCGGGTGTCGGGCACGGTGTCACACGACGGCGCCGGCGCCGGTGAGCTGCAGATGACGCTGACCGCGCTGCCGATCGAACACTGGCCGGCGGCGGTTGCGGCGCTGCCCGGGCTCAGCGGGGCGCTCGATGG
>JAWKYX010000091.1:0-3724 GCA_041396265.1 Rhodocyclaceae bacterium
CATGGTGGTCGAGCAGACCGACTCCTCGACCGACGGGCTGATCCGCGACTGGCCCCGCCCCGACCTGGGTGTGGATCGCCACCGTGGGTACGCAGTGCAATGGTTTGGTCTCGCTGCTTTGTCGGCGGGGCTGTGTGGATGGTTTGGATGGCGACGCTGGAGACAAGATGGCCGTAGCCAAAATGACGCGTAAAGCCCGGTTGACCCTGGCCGCCCTGATTACCGTGTGCGTGCTGCCCGTGGTGGCCTCCTACCTCGCGTTCTATGTGTGGCCGCCGAGCGGTCGCAGCAACCACGGTGCGCTTGTGACCCCGACGCCGCTGCCTGATGGTGCCCTTGCCACGCCGGCGGGCGGCGCCTTCGCGCGGGGCGACATCGAGGGCTTCTGGACCTATGTGGTGGTGGCTCCGGCCGCCTGCGACGAGACCTGCCGGCAGGCACTGTACTTCACTCGTCAGGTGCGCACCGCCCAAGCCAAGGAGTCGCCCCGCGTGGCCCGCGTGTGGCTGTTGTCGGACGACGGCGTGCCCGATGCCGCGCTGCTGGCCGAGCACCCTGAACTGGTCGTGGCGCGTGCCGAGCGGCCGTGGCTGGATCAGCTCGACGGCGAGGCCGTGGCGCAGGTCTGGCTGGCCGATCCGCGTGGGCGGGTGATGATGCGCTATCCGGTCGAGCTGGATCCGAAGGGCATGATCAAGGATCTGGCCCGGCTCCTCAAATACTCGCAGGTCGGCTGAGCATGTATCGTCGATTGGTCATCCTCTCCCTCGTGCTGACCCTGGTGGTGGTGGTGTTCGGCGCCTATGTGCGCCTGTCGGATGCCGGTCTCGGCTGTCCGGACTGGCCGGGCTGCTACGGTCAGATGAGCCCCGCCCATGCGGCCGAGCACATCGCCGAGGCCGAATCCGCCGCACCGGGCGGCCCGGTCTCCTTGCCCAAGGCCTGGAAGGAGATGATCCACCGCTACCTGGCCGCCACGCTCGGTTTCATCATTCTGGTCATCGCGGTGCTCGCCTGGCGGCAGCGCCGCGACCCGGATGTCCGGCCCGGTATTGCGGTGCTGCTGGTGGGCGTGGTGATTTTCCAGGGCCTGCTGGGCAAGTGGACGGTCACGCTGCTGCTCAAACCGGCGATCGTCACCGGGCACCTGCTTGGCGGGCTGACCACCTTGGCCTTGCTGGCCTTGCTGGCGATCCGGGTGGCGGGCGTTCGGCGGCGCTTTGCGTCGCCCGGCCTGATTCGGCTGGCACGACTCGGCTTGCTGCTGGTGGTGGGGCAGATCGCGCTCGGGGGCTGGACCAGCACCAACTATGCCGCGCTGGCATGCACCGATTTCCCGACCTGCCACGGCAGCTGGTGGCCGGCCATGGATGTGGGCAATGCCTTCCATGTGGTACGTGAGCTGGGCATGACCGCCACCGGCGATCTGCTCTCGCATGAGGCGCTGACTGCCATTCACTGGGCGCACCGCCTGGGCGCGTTGGCCACCGCCACCGGCCTGCTGGTGCTGATGGTGGGCCTGATGCGCCAGGGTTTTGGGCGCATGGCTGCGCTACTGGCGCTGATGCTGGTCGGGCAGGTTGCGCTCGGCATCGCCAACGTTCAGATGAGCCTGCCGCTGCCGCTGGCCGTGGCGCACAACGGCGGCGCGGCATTGTTGCTGCTGGTGCTGGTCCTGATCAATACCCGTCTGATGCCCGCTCGGGCATGGGGCGTCGCAGGGAGGAAGACCCATGAAAACGCTTACGCTTGACCGTTCCGACGCCTGGCGCCGCCTGCGCCATTTCTATGTGCTGACCAAGCCACGGGTCAATACCCTGATCGTGTTCTGCGCCATGATCGGCATGTTCCTCGCCGTGCCCGAGGGCCTGCCCTCGGCGCAGGTGGTGCTCTTCGCCACGCTTGGCATCGCCTGTGTGGCCGGGGCCGCGGCGGCCATGAATTGCCTGATCGAGCAGCAGATCGACGCCCGCATGGCCCGCACCCGCGCCCGACCCTTGCCGCGCGGCGAGCTGAGCTCCTTCGAAACCCTGGCGTTCTCGCTGGTGCTCGGCGGCGCGGGTCTGCTGCTGCTCTACCACGCCGTGAATCCGCTCACCATGTGGCTGACCCTGGCCACCTTTGTTGGCTACGCGGTGGTCTACACCGTGTTCCTCAAACCGCGCACGCCGCAGAATATCGTCATCGGCGGTGCGTCCGGTGCGATGCCGCCGGTGCTCGGCTGGGCGGCGGTGACCGGCGAGGTCGGCAGTGATGCGCTGCTGCTGTTCCTCATCATCTTCGCCTGGACGCCGCCGCACTTCTGGGCGCTGGCCCTGTACCGCAGCGCCGACTACGCCCGCGCCGGCCTGCCGATGCTGCCGGTGACGCACGGCTCGCGCTACACCCGGCTGTCGGTGTTGCTCTACACCTGCATCCTGTTCGCCGTCACTTTGCTGCCGTTTGCCACGCGCATGAGCGGCATGGCCTATCTGGCGGCGGCGGTGGTACTGGGCGTGGGCTTCCTGCGCTACGCCTGGCGCCTGTATGTGGATTACAGCGACAAATTGTCGCAACAGACTTTCCGCTACTCCATCGTGTACCTATCATCCCTGTTTGCCGCCTTGCTGGTGGATCACTACCTCCCCTATTGATGAGGCCACGATGCTTCGAACCCTCCTGGTGGTCATCGCCCTCGCGCTGACCGCCTGCAGCCCCGCCGAACCACCCAAGAGCTTCAAGAACACCGATATCACCGGCGCCGACTACGGCAAGGGCTTTTCGCTCACCGACCACACCGGTGCGCCGCGCACGCTGGCCGACTTCAAGGGCAAGGCGGTGACGCTGTTCTTCGGCTTCACCCAATGCCCGGACGTGTGCCCCACCAACCTGCTGACCATGACCGAAGTCATGCGCCTGCTCGGGCCGAATGCCGAGCGTACCCAGGTGCTGTTCATGACCGTCGACCCCGAGCGCGACACGCAGGAACTGCTGGCGCAATACGTGCCGGCCTTCGACGAGCGCTTCCTCGGCCTGTTCGGCGATCTGGCGACCACCGAAGCCGTGGCCAAGGATTTCAAGGTGTTCTACCGCAAGAGTGGCGACACCGAGGGGCCGAACTACACCATCGACCACTCCGCAGGCACCTATGTGTTCGACCCCCAGGGGCGGCTGCGCCTGTATGTCAAGCACGGCACATCGGCGCAGGATATCGCCGACGACATCCAGACGCTGTTGGCTGAGTAATAAAGCGGGGCAGAATCTGCCAATACGGGGCTGCATTACGCAATAACCGGGGCTGGTGAGTCGGTAATCTGGGCGCTTCCCTGTCCCGGAGCGGCCTCATGAATCTCTCCCAAGTCTTGCTGTCGGCACTCAAGGCCCACGGCGCCCGTGAAGTGTTCGGTATCCCGGGCGATTTCGCCCTCCCGTTTTTCCGGGAGATCGAAAACGCCGGCATCCTCCCGCTCTACACCCTGAGCCACGAGCCTGGCGTGGGCTTTGCCGCCGACGCCTCGGCGCGCATCCGCAGCACCTTGTCGGTGGCCGCCGTCACCTACGGCGCCGGTGCGCTCAACATGGTCAACCCGGTGGCCGGCGCCTATGCCGAGAAGTCGCCGGTGGTGGTCATCTCCGGCGCGCCGGGCAAGGGCGAGTCGAGCGCCGGGCTGCTGCTCCATCACCAGGCCAAGACCCTCGATTCGCAGTTCGCCATCTATCAGGAAATCACCTGCGACCAGGCGCG
>JAWKYX010000092.1:0-3558 GCA_041396265.1 Rhodocyclaceae bacterium
GCGCTGAGCGACCCGGCGTTCTGGTAGGACTGGCGGTCGTCGCGTCAAACGCGCCCGCATCGCTCGGACAAGGCCCGAAAGGCCGCCTCCGAGGTGTATCGGCCGATCGCCCCCCGGCGCCGGGTTTCGTTCGCCGCAGCACCACCAGCACGCGGCCGGCCGGATAGACCTTACCGACCGGGTCGCCTAAGCTCAATGTGTCATCAGGAGCGACGGCCATGCTTGAAGCCCGGGAACTCGACCATATCGCCTCGCAGGTATGGTCGGCGCACAAGGCGGTGCGCCAGATCGCGCCATTCTCGCAGCGCGTGGCCGCCTTCGACCTCCCCTCGGCCTACGCCGTGGCGCAGCGTGTTCATGCTCGGCACATGGCCGAAGGCGCCGTGCCGGTCGGCCGCAAGCTCGGTTTCACCAACGCGGACATGTGGCGCATCTATGGCGTCCGCGATCCCATCTGGGCCTATGTCTACGATCAAACCGTCGTTTCGTTCGACACGGGCGAAGGCACTTGCCGCATCGGCCGGTTCGCCGAACCCAAGATCGAACCGGAAATCGTTTTCCACTTCCGCACCCAGCCCCCGGTCGGCAGTGACTTGCGCGCACTGCTGGCCTCGATCGACTGGGTTGCCCATGCCTTCGAGGTCGTGCAATCGCATTTTCCCGGCTGGGCGTTCCAGGCCGCCGACACCGTCGCCGACAGCGCGCTCCACGGCACCCTCCTCATCGGCCCGCCAGTGGCGATCGACCAGTTCGGCGAAGATCCGCTGACCGCGCTGGCGCACTTCAGCCTCACCCTTGCCTGCGACGGCGCCGTGTGCGAAGTCGGGACGGGCGCCAACGTCCTCGGCAGCCCGCTGCGCGCGCTCGCGCATCTGACCGAGGTCCTGGCCTCGCAGCCGGATGCCCTGCCGCTGCAGCCCGGCGAACTCGTGACCACCGGCACCTTGACCCGCGCATACCCCCTGACACCCGGCCAGACGTGGACAACCGAAGTGCACGGCATCCCGCTACCGGGGCTGTCCGTGCACCTTGAACCCTGAGTACAGCCAAACACGGCCGAGTCGATGCAAAGCTCGCTATTTCCTCGAGCCGCCGTCGCCGCCACGATCACCGGCCGGCTTGCAGGCCAGCGGTTTTCCCTCGGGCGCCCAGCAGGTGCCCGTCACCGCGCCACGGTCGGACGTAAAGCTGCACGCCTGACCGGCAGCCTGCGAATTGCACGCATCGAGCGCCTCCTGCGGCGGCTTGCGCGGCCCGCCCTGCCCCTGGGCGGCTTGTGCCGAGACAAGGCCCGACGCCACCGACAGCGCAAACACCAAGGCCAGATGAACCCCCTTGCGACCAGACGATTTCATGAAACTTCTCCGTGACATGCGGGCCCTCCTGAATGTCGGGCCATCGCGACGGGCTCCACTGTTGCCGCAGCCGACGTTAAACAGCGTCAAGGCTGGGTAAAGCCCGGTAAAGCACGGTGGCGATGATTGAAACGACATCAAACGGCAAGCCCGGACAAGGCGCACGGGGGCGAGGCCGGGACGCATCGGTTGATCCTTCTCCACGCCCGGATGTCTCTGCGCTCGAACCGGGCCAAGCAACCAACACCCCGCGCCTACCGCACCAGCACCGTCCCCAGCCACTGCTCGATATCCCGCACCTCCTCCATCACGATCCCATGCTCGACGAAGTAGGTCTGCCAGGCGATCGGGTAGCCGGCTTGTTTGAGTTGGGCGAAGGACTTGAGGGCAAAGTCGTGGGGGATCACGCCATCGTCGCGGCCGTGGGCCATGAAGATGGGCACGTCACGGTTGGCGTCGCCGGCTTCGTCCGCCAGCGTGTCGGCCAGCGGCAGGTAGGTGGACAGCGCCAGCACGCCAGCGAGGCGCTTGGGGTGGCGCAGCGCGGTGTGCAGGGCGATGGCGCCGCCTTGCGAGAAGCCGGCGAGCACGATGTTGGCGTCGGGGATGCCGCGCGCGTTTTCGTGGGCGATGAGGGCTTCGATCTGCGCGGCCGACTGGCGGACGCCTTCCGGGTCTTCGCGGCGGGCGGAGAAGTCCTGCGAGACGATGTCGTACCAGGCGCGCATCACGTAGCCGCCGTTGATGGTCACCGGGCGCGTGGGCGCATGCGGGAAGACGAAGCGCGTCGGCGGCAGCGCGGCTTCGTCGAAGGCGTCGACCACCGGTTCGAAGTCGTGGCCGTCGGCGCCCAGACCGTGCAGCCAGATTACCGCATGGGTGGGTTGGGGGCCGGTTTCGATTTCAACGCAGGGCAGCAGTTCGGCAGACATCGGGGCTCCAGAATCAGGTCAAAAAGGACAGGCGTGTCACATTACACGAGCCTGCCTCGTCATGTCGGCACCCCCCTTCATTTCAAGGAAGCCTCATGAACGACCTGACCCGCCAGCACACGATGATCACTGCCTTCGGCCAGCAGTACGACTACGATACGGCGTACATGACCGAACTGCTCGACGCCTCGCCGGCGGCCTATGCTGCCTTTGCTGCGGCTATGCCGCTGTCCAGCCACCGCCAGGCGCTGCCGCTGGCGGCGCATTTCGTCGCCCGCATCACCACCTTGCAGGCGGAGGACTGCGGCGCCTGCACCCAGCTGAACCTGCGCATGGCGGTCGAGGCCGGGGTGGATCGCGCCGTGCTGGCTACGCTGCTGGCGCGCCCCGACGCCCTGCCGCCCGAGCTGGCCGATATCCGCGCCCATGTGCAAGACGTGGTCAGCCACGGCCTGCCCGACCCCGAGCGCGCTGCGCGGATTCGCACCCGCCATGGCGAGGCGGGTTTTGCCGAACTGGCCACGGCGATCGCGGGCAGCCGGCTGTTCCCCACCATCAAGCGCGCGCTGATGCATGCCAGCGCCTGCCACAAGCCGACGCTGGATTTCTGATGAGCCTCGCGGCCTTCGCGCGCGAGCGCAGCTATCTCGTCCGCCTGGCCTACCGCATGCTCGGCTCGGTCGCCGACGCCGAGGATGCGGTGCAGGACACCTACCTGCGCTGGCAAGCGGCCGGCGAGCCGGCGCTCGACGCGCCGCGCGCCTGGTTCACCCGCACCTGCACCCGCCTGTGCCTGGACCGCCTCAAGTCGGCCCACCACACGCGCGAGCAGTATGTGGGCGAGTGGCTGCCCGAGCCCTTCGTGGACGACAGCGAGACGCGCGCCGTGCTCGACGAGACACTGTCGATGGCCCTGCTCGCCACCATCGAGCGCCTCACGCCGGCCGAGCGTGCCGCCTTTTTGCTGCACGACGTGTTCGACTACGGCTTCGACGACATCGCCGGCATGCTCGACCTCAGCCCGGCCAACTGCCGCCAGCTGGCCACCCGCGCGCGCCGGCATCTGGCCGGCGAGCGGGTGCGCACGCCGCGCAACGCCGACACCGTGCAACGACTCGGCCAGGCCTTCTTCGCCGCCATCCGCGGCGGCGATCTGGCCGGCCTGCAGGCAGTGCTGAGCGAAGACGTGGTGCTGCGCGCCGACGGCGGCGGCAAGGTGTCGGCCGCACGCCGGCCGGTGGTCGGGCAGACGGCGGTGCTGCGCTTCCTGC
>JAWKYX010000093.1:0-3537 GCA_041396265.1 Rhodocyclaceae bacterium
ATTCTTGTCGTCCAGCACCACCAGCCGCGCCAACGTGCGCACGCTCTCGGCCATGGCCCGGTCATAGGGCTCGTTGGCAATGTTGTCAGCGACGTTGTGCGTGACAATGATGGAGATCGGCCACAGGAACAGCAGCGGCGCCAGCATCCAGTCGAGGATCTCGCCAAACAGCGAGTTGAACTGCCCGCCCTTGCGCTCATCCTTGGCACCCTTGCCAGCACGGATGGCCTTGCTGATCATCGCCGGGCCTGGCCGCCGGGCAAGTCGATCATGCCTCGTCCTCAGGCTTTTCGAGGCAGTAGCCCAGGCCGCGCACCGTGACGATGCGCACGCCACTGGCCTCGAGCTTCTTGCGCAGGCGGTGGACGTACACCTCGATGGCGTTGTTCGACACCTCCTCGCCCCAGCCGCAGAGCTGGTCGACCAACTGGTCCTTGCTCACCAGGCGCCCGGCCCGCAGGATGAAGATTTCGAGCAGGCCCATTTCACGCGCCGAGAACTCGACCACCTGACCACCGATCTTGACCACCCGGTCGGCCTGATCGTAACTGAGCGAGCCGAGTTCGATACAGCGTGGTTGTCCGGTCCCGCGGCGGGTCAGCGCCCGCACACGCGCTTCCAGCTCTGGCAGCGCGAACGGTTTGGTGAGGTAATCGTCCGCTCCCGCATCAAGGCCTCGCACGCGGTCGTCAACGCCGTCCTGGGCGGTGAGAATCAGTACCGGCGTGGCCGATTTCCGGCCCCGCAGGCGCTTGAGCACATCGATGCCCGGCAGCTTCGGCAGGCCGAGGTCGAGAATGACCAGATCGTAGGGCTGCCCAAGCAGCGCCGTATCGGCCTCCGTGCCCGTCGCCACATGATCGACGGCATAGCCCGCGCGCTTGAGCGCCCTGATCAGGCCATCGGCGATGACCGGATCGTCCTCCGCTAGAAGTATTCGCATGCTGGACAGACTGTAAGTTTGACGTAAGCGGATATCGATAACTTCAATTCCGCTGTTCTCCTTTACTCGGTCTTCGGGAGTCAGAAATCCATCGGATTTCTTGCTCCAGGGAGCTGACGCGAACACTCACTGCGCGCTCCCTGCCGCTTTTTTTCCGCCTGATTATCCCACGCTTGTCCGCCCCTGGGCGGATCGTCTTCGCATGCGCCGAGGCTGGGCGCATCGCGCCCGCCGGCAAAGTGCGCGCCACAAAAGAAAAGCCCCGCCGAAGCGGGGCCTTTCGAGGCGATTGGCGCCGGGGCGATTACATGCCCATGCCGCCCATACCGCCCATGCCACCCATGCCGCCCATGTCGGGCATCGCGGGCTTGTCTTCCGGCAGCTCGCCGACCATGCAGTCGGTGGTCAGCATCAGACCGGCCACCGAAGCGGCGTTCTGCAGTGCGGTGCGGGTCACCTTGGTCGGGTCCAGCACGCCCATCTCGACCAGATCGCCGTACTCGCCGGTACCGGCGTTGTAGCCGAAGTTGCCCTTGCCTTCGGCAACCTTGTTCACCACCACCGACGGCTCGTCACCGGCGTTGGAGACGATCTGGCGCAGCGGCTCTTCCATGGCGCGCAGCACGATGGTGATACCGGCGTCCTGATCGTGGTTGTCGCCTTTCATGCCGGCCAGGTTGGCGCGGGCACGCAGCAGGGCCACGCCACCGCCGGCCACGATACCTTCTTCCACGGCAGCGCGGGTGGCGTGCAGCGCGTCTTCCACGCGGGCCTTCTTCTCTTTCATCTCGACTTCGGTCGCAGCGCCGACCTTGATGACGGCCACGCCGCCGGCCAGCTTGGCCACACGCTCCTGCAGCTTCTCGCGGTCGTAGTCCGAGGTAGCTTCCTCGATCTGGACACGGATCTGCTTGACGCGCGCTTCGATGGCTTCGGTATTGCCGGCGCCGTCGATGATGATGGTGTTTTCCTTGCCGATCTCGATGCGCTTGGCCTGGCCGAGGTCGTCCAGGGTGGCTTTTTCGAGCGACAGGCCGACTTCCTCGGCGATCACCTGGCCACCGGTCAGGATGGCGATGTCTTCGAGCATGGCCTTGCGACGGTCACCGAAGCCCGGGGCCTTGACGGCGCAGGTCTTGAGGATGCCGCGCATGTTGTTCACCACCAGGGTGGCCAGGGCTTCGCCCTCGACGTCTTCGGCGATGATCAGCAGCGGACGGCTGGACTTGGCCACTTGCTCGAGCACCGGCAGCAGATCGCGGATGTTGGAGATCTTCTTGTCGAACAACAGAACGAACGGATCTTCCAGGACGGCGACTTGCTTGTCCGGGTTGTTGATGAAGTACGGGCTCAGGTAGCCGCGATCGAACTGCATGCCTTCGACCACGTCCAGCTCGTTCTGCAGGCTCTTGCCGTCTTCAACGGTGATCACGCCTTCCTTGCCAACCTTCTCCATGGCGTTGGCGATGATCTCGCCGATGTCGCCGTCGGAGTTGGCGGAGATCGAACCGACCTGGGCGATTTCCTTGGTCGTCGAGCAGGGCTTGGACAGGTTCTTCAGCTCGTCGAGCGTGGCCATCACGGCCTTGTCGATACCGCGCTTCAGATCCATCGGGTTCATGCCGGCAGCCACGAACTTCATGCCTTCGCGCACGATGGCCTGGGCCAGCACGGTGGCGGTGGTGGTGCCGTCACCGGCCACATCGGAGGTCTTGGAAGCGACTTCCTTGACCATCTGGGCGCCCATGTTCTCGAACTTGTCTTTCAGTTCGATTTCCTTGGCCACCGACACACCATCCTTGGTTACCGTCGGGGCACCGTAGGAGCGCTCGAGCACGACGTTGCGGCCTTTCGGGCCGAGGGTCACCTTGACCGCGTTGGCCAGAATGTTGACGCCTTCGACCATACGGGCACGGGCGGAATCACCGAACTTAACTTCCTTAGCAGGCATGTTTTACTCCTAGCTGAATACTGTGAAATGCGTGGAACGTGCAGCGGACAGGCCTCAGGCCTCGATCACGCCCATGATGTCTTCTTCGCGCATGACGAGGACTTCCTCGCCTTCGACCTTGACGCCCTGGCCGGCATACTTGCCGAACAGCACGCGGTCGCCGACCTTGACGGCCATCGGACGCACTTCGCCGTTGTCCTGGATCTTGCCGTTGCCGACGGCCAGAACTTCGCCCTGATCGGGCTTCTCGCCGGCGGAATCCGGAATCACGATGCCACTGGCCGTGGTGCGCTCGGCTTCAACACGCTTGACGATGACGCGATCATGCAAAGGACGAATTTTCATCGAGTTCTCTCCTTGGAACAAATTCGATTGCTTGCGGCTCGGTGCCGCGCATAGGGAAAACAAAAAAACCGGTCGGTCACATCACCGGTTGTTAGCACTCCCTGCCAACGAGTGCTAATAATAGGGACGGCCCCAAGCGATTTCAAGTCGCGGGGTGAAAAGAATTTTCGGGTTCGCCGCAGCCGGTCGACACCGCGGGAAATCCGGCCCGCTCAGCGCAGCAGTTCGCCCGGGCTGTAGAGCAGGCCGCGTTCAGACAGACTCTTCGGTCGCTGGCGGTGGCAGTTGTCGCCCACCC
>JAWKYX010000094.1:0-3361 GCA_041396265.1 Rhodocyclaceae bacterium
TCGAGATCATCGACGGGGAAGGCAAGGTGAAACGGTTGGATGGCCATGTTGAGGATTCTCCGGTTGGGGAGTCACATTGTGCGCCAGGAGCGCGGCACAACAGAAGCCACACGGCCTCTATGCCGTAACCAGTCGGCGTCGCAGCCAGCCACTCATCGCATCGACCGCCAAGGACAACACCAGCATGGCGATGATCAGCGTCGCCGCCTGGGATTCATGAAACAGCGACAGCGCGTAATAGAGCTGCGCCCCCAGCCCGCCGGCGCCAACAAAGCCGAGGATGGCGGCCATGCGGATGTTCATCTCCCAGCGATACAAGCCGTAGGCCACCCACTGCGGTGCGACCGCGGGCAAGGTGCCATACAGGAAGGCCGCGACCGCGCCGCTGCCAGCACCACGCAGGGCCGCCGCTGGCGCCGGGGGGGCGTTCTCCAGGGCTTCGGCGTAGAGGCGCCCGAGCACACCGGCAGTGTGCAGCGCGAGGGCCAGCGTGCCGGCAAAGGGGCCAAGGCCGGCGGCCAGGACGGTGAGCGTGGCCCACACCAGCTCGGGCACCGAGCGCAGCAGGTTGAGACAGAAGCGCGCCGCGGCCTGGCCACGCCGGCCGAAGCGGCCGCTGGCCGGCAGCGCGAGCACCACGCCGCCAACCACCGCGAGCAGCGTACCGATCAAGGATATCGCCAGCGTTTCGATGGCGCCCTGCCCCACCTTGGCGAGAAAGGCCGGCGCCAGATCCGGCGCGGCAAAGCGCTGCAGGAAGCCGATCAGCTCACCCAGGCTGTCGGCGCCTTCGGCAAACGCGGCGACGAGATCGAGCCGCCACACACTGGCGAGCACCGCCGCCAGCACGCCAGCCGTGATGAGCACACCGCGATACGGCAGTCGCCCGGCGAGCATCAGCGCACCTGCCGGCGCAGCCAGGCGCTCAGGGCATCGGCTGCCATCACCAGCAGCAGGAACGTGATCAGGATGCTGCAGGCCTCGCCGCCGTTGAGCATCTTCATCGACTGGTCCATCAACTGGCCCAGCCCGCCAGCGCCGACGAAACCCATCACCACCGAGGCCGCGCATTCCCAGCGATAGACGGTGTAGGACATCAGCTCGTCCGAGGCCGCAGCGGCAGGCCGTAGCCGAGCGCGCCAGGCAGCCGCTGCCGGCGGCGACAAGGCGCCCGGGCGAAGTCAGATCGGTGGATTCGAGAATTTCGGCATACGCAGCAGCCAGCTAATGCCGCCGTAGGTGATGGCCAACCGCCACGCCGGCGGCCGGACCGAGACCGAAGATGCGCACGAACACCAGCGCCCATACCAGCTCCAGCACGCCGCGCAACACCAACGGTAGGGCGGCGCAGGCGGCGCACAGCCGAACGGCTTCAGAGAGGGCCGCAAACGGCCACCAGTCGAGCCGACCGATCGACCGACTGCGCGTGGCCAGCATGGCGCCAGCAACCACGGCGATCAGCAGCGCCAGGGCGTGCCGGCGGTGGCGATGGCCAGGGTGTCGAGCGTGGCGGCGACCCAGCAGGTAGAAATCGGCGTCGGCGGCCGGCGGCAGAAGGTGCTGACGAAACCGCCGAGCGTGGCGAGGTTACCCGGCGCGAACAGCGGCCGGATTAAAAAATTCGGCGATCTGCAGCAAGGACGCAACACCACAGCCGAGCACCAGCGCCGTGGCTGACGCGCGCGCGCAGCTCGGATCGCGCACCGCGGCGCTCATGCGCAGCGTCGGCCGTGTGCGGGGGCAGGTTCGGTGGCCTCGGCCATGTCGCCGACGAGGACGCCGGCATACAAGGCGTCGATCTCCGCCTGGCCGACCTGTGCAGCCGGCCGATCGAAGGCCACGCGGCCATCGCGCAGACCGATCACCCGCGAGAACTCCGACAGCGCCAGATCAACCGCATGCAGGCTGGCGATGAGCGTCACGCCGCGGCGCCGGGCGTCGTCGTTGAGCGCCACGGCCACCGAGCGGGCCAGCGCCGGATCAAGGGCGGACACCGGCTCGTCGGCCAGCACGAGCTTCGGCTGCTGATACAGCAAGCGGGCCAGGGCAACGCGCTGCAACTGGCCGCCGGAGAGCTGGTCGCAGCGGTCGAACAGACGCTCGGCCAGGCCCAGCGGTTCGAGCGCGGCGCGGGCACCGGCGATATCCAGCGGGTAGACCAACGAGGCCATGGCACGCCACAGCGGCCATTGCCCCAGCCGCCCGGCCAGTACGGCGGTGACGACACGCTGGCGCGGCGGGATCGGCGGGGCCTGATGCATCTTGCCGATGCGCGCGCGCAGGCTTTGCAGCGCACGGCCGCTCAAGGCCCAGGGATCGACGCCGTCGACCCACACGTGCCCCGCCGTCGGCCGCAGGCTGGCGCCGATCACGCGCAGCAAGGTGGTCTTGCCGGCGCCGGAGGGGCCGATCAGCGCCACCCGCTCGCCGGGCGCGATCGACAGGTCAATCCCGTCGAGCGCGCGCCGGCCGTCGGCGTAGGCCACGCTGAGTGCGGCGAGCGAGATCACGTCGTTTACTTGAGCAGGCCGGCGGCGCGGGCAGCGGATTCGATGCCGTCGTAGTTGGCCGGCTCGGTCGGGATGAAGCGCGCGGCGCGTTGCAGATCGAGGATGGCCTTGTGCTCGGCGTTTGCCGGGTCAAGCGCCAGGAAGGCAGCCTTGATCTTGGCCTGCAGGCCGGCGTCGAGGTCGCCGCGCACCGTCCAGTTGTAATCGAAATACGGCGGCGTGGTGGCAAACACGCGCACCTTGGTGGTGTCGACCTTGCCGCTGGCCACGAGCTTGTCCCACACCGAGGCGTTGAGCGCGCCGGCGTCGACCTTGCCGGCCGCGACGAAGGCGGCGGTGGCGTCATGGGCGCCGGAGAAGGCCACGTTGGCAAAATCGGTGTCGGGCGTGATGCCTTCCTTGCCGAGGAAGAAGCGCGGCATCAGGTGACCGGAGGTGGACGACGGCGAGCCGAAGGCAAAGCGCTTGCCCTTGAGGTCGGCAAAAGTCTTGATGTCGTCGCTGGCGGTGATGAACTTGGAGGTGAAGCGGGCATCTTCTTCGCGCTGCACCAGCGGCACGGCAGTGCCGTTGGTGCGCAGCTTGGCCTGCACATAGGTGAAGCCGCCCAGCCAGGCCAGGTCGACCTTGCCGGCGCCGAGCGCTTCGACCACGGCGGCGTAGTCGGTCACCGGCACGAACTTGACCGGCATGCCCAGCTGCTGCTCGAGATACTTGCCCAGCGGCTCGAACTTGCGTTGCAGTTCGGTCGGCGATTCGTCGGGGATGGCCGACACGCGCAGGGTGTCAGCCGCAAACACGGGGGATGCCGGCAGCGCAAAGGCGAGGCCGGCAGCGGTGAGCGCGCGCAA
>JAWKYX010000095.1:0-3356 GCA_041396265.1 Rhodocyclaceae bacterium
TCTGTCGAGACTGTGGCTATACCGATTTCCTGGGCGTGGAATGCGCCTGGCCCTCGAATGCCAGCCTCGGCCCATCGCGCGCCGAACTCGCCAAGCGCCCCCAGCGGGGCCGCCGCTTCGCGGCCATCGCCGCACTCATGCTTGCCCTTGGGGGTTTCTGGCAGATCGGCCAGGCCGGCTATATCCATGCCAAGGCATGGCTGGCCCAGGCGCTCATCGCCGATGCCTGGTCGCGCACCCGGGACGGCGAGCGCCAAGCGCGCCCCTGGCCCTGGGCAGACACCTGGCCGGTAGCACGGCTGCGGGTGCCGGCGCGCAAGGTCGACGCTTACGTACTGGCGGGCGCCAACGGACGAACCATCGCCTTCGGGCCCGGACATGTTTTCGGCACTGCGGCGCCTGGCGAACCCGGCAACAGCGTCATCGGCGCACATCGCGACACCCACTTCGCCTTTCTGCAATGGGTCAGGAACGGCGACCTGATCGAACTCGACACGCACCAGGGCCGCACCGTTCGCTACCGGATCAACCACATGGAGGTGGTCGACAAGTCGGACACCCGTCCGCTCACCCAGGGCAGCCCGAGACGCGAACTCACCCTGGTCACCTGCTACCCCTTCGATGCGCTCAAGGCGGGCGGACCGCTGCGCTACGTGGTGAGTGCCGAGGAGGTGTGATGCACCCGGCGACCCGTCCGGCCAAAAGCGGACGGGTCGATCGACATCTAGCGATTTTCCTTAGTCGGGCGCACAAACTGTGACCACCCACAAAGGCCCCTCCCTGCTCTAGACTTGCTGACAAACCCGCCATGACCCAGCGCGGGCTCTCACTAGAACAGGTCAGCCCATGCCCGCACATACCGCCCACCTTTCCGCCACCGGTTTCGAACCGCAACCCAAGCCGATCGCCATCGGCCTCGCACTCGCACTGTCGATGGGCAGCTTCGCGGCAAGTGCCGCCGACGCCGACCTCACCCTCAAGCCGGTGGTGGTGACCGGCAGCAGGGTCGAGGCGCAGAGCTTTGACCTGCCCTACTCGGTCGACGTCATCGACGCGCGCAGCATCGGCGAGGCCCAGCTCAAGGTCAATGTCTCGGAATCACTTGCCGCAGTGCCGGGCCTGGTGGTTCAGAACCGCCAGAACTACGCCCAGGACCTGCAGATATCCTCGCGCGGATTCGGTGCCCGCGCGGCCTTCGGGGTACGCGGCATCAAGCTCATCACCGACGGCATCCCCGCCAGTACGCCGGACGGTCAGGGCCAGGCGGCCACCTTCAACCTCGACACCGCCGAGCGCATCGAGGTCTTGCGGGGGCCCTTCTCGACCGTCTATGGCGCCGGCTCGGGCGGCGTGATCCAGCTTTTCTCGCGTGAAGGCAGCGGCGCCCCCAGCATCAAGGCAGGGGTCCTCGGCGGCTCGTGGGGGACCACCAAGTACGAACTCGAAGCGCAGGGCGAAAAAGACGGTGTCGGTTACCTGGTGAACGGCTCGCGCTTCGACACCGACGGCTTCCGCCACCACAGCGCCGCCAGCCGCGACCAGAGCTTCGCCAAGATCACGCTCAGGCCCGACCAGGACAGCAAGCTCAACTTCATTGCCGCCACCCTCCATCAGGCCGACACCCAGGATCCGCAAGGCATTACCTGGGACACCTTCCAAGTGGACCGGCGCGCGGTCGAAAGCGCCGCCACCGACTACAACGTGCGCAAGAACATCGACAACGTGCAAGGTGGCATGAACTACGAGCGCCGCATCGGCGCCGGCACGCTGCAACTCTCCGCCTATGTGGGCAGGCGCAGCGTGCTGCAGTACCAGTCGATCCCGACCTTCGTGCAGAACATCGTCACGCGCCCCGGCCAAGCCGGCGGGGTGATCGACTTCGAACGCGAATTCCACGGGCTGTCGGCACGCTGGATCCATACCCTCGCTGCACTAGGCGGCGAGCTGACCCTCACTGGCGGTGTCGACTACGACCGCTCCCGGGACGACCGCCAGGGCTACGAGAACTTTCTCGGCTCGGCCACTGCGCCGACGGTAATCGGCGTGCGGGGCAACCTGCGGCGTGACGAAATCGACACCGTCACAAGCCTCGACCCCTATCTGCAGGCGAGCTGGAAACGCGGCAAATGGGGCCTGCAGGCCGGCCTGCGCCACAGCCATGTCGAAACCGAGGTCGACGACAGGTACCTCGCCAATGGCGACGACAGTGGCAGCGTGAGTTTCAACAAGACGACCCCGGCCGTCGGCGTCACCTACGAGCTGAATCCCGCTCTCAACCTCTACGCCAGCGCCGCCAGGGGCTACGAGACACCGACGCTGGGCGAGATGGCCTATTCGGCCGGCGGCACCGGCTTCAACCTCGGCCTCAAGCCGTCGACCAGTACCCAGTACGAATTCGGCGCCAAGGCTTTCGTCGGCGATTACACCCGGCTCAACGTCGCGGTTTTCCAGATCAATACGGATGACGAAATCGTCTCGGCCGGCGCCACCGGTGGCCGCACCTATTACACCAATGCGGCCTCGACCCTGCGCCAGGGCCTGGAGGTGGCGGTGGATTCGGAGTTTTCACAGCGATGGCGCGGCAAATTCGCCTTTACCCACATGCGCGCCGTCTATGATGCCAGCGACAGCGGCATCGATGACGGCAAGCGCCTGCCGGCGATACCGGCCACCAGTGTCTATGGCGAACTCGCATGGCAGCCCCTTCAAGGCCTGAGCACCGCGCTCGAAGCGGTCTACCGCAGCCGCGTGTTCGTTAACGACGCCAACGACGAGCAGGTTGCGCCGAGCTATACGCTGTTCAACCTGCGCGTCGCGGCCACCCAGACCCAGGGGCCGTGGCAGTTCCAGCAGATGTTGCGCCTCGACAACCTGTTCGACCGCACCTATGTCGGCTCGGTGATCGTCAATGACAGCAACGGCAAGTTCTACGAACCCGGCCCGGGCTTCAGTGCCTATGCCGGCGTGAGCGCACGCTACAGCTTCTGATCGTTCCTGGCATCCCGATTGCAGCCGCCTTTCGCACCCTTCGCGGCCCGTCGCTGGCGCTCGCCGCGGATCAAGCGCTGCGGCACGGTCGCGGCACGGGCATGGATGCCGTTGCGGCGCGCAGGCCTTTGCGCGCACGGGGCCCTGGAGAGCACGCCATATGCCTTGGCGATCGCCGCCCCGGGGCGAGGCGGTCAAGGGCCGGAAGTCGCGCGCCCGCAGCTGCCCCCTGACGCCGGGCTCACGGGCGAGTCCTCCACGTTTTCGAGGCTGAGAATGCGCTGAAGACGCGCGTGTCTCGCCCTGCGCGCCGCGCTCGAGCAAGCACGTCGAGCGCGCGCGCCGCCGCGGCAGCAGTTGTTCGGGCT
>JAWKYX010000096.1:0-3314 GCA_041396265.1 Rhodocyclaceae bacterium
CCCAGCATGCCCATGCCTGGGACTTCGCCGATGCGCCGCTGATGTACACCGCGCTGTTCGGCGAGCATGGCAACTACGGCAACGACGGCCTGCAGCTCAAGTGGGTGCTGCCCACCGACCTGTTCGCCGAAGTCGGCGTCGAGATCGGCCGCGGCGCCAAGTTTCCCGGCACCGACCGCGATGTGAACGGCATCGGCAGCAGCGCCATCTTCGCCCACCTCGGCGGCGATGTCGGCACCAGCCACAGCTGGCGCGCCGGGCTGTCTTACCTGAATGCCCGCGCCGCCGACCGGCATTCGCACTTCGAGGATGTCGGCGGTGAGGAGGTGACGGGCGACTTCACCGGCCGCAGCCGCACGTGGATCGCCGATGCGGTGTGGAAATGGGCGCCCGACGGCAATGCCGGCGTGCGTGCGCTGACCCTGCAGGCCGAGCTCTTCCAGCGCCGCGAGGACGGCGACCTGAGCTGCGAGGGCGAGGCCGGCAGCGCCTGCGCGACGGCGGTCGATAGCGACTACCGCACCCGCCAGCGCGGCTGGTATGCCCAGGCGGTGTACAAATTCCATCCGCAATGGCGCGTCGGCTTGCGCCACGACCGGCTCGATCCGGGCACCCGCGACTACGGCGACAACAACGCCAACATCGCGCGCGAGAACCACACGCCCAAGCGCAACAGCGTGATGGTGGACTGGAGCCCGAGCGAGTTCTCCCGCCTGCGCCTGCAGCTGGCGCGCGACCAGTCGATGGCCGGCGAGACCGACAACCAGCTGTGGCTGCAGTATGTGATGAGCCTGGGCGCCCACGGCGCGCACCGGTTCTGAGGAGGCGGGGATGACACGGCTCCTTCTTGTCGCCCTGCTGTGCCTGGGCCTGACCGGCCCGGCCCGCGCCGGGCTCAACGTCTTCGCCACGCTCCCCGAATGGGGCGCGCTGGCGCGCGTCATCGGCGGCGACGCGGTGACGGTGTTCGTCGCCACCCATGCGCGGCAGGACCCGCACCACATCGAGGCCCGGCCCTCGCTGATCGCCCGCGCGCGGCAGGCCGACCTGGTGGTGGCCAACGGCGCCGAGCTGGAGATCGGTTGGCTGCCGGCGGTGCTCTCGGCCGCCGGCAATCGCGCCATCCAGCCTGGCCTGCCGGGCTATTTTGAGGCCGCCGCACAGGTGACGCTGCTCGAGGTGCCGGCGCGGGTGGACCGCGCCGACGGCGATGTGCACCCGGCCGGCAATCCGCATATCGGCCTCGACCCGCGCCTGTTGCTGACCGTCGGCGCGGCGCTGCAGGCGCGCATGGCGGCGCTCGATCCGGCGCAGGCGGCGGTCTATGACGCCAACTGGTCGGCCTTCCGCACGCGCTGGCAGGCGGCCATCGACCGCTGGCAGGCACGCGCCGCGCCGCTGCGCGGCCAGGCCATCGTGGTGCATCACACCGCCTATCCCTACTTTACCCATTGGCTGGGGCTGACCCGGGCCGGCACGCTGGAGCCCAAGCCCGGCGTGGCGCCGGGTTCGGCGCATCTGGCGGCGCTGCGCGATGCGCTGGCCGGGCCGCGGGTGCTGGCCATCGTGCGCCCGCCTTATGCACCGGAAGGGCCGGGCCAGTGGCTGGCCGAGCAGAGCAACATCCCGGTGCTGCGCCTGCCGATCAGCGTCGAGCAGTCGGCGGACGAAGCCGGGCTGACCGCCTGGTTCGATGGCATGATCGACACGCTGCTGGCGCTCAAGCGATGAGATCGCCGGGCGCCAACGTGTTGCTGGCGGCGCAGGGTCCTGAGCGTCGGCTACGACCGGCCGCTGCTGCAGGGCCTGGACCTGCAACTGGTGGCCGGCCGGGTGACCGCGGCGCAACCGGGCCCAACGGCGCCGGCAAGAGCACCGTGCTGCGTGCGCTCGGTGAGGCGCGCGGCGCGGCTGCGCCTGGCCGGTCAGGTGTGGCAGGCGCCCGGCCTGCGCCTGGGCCATCTGGCGCAGGCCGCCGAGGAGCAAGCCGAGTTGCCGCTGTACGGACGTGAGCTGCTGGCTCTCACCCGGTGCGTCCGCCGACGGCCTGCCGCCCTGGTTGGCCGACTGTCTGGACGCCCGGCTCGACCGCCTCTCGGGCGGTCAGCTGCAATACCTGCGCTTCTGGTCGATCGCCGCCGCGCCCTTCGATGTGCTGTGCCTCGACGAGCCCGGCAACAATCTCGACGCGCGCGGGCTGGTGGCGCTGCGCGCCTGGCTGCACACACCGCCGGCCGGACAGGCGGTGGTGCTGGTGACGCATGACGACAGCCTGGTCGATGCCGCGCGCCAGAACGTGATCCGGATTCCCTCATGAACCTAGATCTGATCTTCGACCCGCTGTTCCGCCTGCCCTTCCTCACCGGCCTGCTGCTGGCCGTCTGGCTGCCGGTGCTGGGCCTCTACCTGCGCCTGCGCGGCGAATGGCTGGCGGTGCTCGGCATGGCGCAGCTGGCCTCGGCCGGCGCGCTCGGCGGGGCGGTGCTGGGTTTGCCGGCGGTGGTAGGTGGGGCCGGTGCCGGGCTGCTCGCGGCGCTGGCCAAGTGGGGCCTGAAGCGGCCAAGCGACAGCGCCTATGCGGCGATGCTGCTGCTCGGCTGGGCGGTAGCGGTGGCGGTGATGAGCAACCACCCGCTGGCCGAGCAGGCCGCCGGGGCGGTGTTCGACGGGCAACTGTATTTCACCGGCGGCGGGCATCTGGCCGCGTCGGCGGCGGTGTTGGGCATCGGCGTGCTGGTGCTGGTGCGCGCTCATCGCGCGATGTTGCGCGCGCGCGTGCATCCGGCGCTGGGGCCACCGGGTGCGGCCACCCGCCTGGCCTTCGACCTGGTGGCCGGCGCCAGCGTGGGGGTGGCGATCCTCTCGCTGGGGGTGATGGCCAGCTTCGCGCTGGCCTTCGTGCCAGCCTGGCGGGCCTTTGCTACGGCGCCGTCGTGGCGCTCGGCGCTGTGGCGGGCGATGGCGATGGGGCTGACGGCGTATGTGGTGGGGTTTGCGCTGGCGCTGGTGCTGGATCAACCCTTCGGGCCCGCAGGCGTGGCCGCGGTGCTGGCGGTGGCGGCACTGGCGCCGCCGTGGCGGGCGTTTCCTGGTGGCGCCAGTAGAAGACGTTGAGGGTCTTGGTCTCGGCGTAACGCAGCACGAAATAGTCGCCGTCGATGGCGTAGAAGCGCTCCGGCTGGCCGCTGCCGGGGGCGCGGTCGTCGCTCAGCTTGCGGCGCGACACGCTGGACAGCACCAGCCGGTCGGGCTGGCCTTCGGGGGTGAAGAAGTAGCTGTCGAGCCGGCCCATGTAGATGTAGGCCTCGGGGCCG
>JAWKYX010000097.1:0-3294 GCA_041396265.1 Rhodocyclaceae bacterium
CCACCGGCGGCACGCTCATCACCACCGTCAACACCCTGCGCGAAGCCGGCGCGCGCACCATCCACGCCGGCGCGGTGCACGGCGTATTGTGCGGGCCGGCCATCGAGCGGCTGCGCGAGGCGCCGATCGAGTCCATCGTGGTCACCAACACCGTGCACATCCCCGAGCACAAGCACCTCGACAAGCTCACCGTGCTGACCATCGCGCCCCTGCTGGCCTCGGCCATCGAGCGCATCCACAGTGGCGAGAGCGTGGGCGCGCTGTTCGAGTAGACCGCGCTGGCCGGCACAGCGGGCAGCGGCTAGACTCGCCGTTTGCCTTGCAGGCGCCTCGCCATGCCGGTCTCCCTTGCCTATCTGGGCGTCATCCTGATCTGGTCCACCACGCCGCTGGCCATCCAGTGGAGCACCGCGGGCACGGGCTTTGCCTTTGCGGTGCTCTCGCGCATGGTGATCGGCGTCGTCATTGGCGCGGCCATCCTGATCGCCGGGCGCATCCGCTTTCCGCTGCACAGCAAGGCGCGGCAGTCCTATCTGGTGGGCGGCCTCGGCCTGCTCGCCGGCATGGGCTTTACCTACTGGGCGGCGCGCTATGTGCATTCGGGGCTGATCTCGGTGATGTTCGGCCTCTCGCCGCTGGTCGCGGGCGTGATGGCGGCGCTGTGGCTGGGCGAGCGCTCACTGACCCGGCCGCGCGTGATCGGCGCCGCACTCGGCCTGCTCGGGCTGGCCGTGATTTTCCTGCACGGCGGCACGCGCGGCGGGCCGAATGCCATGGCCGGCCTCGGCGCCTTGCTGATTGCGGTGGTGTTCTACACCTCGGCCATGGTGTGGCTCAAGCGCATCGGCGACGACAGCCCGCCCATGGCCACCACGGTAGGCACGCTCAGCGTCTCGCTGCCCGGCTTTGCGCTGCTGTGGTGGCTCACCGACGGCACGCTGCCGGAGAGCATTCCGCTGCGCGCCGGGGTGGCCATTGTTTACCTCGGCGTGTTCGGCTCGGTGATCGGCTTTGCGCTCTATTACTACTGCATCCGCCACATGGAGGCCTCGCGTGTGGCGCTGATCACGCTGATGACGCCGGTGCTGGCGCTGCTGCTCGGTCAGGTGCTCAACGGCGAAGAGGCCGGCCCGCGCCTGTGGGCCGGCACGGCGCTGATCCTCGCCGGGCTGGCCATCTACCAGTGGGAGAGCCTGCGCAACTGGCAGCGCGGACGCCGCCCGCCAGCGCCAGGCGTATAATCAGCATTTCCTGATAGACGGAGCCATTGCCATGCGCACCTGGCTGATCGCGGCCCTCGCCGGCCTGAGCTTTTCCGCCGTGGCGGACACGGTGAACATCGACGCGGCCACGCTCGAACGCCTGCGCGCCGAGGGCGTGCCGGTGGTCGACATCCGCACCGCGCCCGAGTGGCAGCAGACCGGCGTGGTGCCGGGCAGCCACCTGCTGACCTTCTTCGACGAACGTGGCGAGGCCGAGCCCGAGGCGTTCCTCGCACGCCTGCAGGCCATCGCCAAACCGGGCCAGCCGGTGGCGCTGATCTGCCGTAGCGGCAACCGCACCACGGTGGTCAGCCGCTTCCTCACCGAGCAGGTCGGCTATGCCCGGGTGTACAACGTCGAGGGCGGCATCCGCGCCTGGCAAAAGGCCGAGCGCCCGGTGGTCAAGGCCACCGAAGCCGCCTCCACCTGCGCACGCGCCAGCGCCTGCTGATGTAAGCCTGGCCGGTCGCTGACGGTCTGAAGTGCACAGCAGTGCATTTTGCGGAGGCGACATCATGGCGACAGCACACACAGCAGCACCCGGCACCGCCGTTCAGGTGGTGGTCTATCGCTGGGCGGGCGCCTGGGGGCCGTTCAAGGTGCGCATTCCCTGTGGTGAATGCGCGCTGACCCGCGACGTGATCGCCGACACCCTCGAACACGAGCTGGCCGGCGTCGCCGTCGAACTCGATGTGCGCGACTGGCTCAGCGAATGGTGGCGGCCGCTCGCCCGGGGCGGCTGGCATGCGCCCATCGTGATGGTCGAGGGCCGCGTGGTGAGCCAGGGTCAGGCACTCAACCGCGGCCTGCTCACCCAGGCGGTCATCGATGCCGCCGCCGCGCGCACCGCGGTGAGCGGCAACCACATCTTCGGCAAGGCCAGCTGCCCGCACTGCCAACGCGCCAAACGCTATCTCGACGAGGCCGGCATCGCCTACACCTATCACGACGTGGTGCGCGACCCGCGCGCACTGTACGAGATGCTGGCGCGGGTCAAACCCGTCATCGGCCCCAAAACCCCGGTGACCGTGCCGCAGATCTGGCTCGATGGCGGCTACATCGGTGGCGCCGACCAGCTCTCCGGGCGGCTGCATCGCAACGTCGAACCCAACCCGGAGCGCGGCCGCAATTCGCTGTCGCCAGCCACGCCCTGAGGCGCACGCGCCGGGCGCGGCGCGGCGCATTGTCATCGACTGACTATACTCAAGTGAGCCCGGCCACCTGAGCGTCCATTGAATATCTTCCTGTCCTACGCCTCGGACTACCGCGAGATCGCCGACGACATGTGCTGCCGGCTGCAGGCCGCCGGGCACGAGGTGTTCTTCGACCGCGAAGACCTGCCCGCCGGCACCAGCTTCGATGACCGCATCCGCGAAGCCATCGACGCCTGCGAGCTGTTCATCTTCCTGGTCTCGCCCGAGGCGGTCGCCGACGGCCACTACACCCGCACCGAACTGAAGATCGCCAGCCGCAAGTGGCCCACGCCGGGCTGGCATGTGCTGCCGGTGATGGTCGCCCCGACGCCGCTCGACACCATCCCCGCCTACCTGCGCGCGCTCACGCTGATGCAGGCGGAGGGCAACCTCACCGCCGAAGTGGTGCTCGAAGTGCAGGACCGGGTGCGCCAGCATTCGGCCAATGCGCCGCCAACCCCCCCGCCCGCCGCCGACCCGGACCGCGTGCGCTATCGCTCGATGCAGCTGCGCTTCGGCCGCGACGCCACCGGCGCCTATGCGCTGTCGGTGCCCGAGTCCCCCGCCGGCATGCACGACGGCGCCCCCCTGGCGCTCGACCCCGCCGCGCTCGAGGCCGGCCTGTGGCAAGGCGCCACCGCCATCGACGGTTCGGCCCGGCGGGCGCATGCCGACAGCACCAGCGACGCCCTGCTGCCGGCCGACGCCAACGCCCGCCAGATCGGCCAGATCCTCTACGCCGCGCTCTTCGACTCGCCGCTGCGCGAGTGCCTCGAGACCAGCCTGCGCGGCATCGATCCGCAGCGCGGCGAGGGCGTACGCATCGTCATCAACACCAC
>JAWKYX010000098.1:0-3277 GCA_041396265.1 Rhodocyclaceae bacterium
CAGCATGCTCACGAGCTCGGGGTGTTTCAGCGCATCCAGCTCCTCCTCGCCGAAGCCCATGGCCTTGCAGCGGCGCAACTGGCCGTTGCGCAGGTCATGCAGGGCCTGGGCGATCACGGCCTGGTTGAGCGGGTGCGGTGCCGACATACGGGAGCCTCCTGCGCTCAGGAATCCTGGCTCGCTACGCCGGCTTCCAGATCCAGCAGCCGGCGCGCCAGGCGCAGCAGACGGAACAGCTTCACCAGCGCAGCATCGCTCAGGCGTGTGGCCGAGCCGCCGTGGCCATGCAGCAGCGCCGCCAGCTCGTCGGCCAGCCGCGCGCGGTCCAATCCGTTCGCGGCGGGCGGCGCCGCACTCAGCGCATGCAGCAGGGTCAGCACCGCCCGCGCGAACGCCGGCAGCGCCTTCGCCTGGCCCACGGCCGGCGCCACGCAGAGGAAGCCGATGCCGCCGTCGCTGGCCTCGATGTGATCGGCTACCGCCGCTTCCCCGGCGATCTCGCGCGCGAACTGCGCGATGTGCACGCGCAGGCGATCCGGCACGTCCAGCCCCGGCTCGACGTACCAGACGTCCGAGATGGGATAGAGCCCGCCGACCTGCACGGGGATCGCACGCAGCGCATCGGCCTCGAAGTCGGGCAGCTTGTCGCCGAGCTGGTCCGCGACCATCCGCTGGATGGACTGCAGGCGCTCGGTGGTCGGTGCCGGTGTCACGATGTGCCCTTGCAGGCGCTCGTCGCGTTGCCCGTGCTGGTCCTCCGGCGCTTCGGGCGATGCAAGCGGTGTCGCTGCTGGCGCCGAAGGCGCGACCGGCGTGGTGTCGCGCGGCACAGACGAGGCGGGTGGCTGCCGAGGCGCGGAGACCGGCGGGGGAGGACCAGCAGGCACGACAGGCGCTGCCGGTGGCGTCGGTGCCGCCGGTTCGCTGGTCAGCGCACGCTGGCGGCTTTCGCTGTCGTTGATCTCCAGCGCCAGCGTGTCGTAGTCCGCCTCCAGCAGCTCGGCCATCTGGCCGACCAGCTCGTCCTGCACCCGCTGCGGCGAGAAGTCGTCCGGCTGTGTGTCGAACTGCGTCAGCACGTCCTGAAACAAGGTGGCGAAGTCCACAGTCACGGTGCGGCCCAGCGCACGCCGCTCCCAGGTGCGCTCGCACGCCTTGCGCAGCACCGCGAGCCGGTCCACCTGATGCCGGCCCAATCCGCCGTACAACAGCGTCGGGATCGCCGGCAGCAGATAGCGCACCGCATCGTTCATGCGGCTGATGTGTGACTGCGGCACCGGATAGCCGTCGGCAGTCAGCCGCCGCGCGAGTTCGCTCTGCGACAGCGCCTGGCCGCTTTCCTGCTCGTAGAACTCGCGCGCCTTCTCGATGCCCAAGGCCCGCTCGATGAAGGTCAGCCCGCCGCGCAGCTCGTTCTCGGCCAGATGCCCGGTCAGCGCCACGATTTCGCCGCGCGCCGGCCACGGGCGGAACAGGCACGCAATGCGGAAGAAGCGTTCCTCCTTGGTCTCGCTCCACAACTCGCGCAGGATCGCCAGCCGCGTGTTGCCGCCGTTGCGAATGATGTAGTGCGCCTCGCCCGGCCTGCGCGTGATCGCGGGGGGCGCGTCCAGCCCGCGTTCGCGGATGGACGCCTTGATCTCCGCATAGGCCGGGTTGCGCGTCACGCGCGGGTCGTGGTCGTAGGGCCGCAACTGGTCCAGCGTCACCACCATCGGCGTGTCGGCGATGGGGTCGCTCAAGGTCGCGGCCGAAGGGCCGCTGCGCTCGAAGCCGGTGGCCA
The DNA here is from genome assembly GCA_041396265.1 of Rhodocyclaceae bacterium. Taxonomy (GTDB): domain Bacteria; phylum Pseudomonadota; class Gammaproteobacteria; order Burkholderiales; family Rhodocyclaceae; genus Nitrogeniibacter. The sequence goes on from JAWKYX010000098.1 coordinate 1,784, forward strand.
GCAGCTTGGCAGCCATGTCCTGCGGCGTCAGCTCAGCCACGGCCGTTCTCCTGCGCCTGCCGGTCGGCGCGGCGAAGTTGCGCGCGGGCATTGCGGTCGGCACGGTGGTCGCTCGCAGTCGAACTGGTGTAGATCGACGCGCAGCCTGGTTTCGTGAATTTCAGGTGCCCGCCGGACGTGCGCACCACGCGCCAGCCTTCGCCCAGCGCGAACTCGATCAGCGCGCGCAGCCGTTCACGGCCGCGCGCCAGTTCATGTGCGCTCGCCATGGCTGGCCCCTCCCGCATCGGCCCGGCCGGTGACCAGCGCGAAGCACTCCCGCCACGCGGGGAACAGCTCGCCGGCCAGCGTGCGCATGGTCTCCAGCGCCGCGGGCGCCGTGCGCCCAGCCGGCTGCCGGTACTCCACCCGGTGCACCGGCAATTCTCGTGTCGCAGCGCGCGGATAGGCTTCGATGGCCGGCACGTCGGTGCCCAGCACCTGCACGCCGGCCTGTTCCTGGAACACCTGTCGCAGCGCCTGCTGGACCAGCCGCGCGTTCGACGACACCGGATGCACACGGTTGATGAGCAGGCGCAGCGGCGGCGGCTCGATGCCCAGGTGCCGATACGGCGCGATGTCCTCGATCAGTTGCAGCGTGCCGCGCCGCAGCTCGCGCGCCGCGAGGATTTCCGGCGTCACCGGCGACAGCGCCAGGTCGGACGCCAGCACCGCCATCTCCAGCAGCACGCTGCGCGCGCCCTGGGTGTCGATCAGCAGCAAGTCGTAGTGCGTGCGGAAGACGGGAAGCAGATGGCGCAGTCGCAGGCGCCCATCCGGAGCGTGCAGCAGCAGCGTGTTCAGTTCGCCGCGGTCGTCGTTGGAGAGCACCAGGTCCAGGCCCGCGATCACGGTACGCGACACCAGTTGCTCGATGCGCCGCTCGTTGAAGGCCAGCATCTGGTAGATGCCGCCGGGCGCGCGAACGTCCAGCGTGAAGTAGCTCGACAGCGTGGGCTGCACGTCCAGGTCCAGCAGCAGCACGCGCAGCCCGGCATCGGCGATGAAGCCGCCCAGGTTGGCCGCCGTCGTGGTCTTGCCCACGCCGCCCTTGGTCGAAATGATGGACACCACCTGCATGGGCTTCTCCTCGTCGAATGGCATGAACCGAGAAGAAGCGTCAGGCGCGTTCTTTGAGGCGATCGGCGATCCACTGTTCGATCTCCACCGAGTCCCAGCCCACCGCGCGCACGCCCAGGCGCAGCGCCTTGGGGAACTTGCCTTCCTTCATGAGGCTGTAGATGTGCGCGCGCTTGAAGCCGGTCTTGGCTTCGACCTCGGCGCGGCGCAGGATGCGGTGCTCGGGCGGCAAGGCCGGCGCGATGGTCTGCGAAGACATGAGAGGCACTCCTTGACGCTCGATGGCGTTGTTCAGAAAGTGCCTCGCATTCCATATGCTGCTGCTGCGAGATTCACTGCAACTGCAGAACACGCAACTGCAATTGCAGTCTGCTG
>JAWKYX010000099.1:0-3090 GCA_041396265.1 Rhodocyclaceae bacterium
CAAGGACTACGCGCGCACGCTCAAGGCGATGGCCCGCCACGGCGCCGACGCGTTCTACAGCGGCGACATCGCGGCCGACATTGCCGCGGCGGTGCAGGGCGACCCGGCCATTGCCGGCGACATGACGGTGGCTGATCTGGCCAACTATGAGGTGATCGAGCGCGCGCCGGTGTGCTTCGACTACCGCGGCCACAATGTGTGCGGCATGGGGCCGCCCTCCTCCGGCGCACTGGCGGTGGGGCAGATTCTTGGCATTCTGGAGAACTTCGACCTGACCGGCGATCCGCTCGATGAGCGCAACGTGCACCTGTTTGCCGAGGCGGGCCGCCTGGCCTTTGCCGACCGCGGGCTGTACGTGGGCGATACTGACTTCGTCACCGTGCCGGTCGAGGGCATGCTGGACAAAACCTACCTCGCCAGCCGCGCCGCGCTGATCGGCGAGCAGGACACGGGCACTGCCGCGCCGGGCACGCCGCCGGGCAACTTCGACCCGAGCGCGCCGGACAACCGGGCCAAGCTCAGCGGCACCAGCCATATCTCGATCGTGGATCGCTACGGCAACGCGCTGTCGATGACCACCACCGTCGAGAGCTCGTTCGGCAACGGGGTGATGGTGCGCGGCTTCCTGCTCAACAACGAGCTGACCGATTTCTCGTTCAGCGCGGTGAGCAACGGCCTGCCGGTGGCCAACCGGGTGCAGCCCAACAAGCGCCCGCGCAGTTCGATGTCGCCGAGCATCGTGTTCGACGATCAGGGCCGGGTGGAGCTGGTGACCGGCTCGCCGGGCGGCTCGCGCATCATCGGCTACACGGCGCAGTCGATCGTGAACCACATCGACTTCGGGCTCGACCCGCAGGAGTCGATCAACACGCCGCACTACCAGAACCGCAACGGGTCGACGGAGATCGAGCGCACGATTCCGGGGATCACCCTGCCCTACGATGCCGACGCGCTAGCCGCCCAGCTACAGGCGCGCAACCACCCGGTGAACGTGGCCGACCGGCTGGAGAGCGGCCTGTCGATCATCCACGTGGTGTATGAGGACAACGATCGCCATCGCAACCAGCGCGGCAAGGGCCATCACGGCAAACCGGGCCACCCCGGCCACGGCAACGACACGCTGCTGATCGGCGGCGCCGACAAGCGCCGCGACGGGACGGTGGACGGTCGCTGAGACGGGCGCGTGCGGCGTCCGTGAAAGTCGGCGCACCGCGTAGGGTCGGCTTCAGCCGACTTTGGCGGGTTGAAACCCGCCCTACGCGGCGATGACCACGGCATCGCTGCCGCGGACAACAAAAAGACCGGCAGGTTCGTCTGCCGGTCTTTTCACATCAATGCCCCGCGCGGGGCTGGGTCCTCTTCAGCCGACGGATCAGGCTGGAGGTGTCCCAGCGGTTGCCGCCCATGGTCTGCACGTCGGCATAGAACTGGTCGACCAGCGCCGTCACCGGCAGGCGGCGCGCCGTTGCGGCGGGCCTCGTCGAGCACCAGGCCGAGGTCCTTGCGCATCCAGTCCACCGCAAAGCCGAAGTCGAACTGGTCGTCCACCATGGTGGCGCCGCGGTTGTCCATCTGCCAGCTTTGCGCCGCGCCCTTGCCGATGACCTCCAGCACCTGCTTCATGTCCAGCCCGGCCTTCTGGCCAAAGGCGATGGCCTCGGCCAGGCCCTGCACCAGGCCGGCGATGGCAATCTGGTTGACCATCTTGGCCAGCTGCCCGGCGCCGCTCTCGCCCAGCCGGGTGAAGGCGCGGGCAAAGGCCATGGCCACCGGCTTGACGCGCTCGAAGGCGGCCGCGTCGCCGCCGCACATGACGGTGAGCATGCCGTTCTGCGCACCGGCCTGGCCGCCGGACACCGGCGCGTCGATGAACTGCAGGCCCAGCGCCTCGGCCGCGGCCGACAGCTCGCGCGCCACATCGGCCGAGGCCGTGGTGTGGTCGACAAAGATAGCGCCGCGCTTCATGCCGGCAAAGGCGCCGTCGGGGCCGAGGGTGACGGCGCGCAAGTCGTCGTCGTTGCCGACGCAGCAAAACACGATGTCAGCATCGCGGGCGGCCTCGGCCGGCATGGGCGCCGAGGCGCCGCCAAACTCAGCCACCCAGGCCTCGGCCTTGGCAGGGCTGCGGTTGTAGACCGTCACGGCATGGCCGGCCTGGGCCAGGTGGCCGGCCATGGGCAGGCCCATCACGCCGAGGCCGAGGAAGGCGACCCGGGCGGCGGGGGCTGATTCATAGGGTTTCGCGTTGATGGACGACATGGGCGTTCTCACGAATGAAAAAAGGAAAGGCCGCGAGGCGGCTGAGGGCTACCGGGCCGGCCTAGCGTGACGCATCATCCTAGCGCAGCCCGCCCACCATTGCAGGCCGAGTACCGCCGCTTACAGCGTCATCACGCGCGCGGCGCCGTACACCCGGATCGAACGGCCGGGCTGTGGCGGGATGTCGGCCGCCAGTCTCGAGCGCATGCCCATGTCTTCGCCCTGCACCACATCGATATGCCCTTGGTGCGGCCAGCCGATGTCGCGCAGATAGCCGGCAAAGGCGGCCGTTGCCGCGCCGGTGGCCGGGTCCTCGTACACGCCGCCCGAGGCGAAGGGGTTGCGGGTATGAAAGTGCTGTGGGCCATCGGCCCAGGCGAGCAGCACGGTGACGAAGCCATGGGTGTTCATGAAGCGCCGGCCGGCGTCGAGCGCGTAGTGCATCGCCGACAGCGCCTCGCGATTCTTGAGGGCGAGCAGCAGGTGGTCGGCCCCGCCGTGGATGCGCGCCGGCGGCAGACGCGGGTCGAGGTCGCCACGCGCGTAGCCGAACACGGCCAGCGCTTCATCAACCAAGGCGTCATCGGCCGGCGCGCTGCGGGTGGGCGGCGATTGCAGCGCGGCGCTGAGGACATTGCCCTCGCGGCTGCCTTCGACGGTGATGCGGGCGTTGTTGAGCGTCAGCCCGAACACGCCGTCGCCATGACGCATGGCCAGCGCGGCCCCCAGGGCGATGGTGGCATGGCCGCAGAATGGCACTTCGGATTCAGGCGAAAAATAGCGTACCCGCCAACCGCCGTCCTCGGGCGCGGCAAACGCAGTCTCGGAAAA
>JAWKYX010000100.1:0-2934 GCA_041396265.1 Rhodocyclaceae bacterium
CACCGGCGTGCCGATGGCGCAGATCCTGTTTGCCGGCGCGGCCGTCGGCCCGCTGATCCTGCCGCTGATGCTGTTCCACCAGATCCAGTTGATGGTCTGTGCCGCGCTGGCGCAGCACTACGCACAGCGCGACGAGACGCCAGCCGGCGCCGCCGACGCCACCTAGGGTCGGCTTTAGCCAAGCATGGCGGGTTGAAACCCGCCCTGCAGGGGGCGCGACAATTGCAAAGCGGCCCCCTGACCGGTCAGCCGACGACCACCTCGCTGATCTGCAGCACCGGCGTCAGGTCGGTGTAGTTGGCGATGTCGGCCAGGATCTCGTCCGCATGCGGGCCGAAGCCGGCCTCGAAATCCGCGACGGAATTGCAGAACAGGTGGCACATGGCGACATAGGTGGGCGGCGTGCCGGCGCCGTCGCCGGCCAGGCCGCGGTCGACAGTGTAGGACTGGCAGGCATCGCCCATGCGCGCCTTGACCAGCGGCATGTGCACATCGCGGTAGTAGTCGTGGTCGAACCGCGCGCCGGGGGTGTTGGGGTACATCACGCTGACTTTGATCAAGATCGCTCTCCAGGAAGCGGGCGACGCGCCCGCGCACCTGCCGATCGTGCATCAGCACGGCAGGCTGCCGCAAGCACGGCGGCCCTGCGCCCGGACACAAAACGTCACCCTCATGACGCACGATTTAACGCGAATGCCATTGTCGGCGGGCGGACTCGGCTTCTAGAGTGCGCGCTCCAATCCTATCGAGAGATCGACAATGAAAATCTATGGCGCGGAATTCCTGGGCACCTTCTGGCTGGTGCTGGGCGGCTGCGGCAGCGCGGTGCTGGCAGCGGCGTTTCCCGAGGTCGGCATCGGCCTGCACGGCGTGGCGCTGGCCTTCGGCCTGACGGTGCTGACCATGGCCTTTGCCATCGGCCACATCTCCGGCTGCCACCTCAACCCGGCGGTGTCGATCGGCCTGTGGGCCGGCGGCCGCTTCCCGGCCAGCCGGCTGCTGCCCTACATCGCGGCCCAGGTGGCCGGTGCCATCGTCGCCGGTGGCGTGCTCTACGTCATCGCCAGCGGCGCGCCGGGTTTCGACGTCTCGGCCGGTTTCGCCTCGAACGGCTACGGCGCGCATTCGCCCGGCGGCTATTCACTCGCCGCTGCGTTACTCACCGAGGTGGTGATGACGATGTTTTTCCTGCTGGTGATCCTCGGCGCCACCGACCGCCGCGCCCCGGCCGGCTTCGCACCGATCGCCATCGGCCTGGCGCTGACGCTCATCCACCTGATCAGCATCCCGGTCACCAACACCTCGGTGAACCCGGCGCGCAGCACCGGCGTGGCGCTGTTCGTGGGCGACTGGGCGGTGGGCCAGCTGTGGCTGTTCTGGCTGGCGCTGATCGCCGGCGCGACACTCGGCGCGCTGGCCTATCGCCTCATCGCCGCGAGGACGCCGTGCTCCACGGCGCGACCGCGGAGCCGCTGGCGAAGGCCTGGATCTGCTATGGTCCTCCTCGGGATCGCCGGACACGGCACCACTCGGGGAGGCTTCCATGCAACAGATCAAGGCACTGGTATTCGACGTCTTCGGCACCCTGGTCGATTGGCGCACGTCCATCGCACGGGAGGCCGAGCGCTCGCTGGCGCCGCTCGGCATCGCCGTCGATTGGCTCGCCTTCGCCGATGCCTGGCGCGATCAGTACCAGCCGGCAATGGAAGAGGTGCGCGCCGGGCGAATCCCCTTCTGCAAGCTCGACCGCCTGCACCGGCGCAACCTCGACGTGGTGCTGGCCGGCTTCGGGCTCGACGCGGTCGATGAGCCCGTCCGCCGGCAGCTCAACCTCGCCTGGCACCGCCTCGACGCCTGGCCCGACGTCAGCGCCGGCCTGCATGCGCTGCGGCGTCACTACCGCCTGGCGCCCTGCTCCAACGGCAACATCTCGCTGATGGTCGATCTGGCGCGACGCAACGACTTCCCGTGGGACGCCATCCTCGGCGCCGACGTGGCGCGCGACTACAAACCCAAGCCGGCGGTGTACCTGGCCGCGGCCGACGCCTTCGACCTGCGGCCGGAAGAGACCATGATGATCGCCGCCCACTCCTCCGACCTGGCGGCCGCGGCCGCGGTCGGCCTGCGCACCGCCTTCATCGCCCGGCCGGACGAGTTCGGGCCGGGGCGGGGCGAAGCGGCGGCGACGGTGGCGGTGGATGTGTCGGCGGGGAGCCTGACGGAACTGGCGTGGGTACTCGGTGTGCCGGACGACGCGTAGGGCGTACTTTCAGGGCGCCATCCCCGCGGAACGGATGTCAGTCCGGTCACGAAGGATGTTCGATGATCCGCCGATCAGTCACCACCAGCCGGCCGGCATCGACCCGCACACGGATCACGCCCTCGCTGAGATTGATGTCGAAATGGTAGGCAAAGTCCGTGATACGGCCTTGCGCATCCAGCGAGAGGGTGTAGTAGCAATCGTCCTCGCGATTGCAATCCTCCTGCCACGCCCACTCGGTAAAGGCCGGATCGTAGCTGGCGAAGCGGCGCGTGCCGGTCGCATCGACCAGGGTGATGCCCGGCGCTTGGTCCGCGCACCGGTGCTCGATCAACCAGACGTCCTGATGTCGGTAGCTGCGGTTGCAGGCGCGGTTCTCGGCGGGCATCCCACCATGCGCTGCCCGCGCGATGTCACGCGTCGGCCGCAGGGTGATTTCCGTGGCCTGGCAGCCCGATACGAGGCCAAGGATCACGAAGGGAAGGATCAGGCGTTTCAAGGCGTTTGCGCTCAATGGAGGTTCGGGATGAGAGACTGCGGATCGACGACGATACCGTTCTGCCGGATCTCAAGGTGAATGTGATTGGTAATGCCGGGGTACTTGGCCAGCAGGCTCTGTGCCGAACCGATCTTCTCTCCCGCCTTGACAGGCTTTCCGACCATGCCGGGCGTCG
>JAWKYX010000101.1:0-2928 GCA_041396265.1 Rhodocyclaceae bacterium
TGGCCTGCAGCCGGCCGATGGTCCGCATCTTGGCCGCGAACACGGCAAAGGACACCGGCTTGACCAGATAGTCGTCGGCCCCGGCGTCCAGTCCGGCCACAATGTCGGCGTCGGCGTTGAGCGCCGACATGATGATGATCGGCGTCCACGCCTCGCCCTGTGCAGCGCGAATGCGCCGCGTGGCCTCGAATCCGTCCATGCGCGGCATCATCAGGTCCATCAAGATCATGTCGGGACGCCGCTGCTCGAAACGTTCCAGGGCGTCGACGCCATCGACCGCGAAGACGACGTCATGCCCCAGTTTGGCCAGGAAGGCGGCCATCAGATTGCGGTTCGCGGCGGTATCGTCCACCACGAGGACGGTCAGGGCGGGGCTGGTCATGGCAGTGCCTTGTTGTCGTCCCGGGCCGGCGACGCTTGGTCCGGGAGGTTTTCCCTTAGTGTGCCCCAAGTCAGGCGCGGTAGTCCGCAAGAAAACGTCACTTTTTGCACCCACCGGCGCGGCTCATGCGCCCCGCTTGCGCACGGTGGCCCGGACGCAACTGCCATTGCCCAGATACTCCAGCTCATCGAACGCCAGCTGACGCGCGAGGGCGATGCCGCGCCCGTTGGGCGCAAAGGCGCGCTCCGGCGCCAGTTCGAGAAACGACTGCCAGGCAAAGCCCTCACCCTCGTCTTCGATGGCGAACACCCAGGCCCCCGGCTCGGCGCTGACGGTCAGTCGCACCCGCTTGTCGACGTTGGCCGGCAAGGCCTGGCGGCGCAGCACTTCAGCTTCCCACTGGCCGGACTCCCGCAGGCGGGACTTCTCGTCGAAACAGATCCCCAGGTTGCCGTGCTCGACGCCATTGACCAGCAACTCGGACAGGCCCAGCACCACCACGTCCGGCTCGTCGCAGATCGACGCGGCCAGGGCCGCCAGCCCGTGCGCCTCTTCCATGGTGCGGAAAACGAACAAGCCGTGCTGGAGCGTCTGCAAGGCATTGCGCTGCACCGCCAGACGCTCGGCGAGCGCCCGGCGTTGATGCAGATCGTCGAGCGCAGCGCGCACGATGCTCTGCAGGCTCTCCGGCTCGAAGGGCTTGGTGAGGTAGTAGTAGGCCCCGGCGGCGAGCCCCTCACGCACCTGCTCGGGACTGGCCGCGGCAGTCTGCATGATCACCGGCATGTCGGCCAGGCGGCGGTCGGCCTTGATCCAGCGTAGCAATTCCAGGCCGTCGATGCCGGGCATCATGCGGTCGAGCACCACCAGGTCGAAGTGCGACTCGGGGTTGCGCAACAAGGTCCAGGCCTCTTCCCCGCTGGCGGCCATCTCGAGCAGGTAGCCGGCACCTTCGAGGTACTCGCTGATGATGTCCAGGTTGAATGGTTCGTCGTCGACAACGAGGATGCGGATTTGACTCATGACGGCGTTGACTCCTCTCCCGGCGTTTCGCCCACCACGTCAGCGGACGGCAAAACGATTTCAAAGCAGGCCCCCCCGCCTGCCACGTTGTAGGCGCGAATCCGGCCACCGTGGGCGCTCAGGATTTCGCGACAGATGGCCAGACCCAGACCGGTACCGCCGGCACCGGTGCGGGTGGCACTACTTTGCACGAATTTGTCGAACACCGCTTCGAGCTCCGATTCGGGGATGCCGCCGCCCTGATCGATCACCTGCAGCTGAACCGCCGTGGCGGGGGCGGCAGCGCTGGGCGGCGCCTCGGTGCGCAGTGCCACGGTTATCGTGCCGCCATCGGGGGAGAACTTGATCGCGTTGGACAGCAGATTGCGTACCACCTGCCCCAGGCGCATGGCATCGCCTTTGACGCGCGGCACCGAGGCGTCCAGCTCGGGGCGCATGCGGATCTGCCGCGCGCTGCACAGGCCGTCGAGCTCGGCGCACACGTCGACGACCACCTCGCCCAGCGACAGCGTCTGCATGTCCAGCGTCATCCGCCCCGCCTCGAGCTTGGACAGGTCGAGCAGATTGTCCACCAGGCTCAGCAGCCGGTCGCCGCTGCGACGGATACGGTGGAAGTAGTCGCGCAGCTTGTCGGGCGGGGCGCTGTGCGCCTTGTCCTCACCGAGGCGCGCGTAGCTCAGCACGGCGTGCATGGGCGAGCGCAGCTCGTGCGACATGTTGGCCAGGAACAGGGACTTGGCCTCGTTGGCGCGCTCGGCCGCCTCCTTGGCCTGGATCAGGCTGGCGGTCTTCTCGGTGACCAGCTCGGCGAGGTGGTCGCGGTGCTTGCGCAGCGCCTCCAGGGCATGCTTTTCGGTCGAGATATTGATCGCCACGCCGATGAAGCCGACCACCTCACCGCGCTCATCCGCTCGCGGTTCGCCCATCGCCAGCAGCCAGGCATGGCGGCCACCGGGCTGGCGCACCCGGAACTCCACCCGGTAGGGCTGCTGCGCGGCGCGCGCCTCGCGCCCCACGGCCTTCACCCGGCCCACATCGTCGGGGTGGATCACGCTCACCCAGCTGACCCCGGCCGTCTCATCGAGTGACAAGCCGGTCAGCCGCCGCCAGGCGCGGTTGGCGTAGGTGATGTTCAGCTGCGCATCGGCCAGCCAGATTACCACCGGCGACGCATCCGCCATGAGCCGGAAGCGTGCCTCGCTCTCACGCAGCGCTCGCTCGCGTGCCTTGAGCTCCGACACGTTGCGCAGCACCACCAGCAGACCGCCGGTGCTGATCGGCGCCACCCGCGCCTCGTAGTCCTGCATGCGCCCGTGTGGATCCGGCGCACGATACTCGACACACTGCAATGCCCCGCTCGCCCGCGCCTTGCGCAGCGTCGGCAAGACCTGCGCCAGGCGCTTCGGGGAGACGATCTCGGCAATCGGCAGACCGACGAATTTATCGATGTCCTCGCGCATCGCGACGCCCGGCGGACGACGCACCGCCACAAGGTTCAGCGCCTCGTCGAACTGCACCAGCAT
>JAWKYX010000102.1:0-2848 GCA_041396265.1 Rhodocyclaceae bacterium
GGTGATCGATACCGCGTGCTGGCCGGGCGTCAGATCCAGCGGCAGGCCGATCCAGGCGCCCCACTGGTTGCCCTCGCGGCGCACCAGCACGGGCGTGTTGCCGAAGCGCACGTCCGGGCGAGGCTCGCTGGCCGGTGCCACTGGCAGGTGGGCGATGCCGCCAGGGACCAGCAATGGCGTGGGGGCGCCGACGGCGCCGAGCGAGAGGGTGGTAAGCGCTGCGCAGAGCAGGAGGCGACGCCGGTGGGGCAGGGATGTCATCATGGGCGCATGATAACGATTTGCGCCGGGGGCGGCAGCGCGGCGGGGCCGCTTGCTTCGCCGGGGCGTATCAACCAGGAGAGACAGATGGCAGGCAAGGGCATCGTATTGTTTGGACACGGCGCACGCGATCCGGAGTGGGCCGGCCCGATGAACCGCGTGGCGGCGCGCATTGCCGCGCGCGCGCCGGATACCCCGGTGCGTGTGGCCTTCATGGAGTTCATGCGCCCGACGCTGGATGAGGCGGTCGATGCGCTGGTGGCCGAGGGCGCGGACCAGGTCACGGTGGTACCGGTTTTTCTGGCCCAGGGTGGTCACCTCAAGCGCGACGTGCCGGTGCTGGTCGAGTCCGCCGCCGCGCGTCATCCGGGCGTGTCGGTTGTGCAGGTGCTCGCCGCGGGCGAGGCCGACGGCGTTGTCGAGGCGCTTGCAAAATATGCCCTGGGGGTTGCATGATGGCGCTCTGACGCTGCTGCGTCGCCCCTGGAGCCCCGTGCTGCGCAAAGATGCTGCCCGACGATATCACTGTGTCATCTCCTGACATCCCGCCATCACGCTGGCCCCGGTGGGCGCCGGCCCTGGTCGCCGTCCTCCTGCTGGGGGCGATGCTGGGCGGCTGGTGGGCGATGCGCGCCCGCGTGCTGTCGGCGGCGGAGCAAGGCTTTGCCCGCGATGCCGATGCATTGGTCGCCGAGGCCGAGGCGCGTTTGGCCCGTTTTGCCGACATCGAGCGCGGGGCGGCCGGGCTGGTGCGGCTGGCTGGCAAGGTGCCGACCAGCGACTGGGAGTCCTATGTCGACTCGCTGGGCTTGGCGCGCGCTTTTCCGGGCTTCACCAGCCTCTCGGTAGCCTGGCGCATTCCCGACGCCAGCCGCCACCAGCTCGACCCCTGGGTCAGCGGAGCGGTCGGTGAATACTTCGACATCCGCCCGGCGGGGGTACGCAGCCTGTATCTGCCCGTGGTGCGCGTGGCGCCGGCGCCGGCCGACCTGTCGCGCGTGCTCGGCTTCGACCTGTTGTCCGATCCCGTTCGCCGTGTCGCCGCCGAGTACGCCTGGCGCACCGGTGATATGGCGCTGTCGGCGCACACCGCGGTGCGTGGCGACGCCGGGGGCGGGCCGGCGTTTTCGCTGATCATGCCGGTGTATGCCACACCGGACGTGCCATCGAGCGATGCCATGCGCGAGGCCGCAGCGCTGGGCGTCATCAGCGCCGACTTCCGTGCCGACGCCTTCCTGGAGGCCCTGCTCGCCGGGCGTGGCCGGCTGCTGGCCGTGCAGTTGTACGACTCGCGCGATACCGATCCCGCCGAGCGCCTGGCCGTGCACGGGGTGGACGAGTCCGGGGCGCTGTTCGCCACCGATCGCCAGCTGCATGTTGGCGGCCATGCCTGGTATTGGCGGCTGGCCTCGACGCCGGCCTACGAAGCGACGATTCCGTGGTGGCAGGCGCATGCAGTGGGCGCCGCCGGCGCTACGCTGAGCGGCGTGCTGGTGGTGCTGGTGGGGTTGCTCGGCCGGGCGCGTCGCGGGGCCCGGCAACGTGTTGCACAGATGACTGAAGCCTTGCGCGAAAAGGACCAGCGCTTGCGCCTGGCCCTTGAGGGCGCACAGGAAGGCTGGTGGGACTGGGACCCGGTGCGCGGCGGCATGCTTGCATCGGATCGGGCCTTGCAGATCCTGTGTGTTGTCGAGCGTCTGCCCGCGAGCCAGTTGCTGGCCTTGTGGCGCAGTCGCTTGTATCCACAAGACCGGGCGCTGGTCGAAGCCGCGATTGCCCAGCATATCGATTTCAATGCCCCGCTCGACATGCGCTGTCGCATCGTGCTGCCCGACGGCGTGATGCGCTGGGTGCGGGTGCGCGGCAAGGCCCGCCGTGACGCCAGCGGTGCGGTGCTTGGCGTGGCGGGCTTCATCGCCGACATCACCGATGAACAGCTCGCAGCGCAGGCTCAGGCGCGGCTGGCGGCGCGCCATGCCAGCGCCCTGGCCGCTTTGCCCGATCTACTCTTCGAATTCGATGAAGACGGCCGGTATGTCGGTTACCACGCCGGCAACGAGGGCGACCTCGCGGCACCGCCCGAAGCCTTCCTGGGCAAGCGCAGCGCCGAGGTGTTGCCGGCGGCGGTGGCCCGCGCGCTGGACCAGGCATGCAAGAAGGTGATCACGCACGGCGGGGTCGAGCGTATCGAGTACGAACTCAATACGCCCAACGGGGCGGCCCAGAGCTTCGAAGGCCGGGTGGTGCGGGTCGATACCGGCGGTTTTCTGTGCATCGTACGCAACCTCACCCACCTCAAGCGCGCCGAGCACGAGCTGACCCGCCACCGCGACAACCTGGCCGATCTGGTGGCCGAACAGACCATGGACCTGCTGCTGGCCAAGGACGCCGCCGATCGCGCCAACCGCGGCAAGAGCGAGTTTCTCGGCACCTTGTCGCATGAGCTGCGCACGCCCTTGCATGCCATCCTGAGCTTCGCCGAGATGGGCCTGAGCGCGGAGGCGACCGAGGCCCGGCGCACGCACTGCCTGCAGCGCATCGAGCACAGCGGCAAGCGGCTGCTGGGCATGGTGTCCGACCTGCTCGC
>JAWKYX010000103.1:0-2830 GCA_041396265.1 Rhodocyclaceae bacterium
ATGGGCGGCGATGTGGTCGGCGGCATCCACACCCCCTCGGAAGAAGCCGGCGATTGCCTGAAGCTGTGCCAGGCGCTGGCCGAACGCCTGCGTGAAGGGAGCAATCCGGTGACATTCCGCCTGGGCGAGACGGTCGAGTCGTTGGTCGTCAGCGGCGGCCGCATCAGCGCCTTACGCACCTCCGACGGCGAATTCCCCACCGACGCCTGCGTGGCCGCCGGCGGCGTCGAAGCCGTCGCCCTGCTGCGGCCACTGGGCATCGACATCCCGGTATATCCGCTCAAGGGCTACAGCATCAGCGCGCCGATCACCGACCCCGCCCGGGTGCCCGAGCTCAGCATCACCGACTTTCAACGCAAGATCGTCTATGCCCGGCTCGACGACCATCTGCGCGTGGCAGGCATGGCCGACATCGTCGGGCATGACGACAGCCTGCAGGCCGACCGGCTGGCGACACTGACCCGGGAAGCCAGCCAGAACTTCGGCGCCGGCATCCGTCTCGACGCAGTGTCTCCATGGGCCGGACTGCGCCCGGCCACCCCCACCGGTCGCCCGGTGGTCGACGCCACGGCCGTGCCCAACCTGTGGCTCAACCTCGGCCACGGCGCCTTGGGATTCACCCTCGCCGCAGGCTGCGCGAGGCTCATTGCCGACCGTATCAACGGCCAGCCCCGCCCCATTCCCGATGAAGAATTCACCCTCGCACGTAGTGGTGCCTCCGGTTGGCGCAAGGCGGCCAGCAGCGCATCGCGCTGACCCCGCCTCGTGCCGCCCGGCCCTCTGGAGAGCCGCGCCAGTCAAGGCGATTCGGGGTTTGGCATTCACTGCGTCATTGTGTAGAGTTGGCTGGCATTCTTTGCGTCAATCAGGCGTAACAGTGCGCGCCTGCATTCCAAAAGGATAGCGGCGCGCAACCTCGTAGTCAGAACAAAACCCATAAGGAGTCATATCAATGAAAAAACTGACCGTTCTCGCCACCGCCCTCGCCCTGGGGGCCGGTTTTGGCACCCCCGCGCAGGCCGAAACCAAGTTCGTCACCATCGGCACTGGCGGTGTCACCGGCGTGTACTACGCAGCCGGCGGCGCCATCTGCCGCCTCATGAACAAGGACCGCGCCAAGCACGGCATCCGCTGCTCGGTCGAGAGCACCGGCGGTTCGGTGTACAACATCAACACCATCCGCGCCGGCGAGCTGGACTTCGGCGTCGCCCAGTCCGACTGGCAGTACCACGCCGTCAAGGGCACCAGCAAGTTCGCCGATGCCGGCCCCAACACCGAGCTTCGCGCGGTGTTCTCCGTTCACCCCGAGCCCTTCACCGTCGTCGCCCGCGCCGACGCCAACATCAAGCAGTTCTCGGACTTCAAGGGCAAACGCTTCAACATCGGCAACCCCGGCTCGGGCACCCGCGCCTCGATGGAAGAGCTGCTCAAGGGCCTGGGCATGACCAAGGACGACTTCTCGCTGGCCTCGGAGCTGAAGGCCGACGAGCACGGCGCCGCGCTGTGTGACAACAAGATCGATGGCTTCTTCTACGGCGTGGGTCATCCCTCGGCCAACATCCAGGACCCGACCACCACCTGCGGCGCCAAGCTGGTACCGCTGACCGGCCCGGCGATCGACAAGCTGGTGGCCGACGCACCGTTCTATGCCAAGGTCGAGATCCCCGGCGGCTTGTACGCCGGCAACCCCAACCCGACCCCGACCTACGGCGTGGTGGCCAGCTTCGTGAGCTCGACCAAGACCTCGCCCGAGGTGGTCTACGAGCTGGTCAAGTCGGTGTTCGAGAACTTCGACGACTTCAAGAAGCTGCACCCGGCCTTTGCCAACCTCAAGCAGGAGGAGATGATCAAGAATGGTCTGTCCGCCCCGCTGCATGAGGGCGCGGTGAAGTACTACAAGGAAAAGGGCTGGATGTAATCCATCCCGTGTCGGCCGGTGCAATGCCGGCCGACATCTCCGCCGAGTGCAGGCGACACCGCAGCTCGGCTGACCAAGACACACCACGACATACTAATAAATACGCTTGTGCGACAAGGGTTGCCCTTTTCGCAACGGGTCACCACAAGCGCACGGAGACGAGGTCATGGCTGGCGTTAAAAAGACACAGGCACATCACCAGCTCAGCGACGAAGAGCTCAAGCAGATTGTTGCAGAAGCCGATACCGGCGGACGTAAGCCCACCGGCGCCGTCGCGCAGGCCATGTTGCTGATCGCGCTGGCGTGGTCGCTCTTTCAGATATGGATCGCCTCTCCGCTTCCGTTCACGTTTGGCATCCTGGTGTTCAACGACACCGAGTCCCGCGCGATCCACCTGGCCTTTTCGGTGTTTCTCGCCTTCATGGCCTACCCGGCGTTCAAGCGCTCGCCGCGGGAGTACATCCCGGCGGTGGACTGGCTGCTGGCGTTCGTGGGCGCATTCTGCGCGGCCTACCTCTTCCTGTTCTACTCGCAACTGGCCGAGCGCCCGGGCAGCCCGACCGATGTCGACCTGGTCGTTGCCGTGGCCGGCATGGTGCTGCTGCTCGAAGCGGCACGCCGCGCGCTGGGTCTGCCGATGGTGATCCTGGCCATCGTCTTCATCATCTACATCTTTGCCGGGCCACACATGCCCGACATGATCGCCCACAAGGGCGCCTCACTGGCCAAGGGCATGAGCCACCTGTGGCTGACCACCGAGGGCGTCTTCGGTGTGGCGCTGGGCGTGTCGTCCGGCTTCATCTTCCTGTTCGTGTTGTTCGGCGCCTTGCTCGAGACGGCCGGGGCCGGCAACTACTTCATCAAGAGCGCGGTCGGCCTGCTCGGCCACCTGCGTGGCGGCCCGGCCAAGGC
>JAWKYX010000104.1:0-2828 GCA_041396265.1 Rhodocyclaceae bacterium
GACAGCGGCCGGGCGCTGACCGTGCTCTCCACCCTCAGTCCGGTGAAACCGGCGCTCGCCGAGACGCCGGCGCCGCCACCGATCGATGCGGAAGCGCCGGCACCAATCCCGATGCCGCCAGCCGCACCGGCGCTCACTCCGATTCCGGCTCCGCCGCCGATCCCGATTCCCGCTCCGCCACCGATGCCGATTCCTGCGCTGGCCCCGGCACCGACTCCGACGCCGATCCCCGCCCCGCCTCCCGCGGCGAAGGCCGCAGCCGGCAGCAGGTTGGCGCTGCCACCCGCGGAAGCGGCGACGGAGGCCGAAAAACCCGCCCCTGCCGAGGCGCCGATACCGGCCGAGAAGCCTGCGCCGACCGAAGCACCGGCGGAGAAGCCGACGCTCGCCGAGGCGCCGACCGCGAGGCCGCCGCCGGCACCGAAGCGCAGGCTGGCCGAACCGTTGGCCGCCGCGATTCCGCGCGCGGCGCGCGGGTCGCCGGCCTTGTTGGCGGCGCCCTGGGGTCCGCCCTGCGGCCCCTCGTCATCCGGCAGCACCACCGGCTCGGGCGAAAGGTCGCCATCGACCGAGGCCCGGTCGCTGCTGGTGCCGCCCTCGAAGGTGACGTCCTGGCTGGACAGGGTGAGGTTGATCGAGGAGCGCAGCGGCAGGCCGCCGGCCGCGAAGAAGTCGATGGTCTCCTTGTACTGCTCGACCATGCCGGTAAACGAATACGCTCCCCAGCTGAACTTCACTACCGGCGGCACCTTCTTGCTCTGCCCTTCCGGTACCGGCTGCAGCAGCTGCGCCATCTTGTTGGTGGTGATGCGCACATCCTCGCCGCTGTCGGTGGTGTCGAAGACGAGGTCCATGGTGAGCTTGGCGGTGGTCTGGCTCACGTACTGCTTCTTCTTGGCACCCTTGCCCTCTTCCTTGAGGGTGTTAGAGACCGTGTGCTGCAGGCTGGCCGGATTGAAATGCACCGGCACCGTCACCTTGGGACCGGTCATGGTCTCGAAGGTGGCGGGCTCGTCGATGAGGTCGTCGGGGAATTCGGGCATTGCAGTCGCCTAACTCACGAGCACCAGGCCCTCATGGGCCAGGTGCAACTCCTCGATACCGATCTCGCTGCCCTTGGCATTGAGGTCGGCGGCCTTGAACTTGACCGGCATGGCACGCCGCAGCGCCCAGCGCACCACCGGCTCGTCGGCGCTGTTGCGCATCTCGATCTCCACCTGCAGGCGGTAGGCATAGGCACCGGCTCCGACCTTGGCGAACCAGTTCCACAGGTCGCGCGTGTCGGTCATGCCGCGCTTGAGCACCACGGTGGCGAAGCTCACCTGGCCGGCACGCTGCACCGCGCCGTAGTTGCTGCCGCCCACCTTGATGACCTTGGGCTCCATGGTGGCTTCCAGCCCGGTGCAGTCCGAGAAGGCGCCGCGGCACAGCGGCACGTCGGCCCCGCTGGGGTTGCTCAGCGACTGCTGGCTGAAGCTCACATGGAAGCGGAAGACGTGGAGCGGGATGTCGTTCATCACGCCACCTCGCGCAGCTGTTCGTCGAGCGCGGCCGCCGCGCCGCCGCCGGTCAGGTCGAGCACCACGGTGATGCGCTCGACCGCAGCCACCGGCAGGATGCTGACCTCGGCGCGCAGGCGTCCGTTGTCGAGATCGTTCTGGCTCATGGTGCTGCGGTCGCAGCGCACGCTGAAGGCCTCGGCGGGCGTAGCGCCACCCAGGCCGCCCTCGCGCCAGAATGCGCTCAGCAGTTGCTCGATGCTGCGCGTCACGCGCTGCCACAGCGCTGGCCCGCTGGCTTCGAACAGGGCCGCCTCGCCGGTACGCCGCGCCGCACGCAGCACTGCACCCATCAGGCGGCTCACCCCGCCGGCGCGCCAGGCCTCGTCCACGCTGGCGGTCACGTCCGAGTGCAGCGTCCAGCCGGCTGGCGAAGGCGCGATCACGCAGACCCGCTCGGCGAGGCGGTCGGATGGCGTCTCGGCGATGCCGCTCCAGGCCAGCAGGGGTTCGCTGCCCGACACCGAGGCGAGCCGGGTGCCCGCCACCGAGCGGAAGGTGCCGCGCGCCAGCGCGTTGATCGCAAGTACGCCGGCAAGCATGCCCTCCGGGGCTTCTAGCGTACCCGGCAGATCGACGCTGTGCCGCGTTTTCAGCCACGGCCAGGCGAGCTGCACGAAGGCACTGGCCGCGGCGCGCCCGCCGTTGCTGCTGTTGGGCGCGGCGAGGACCCCGGCGTTCTCGAGGTAGGCGTGAAAATCGGCCTGCGCCCAGCTGTCGCCGTTGCGCGCCTCACGCTGCGGCAGCGGCAGCGCGGCCACCAGCAGCACCTCGCGGTGCCGGCGGGCGATCTGTTCGCGCGCGCTGCCCAGCGCATTGCGCCAGGCAATAAAGCCGTCGTGATCGGCACGCGGCGGGGCAAGGTCGCGCAGACCGACGTCTTGTTCCACCGGTGGCGCGCTATTGGTGGAGCACTCGACGAAGACCTCGGGCGAATTCGGCGGCTCGACTGCGACATCGACAATCGCCGGCTCGGCTGCGCAGATGTCTGCGAGATCCGGCAGGCACAGCAGCGCCACTTCGGGCAGCCCGGCGAGGTGGCCGATGCCGCGCCAGCTCGATGGATCCATCGGGCTGGCGTTGGGGGCGAGCAGCGCCGCCAGCCGGGTGTCGCGCTGGGCGGCACGGGTGCCGGCCGGCTCGAGGTAGGGCCACGGGTCGCCACAGCGCACGATCACCGCGCGCCGGCCGCCGTTGGCAAAGAAGCTGCGCACCGCCGCACCCAGGTAGCTGGCGCAGCTGCGCGTGCCGGCGCCGACCGGCCGGCTC
>JAWKYX010000105.1:0-2793 GCA_041396265.1 Rhodocyclaceae bacterium
AGACGTCCTTGGACAGACCGGTGTCGCGTTCGACTGCTGCGATGTTGAAGGCAGGAATATCTGGCATTGTTCTGAACAGACCTTTGACAAAATTTGACGAAGCGTCAGCTTGGAGCTATCGTAGCGTTCAAGACGTAAATTGTCTAGGACAAAAAACGGCTTTTGTTCAACGGCACGGTCGCGCCGCTGCCGTCTCCAGGAGAGACCCGAATGAACGCACCCGAGAAATTCTTTCTGCCCGACGTCCAGGCGTTTGAAGATACCCGCCGCTTGGCGATTCAACATGTCGGGGTTGCGGGTATCCGCTACCCGGTGGCGATCGCGAGCGCCTCAGGTAGCGCGGTGCACACCGTCGCCACGCTGGCAATGACGGTCGGCCTGCCGCCCGCGGTCAAGGGCACGCACATGTCGCGCTTCGTCGAAGTGCTCGAAACCCCGCGTTCGCCCATCGACGGTGCGGGCATGTTGAACATGCTCACCGAGATGCTCGCTCGGCTCGACGCCACCGACGGTCGGATCGAGATGCGTTTTCCGTACTTCATTGCCAAGCGCGCGCCGGTCTCGCAGGTGCACAGCCTGCTCGACTACGACGTGACCCTGTGCGCCGAACAGGCCCCCGGACAGTCGCCTGCGCTGACCTTGCGCGTGACCGCGCCGGTGACCAGCCTGTGCCCATGCTCCAAGGAGATCTCCGACTACGGTGCGCACAACCAGCGCTCGCACATCACACTCGAGGCGCGGCTGCGCGGGCCGATGCGCATCGAGGCGCTGGTTCGCCTGGCCGAGGAGGAGGCCTCCTGCGAGGTGTTCGGCCTGCTCAAGCGGCCGGACGAAAAGTGGGTCACCGAGCGCGCTTACGACAACCCCAAGTTTGTCGAGGACCTGGTGCGCGATATCGCCCTGCGACTGATGCGCGAGCCGCAGGTGGCGGCATGGAAAGTCATTTCCGAGAACTTCGAGTCCATCCACAACCACTCGGCCTACGCCGAGCTGTCGGGCGAGAACCCCTGAGCCTGATGGACACCCGGCCCCGCCTGTTCGTCGGCCACGTGCATCACCGGCGCCTGCGCCCGGCGGTGAATGCCTTCACCTATCCGGTGTTCTATGTCCAGCTGCCGGTGGAAGAGCCGGCGGCTGCCCGCGGGCCGATGTTCGCCGTTGATCGCTGGGGGCTGCTGGGCTTTCGCACCGCCGACCACGGCCCGCGTGACGGCAGCGCGCTGGCGCCCTGGATCCGCGCCCGCCTGCGCGAGCGCGGCCTGCCGGACGACGGGCCGGTGATGCTGCAGTGTTTTCCGCGCGTGTTCGGCTATGTGTTCAACCCGGTCAGCTTCTGGTTCTGCCATAGGCCGGACGGCGCCCTGATCGCCGTGCTGGCCGAGGTGAACAACACGTTCGGCGGCCGTCACAGCTACCTGCTGCACCATCCGGACGGCGCACCGCTGCGCGACGGCGAAACGCTGGCCGCCGACAAGGTCTTTCATGTGTCGCCCTTCTGCGAGGTCGACGGCCGCTATCGTTTCCGCTTTCATCTTGACGGCGCGATGCCGCGGGTGCACATCGACTATGACGACGCCGAGGGCGAATTGCTGCGCACCGTCATCGCCGGCCGGCCGCAGCCCTGGGGCACCCGTCGCTTGCTGGGCGCCTTTTTGCGCATGCCGTTTTTGACCGCCGGCGTGATGCTGCGCATCCACTGGCAAGCATTCCGGCTGTGGGTCAAGGGCGTGCCCTTTCGCGGAGCGACACCGCCGCCGCGGCCAAGGCTCGGGAAACCCTAGCGCGGCAGTGTCGCATCGGCGGCAGGGGGCGCCACCGGGGTGACCCGCCGCCCCTTGCGCCGGTACAGCAGCAGCGGCGCGCAGCGCTCGGCGTCATGGTAGATGCCGACACAGTCCAGGCACTGGAAGCAGTCGTCGTAGCGGATCGTGCCGTTGCGATCGATGGCGTCATAGGCGCAGCGATGACGGCAGGTTTGGCAGGGCTGGCCGCATTCGGCGCGGCGCGGCAGCCAGGCGAAGCGGCGCAGCTTGCCGCCGATGACCATCGCCGCGCCGAGCGGGCACAGGTAGCGGCAGAAGAACTTGTAGTACAGCGCGCCGAGCACCAGCAGGCCAAGCGCGTAGAGCACGAAGGGCCAGGCGCGGTCGAAGCCGACGGTGATGGCGGTTTTGAAGGGCTCGATCTCCACCAGCCGCTCGCCCAGCGCTGGCGCCAGCGCGGCGCAGAGCAACAGCGTGAGCAGGATGACGTAGCGCCCGCGGTCGAGCACGCGCGCCAGGGTCGGCGGCAGCCGGCGCGGGCGCAGGCCGAGCCGCACGCCGATCAGCGCGGCAAACTCCTGCAGCGCGCCGAAGGGGCACAACCAGCCGCAGAAGGTGCCTCGCCCCCAGACGAAGAAGCTCACCAGCGTGAAGGCGATGACCAGCAGCGACACCGGGTCGTAGAGAAAACTGGTGAGCGCCTGGCCAGCGGCCAGCGTCTTGACCGCGCCGGTCAGCTGCACGATCGACAGCTGGCCCTGCGCATACCAGCCCAGATAGACCAGCGTGAACAGCAAAAAGCCGAGCCGGAAGCGCCGCAGCCGCGTGGCCGACACGCTCAGCCAGCGCGGCCGCGCCAGGGCGATACTCAGCAGCACCAGCGCAGCGGCGATCACCGACAGCTCGACCGCGCGCTCGCGCCAGGCGATCAGCCAGTCCGGCAGCGGTGCGGGCGGAAAGCGGAAGTAGCCGGCCGGTGGGGTGTAGTCGAGCGTGGCTTCGCGCACCACGCGCTGCGGCAGGATCTGCC
>JAWKYX010000106.1:0-2729 GCA_041396265.1 Rhodocyclaceae bacterium
AGGTGCCCGCCCTTGAGCAGCACCCAGCGCTCGCCGCTGTGCGGTAGCAGTTCGCGCAGGCGCTCGGCGGTGCGAGTCATCTCCTTGACCGATTCAGGCGCGCGCATGTCAAGCAGCACGCCGGCTTCGGGCAGGTTCGGCGTGAGCATGAACACCTGCGGCAGCAGCGCCTCCTTGAGCATGGCCACCGCCTCGCGTGCCAGCAGATGGTCGCCGCTCTTGGCCACCATCACCGGGTCGAGCACCACGTTGTCGGGGTCATGGCGCGCCAGGCCCTCGGCCACGGTGCGCACGATGCCGGCGGTGCCGAGCATGCCGATCTTGACCGCGTGGATCGCCACGTCGTCGAACAGGGTGTCGATCTGCAGCTTGAGAAAGTCGGTCGGCGGGGTGTGGATGCCGGTGACGGCGGTGGTGTTCTGCGCCGTGAGCGCGGCCACCACGCCGCAGCCGTAGGCGCCCAGGGCGGAGAAGGTCTTCAGGTCGGCGAAGACGCCGGCGCCACCCGAGGGGTCGATGCCGGCGATGGTCAGTACGTTGGGAATGCTCGATGTCATGCGGGGTTCTCGGTCTCTCAAGTAAACGCCGGGCCGTCCCAAGTTTCCTTGACCCCCTCGGGGGGCGGGCAGGGCGAAGCCCGGCCTTGGGGCGCTCAGCGTTCAAGAATCCGGCGGGTATGCCGAAAACCGGATTATCCCCTTTCTGCAAGGGCGAGTTGTTCGGAGATCAGGTCATGAAGCATCGCATCCTCTTTACCGTGATGGCGCTGGCAGTCGCTTGGCCGGCCGCTGCCGCCGATTGGGCGATGATCGTCAAGGACCGGACGCGGCGCATCGAGATCGACCGTGACAGCGTGCTGCAATCCGACCCCGGTACCAAGGTGGCCTGGGGGCGTATCGTGCTGTCGGCCGACGACGCCGAAGAAGCCGGCTACGCGACGGTAAAGGCACTCAACCGCTATGACTGCAAGCGCCGCAGCTTCTCGACCATCAAGCGCGTCTATCTGGACGCAGCCAGCCATGTGATTCGCGAAGAGCGCGTGGCCGAAGAGCGCGTCATCGAGGTCAACCCGCGCAGCGTGGATGAAGGCCTGTGGCGCGAGGTGTGTCAGCCGGCGGCCGCCATGGATGTGGCGGCGCTGGCCGAGGCCGCCAGCAAGGCGGCTGCGCAAACAAAGCCCAAGGACGCGCCAGCGGTGCGCCATGCCGATCAGACCACGGCGGCGGCCGAGCAGCCCGCGACCACCCGGGTGGCCGATGCGCAGGTCGCCAAGCCCATGCCCGAACAGACGGCCAAGGCGCCCCAGACCACCGCCTTGCCGGCCGATCAGGTCGAGGTGCAGACCCTCGGCAAGGGGCAGTCCCTGCTGCCGCCGATTCCACGCCTGGGGCCGCCGGGGCAACCCGCGCCAACCACGGCGGAGGCTGCGCCCGCCCCGGCGCCGGAGGTAAAGGTCGCCAAGGAGGCGCCGCCAGCGCCCAAGGTCGTGACCGCGCCGGTGGCGCGTCCAGCGCCGCCGGTCGTCCGTGCGGCGCCGCCACCGCCGGTACGTAAAGTGGCGCGCGCGCCGCGCCCGAAGCCGGCAGCGCTCAAGGTGGCCATGCTCGAGGAGAAGCACGAACCGAGCACCGTCGAGGTGCACAAGTCGCTCCACTGGGATTACGACGGTGCCGAGGGCCCGGCCCGCTGGGGTCAGCTCAACCCGGCCTGGAAAAACTGTGACAGCGGCAAACGGCAATCGCCGATCGATATCCGCGACGGTATCCGCGTCGATCTCGAGCCGATCAAGTTCGATTATGTGCCGACCTACTTCCGCATCCTGAACAACGGCCATACGGTGCAGGTCAGTGTCGGGCCGGGCAATACCATGTCGGTGATGGGGCGCACCTTCGACCTCGTCCAGTTTCATTTCCATCGCCCGTCGGAAGAGCGCATCAATGGGCGCGGTTTCGACATGGTGGCGCACCTGGTGCACAAGGACCTCGACGGCCGCCTGGCCGTGGTGGCGGTGCTGATCGAACGCGGCGAAGCGCATTCGCTGGTGCAGACCTTGTGGAACAACTTGCCGCTGGAAAAACACCATGACTACGCCCCCGCGGTGTCGATCAACGCCGCCGAGTTGCTGCCGCAGGCGCCGGAGTACTACACCTACATGGGCTCGCTGACCACCCCGCCGTGTTCCGAGGATGTGTTGTGGATGGTGATGAAAGAGCCGATCAAGCTGTCGGCCGAGCAGATCGCGATCTTCCAGCGCCTGTATCCGATGAACGCGCGGCCGGTGCAGCCGGCCAATGACCGGCTGATCAAAGCATCGCGGTAAGGGGGCGGTTTCGGCACCGCGGGGCCGGTTTCTTTGGTGCCCGTCGGGGAGGTGCGTTGGCCGGGTCTCGCCCCGGCGGGCGACCTCCTTGCTTGCACGCGCAAGAAAGGAGGCAAAGAAGGCGCCCCGACTGTGCCGCCGGCTTCGCCGGTGCCCTCTCTGCGCCCGGCGCCGGGCGGGTCGTGTCGCAAACTCGCCCTACGGGCTCAAACAGCGACACGACAATTCCCGCCGTCCCCGGGCTCCGTTCAGCGGCACAGAAGGGGAAGGGGGCGCGGGCTCGGCTTCGCCGTTGCCCGCTCGGGCGGCGCTGCGTAGGGCGGGTTTCAACCCGCCATCGGTAGTGGTTCGCAGATCATTGGCGGGTTGAAACCCGCCCTACCAAAATCTACGCCGTTGTTGCCGGCGG
>JAWKYX010000107.1:0-2720 GCA_041396265.1 Rhodocyclaceae bacterium
CGCCCGCCCACACCACGCCGTCAACCGCCTGCCACAACCCGACCGCCAGGCACAGCGCCGCTGCCAGGCCCGTCACCAGCAGCCCGACGCGCCGCGCCCGAACATCCCGAAGCCAGTCGCTCACCGACACCCCGCCATCCTCGCTCCTCCACCCGCCACCCAGCGCCTCCGCCGGAGACGCCGCCTAGTACGAAGGATCTACGGCGGATTTGGCGCGGTCTTGATGGCTGGCCCGCGCCGAACAACGCGGGCGGGAAAATGACCGAGAGGGTGTGCGCCGCGGCACGCACCGACAGGCCGGCGTACGCCAGGAGATGGGGGAAGCGGATCGAGCGTCGCTACGCTCAGCCGAGTCGGCACACGCTGCCGCCCCCCGTAGCCCGGCCGAGCGCAGCGACGCCGGGGTCAGCCTCGCCAGCCGGGCACATCCCCGGCGTCGGGCCGGTGGCCCTCGGCCGGGCTACGCTTAGTGCGGACGACTCATCGGCATGACGCCGCGTCGTATCTGCGGGCGGCAAGCCATGTAGGGCGGATAAGCCGAAGGCGCCATCCGCCATATCGGCTTACCGAACGCGCACATTCGGCGGATTACGCTTCGCTAATCCGCCCTACGAGTTCTGAGCGATCCTCGCAAGTTTGCGGCGCATGAAAAACAACCGCATGCTCGACCACACCCCATAGACGGCGGCGCAAATGATGACCATGCGCCAGTTCCTTGTTCCCGCGGAACCAAAAAGCAGCGGCGCCGCGAGATAGAGCGGAATCAGCCCGGCAAACAGAAAAGCCCCATGCACCGCATCCGGTCCGTGGTAGCGCCTATTCGCGACATCATAGAGAGCGACCAGCGACTGCCAGTCACCCTCGCGCGCCAGCGCGGCGACATAGTCTTCGCCGATTCGCAACGGCACCTCCCCGTCGACACTCAGCCCGAGCGCCCGCTGCCCCGCTGCTTCGAATGAAAACAGCGTGGTTACTCGACGAGACGCCCCCCAACCGGCATTGCTGCGGCAGATGTCGAACACTCGGTCGAATCGAACACACTCGTAGTGCACGCGCAAGGACTCTAAAAGGATGGATTTGAGCCTGACCACACGCAATGCATGCGTCATGACATTCGCAACTGTTGCACATTCTGCCCCCAGCATGCCAGCGCCGTAGCCCGGCCGAGCGCAGCGACGCCGGGGTCAGCCTTGCCAGTGGGCCGCGATGGCCCCGGCGTCGGGCCTGCGGCCCTCGGCCGGGCTACACGGAGGTGCTTAAGGAGGCGCCCGTCGTCGCAGTCTCGTAGGGGGGGCAGCTTGCTGCCTCCCCTACGAGGGTCAGTGCGCTTCGTCCCAATTCGCCCCATCCCCCACTTCGGCCACCAGCGGCACCGACAGCTTGGCCACGCCAGCCATCAGTTTCGGCAACTGCTCGCGCACCGTCGCCAGCTCCTCGTCCGGCACTTCCAGCACCAGTTCGTCATGCACCTGCAGGATCAGCTTTGAGGCGAGCTTGTCGCGCTTGAGCCAGGCTGAGCAGGCGATCATGGCTTTCTTGATGAGGTCGGCGGCGGTGCCTTGCATGGGGGCGTTGATGGCGGCGCGTTCTGCCCCCTGGCGACGGCCGGCCTGGCTGGCGTGGATGTCGGGCAGGTGCAGGCGGCGGCCGAAGGCGGTTTCGACGTAGCCCTTGTCGGCCACTTCGGCGCGGGTGCGGGCCATGTAGTCGGCCACGCCGGTATAGCGGGCGAAGTAGCGGTCGATGTAGCTGGCGGCGGCGCCGCGTTCGATGCCGAGGTTCTTGGCCAGGCCGTGGGCGCTCATGCCGTAGATGAGGCCGAAGTTGATGACCTTGGCGTAGCGGCGCTGTTCCTTGTCCACCTCGGCCGGCTTGACGCCGAAGATCTCGGCGGCGGTGGCGCGGTGCACATCTTCGCCGTCGGCGAAGGCCTGCAGCAGGCGCTTGTCGCCCGACAGGTGGGCCATGATGCGCAGCTCGATCTGCGAGTAGTCGGCGCTGACCAGGCGATGCCCCTTGGGGGCGATGAAGGCGGCGCGGATGCGGCGGCCCTCTTCGGTGCGGATCGGGATGTTCTGCAGGTTGGGGTCGGAGCTGGCGAGGCGCCCGGTGACGGCCACGGCCTGCGAGAAGCTGGTGTGCACCCGGCCGGTGTGGCGATTGACCATCAGCGGCAGCTTGTCGGCATAGGTGTTCTTGAGCTTGGCCAGGCCCCGGTAGTCGAGCAGCAGCTTGGGCAAGGGGTAGTCTTCGGCAAGCTTCTGCAGCACTTCTTCGTCGGTGGAGGGCTGACCGGTGGCGGTTTTCTTGACCACCGGCAGTTCGAGTTTGCCGAACAACAGCTCACCGAGCTGCTTGGGCGAGTTGAGGTTGAAGGGCTGGCCGGCGAGCTTGTGGGCCTCGGCTTCGAGCTCGACCAGGCGGCGGCCGAGTTCCTCGCTGTGCTGGGCAAGCAGGAAGTCGTCGATCAGCACACCGTTGCGCTCCATCTCGAACAGCACTTCCATGGTGGGCAGTTCGATGTCGCGGTACACCGACTCGAGCTGCGGCTCGGCGGCCAGCTGCGCGGCAAAGCATTGCTGCAGGCGCAACGTGATGTCGGCGTCTTCGGCGGCGTATTCGGCGGCTTGCTCGAGCGCCACCTGGTCGAAACCGATCTGCTTGGCGCCCTTGCCGCAGATGGCAGTGTAGGGGATGGTCTCCAGCCCGAGGTGGCGGCG
>JAWKYX010000108.1:0-2513 GCA_041396265.1 Rhodocyclaceae bacterium
ACGCCCAGATCAGGCCGCGCGGCGCTCGTCCCACCAGGCCAGCGCCGCTTCGGCAGAGCAGGGCAGGCGGTCGTAGCTGCCGCCGGTGAAGTCCGTCCAGGCATCGGCAAAGCGTTCGCCCACGGCAGTGACCAGCGGAATGCCGGCCATCACGGCTGCGGCCATCTCGTCGCGCAGGCCGTCGCCGAGCGCTTCCTGCGAACCGAACTTGTTGAAAATGGCCAGCTCGGCACCGTCGGCGATGGCCGCTTGCACCGTGATGGCCGCTTCAGCCATGGCGGCCGGGTCGAGTCGGCAGGCGTTGGAGCCGCTGCCCAGGTATTGCGACATCGGCAGTCGCTGGCCCGAGGGCAGCAGTTCGAGCGCCATGCTGCAGTTGGCGCGCGGGCCGGTGTCATGCTGAATGGCGCCGACCAAGGCCACGCCGCGCGCCTGCAGGGCACGGACGAGCTGCGCCATGACGGGGACGGGGTCGGTGTCGGGCGGATAGAAGAGGGCGGCGATCGGCTGGGCACTCATGGACGGGCATCCGGCGGCATCAATGGCGGGCATTGTCGCATGATCCGGCGGCGCGAAGATTGGCACCGGTCAATCCGCGCCGGTGCCGCCAGGCTTACTTCTGGCGCTCGATCAATGCGTAGGCCGAGTGGTTGTGGATGGATTCGAAGTTCTCGGATTCGACCACATAGGCACCGATGCGCGGCTCGCGGTCGAGCACGCCGGCCACGTCGCGCACCATGTCCTCGACGAATTTGGGGTTGTCGTAGGCGCGCTCGGTGACGTACTTCTCGTCGGGCCGCTTGAGCAGGCCGTAGAGCTCGCACGAGGCCTGGGCCTCGACCTGCTCGACGATCTCCTCGATCCACACATGCTCGCGCAGATGGGCGGTGACGGTGACATGCGAGCGCTGGTTGTGCGCGCCGTAGTCGGAGATTTTCTTCGAGCACGGGCACAGGCTGGTGACCGGCACCACGATCTTCATGCGGAAGCTGTAGACGCCGCCTTCGGTGATCTCACCGATGAAGGTCACGTCGTAGTCCATCAGGCTGTGCACGCCGGAGATCGGCGCGGCCTTGTTGATGAAGTACGGGAAGGTCATCTCGACATGGCCGGTCTCGGCCTCGAGGCGCTGCACCATCTCGCGCAGCATCGGCTCGAAGGACTCGACCGAGATCTCGCGCTCGCCGCTGTTGAGGATCTCGACGAAGCGCGACATGTGGGTGCCCTTGAAGTTGTGGGGCAGGCCGACATACATGTTGAACATGGCGATGGTGTGCTGCACGCCGCCGCTGCGGTCGCTGACCGTGACCGGGTGGCGGATGGCCTTGATGCCGACCTTGTCGATGGCGATCTGGCGGGCGTCCTGGCTGTTCTGGACGTCGGGGATGGCGGAGCTGTCGGTGGGGGACATCGGTGTCTCAAACAAGCGTGGGGCGAAGAAGCCTAAGGTATCCGACAAAAAGACTCAACTATTGGCGGGATAGCGTGCGCGTATGGCCTTGAGGATGCCTTCGGTGTCGAGGCCGACCTCGGCCAGCAGCTGGCCTTGTTCGCCGTGGTCGATGAAGCGGTCGGGCAGACCGAGGCGCAGGGTACGCACCGGTGCCGGTGCGGCTTCGAGCACGCGGCTGACTTCACTGCCGGCGCCGCCGATGACGGCGTTTTCCTCGAGCGTGACGATGAACTCATGGCTTTGCGCCAGTTCGAGGATCAGCGCCTCGTCCAGCGGCTTGATGAAGCGCATGTTGACCACCGTGGCGTCGAGCTGCTCGCCGACCTCAAGGGCCGGCTTGAGCATCGCGCCGAAGGCCAGCAGGGCGATCTTCTTGCCCTGGCGGCGCATTTCGGCCTTGCCGATCGGGTAGGCGGTCATGGCCTTGTCGGGGGTGACGCCCATGCCGCTGCCGCGCGGGTAGCGCACCGCAGCCGGGCCGTTGTGGCAGTGGGCGGTGTACAGCATCTGCCGGCACTCGTTCTCGTCGGCCGGCGCCATCAGCACCAGGTTGGGGATACAGGTGAGATAGGACAGGTCGTAGGCGCCGTGGTGGGTGGCGCCGTCGGCGCCGACCAGGCCGGCGCGGTCGATGGCGAACACCACCGGCAGGTTCTGCAGGGCGATGTCGTGGATGAACTGGTCGTAGCCGCGCTGCAGGAAGGTCGAGTAGATCGCCACCACCGGCTTGAGCCCGTCGGCCGCCAGGCCGCCCGCGAAGGTGACGGCGTGCTGCTCGGCAATGCCCACGTCGTAGTAGCGCTTGGGGTATTTCTCGGCAAAGCGCACCAGGCCGGAGCCCTCGCGCATGGCGGGGGTGATGCCGACCACGCGCGGGTCGGCCTCGGCCATGTCGCACAGCCAGTCACCGAACACCTGGGTGTAGCTGAGCTTGCCGCTGCTCTTGCCGGCGGATTTGATGCCCTCGGTGTGATCGAAGGTCGACACGCCGTGGTACAGAATCGGGTCGGCCTCGGCCAGTTTGTAGCCCTGGCCCTTGCGGGTGACCACATGCAGGAAC
>JAWKYX010000109.1:0-2460 GCA_041396265.1 Rhodocyclaceae bacterium
TGGGATGCGATGCAGGCGCTGCCGCCCGCGCAGCGGCGCATGGACCTGGAGATCGGCGGCGACGGCGCTCGGTGCACGATCCGCGTCCGCGACTATGGTTGCGGCCTGGACGGCGCTCAGATGGCGCGGCTGTTCGAGGCCTTCTTCACCACCAAGCCGGACGGGCTCGGGCTTGGCCTGTCGATCTGCAAGAGTATCATCGAGGCGCACGCCGGCCGCCTGGTGGCGATGCGCCCGGACGAGGGGCCGGGCATGTGTTTCAGTGTTAACCTTCCCGCCCATGAACGCACCACTTGAACCCGCGCTGATCCATGTCGTCGATGACGACGCGATGCTGCGCCGCTCCATCGTCTTTCTGCTCGATTCGATGGGCTGGGAGGCGCAGGCCCATGCCTCGGCCGAGGAATTTCTGGCGGAGTGGGCGCCGGGTCGCCCGGGTTGCCTGGTGCTCGACATCCGCATGCCCACCATGAGCGGCCTCGAATTGCAGCAGGCGCTGCTGCAGCGCGGCTGCGACCTGCCGATCATCTTCATCACCGGCCACGGCGAAGTTTCGCTGGCGGTGCAGGCAATGAAATCGGGCGCCTGCGATTTCATCGAGAAACCGTTCCGCGACCAGGTGCTGCTCGATGCGGTGGCGCAGGCGGTGCGCAAGAGTCAGGAGCAGACCAGCGCCGCGCTTCGCCGCGCCGAGGCCGGGCACATCCTCGACGGCCTGTCGCCGCGCGAACGCGAGGTGGCCCGCCTGCTGGCGCGCGGTCTGCCCAACAAGCTGGTGGCGCGCGCGCTCGACATCTCCGAGAAAACGGTGCACGTCCATCGCCAGCACGTCATGGACAAGGCTGGCGTAAAGAGCGCGGCCGAGCTTGCGCGGCTGATGCTCGAGATCGATCCGCGCGCGCTCGATTGAAAAAGGCCCCGCGCTGGCGGGGCTTCTCCGATGCGGCCGGACCGATGCTCAGATCGCGGTGAGCCGTGCCGGCAGGCCGTTGCGTACCGACGCGCCCGACACCGTGTCGACCCACACCGAACGACCCGGATAGGTCGGATCGGCAAGGCCGAGGTCATTGATGTTGATGCCCGCGGCAAGCTGCGGTTTGTGCGGTTGCTGTTGCTCGCCGATGTGGTGGGCGCGGGCACCCAGCTCGCGGTGGCCATAGCCATGTTCCACCGCGATGACACCCGGCATCACGCCCGGTGAAACCAGCACCGTGCATTTGCGTTTGCCGCCCGGAGTCTGCAGCCAGGCTTCCTGCCCGTTCTCCAGGCCCATTTCGCGGGCATCCGCGGTGTTGACGATGACCGGGTTCTCGGGGTGGATGTTGCGCAGCCGGGTGGCGATGCTGTAGGAGTTCTGCAGCGGTGACTTGAAGCTGATCGCCAGCATCGGCCAGTCCTTCTCGGGATAGTGGCTGCGCATGCTGCTGCCGTCGGCAAAGGCCGGTTCCTGCCAGGTCGGGCTGCCGTTGAAGCGCTTGCCGGTGAGGCTGTTCCGGGCGCCGCCGACGTGGTCGTTGTAGAGGTGCAGCGCATTCTTGAAGCGCCAGGTCATCCATTCCGGATGCTCCGGATCCTGGGCCTGTCCATAAGGCTGGTAGCGGCCGCCGCGGGTGTACAGGAACGCCACCTTGCGCCACTCCTCGGGCGACAGCGTTTTTTCCAGTCGTTCGCGGATGCGGCTGACGCCGGAGGCTTCGATATCCTCGTCGGTGGCGTCGGGTACCGGCGCCTTGCCGGCGAAGGCGATGTTGGCACCGCCGCGCAGGAACCAGTCCTCGGCGGATTCGAGCGGATGCATGCCGCCTGCGGCGTCGGCGATCGCGTTCGCGCCGAAGCCGGGCAGGCCGAGTGCTTTGGAGACGGCGATCAGGAAGACTTCGACGCCGATGCGCTGGCCGTCCGCGGTCTTGTCCATGCGCGGCTCGATGACCGGCCAGCGCGCGGTGCTCATCTTGGTCGGCACGCCGTTCCAGGGCGAGGTCCAGCCCCAGCTCTCGTACAGCAGCGAGTCGGGCACGATGTAGTCGGCGTAGGCATTGCTTTCGTTGATCAGCGGGTCGACCGAGATGATCAGCGGCAGCTTCTTCGAGTCGGCGAAGTCTTCCCCGAGCTGCGAGCGCAGGCCCGGGATGCCGTACATCGGGTTCACGCTCCACATGATCAGCGCCTTGAGCGGGTAGGGGTAGCCCTCGAACGTGCCGGTCAGCCACTGGGTGGTCAGGCCGGGGGCGTTGGGGAACCACGGTGCCTTTGCAGGGAAGGGCTTGCCGGCGGCCTTCTTGGCGGCGAACTCGCTGGTCTTCTCGTAGGGCACGTTGCGTCCCAGCGGCATGCCCTTGGGCTTGATCTGGCCTTCGAAGCTGGCAAGGTTGTAGCGCGGGCCTTCGCCGTCGTGGCGGAAGGTGCCGCCATTGACCGCCAGCCCGCCCTTCCAGTTGACGTTGCCGATCAGCAGGTTGA
>JAWKYX010000110.1:0-2382 GCA_041396265.1 Rhodocyclaceae bacterium
AGCTGGCCGTCCAGGCGGGCCGCGCCCGAGATGTCCAGCCCCAGCGCCGCCAGGTCGGGGGCATCGATGTGCACATCGAGCACATCGGCCTTGCCCCCCCAGGCGCCCTTGGCATCGATCCGGTTGCCGGCCAGTCGCAACCAGGCCGCCACCTCGGAGACGCGCTCGCCACGCCAATGCAGCACGCCCTCGCCGGCCAGCGGTTTGCCATCGAGCCGACTGTCGGCCAGGCGGTAATTCGCCCGGCCCTGCAACTCGCTCAGCTGCCCGGCGACCTTGAGCTCGCCGTTCAGCGTCGCCGACGGCGCGGCCGCCCACAGCGGCTTGGGGTCGAGCGCGCTGAGCTTCACCGCGGCCTCGAAGGCCTGGGTGCCGGTGGTCATCAGGTGACCGGTCACCGCCACCTGACTTTTGTCGCGCGTGAGCGCGAGGCGCTCGATCGTCACCCGCGCATCGGCATGATGGATCGCCAGCGTCGCCGCCAGGCGCGGGTCGCTAAGGGTGCCGGAGACGCGCTGCCGGCCGGCATTCGCCGTCGCCTCGAGCTGGCCCTTCATGCGCGAGGGCGGCAGGCGGGCGTCGAGCGCGTGCAGGTCGATGTCGGCGAGACTGAGCGTGGCATTGAGCCGGCCGGCCGGGTCGTCCGATGGCGTCCAGTCGAGCGCGCCGGCGAGCGTCCCCTTGCCAGCGAGCAACACGCGCAGGTCGCTGACCGTCACCTGAGCGGCGCTCAATTGCAATTGCGCGTCGAGCGTCTGCAGCGGCAGCTTGCCGGCGTCCCAGGCGCCGCCCTCGGCATTGCGCACCGCCAGCGGGCCGCTCAGCGTCGGCGCGGCTATCTCGCCCGACACGCTCAAGGTGCTGTCGATACGGAACTGGCCTACCGGGGCGTCGGGCGCCCAGTCGGCCGGGTTGATGCCCTCGCCGCTCAGCACGATGCGCTCGATGGGCAGGGCCGCGAAGGGCTTGAGCTGGGTGCTCGCCACGAGCCGGGTCGCCGAACGCGTGGCCGTGACCGTGGTGTCGAGCGCGGCCAGCGGCCCCTGCGCGGCCAGCGCCACGGCCACCGGCCGGTCGGCGATCTGCGCGTCGAGGGCAGCGGTCAAGGTGCTCGGATGCGGGGCGTGCACACCGATCGACAGCTCGCCGCGGGCCGGGCCAACCGGCGTGCCCAGCGATTCGAGCACCAGACGATGCGCCTCGGCCCCGGTGGTCAGGCTCAGTGCGAGGGTGTCGATCAGCGGTACCGCGGCGGAGGCGGCGGGGTCGAATGGGAAGGTCTCCTGCACCAGCCGGCCAAGCGCCAGCCGGTCGATCTGCACCGCGACCGGCAGGGCGAGCGAGTCGGGCAGGCTGGGCGGGGCGCTCGCGTCGTCGGACGGCGCCGTGGCGAAGCGCAGGCGGTCGAGCGACACGCTGCGGATATGCACCCGGCGCTCGATCAGGGCGGCGGGCGACCAGTCGAGGGTCAGCGCATCGAGCTGCAACTGCAGCGTCGGGGTGGTGAGCGACAGGCTGCGGATGCTCAGCGGGCCGGTGAGGCACCCCTCGGCACCGTCGATGCGCAGCTGCCCGTCGCTGGCGTCGACGGCGGTGCGCACCAGCCGGTCAAGGCCCGACGGGGTGCTCAGCAGCCAGGTGAGCGCGGCCAGCACACTGCCGATCAGCAGCACGAAAGCGCCGAGCAGCACCCAGGGCCAGCGGCGGCGTTTTGCTGTCTGCGGCGCGGCCTCAGACATGCTCAGTACCTATCCAAACAAGGCCTGCAATGCAGCACCCGGATCGTCGGCACGCATGAAGGCTTCGCCGACCAGGAAGGCGTTGACCTGACGTTCGCGCATGCGCTGCACATCGGCCGGCGCGAGGATGCCCGACTCGGTGATCACCAGCCGGTCGCCGGGGATGCGCTCGAGCTGGTCGAGCGTGGTGTCGAGGCTGACCTCGAAGGTGCGCAGATTGCGGTTGTTGATGCCGATCAGTGGGGTGCGCAGTTGCAGCGCCACGTCCAGCTCGCCGGCGTCGTGGCTCTCGACCAGCACCGCCATGCCCAGATCGTCGGCCACCGCCTCCATCTCCTGCATCTGCGCCAGCGACAGCGCCGCGACGATGAGCAGGATGGCGTCGGCGCCCATGGCGCGGGCCTCGAAGACCTGCCACGGATCGATCATGAAGTCCTTGCGCAACACCGGCAGCGCGCAGGCGGCGCGCGCCTCGCGCAGGTAGTCGGCATGGCCTTTGAAGAATGCTTCGTCGGTGAGCACCGACAGGCAGGCCGCGCCGCCGGCCTCATACGCGCGGGCGATCTCGGCCGGGCGGAAGTCGGCGCGGATCACGCCCTTGGACGGGCTGGCCTTCTTGACCTCGGCAATCACCGCCGACTGG
>JAWKYX010000111.1:0-2278 GCA_041396265.1 Rhodocyclaceae bacterium
GCCCGCCAGGCAGTTGAGCTGCGGACAGCCCAGCGCCCGCGCGTACGCGATGCCGCGCTCCACCCCGTCCTGAAACTCGCCGACCCGGTCCGGATGGCAGGCAATGCCGCGCTCGCCGGCGTCCCAGTCGCCCGGCGGCAGGTTGTGCAGCACCTGCACCAGCCCATGGGTGTGCAAGGCGTCGGCCAGCTGCGCCGCCGGCCAGGCATAGGGAAACAGGTATTCGACGCCCTTGAAACCGGCGGCCGCGGCCGCGGCGAAGCGGTCGATAAAGTCATGCTCGTTGAACAGCAAGGTCAGGTTGGCGGCAAATTTCGGCATGGCAGCAGTCCGTCGGCAGAGGATTCGAAGAAAGCATAGTCGGTGCGCCGGGCGCGCGACACCGGCACGCCACCCCTCAGCTGCGGCGGATTCGCTTGCGCGCGCCCTTCGCACCCACCCCGGCCGGCGCGGTCGCGCCACTGATGGCGACGATCGCCGGGTGGGTGAGCTTGCGCTCGGTGGTGATGCCGTAGATCTGCTCGGCGAGGCCCGGGATCTCGCCCACCGGCACCACGCCATACTGGGCCTGCACATCCGGCACCACCGTGCTGGGTGCGCAGAAGAAGCCCGCCCCCGCACCGCCGAAGGCCTTGAGCAGCGCGCTGTCGTCGAACTCGCCGATGATCTGTGGACGCAGCCGCTCGGCCTCGAACCACTGCATCAACGGCACCCGCACGGCCACGTCCTCGCCGGGCAGCAGGAACGGCGCCTCATCCAGGCAGCGCGGAAAGTCACCGTCAAAGCGCGCGACCAGCGACGGCGCCGCCATCACCGTCAGCCCGCTCTCACCCAGCAGATGACTGTAGGCGCGCACGTTGTAGCGCGCCGGCATGGGACGGTCGGCGATCACCATGTCGAGATGGTGCACCGACAGCTCGGCCAGCAGCGGCGTGAGCCGCCCCTCCCGGCACACCAGGCGCACCGGCTCGTCGAGCGTCAGCGTGGGCGCCACCAGCCGGTAGGCCATCTGCTTGGGCACCGAATCGGCAATGCCGACACGGAACGGCGGCGCCTGCGCAGCGTCGGCATCATGCAGCACATCGAGCAGTTCATCGCCGAGGGCGAAGATCTCCTCCGCGTAACGCAGGATGCGCTGGCCGGCCTCGGTCACCACCAGCCGCCGCCCGGTGCGCTGGAACAGCGCAACCCCGAGCCGCGCCTCGAAGGCCGTGATCTGGCCACTCACCGACTGCGGCGTCAGGTGCAGCTGCTCACTGGCGCGGGCGATGCTGCCCGCCTTGGCCACCATCCAAAAGTAGCGCAGGTGCTTGTAGTTGAGTGTGGTCACGCCCGAAAGACCTCCGTTTTTTCGAACAACGCATGAACTTTATTCGATTTGTTCGTACCAAACACTACGACTACACTGCAACGCGTAGAAACGGCTTTAAAGCGCGGCACCGCCTCGAGCGATCCGCCAGCCGGCAATCAACACCAGACACTTAACGGAGCGCACCATGAACCGCACTTCCCCCTTCCCCACCGATGTCGGTCGCGGCCAGCAAAGCTCGGTCCTGGCGACCAACAAGGTCATCCGCAACACCTACATGCTGCTGTCGGCCACGCTGCTGTTCTCGGCACTGACCGCCGGCGTGTCGATGGCGCTGAATCTGCCGCATCCGGGCCTGATCATCACCCTGGTCGGCTACTTCGGCCTGCTGTTCCTGACCTCCAAGCTGCGCAACAGCGCCGGCGGCATCCTCGCCGTGTTCGCGCTGACCGGCTTCATGGGCTACACCCTGGGTCCGATCATCAGCCACTACATCAACCTGCCCAACGGCACGCAAACCGTCATGACCGCGATGGCCGCCACCGGCGCCATCTTCCTCGGCCTGTCGGGCTATGCGCTGACCACCCGCAAGGACTTCTCCTTCATGGGCGGCTTCCTGATGGTCGGCATCATCGTCGCCTTCCTGGCCGGCCTGGGCGCCATCTTCTTCAGCATCCCGGCCCTGTCGCTGACCGTGTCGGCCGCCTTCGTGCTGCTGATGTCGGGCCTCATCCTGTATGAGACCTCCAACATCATCCACGGCGGCGAGACCAACTACATCATGGCCACCGTGACCCTGTTCGTCTCCATCTTCAACCTCTTCACCAGCCTGCTGCACCTGCTGGGCTTCATGAACAACGACTGATCACCTGCGACACAAGGTCTCACCCCGCGCATCGGGCGCCTCTCAGGAGGCGCCCGTTTTCTTTTCAGATCAGGCATCTACGCAGAAATGGCCAGGCATCTGGG
>JAWKYX010000112.1:0-2268 GCA_041396265.1 Rhodocyclaceae bacterium
CCGCTCGATGAAGCCGAGGCGGGCGAGGCGGCCGAGCATGAAGTTGCGCACCTTGGTCTTGCCGCCGAGGCGCGGG
The DNA here is from genome assembly GCA_041396265.1 of Rhodocyclaceae bacterium. Classification (GTDB taxonomy): domain Bacteria; phylum Pseudomonadota; class Gammaproteobacteria; order Burkholderiales; family Rhodocyclaceae; genus Nitrogeniibacter. The sequence goes on from JAWKYX010000112.1 coordinate 77, forward strand.
CCGAAGTCGGCGATGAGCGAGGCTTCGGACACGCCGGCCGAGACCTCGGCGCCGTGGGCGACCGGCTGCTCGGCCGCGAACAACTCTTCCTGGCCTTCGTTGGCGAGGTTCTGGCGTGTCACCTGGCGCTCGCGCTTGGGCAGGATGATCAGCGCCCACAGCACCACCAGCAGGGCGATCTCGTCACGCGTCAGGCCCATGTTGCTGGCTTGGTATTCGCGGCCGCTGCCGAAGGTGGGTTCGAGTGCGTCGGGCGTCAGGCCGACGGCCACATGCGCGGCGTAGGGGTTGTCGAGCAGGCGCAGGCCGACGCTGGCCAGACGCTGGTCGATCTCGTGGCGGAAGGTTTCGTCGATGAGCGCGCGGCGCACCATCGGGTCCTTGCGCGGCAGCCAGCGCTGGGCGATGAGGCGCGCGGTGAGGGCGCGGATGTCGTGTTCCATGGGCGCGTCAGTCCGTGGTATGGGGGCTCAGGCGGCGGATGCTGCCGGCGCTGATGCGGGCGATGTCGTCATGGCCGACCTCGACCAGCGTGGGTTCGAAGTCCACCTTGAGCGGCAGGCGCATGAAGGCGCCGATGGGGCCGTCGGACGGTGCGCTGTCCTGGCTGTCGGCGAGCAGGGCGAGCAGCGACAGGCGGTAGGCGGCGTGGCCGAAGCCGCCACCGGCCACCATGTCGTGCAAGGTGGCGGGCTCGGCCGCGATGGCGTCGAGGCGGCCGGCAAAATGGGTGAGCAGGCGCAGGTCTTCTTCTTCGGGCGCGAGCGCGGTGGGGGCGTCGTCGGCCTCGGGCAGGGTGGTGTCGTCGGCGTCGCCGCGCAGCAGGTCGCACAGGGCGGTCTCGGCGCGGTCGAGCAGTTCGTGACCGCCGGCGAGCAGCGGGATGTGCGGGGTGTCGGTGATGGCGTCGAGGGCCATCGCGGCGAGGGCGTCCATGCCTTGCTGGCCCAGCCAGGCGGCGACATCGCTGGAGGAGATGCCCGAGCTGCCAAGGGTGACGCGCTGGGTCTCGATCTTGTTGAGCGCGCGCTGGAAGGCCGCGTCGACACGTGCCAGGCGGGACTGCGCCAGCCCGATGCGCTGCGCGATGCGGGCGACGTCGAAGGGCGCTTCGGGGTCAGCCAGCAAGGTGCGCAGGATGTCGGTGCCGCGGTCCAGCCATTTGCCGTTGGCCGACAGGCGGCGGCGCGACTCGACGATGCGGAACTCGGAGCCCGAGGCAATCGCCTCTTCGAAGTGCAGCGTGAGGTCGTTGAGCTTGGAGAGCAGATGCCCCAGCGCTTCGGCGGTGAAGCTGTTAGTGGCCTGCAGGCCGGCGAGTTGGGCGGTGAGAAAGCCAAGCTCGGCGTCTTCGGACTCACCGAAGCGCAGCAACATGCCCAGTGCGGCCACGGCGTTGCGGCCGGCGTCGGAGAGGTGATAGAGCCCGTCGTCGGCGTAGCTGATCAGGCCCGATTCGCGCAGGCGCTTGAGCGTGGTTTCGAGCTTGACCGGGTCGAGGAAAGCAAAGCGGCGGCGCAGGGCGTCGGGCGACCAGCGCGGGTGCTCGACGTCGTGGCCGACTTCGCGCAGGACGAGCAGGCGCAGCAACACCTCCGCCTCGCTGCCGCGAAACAGGGAGATGAAGGTATCGATGACCGGCTGCGCCGCGGCGAGTGCCGACAGTTCGGGCACATCGTCCACGGCGTAACCGGGCGCGAGGTAGTCAGCGAGGTCCTGATCCGTCATGCGCGATACATGCAGCGCCTCAGACGGCTTGCTTGAGACTGGCCTCGATGAAGTCGTCGAGGTCGCCATCGAGCACGGCCTGGGTGTTGCCGACTTCATAGTTGGTGCGCAGATCCTTGATGCGCGACTGATCGAGCACATAGGAGCGGATCTGGTGGCCCCAGCCGATGTCGCTCTTGGCGTCTTCGAGCGCCTGCGCCTCGCTCTGGCGCTTGCGCAGCTCGAGCTCGTAGAGCTTGGCCTTGAGCATCTTCCAGGCTTCGTCCTTGTTGCGGTGCTGCGAGCGATCGTTCTGGCACTGCACGACGATGCCGGTCGGGTTGTGCGTCAGGCGCACGGCCGAGTCGGTCTTGTTGATGTGCTGGCCGCCCGCACCCGAGGCGCGGTAGGTGTCGGTACGCACGTCGGCCGGGTTGATCTCGATCTCGATGGAGTCATCGATTTCGGGGTAGATCGACACCGAG
>JAWKYX010000113.1:0-2247 GCA_041396265.1 Rhodocyclaceae bacterium
CGAGTCCCCCAACCCGATGCCCGAACCCACCTCGCTGGCGCTGCTCGGCCTGAGCCTGGCCGGCCTCGTGGGCAGCCGTCGCCTGCGCAAATGAGCTGAGCGCGCACAGCACACGACCTTAAAAGCGGCCTCGGCCGCTTTTTTCATGGCTGCGACCTGCCGCCCTCGCCAGGCCGCGCGCCATCGTCGTCAAACAAGCCGGCCTGCGCGCCGCGCGCCGCTTCGGCATCGTCCTCGACGAAGCGCACGCCCACGCCGAGCAGGCGCACCGGCCGCCCGCGGCGGGCGTGCGCGGTGGCGAGCAGGGCCGGCCAGTCGACCGCCGCGGGCGAGGTGGCCAGGCATTCGGCCGTGGTGCGGGTGAAGTCGTTGAAGCGGATCTTGACGAAGGCCTTGTGCACCGGCGGCGCCGGGGCCAGGCGGCCGAAGCGGCGGTGGAAGTCTTCGAGCAGCGCCTCGACCGCCGTCACGCAGGCGGCCAGGTCGGGCAGATCGGTCACGTAGGTGGTCTCCACCGACAGCGACTTGCGCGGCCGGTCGGGCGACACGGCGCGCTCGTCGATGCCGCGGCACAGGCGGTGCAGGCTGCGCCCGAAGGAGCCGAACTTGGCGATCAGGTCGGCCAGCGACCATTCGCGCAACTGCCCGCAGGTGCTCACGCCGAGGCGCTCCATCCGCGCCGCCGTCACCTGCCCGACGCCGAACAGCTTCTTGACCGGCAGATCGACCACGAAGGCGTCCACCTCTTCGGGGCGGATCACGAACTGGCCATTCGGCTTGCGCCAGTCGCTGGCGATCTTGGCCAGGAACTTGTTGGGCGCGATGCCGGCCGAGGCGGTGATGCCGACCTCGGCAAAAATCCGCGCGCGGATCTCCTCGGCCATCAGCGTGGCGCTGCCGCGGCAGCGGTCCACGCCGGTCACGTCGAGGTAGGCCTCGTCGAGCGACAGCGGCTCGACCTTGTCGGTGTAGTCGCGGTAGATGGCGAGGATCTGGCGCGAGGCGGCGCGGTAGCGCTCGAAGTCCGGCGGCAGCACCACCAGCTCGGGGCACAGCCGCAGCGCCCGCCCGGTGGGCATCGCCGAGCGCACGCCGAAGGCCCGCGCCTCGTAGTTGCAGGTGGCGATCACGCCGCGCGTCTCGGCCCGACCGCCCACGGCGACCGGCCGGCCCACCAGGGTCGGGTCGTCGCGCATCTCGATCGCGGCGTAAAAGCAGTCGCAATCGCAGTGGATGATCTTGCGGGTCATGGGGGCGATAGTGTGCCGCGAAACGCCCGCGGCCGCACCGGCCGATGGCGGTGTCCGTCGCATCGCAGCATGCGCCTGCCCGACTGTTGATATGGATCAGCACGTTCGTGCGCACGCACCGCAATAATTTCACCGTTTTCTAATATTTGTGATGCCATGCATATCGCCGTCTGTATCAAGCAGGTTCCCGACAGCGCCCAGATCCGCGTTCATCCGGTCACCAACACGATCATGCGGCAGGGCGTGCCGGCCATCATCAACCCCTTTGATCTGTTCGCGCTGGAAGAAGCGCTGCGCCTCAAGGACCGCCTCGGCGCGCAGGTCACGGTGCTCACCATGGGGCCGCCGCAGGCCGAGGACGCGCTGCGCAAGTGCCTGTCCTACGGCGCCGACCGCGCCATCCTGGTGACCGACAAGGTGTTCTCCGGCGCCGACACCCTGGCCACCTCCTACGTGCTGGCCTCGGCGCTGCGCACGCTCGACGCGCAGCAGCCGCTGGACCTGGTGTTCACCGGCAAGCAGACCATCGACGGCGACACCGCCCAGGTCGGCCCGGGCGTCGCCATCCGCCTCGGTTACCAGCTGCTCACCTATGTGTCGGCGATCCGCACGCTGGACGTCGCGGCGCGGCGCATCGTGGTCGAGCGGCGGGCCGAGGGCGGCGTGCAGGTGCTCGAATCGCGGCTGCCGGTGGTGGTGACCATGCTCGAAGGCGCCAACGAAATGCGCTTTGCCGACATGCCCGGCATGTTCCGCGCGGCGCGCCAGGAGGTCGAGCGCTGGGACCGCGCGGCGGCCGGCATCGAGGACATCAAGCAGGTCGGCCTCAAGGGCTCGCCGACCGCGGTGGCCCAGGTGTTCGGGCCCAAGCCGCGGGCGGTCAAGGCGGTGCGCATCGAGGGCGAGACGCCCGCGGCGCAGGCCGAGGCCTTCGTCGAGCGCCTGTTTGCCGATTTCCCGCAACTCGAAGACGCCCTGCTCGACCATCTCGACCAGC
>JAWKYX010000114.1:0-2112 GCA_041396265.1 Rhodocyclaceae bacterium
GGTCTAAAACCAAGAAGGCCCCCAAGCATGCCGCCTGGATGCACGACGGCAGTTATGTGGAGATGTTCAAGTGAAACTCGCAACCCTCAAGGCCGGCGGGCGCGACGGTACGCTGGTGGTGGTCAACCGTGACCTCACCCGTTGCCAGCGCGTGCCCGAAGTGGCCGCCACCCTGCAGCAGGCGCTGGACAACTGGGCCGATGCGGCGCCACAGCTGGCCGCGGTGTACGAGGCGCTCAACAACGGCGCGGCGCGCCATGCCGAGCCCTTCGACGCGGCGGCCTGCCATGCGCCGCTGCCGCGCGCCTACCAGTGGGCCGACGGCTCGGCCTACATCAACCATGTGGAACTGGTGCGCAAGGCGCGCGGCGCCGAGCTGCCCGAATCCTTCTATACCGATCCGCTGATGTACCAGGGCGGCTCGGACAGCTTCATCGGCCCGCGCGACACGGTGGTGGCCGATCCGGCCTGGGGCATCGACTTCGAAGCCGAGGTGACTGTGGTGACCGGCGATGTGCCCATGGGCGCCACACCGGAACAGGCGGCCGCGGCGATCCGGCTGGTGATGCTGGTCAATGACGTGAGCTTGCGCAACCTGATCCCGGGCGAGCTGGCCAAGGGCTTCGGCTTCTTCCAGTCCAAGCCCGCCTCGGCCTTCAGCCCGGTGGCGGTAACGCCTGACGAGCTGGGCGAGGCCTGGCAGGGCGCCAAAGTGCATCTGCCGCTGCTGGTCGAACTCAACGGCAAGCCCTTCGGCAAGCCGAATGCCGGGGTCGACATGACCTTCGACTTCGGCCAGTTGATTGCCCATGTGGCCAAGACGCGCGAGCTCGAAGCGGGCTCCATTATTGGTTCGGGCACGGTCTCCAACAAGCAGGGCGATCTGTTTGGCTCGAGCATCGACAACGGCGGCGTCGGCTATTGCTGCCTGGCCGAGGTGCGCATGTACGAGACCATCGAGCAGGGCAAGCCGCTCACGCCCTTCATGCAGCCCGGCGACCGGGTGCGCATCGAGATGAAGGACGCCGCCGGCAACAGCATTTTCGGCGTCATCGACAACACGGTCGCGTTGCCCAAGGGCGCGTAACCCAGCAGCAACCCAACATATAAAAAGGTGGACGAGACATGAAAAAGACCCTGATCACCGCTGCCGTGGCCCTGCTCGGCAGCACCGCCGCCCTGGCCGAGGAGCCGATCATCCTCAAGGTGGCGCACTTCTGGCCGCCCACGGCGATGAGCCAGCAGAAGGTGCTCGAGCCGTGGTGCGCCAAGATCGAGCAGGAATCGGCCGGCCGCATGAAGTGCCAGATCTACCCGGCAATGCAGCTGGGCGGCACCCCGCCGCAGCTGATCCAGCAGGTGCAGGACGGCGTGGCCGACATCGTGTGGACCCTGCCCGGCTACACCGCCGGCCGCTATCCGTCGATGGAAGTCTTCGAGCTGCCCTTCATGACCAACCGCGCCGAGCCGGCCAGCCGCGCCGCCTGGCACTACTACGAGCAGTTCGGCAAAGAAGACTTCGCCAAGGTCAAGCCGCTGGCCTTCCATGTGCATGACGAGGGCTATGTGCACAACAACAAGCACCCGATCACCAAGCTGTCGGACTTCCGCGGCCTGAAGATGCGTGCGCCGACCCGCCTGACCAACAAGATGATCGCCGCCTTCGGCGCCACGCCGGTGGCCATGCCGCTGCCGGCCGTGGCCGAGGCGGTGTCCAAGGGCGTGGTCGATGGTTATGTGCTGCCCTGGGAGGTGATCCCGGCGGTCAAGCTGCACGAGATGACCAAGTTCCACTCCGAGACCGACAAGTCGCAGCCCTCGCTGTACACCGCGCTGTTCATCGTGGCCATGAACCCGGCCAAGTACGACAGCCTGCCGGCCGACCTGAAGAAGGTCATCGACGCCAACTCGGGCGCCGACTTCTCGGCCGCGATCGGCAAGGCCTGGGACGTCTCCGCCCCGCCGGCCCGCGAAAAGGCGGTCGAGCACGGCAACGAGTTCGCCATGATCTCCGCCGAAGAGCTGACCAAGTGGCGCAAGGTCACCGACAAGCTGGCGACCAGCTGGGTCAAGGAGATGGACGGCAAGGGCTACCAGGGCCAGGCCATGCTC
>JAWKYX010000115.1:0-1921 GCA_041396265.1 Rhodocyclaceae bacterium
CTGGCGACCGGCTTCATCCCCGCGGTGAAGCTCTACCCCGCCGGCGCCACCACCAATTCGGATGCCGGCGTGACCGCCATCGACAAGGTCCGGCCGGTGCTCGAGCGGATGGAACAGTCGGGCATGGTGCTGTGTGTTCACGGAGAGGTGACCCATGCTGACGTTGATATCTTCGATCGCGAGCGCATCTTTATTGATCGCGTGCTGGCACCGCTGGCAAAAGACTACCCGGCGCTGCGCATCGTCTTCGAGCACATCACCACGCGCGAGGCGGCGCAGTTCGTGAGTGAGGCCGGCCCCAACGTGGGCGCGACCATCACCGCGCACCACCTGCTGCTCAACCGGAACGCGATCTTCGCCGGCGGCATCAACCCGCATCACTACTGCCTGCCGGTGCTCAAGCGCGAGACGCACCGCGAGGCGCTGGTGGCCGCCGCCATTTCCGGCAGCCCGAAGTTCTTCCTCGGCACCGATTCGGCCCCGCATGCGCGCGGTGCCAAGGAATCGGCCTGCGGCTGCGCGGGCTGCTACACCGCCAACGCGGCCATCGAGCTGTACGCCGAAGCCTTCGAGGCAGCCGGCGCGCTTGACCGGCTGGAGGGCTTCGCCAGCCACTTCGGGCCGGACTTCTACCGCCTGCCGCGCAACACCGACACCCTCACGCTGACCCGTGCCAACACCGCCGTGCCGGCGCAGCTCGACTACCTGCCGGACGACCCGCTGATCCCGCTGCGCGCGGGCGGTACGGTGGCCTGGCAACTGACCTGAACCGCCAACGCATGATGCTCGACCGTCGCCTCCTGCTGCTGCCGCTCGTGCTGCTGGGCCTGACCGGCTGCGAGAACTCCGCCACCGCCTACAAGATCGAGGGCTCCGAGCACGCGCTGATGCTGGTGCGCGAGCAGCGCTACTTCTGGTCCGACGAGATCGAGCAGGCCGTGGTGGTGGCGCGGCTGCCCAAATGCCAGCGCCGTGTCGCGATCTGGCCGGGTAGCGGCGCGGGGCCGGCGATGGACGTCTTCGAGGCGGGTTACCAGCTGTGGGCCTTGCAGCAGGGGCGCCGCTGGTATCTGGCCAGCACCGAAAAATGTCTGGTGCAGGACTGGGCCGATGCGCCCGCCAGCCCGCCCGGCGCACGGGTAGGCACCTTCCGCATGCGCGACGGCGTGATGGTGTTCGAGCCGGCACAGGGCGCGCAGTGAGCGACCGCCCCGATTACCTGATCCCCTCGGCGCTGGCCAAATGGCCGTTGTTTGCGCCGCTGGCGCCGCTGCTCGACGCCAGCGGCGACCGCCTGCCGGGGCTGATGGCGCTGAACCGGCTGGTGGCGCAGTGTGCGCCGTGCCTCGAAAGCGCCAGCGGCGAGCCGCTCAAATTCGTGGCGCCGCCCATGGCGGGCGCCGACTACGAGCATGCGGTGTTCGATCGCGGCCAGGTGGCGACCCGTGCCGACAACTGGCACGACTACTTCAACGCGCTGGTCTGGGCAAGCTTCCCCCGGGCCAAGGCCGCGCTCAATGCGCGACACATGCAGGAAGCGGCGTTGGGCGGCGCCACCCGCAGCCGCAGCCGCGGCCCGGTGCGCGACGCGCTGACCCAGTTCGACGAATGCGGCCTGCTGGTGCTCGGCTGCGACATCGGCTTGCTCGAGGCGCTGGCGCACCACGACTGGCTGGCGGCATTCTGGGATGCGCGTGCCCGGCTGAAGGCCTCGACCCGGTTCCTCCTGTTTGGCCACGCCTCCTACGACCAGATGCGCACACCGTTCAACGGCCTGTGCGCCAAGGCCATCTATGTGGCGGTGCCCGAGGCCGTGCTGGCCATGCCCCTGGACAGGCAGCTGGCCTGGGCGGATGCCTGGCTGGCCGAGCGGGTCGGCAAGGGCGAGGTGCTCAATGCGCCGCGCGACCTCTCCGCCTTG
>JAWKYX010000116.1:0-1891 GCA_041396265.1 Rhodocyclaceae bacterium
TCGGCGAAGCCGTGCTGCTGGTGCTGGCCATCATCTTCTTCTTTCTGCGCAACTGGCGCGCCACCTTGGTGCCGCTGGTCACCATCCCGGTGTCGCTGATCGGCGCCTTCACGCTGATGCTGGTGATGGGTTTTTCCATCAACACGCTCACCTTGCTGGCGCTGGTGCTGGCCGTGGGGTTGGTGGTGGACGACGCCATCGTGGTACTCGAAAACATTCATCGCCACCTCGAGATGGGCAAGACCCGCTTCCAGGCCGCGCTCGACGGTGCGAAGGAAATCGGCTTTGCCGTGGTCGCCATGACGCTCACGCTGGCCGCGGTGTACGCCCCGGTGGCCTTCATGACCGGTCGCACCGGCAAGCTGTTCATCGAATTCGCGCTCACGCTGGCCGGCGCGGTGATCGTCTCCGGCTTTGTGGCGCTCAGCCTGTCGCCGATGATGTGCTCCAAGCTGCTCAAGCACGAGACCGGCCACGGCCGCGTCTACAACGCCATCGAGGCGGTGCTGGGCGGCATGACCCACGGCTACCGGCGCATCCTCGCCGGCGCCCTCAAGGCGCGCTGGCTGGTGCTGCTGGTGTTCGCGCTGGTGGTGGGCGCCTCGGCCTGGCTGCTCGATACGCTCAAATCGGAACTCTCGCCGGTCGAAGATCGCGGCTTCATCATTGGTGTGTTCAGCGGCCCCGAAGGCGCCACCATCGACTACATGGACCGCTACACCCGCCAGCTCGAAGCCTTGTACGCCGACACGCCCGATATCTCGCGCTATTTCGTGGTCTCGGGCAGCCCCACGGTGTCGCAAGGCATCTCCTTTGGCGGCCTCAAGGACTGGTCCGAGCGCGACACCCGCTCGCCGCAGATCGCCCGCAGCCTGCTGCCGGGCTTCCTCAGCGTACCCGGCATCCGCGCTTTTCCGGTCACGCCGCCGTCGCTGGGGCAGAGCGCCCGCTCGCAGCCCATCAACCTGGTCATCGTCACCTCGGCCAGCTACACCGAGCTGGCCGAGGTGGCCGACACCATGTTGCAGGAGATGGCCAAGGATCCGCGCTTCATCGCCGCCGACATCGACCTCAAGCTCACCAAGCCCGAAGTCACCGTGCAGGTCGACCGCGACAAGGCGGCCGACCTCGGCGTGTCGGTCGAGCAGATCGGACGCACGCTGGAGACCCTGCTCGGTGGCCGGCAGGTCACCCGCTTCAAACGCGATGCCGAGCAATACGACGTCATCGTCCAGCTCGCCGCCGCCGACCGCAGCATCCCCAACGACATCCGCGACCTCTATGTGCGCAGCAGCGCCGGCGAGATGATCCCGCTGGCCAGCCTCATCACCGTCGACGAAGCCGTCGCCCCGCGCGAACTCAACCACTTCGCCCAGCGCCGCGCCGTCACCATCACCGCCAACCTGGCCGACGACTTCGCCCTCGGCGAAGCGCTCACCGAGCTCGAAACCATCGCCGCGCGGGTGCTGCCGGCCGACTACGCCATCGACTACAACGGCCAGAGCCGCGAATTCAAGATCAGCTCCGGTGGCCTGCTGCTCACCTTCATCCTCGCCGTGGTGTTCATCTACCTGGTGCTCTCGGCCCAGTTCGAAAGCTTCCGCGACCCCTTCACCATCATGCTCACCGTCCCGCTGTCCATGACCGGCGCGCTCGCCGCGTTGTGGATGACCGGCGGCACGCTCAATGTCTACAGCCAGATCGGCCTGGTCACGCTGATCGGCCTCATCACCCGCCACGGCATCCTCATTGTCGAATTCGCCAACCAACTGCGCGAGCGGGGCGAAACGCTGGTTTCTGCCATTACCGATGCCGCCGTGCTGCGCTTGCGGCCGATTCTCATGACTACCGGCGCGACGATTCTGGGCGCCATTCCGCTCGCGCTGGCGAC
>JAWKYX010000117.1:0-1673 GCA_041396265.1 Rhodocyclaceae bacterium
GAGCATGGCATTGGCCGCCAGTGCCAGATCGCCGATGCTGTCGACCAGTGTGCCGTCCAGATCGAAGAGCAGCGCATCGACCTCGAAACGCGTGCTCATGCTTCGGTCAGCGCACGGCGCAGGTCGCCGATCACGGTGTCGTAACGGTGCGGGTCGGCATCGCGCCCGGCGCCGAACACCGCCGAGCCGGCCACGAAGGTATCCGCCCCGGCGCGCGCGATCTCGGCAATGTTGTCGGTCTTCACCCCGCCGTCGATCTCCAGCAGCACCTTGCGGCCGCTTTGCGCCGCATACGCATCGAGCCGCGCCCGCGCCGCGCGCAGCTTGTCGAGCGTGGCGGGGATGAACTTCTGCCCGCCGAAGCCGGGGTTCACGCTCATCAGCAAGACCACGTCGATCTTGTCCATCACGTGGTCCAGATGATGCAGTGGCGTGGCCGGGTTGAACACCAGCCCGGCCTGACAGCCCGAGTCGCGGATCAGGCCGAGCGTGCGGTCGATATGCTCCGAGGCCTCGGGGTGAAAGGTGATGATATTGGCGCCGGCCTTGGCAAAGTCCGGGATGATGCGGTCCACCGGCTTGACCATCAGATGCACATCGATCGGCGCCGCGGTATGCGGGCGGATCGCCTCGCACACCAGCGGGCCGATGGTCAGGTTGGGCACGTAATGGTTGTCCATCACGTCAAAGTGGATCCAGTCGGCGCCGGCGGCGACCACGTTGCGCACCTCATCGCCGAGACGGGCAAAGTCGGCAGACAGCAGGCTGGGGGCGATTCGGTACATGTGGGCTCCGGCAGGGTTGGGCTGAACAGGCCCGCATTTTAACGCCGCCCACCGCTGCGCGCTTGCGGGCATCGGAAGATTCCGTTTCAATGGGCCGATTGGCTCGCGCGCCAGGACCCACAATGACCGAATACGAACACCCCTACCACATCGAAGTGACCGCCGAGTCCTTTTACCTGGCCGAACAGTCGGATCCGGACGAAGATCATTTCGTATTTGCCTATCGCATCACACTGCGCAACACCGGCTCGGTTGCCGCCCAGCTGGTCAGCCGACACTGGATCATCACCGATGGCAACGGCGACATGCAGGAAGTGCGCGGCCTCGGCGTGGTCGGCGAGCACCCTGAACTGGCACCCGGCGAGAGCTTCGAATACACCAGCGGCTGCGCCCTGCCCACCCCGGTCGGCTCCATGCGCGGCACCTACCAGATGGTCGCCGCCGACGGCGAACGCTTCGAGGCCGAGATCCCCGAATTCGCGCTGCGGGTGCCCAACGTGTTGCACTGACGCGCACCATGTCGCTGCGCCACAGCTACACGCTGATCGCGCCCTTCTACGACGCGGTGCTCACCGCCGCCACCCGGCAGGCGCGCATCCGCAGCGTCACACACCTGGCCGCACAAACGCCCGGCACGGTACTGGTCGCCGGCGTCGGCACGGGGCTCGACCTGCCGCATCTGCCGCCGCAGCATCGCTACATCGGCATCGACCTCACCGCCGCCATGCTCCGCCGCAGCCTGCCCCGCGCCGAACGGCACAACTACCACGCCGTGCAAGGCAGCGTGCTCGCCCTGCCCTTTGCCGACGCGCACTTCGATCACACCGTGCTGCACCTGATTCTCGCCGTCGTGCCCGATCCGCTGCGCGGCTTGCAGGAGGCGATTCG
>JAWKYX010000118.1:0-1649 GCA_041396265.1 Rhodocyclaceae bacterium
GGCAAGGCGGATGCCGTTAGTGTTCACCATCAGGTGGCGGATCGGCCGGGCGCGCGCCGCGTCGAGGATGGCGAAGAAATCCGGGTGCAGGGTCGGCTCGCCGCCGGAGAGCTGCACCACGTCCGGCTCGCCCTCGTTCCTCACCACCGCATCGAGCATCGCTTCGACGACGGCCAGCGGCTTGTGGCTGAGCCGCTCCGGCCCCGAACCGGCATAGCACACCGGGCAGCGCAGGTTGCAGTGGTCGGTGATCTCGAGCACGGTGAGGCAGGAGTGCTGCATGTGGTCCGGGCACAGGCCGCAGTCATATGGACAGCCGTACCGCATGCGGGTGGAGAAGTTCTCCGGCATCTCGGGGCGTTTCACATAGACCTCGCGCGCCAGCCGGTAATAGTCCGCGTCGTCGGCGATCAGCACCCGCTCGCTGCCGTGGGCGGGGCACCACTTTTCCATGTACACCCGGCCGTCCTTGATGAGGATCTTGGCCTCCACGGTGTGCAGGCAGGTGCCGCATACCGAGGTGGTGGTGTCATAGAAGAGCCATGGGCGATTCTTGCGGGACACGGGCATGTCTCCTGAGTTGCCGCAGCGTGAGCGGCAGATAGATCGAAAGCGCGGCGAGGCACAGCCACTGGATGCCCGACAGGCCGAGCGGCCAGGGATGGTGCACCGGCTTGAGGGTGTCGATGCCGAGCCGCCACAGCAGGTAGGCGCTCAGCATGAGCTTGAAGCGCAGGCCGGGCGTGGCGGCGAGCGGCGCCCGCCAGCGGGCCAGCACCGCCGCCAGGGCGATGCAGAAGACGATCTCGTAGAGCTGCGTCGGATGGCGCGGCAAGCCGTCGCCGAAATCCACACCCCAGGGCAGCGTGGTCGGCAGGCCGTAGGTGGCATCGTTGAGGCCGGCCAGAAAGCAGCCGATGCGCCCCACCCCGATCGCCAACAGCAACGGAAAGACGAAGCGGTCGCCCGTCGAGGCGCGATGGCCGCTCAGCAGCTTGGCCGCCTCCACCCCGATCAGGCCGCCGAGCAGCCCGCCGACGATGGACTGGCCGGTGAGCAGCAGCATCCAGCCCTCGCTGCGCGAGAACAGCTCGGGCATCTCCAGCCAGAACGCCGCCTTGTTCCCGATCGCCGCGCCGAGCAGGCAGCCGGCCAGCACCGCGAACGGCGCCTTTACACTGCCGGTTGCGCGCTGGCCGAGGTAGCAGCGCACGCCGAGCGCGATCGCCAGTGCCTCGAAGAGGGCATGGACCGCGTGGGCGGTGGCGGGGTCGAGCGGCATCTCAGTCCTGGCCCTGGTTCGGTCCGATGTCGTCGTCCCCGGCCGGAGGCTTGCGGAAACTCTTGAGCAGCATCCATGCTGCCCAGCCGAAGAGCAGCGCCACGCCGCCACCGATCGGCACGAACAACGCGCCGCCATTGTTGAACTCGCCCAGGCCGATGACGAAGCACGCGCCGCCACCGAAGGTGAGCACGATCAGCGCCATGAGCAGCACGGTCTTGAAGAAGGCTACGAAGAAGTTCATCGAATTGGCTCCGTTCGGATGGGATTGGGCGCTCAGCGCATCTCGCCACGCAGTTGCGCGATGATGTTCTGCAGGTGTTCTGGCGTCGCCTCCGCCGCGCTCAGGGGCGCCGCGCTGACCAGT
>JAWKYX010000119.1:0-1577 GCA_041396265.1 Rhodocyclaceae bacterium
GTCGGCACCGCACCCGCTCAACCAGGCCGTGATCGCCCAGGCCCTGCATGACCTGCGCAACGGCCAGTTGCGCCGCTGCAAGGCCATGGGCTTCGGCGAGGAGGAGCTGGATGCGCTGAAGCACCCCGAACTCGTGAGCATGCTGGTGAATGCCACGGTGTCGTGGTGTTCGGTGTCGGTGAACCGGGAAGTGTTGAAGCGGCTGCTGAGCCAGGTGCACGACGTGGAGCGGGAGATCGCCACGGTGGACCGCATGCTGCGCCTGGGGGCGAGCACGGAGATGGTCAGCAAGTTCTACGGCCTCACGCATCAGGAAGTGGCGCTGCGCCGCGACATCCTCGGGCTGCCCAAGCGCAAGGGCCGGCATCCGGTGCTCGACGAGGCGCAGGACGTGGCCTTGTGGGAGCGCTGGAAGGCCGGCGTCGCCGAGCGCCATATCGCCCTGACCGACGACATGGCGATGCTGGCGCTGACCATGGACCTGGCCGAGGCCATGACCCTGCCCATGTCGGTGATCTGGTCGGCGATACGGAACTGGATCGACCAGGGGCTGGTGTAGCCATGACCACGGGCAGCGCATCACGGCGCGATGGCCCGGTTGCGCTGTCGGCGTTGTTCGACGAGGCGCTGCGGCACCTTGAGCCGAAGGAACCGGCGCAGGGCACGGCGCCGGCCGCCGACGGTTTCCTCTACAGCGGCAACCGCCATGAGAGCGTGCCGCGCAGGCTGTTCCTCGACCGGCGCCTGACGCCGCTGGAGCGCAACGCCTGGCAGGTGTTCCGCCTGCAGCTCAACGACGACGGCGTGACCGCCTTTCCCACCTACGACCAGCTCCGCCCCTATCTGGCGTCCATGCCCTGTGCGGCGCAAGCCTCGCACGAGACCGTGGCGCGCGCCTTGACGCTGCTGCGGCTGACGCGCTGGCTCAGCCTGGCGCGGCGGCGGCGCGACCCGAAGACCGGCCGCATCCAAGGCAACCTCTACGTGCTGCACGACGAACCGCTGTCGCCCTTCGAGGCGATGCAGCTCGATGCCGACTACCTCGGCCTGGTCAGCCAGGCGCTGACCCATGCCGCCAAGGCGGTACAGATCGTGGGCATGAACACGCTCAAGGAGATTGCCGAAGACCCGCTGCTCAGCGGCCGCACATTGCCGACCCGCTTGCAGGTGCTGGCGCAGCGCATGGCGCTGCATGGCTGGACGACGCCAGGTTATCCACAGGAGGGTGCGGACCACGAATCCGAAGAAGGCCAGGAAGCCCTTCTTCGGAATGCTGCGCGCCCGTCTTCGGAATCCGAAGCAGGACCGAAACCCGCGCCGGACGGCTCTCTTCGGATTCCGAAGGAGGACCGTACAGTACGTAATGATCGTATAAATGAAGTACGTACAGTACCGCGCGCGAGGGCCTTGCAGAACCTGCGGCTACCCGAGCGTTTCCTGCGCTTGAAGGACGAGCAGCAGGCCGGCGCGCTGGTGGCGCTGCAGCAGGTGGACGAGGCGCAGAGGCAGGCCGTTCTCGACGAGTGGGCGGCACGCTGCCACAACAGCGCGGTACGCAACCCGGCCGGCTACCTGTT
>JAWKYX010000120.1:0-1565 GCA_041396265.1 Rhodocyclaceae bacterium
GCGCGCAGCGGTCAAGGTGGCCGACTGGGACCTCACGCTCGACTATGATGCCCCCACGGCCGCGGCCGGCGAGCCCGACGACATGCTCCCGAAGGTCCTCCACTAGCCGCGGCGCGCGGCCGCACCGGACGATGTACACCCGAATACAACCCGCAACGCCCGCCATCGGCGCCGACGGCACACCGTGGTCGGAACAGTACGGCGACGTCTATCACTCGCACGACGGCGGGCTGGGCCAGGCACAGCATGTCTTTCTCGCCGGCAACGGCCTGCCGGAACGCTGGCAGGGCCGTGCCCGTTTCGTCATCGTCGAGACCGGTTTCGGCCTCGGCCTGAACTTCCTCGCCACCTGGGCGGCGTGGCGCGGCGACGCCACGCGAAGCGCCCGGCTGCACTTCATCTCGTTCGAAAAGCACCCCTTCCGCGCGCATGACTTGCGCGAGCTGCACGCGCGCTGGCCGCATTTCGCCGAACAGTCAGGTGATCTGCTGGCACGCTGGCCGGCGCTCACACCCGGCATGCATCGGCTGCATCTCGACGACGAGCGGGTGTGCCTGACGCTCTTCTTCGGCGACGCCAGCGACGGCCTGACGCAACTCGACGCACAGGCTGACGCGCTTTTCCTCGACGGCTTTTCGCCAGCCCGCAACCCCGAACTGTGGACACCGCGTATCTGCCACCTGCTGGCGCGACTGTGCAAGACCGAAACCACGCTCGCCACCTGGTCGGTTTCGGGCAAGGTGCGCGAAGCCCTCGGCCACGCGGGCTTCGCGGTCGAGAGGGCTCCGGGATTCGCCGGCAAGCGGCAGATGCTGCGCGGCCACTACCGCGGACGCGTCAAGCCGCAGGAAAGTCCTCGCGAAAAACACGCGCTGGTGATCGGCGCCGGCCTTGCCGGCAGCGCGAGCGCCAACCGGCTCGCCGCGCGCGGCTGGAAAATCGACATCATCGACAGCGCCGAGCGGCCGGGCCAGGGCGCCTCGGGCAACCTCGCCGGCGTGCTGCGGCCGCTGCCAAGCCTCGACGACAACCGCCTCGCCCGCCTCACCCGGGCTGGCAGCCTGTACGGCCGCCGCCACCTCGAAGCGCTCGCGGCAAGTGGCTGCGCCGCGCGCTGGGACGCCTGCGGCGTGCTGCACCTGGCGCGCGACCCCGCGCACGAAACGCGGCAGCGGCAAGTGGTCGAGACGCAGCAACCGCCGTCCGAACATCTGCGCTTCGTGAGCAACGAGGAAGCTTCGGCGATCTCGGGCTGGCCCCTGCCGCTGGGTGGCTGGTGGTTTCCGGGCGGCGGCTGGGTCGAGCCACCGAGCCTGTGCGAAGCCAACCTGCGCGCCTTCGATGCACGCATCCGCGGCCATTTCGGCCGCACGCTAGCCCGCCTGGAAAGACGGGACGGACGATGGTATGCCCTCGCCGCCGACGGCAGCAGCATCGCCAGCGCGCCGCTCGCCATCCTCGCCAACGGAGTCGGCATCCGCGCCATCGACGAGGCCGCGCCGCTGCCGGTAAGAAGCGCCCGCGGCCAGGTCTCGCACCTGCCTGCCGCGCCCGGCAGCGCCCCC
>JAWKYX010000121.1:0-1537 GCA_041396265.1 Rhodocyclaceae bacterium
CGCCCGGCAGATGACCGGCAGCACAGTCAGACTGGCGGGCACGCCATCGAGCGCGCGGCCGCCGTGGTTGGACACGATCAAGCCGGCCACGCCGGCCTCGCGCAGGGCCAGCGCGTCGTCGGCGCGCAACACGCCCTTGACCAGCACCGGTAAGCGGGTGGCCGACAGCAGCCAGCGCAGGTCGGCCCAAGTGGGCGCCTCGCGCATCGCGCCCTGGAAAATGACGCTCGCGTTGGCGGCCAGCGCCAGCTGCGGCGCCGCGCCGTAGCGCGCCAGATTGACCGCGTCCGGGAAGGACACGCCGGCGCGGAGTGCCCGCCGGCTGGGGCTTTGCACCGAGGCGTCGAGTGTGACCACTAGCGCGGTATAGCCGGCCTGCTCGGCGCGCTGGATGAGGTCCAGCGTGGCCTCGCGCGTGGGCTGGAAGTACAGCTGAAACCACTTCTCGCCTTCACTGGCGCGGGCGATGTCTTCGATCGGGCAGGTGGCGAGCGTGCTCACCGTCAGGCAGGCGTCGGCGGCAGCGGCACCGCGCGCGGTGTCGATCTCGCCGGCCGGATGCACCAGCGTCTGATAGGCCAACGGTGCCAGCGCGATGGGGTGGCGCCACGCACGCCCGAACAACGTGGTGCGCGTATGCCCGGCGGTCACATCGCGCAGCAGACGGGGCTGGATCTGCCAGCGGTCAAAGGCGCGGCGGTTGGCACGCAGGGTGCGCTCCTCGCCGCTGCCGCCAGCAATATAGGCCAGCGCGGGCGCGGCAATGAACTGCGGCGCCAGCGCTTCGTAGTCGGCGGCGCAGAGGATGTCGCGCGGGATGTGGTCCAGCGTGGCGTGTGCGGTCATGAAGCTCCCATCAATGCAAGAACGCCGGGCCACGCGGCCCGGCGTCGGTGGCCACCTGCGTCAGAAGTCGTAATTGAGCGTCAGGCGGGCGTTGCGGGCATCGCCCATGTAGAGCATGGCGCCGGAGCGGTAAGCGGCGAGGTAGTAGGTTTCGTCGGTGACGTTGCCAATGTTCAGGCGCACGCTGGTGTTGCGGTCGATCTTGTAGGCCGCGAACAGGTCGAGCACGGTGTATTCGGGCACCTTGATGTTCAGCGACTCGGGCGACTCGGGCGTGCCGGAGAACTTCTTGCTCTGGTAGGTCACGTTGCCGCCGAAGCTGAACTTGGGCGTGGCCTGGTAGTTGAGCAGCACCGAGGCGGTGGTCTCGGGGAAGTTGGACAAGCCGTTGCCGACGCGCGTGCTGTCCTGCGAGCGCAGCCACTTGGCGTTCATGAAGGCCACCCCGCCCTGCGCGGTCAGCTTGGGCATGACTTCGCCGGCCAGCGACAACTCCACGCCGCGCACCCGGTACTTGCCCGAGTTGATGGCGCCGATGTCGGTGTAGCTGGCACCGCCCAGCACCTCCATCACATCGCGCTTGGTCACCTGGAACACCGCGGCCGTGGCCAGCATGCGGCCGTTGTTGAGGTTCCACTTGGTGCCCAGCTCGATGTTTTCTGACAGCTCCGGGCTGCTCTGCGCGAACAGG
>JAWKYX010000122.1:0-1500 GCA_041396265.1 Rhodocyclaceae bacterium
CAGCATCAAGGACGACCTGTCCACCCACACCACCGAAGCCCCACAGCCCGCCATCGTCATCGGCGAAGCACAGCTCGCCGAAGCCATGGCGGCCCACAAGGACGCCGGCAGCGGCGCCGGCAAGAACCTGCTGATGCCCAAGCCCAAGCCTGCTGCCGACGACAAGAAACGCCCGGCTGCATGGCGGCCTTTCGGGATGCGCCGGCGGACCCGCTGACCGGCACGCGCCCCGGCGCGGCAAAAGGTCGAAACCCGCACGAAATCGCCGCTGATCCGCAGCGCCCGGCGGGGTTCTCACCGGGCACCGCCGCCATCGAAGTCCGGGTCGGCGCAGGCCGCGCAAAGATCACACCCGCCCTCTCGCAGATTCCTTGCCTCGAAAGCGCCGGCAGGCGGGATAATCCGGCATGACCGAAATCACCCCCGCCCCGTCCCCGGCCGCAGATCCCGCTGCCTCGATTCCTTTCGACACCCTGCCGCTGCCCACCGCCCTGCTCGACAACCTGCGTCAGCTCGAATACCGCACGATGACGCCAATCCAGGCCGCCAGTCTGCCGCTGGCGCTGGCCGGTCACGACCTCATCGCCCAGGCCAAGACCGGCAGCGGCAAGACCGCAGCCTTTGCCTTGCCGATGCTGTGCCGGCTGGACCCGCGCCGCTTCGCAGTGCAAGCCATGGTGCTGTGCCCCACCCGCGAGCTCGCCGACCAGGTGAGCAAGGAGATCCGCCGACTGGCGCGCTTCGCCGACAACATCAAGGTGCTGTCGCTGTGCGGCGGGGCGCCGATGAAGCCGCAGATGGCGAGCCTCGAGCACGGCGCGCACATCGTTGTCGGCACGCCGGGGCGGCTCATGGACCACCTCGAGCGTGGCAGCCTGAAGCTCGACGCGCTCGATTCGCTGGTGCTCGACGAGGCCGACCGCATGCTCGACATGGGCTTCCACGATGACATCGCTTTCGTCGCGCGACGCTGTCCAGCGCAGCGCCAGACCCTGCTGTTCTCCGCCACCTATCCCGAAGGGATCGCCCGGCTGGCGGGCGAATTCCTGCGCCAGCCGCGGGAGGTGAAGCTGCTCGAGCAGCACGCCGAGAGCAAGATCCGCCAGCGCTTCTACGAAATCGAGCATGCGGCGCGCCTCGAGGCGGTGGCTACGCTGCTAAAGCGCTACCGGCCGGCCAGCACGCTGGCCTTCTGCAATACCCGTCAGCAATGCCGCGACCTGGTGGAGGTGCTGCACGCTCACGGCATTGCGGCACTCACCCTCAACGGCGAACTCGACCAGCGCGAGCGTGACCAGGTGCTGATCCGCTTTGCCAACCGCAGTTGCCCGGTACTGGTGGCCACCGACGTGGCCGCACGCGGCCTCGACATCGAGCGCCTCGAAGCGGTGATCAACGTCGACGTGACCCCCGACCCGGAGATTCACGTCCATCGCATCGGCCGCACCGGCCGCGGCGACGAGGCCGGCTGGGCGCTCAGCCTGTGCAGCCAGCCCGACA
>JAWKYX010000123.1:0-5566 GCA_041396265.1 Rhodocyclaceae bacterium
TGGATAACCTGGCGTCGTCCAGCCATGCAGCGCCATGCGCTGCGCCAGCACCTGCAGGCGGGTCGGCAGCGTGCGGCCGCTGAGCAGCGGGTCTTCGGCAATCTCCTTGAGCGTGTTCATGCCCACGATCTGCACCGCCTTGGCGGCATGGGTCAGCGCCTGGCTGACCAGGCCGAGGTAGTCGGCATCGAGCTGCATCGCCTCGAAGGGCGACAGCGGTTCGTCGTGCAGCACGTAGAGGTTGCCTTGGATACGGCCGGTCTTCGGGTCGCGCCGTCGTCGCACCAGGCTCAGCCAGCGCGTCAGCCGCAGCAGCGTCAGGGCGCGCGCCACGGTCTCGTGCGATGCCTGCGCCGCGCAGGGCATCGAGGCCAGGTAGGGGCGCAATTGGTCGTAGGTGGGAAAGGCGGTCACGCCGTCGTCGTTGAGCTGCAGGCGGAACACCTGCCAGGCGTTGCGCTCCAGCGGCGTCAGGCGTCGGTCGAGGAACAGTCGGCGCGGCACGCTCTCATGGCGGTTGCCGCTGTAGAGGAAACCGTCGGCGGCCGGCGCCGTGCCCTGCGCCGGTTCCTTCGGCTCAAGGTGCCGCAGCGCCTCGTCGAACAACGCCGACAGCGCAACCGGGCCATCGCGCCGTGATGCGCTGCCCGTGGTCATGGCTACACCAGCCCCTGGTCGATCCAGTTCCGTATCGCCGACCAGATCACCGACATGGGCAGGGTCATGGCCTCGGCCAGGTCCATGGTCAGCGCCAGCATCGCCATGTCGTCGGTCAGGGCGATATGGCGCTCGGCGACGCCGGCCTTCCAGCGCTCCCACAAGGCCACGTCCTGCGCCTCGTCGAGCACCGGATGCCGGCCCTTGCGCTTGGGCAGCCCGAGGATGTCGCGGCGCAGCGCCACTTCCTGATGCGTGAGGCCGTAGAACTTGCTGACCATCTCCGTGCTCGCCCCCAGGCGCAGCATGCGGTCCACCGTGGCGATCTCCCGCTCCACGTCGTGCACCTGGCTCAGCAGCCGCTTCAACACTTCCCGGTTCACCGACACCGAACACCACGACACCGTGGCATTCACCAGCATGCTCACGAGCTCGGGGTGCTTCAGCGCATCCAGCTCCTCCTCGCCGAAGCCCATGGCCTTGCAGCGGCGCAACTGGCCGTTGCGCAGGTCATGCAGGGCCTGGGCGATCACGGCCTGGTTGAGCGGGTGCGGTGCCGACATACGGGAGCCTCCTGCGCTCAGGAATCCTGGCTCGCTACGCCGGCTTCCAGATCCAGCAGCCGGCGCGCCAGGCGCAGCAGACGGAACAGCTTCACCAGCGCAGCATCGCTCAGGCGTGTGGCCGAGCCGCCATGGCCATGGAGCAGCGCCGCCAGCTCGTCGGCCAGCCGCGCGCGGTCCAATCCGTTCGCGGCGGGCGGCGCTGCACTCAGCGCATGCAGCAGGGTCAGCACCGCCCGCGCGAACACCGGCAGCGCCTTCGCCTGGCCCACGGCCGGCGCCACGCAGACGAAGCCGATGCCGCCGTCGCTGGCCTCGATGTGGTCGGCTACCGCTGCGTCCCCGGCGATCTCGCGCGCGAATTGCGCGATGTGCACGCGCAGGCGATCCGGCACGTCCAAGCTCGGCTCGATGTACCAGACGTCCGAGATGGGATAGAGCCCGCCCGCCTGCACGGGGATCGCACGCAGCGCATCGGCCTCGAAGTCGGGCAGCTTGTCGCCGAGCTGGTCCGCGACCATCCGTTGGATGGACAGCAGGCGCTCGGTGGTCGGTGCCGGTGTCACGATGTGCCCTTGCAGACGCTCGTCGCGTTGCCCGTGCTGGTCCTCCGGCGCGTCGGGCGATGCAGGCGGTGTCGCTGCTGGCGCCGGAGGCGCGACCGGCGTGGTGTCGCGCGGCACAGACGAGGCGGGTGGCTGCCGAGGCGCGGAGACCGGCGGGGGAGGACCAGCAGGCACGACAGGCGCTGCCGGTGGCGTCGGTGCCGCCGGTTCGCTGGTCAGCGCACGCTGGCGGCTTTCGCTGTCGTTGATCTCCAGCGCCAGCGTGTCGTAGTCCGCCTCCAGCAGCTCGGCCATCTGGCCGACCAGCTCGTCCTGCACCCGCTGCGGCGAGAAGTCGTCCGGCTGTGTGTCGAACTGCGTCAGCACGTCCTGAAACAAGGTGGCGAAGTCCACAGTCACGGTGCGGCCCAGCGCACGCCGCTCCCAGGTGCGCTCGCACGCCTTGCGCAGCACCGCGAGCCGGTCCACCTGATGCCGGCCCAATCCGCCGTACAACAGCGTCGGGATCGCCGGCAGCAGATAGCGCACCGCATCGTTCATGCGGCTGATGTGTGACTGCGGCACCGGATAGCCGTCGGCAGTCAGCCGCCGCGCGAGTTCGCTCTGCGACAGCGCCTGGCCGCTTTCCTGCTCGTAGAACTCGCGCGCCTTCTCGATGCCCAAGGCCCGCTCGATGAAGGTCAGCCCGCCGCGCAGCTCGTTCTCGGCCAGATGCCCGGTCAGCGCCACGATTTCGCCGCGCGCCGGCCACGGGCGGAACAGGCACGCAATGCGGAAGAAGCGTTCCTCCTTGGTCTCGCTCCACAACTCGCGCAGGATCGCCAGCCGCGTGTTGCCGCCGTTGCGAATGATGTAGTGCGCCTCGCCCGGCCTGCGCGTGATCGCGGGGGGCGCGTCCAGCCCGCGTTCGCGGATGGACGCCTTGATCTCCGCATAGGCCGGGTTGCGCGTCACGCGCGGGTCGTGGTCGTAGGGCCGCAACTGGTCCAGCGTCACCACCATCGGCGTGTCGGCGATGGGGTCGCTCAAGGTCGCGGCCGAAGGGCCGCTGCGCTCGAAGCCGGTGGCCAGCAGCTTGGCAGCCATGTCCTGCGGCGTCAGCTCAGCCACGGCCATTCTCCTGCGCTTGCCGGTCGGCGCGGCGAAGCTGTGCGCGGGCATTGCGGTCGGCACGGTGGTCGCTCGCCGTCGAGCTGGTGTAGATCGACGCGCAGCCTTGCTTCGTGAATTTCAGGTGCCCGCCGGACGTGCGAACCACGCGCCAGCCTTCGCCCAGCGCGAACTCGATCAGCGCGCGCAGCCGTTCGCGGCCGCGCGCCAGTTCATGCGCGCTCGCCATGGCCGGCCCCTCCCGCATCGGCCCGACCGGTGACCAGCGCGAAGCGCTCCCGCCACACGGGGAACAGCTCGCCGGCCAGCGTGCGCATGGTCTCCAACGCCGCGGGCGCCGTGCGCCCAGCCGGCTGCCGGTACTCCACCCGGTGCACCGGCAATCCTCGTGTCGCAGCGCGCGGATAGGCTTCGATGGCCGGTACGTCGGTGCCCAGCACCTGCACGCCGGCCTGTTCCTGAAACACCTGTCGCAGCGCCTGCTGGACCAGCCGCGCATTCGACGACACAGGATGCACACGGTTGATGAGCAGACGCAGCGGCGGCGGCTCGATGCCCAGGTGCCGATACGGCGCGATGTCCTCGATCAGTTGCAGCGTGCCGCGCCGCAGCTCGCGCGCCGCGAGGATTTCCGGCGTCACCGGCGACAGCGCCAGGTCGGACGCCAGCACCGCCATCTCCAGCAGCACGCTGCGCGCGCCCTGGGTGTCGATCAGCAGCAAGTCGTAGTGCGTGCGGAAGACGGGAAGCAGATGGCGCAGTCGCAGGCGCCCATCCGGAGCGTGCAGCAGCAGCGTGTTCAGTTCGCCGCGGTCGTCGTTGGAGAGCACCAGGTCCAGGCCCGCGATCACGGTACGCGACACCAGTTGCTCGATGCGCCGCTCGTTGAAGGCCAGCATCTGGTAGATGCCGCCGGGCGCGCGAACGTCCAGCGTGAAGTAGCTCGACAGCGTGGGCTGCACGTCCAGGTCCAGCAGCAGCACGCGCAGCCCGGCATCGGCGATGAAGCCGCCCAGGTTGGCCGCCGTCGTGGTCTTGCCCACGCCGCCCTTGGTCGAAATGATGGACACCACCTGCATGGGCTTCTCCTCGTCGAATGGCATGAACCGAGAAGAAGCGTCAGGCGCGTTCTTTGAGGCGATCGGCGATCCACTGTTCGATCTCCACCGAGTCCCAGCCCACCGCGCGCACGCCCAGGCGCAGCGCCTTGGGGAACTTGCCTTCCTTCATGAGGCTGTAGATGTGCGCGCGCTTGAAGCCGGTCTTGGCTTCGACCTCGGCGCGGCGCAGGATGCGGTGCTCGGGCGGCAAGGCCGGCGCGATGGTCTGCGAAGACATGAGAGGCACTCCTTGACGCTCGATGGCGTTGTTCAGAAAGTGCCTCGCATTCCATATGCTGCTGCTGCGAGATTCACTGCAACTGCAGAACACGCAACTGCAATTGCAGTCTGCTGTTACAGGCTCAGCGCGATGCCTCCAGGTGGCGACGCGCCTGTGCCAGCTTGCTCCACAGCGTTCGCTCGCTGATGCCGGGCCGCCCTTCATGGTGGGCCAGTAGCGCACTGATCACCGCATCCATGTTGCGGAAGGACGAGTAGGCAGAGCCCGCGGGGGACTTGCCCAACAGCAATGTCAGCAGGCCGCCAATGATGTTCAGGTAAGTCGATTCGCTGCGCAGGCCCGGTTCACTCGCATCGCCCTCACGAATGCTACTGGCATGCTCCTTCGCCAACGCTTCGTGCTGTGCCTTCAGCGCCGCATGTAGTTGTGCGAGTTCGGCAAGCTGCAGCTTGGCGGCCTCGCGATCGGCCAGCAACACGTTCAGCATGGCGACGCTCACCGAAGGATGCAGTTCGCGCTCGATGCCGTCGAACAGGAATGGAGGCCGCTCACCGGGGTAGTAATGCGACATCCACGCCTTCAGGTCGACGTGGCGCACGATCAACGCAGGATCGTCGAGTGCGGGGCGCTGAGGTTCCTGCGCCATGCCTGCCTTGCCGTAAGAAAGCTCATCGTGTGCCAATGCGTCGAAGATGCGCTCGGAGAAAAGGCGCAGCAAGGGCCAGCGCGGAAAGTCGTTCGGCTCAGGCATGGCACGTGGCCCGAGCGTTTCCAGAATCCGCGGCTCAAAGCGCAACAGTCCCGCCCAACGGACGGCCGCCTCGATCGGGCGGTAGTAGATCCTGGCGCCAAAGGCAAGGCAACTCGATTTCTCCATGTCGCGTGCGTCCCATCGTCGGATCGAACTCTGGCAGACGCGCACCGCCCAAGTGGGCGAGGCGATTGCCCAGAAATCCGGATGAAGCGCAGGACCGGCCGGGATCGTGGAAGGAAGCGTTGCATCGGCGCTGACGGCCGGCTAAGGGCGAACTACATCTTGCTACGCTTGAAACTCCTCAACCATGATGCGGGCGCTTTGCCTTTGGACCGGCACGCGGCTTGGTGGTCGCGCTCCCCTGGAGTCAAGCATGGGTGCCGCGCTTTACCCGAAACCTGGCCAAAGTTTTCCGTAGGAATTCCAACGGCGTAAAGTGCCAATGCGTCAACAGGATGAGCCGGTTTGCAACCAGCAAAAGGTCATGCGTTCCGCGTCAGTGAAATGACCGCGGCGGCGAGCCCGCAGGCGAGTGCCGGAGTACGGAAGGGCGCAGCAATTGCGTCGAAACTGGA